>NZ_JBJQKD010000001.1:0-977106 GCF_046487065.1 Escherichia sp. WS2035
GCGGCCTTAGCGCGGTGGTCCCACCTGACCCCATGCCGAACTCAGAAGTGAAACGCCGTAGCGCCGATGGTAGTGTGGGGTCTCCCCATGCGAGAGTAGGGAACTGCCAGGTATCAAATTAAGCAGTAAGCCGGTCATAAAACCGGTGGTTGTAAAAGAATTCGGTGGAGCGGTAGTTCAGTCGGTTAGAATACCTGCCTGTCACGCAGGGGGTCGCGGGTTCGAGTCCCGTCCGTTCCGCCACTTACTAAGAAGCCTCGAGTTAACGCTCGAGGTTTTTTTTCGTTTGTATTTCTATTATTGCCAAAATCGCAAAAATCCTCTGCGTTTTACGCCATTTTTCCGCAACAGTCTGAAGCCCATAATCACCTCAGTTAACGAAAATAGCATTAAAAGAGGCATATTATGGCTATCCCTGCATTTGGTTTAGGCACTTTCCGTCTGAAAGACGACGTTGTTATTTCATCTGTGAAAACGGCGCTTGAACTTGATTATCGCGCAATTGATACCGCACAAATCTATGATAACGAAGCCGCAGTAGGTCAGGCGATTGCAGAAAGTGGCGTGCCACGTCATGAACTCCACATCACCACTAAAATCTGGATTGAAAATCTCAGCAAAGACAAATTGATCCCGAGTCTGAAAGAGAGCCTGCAAAAATTGCGTACCGATTATGTTGATCTGACGCTAATCCACTGGCCGTCACCAAACGATGAAGTCTCTGTTGAAGAGTTTATGCAGGCGCTGCTGGAAGCCAAAAAACAAGGGCTGACGCGTGAGATCGGTATTTCCAACTTTACGATCCCATTGATGGAAAAAGCGATTGCTGCTGTTGGCGCTGAAAACATCGCTACTAACCAGATTGAACTCTCTCCTTATCTGCAAAACCGTAAAGTGGTCGCTTGGGCTAAACAGCACAGTATCCATATTACTTCCTATATGACGCTGGCGTATGGCAAGGCACTGAAAGATGAGGTTATTGCTCGTATTGCAGCTAAACACAATGCGACTCCGGCTCAAGTGATTCTGGCGTGGGCTATGGGGGAAGGTTACTCAGTAATTCCTTCTTCTACTAAACGTGAAAACCTGGAGAGTAATCTTAAGGCACAAAATTTACAGCTTGATGCCGAAGATAAAAAAGCGATCGCCGCACTGGATTGCAACGACCGCCTGGTTAGCCCGGAAGGTCTGGCTCCTGAATGGGATTAAGCCTCTCTGACAGCTCCTCCGGGAGCTGTTTTTACATGCTCGCTAAGGAAATCGATAAAAGCCCGGATGCGCGTACTTACCGCACGGTCGCTGTAATAGACTGCACTGAATGGCATTTCTACTGGCAACACTTTATCTGCTATTAACTCCACCAATTCTCCGCGAGCGATTTCTTTGTCGATCATGTAGTCGGACAAACACGCAATCCCGTTGCCACTCAGGCAAAGCTGTTTCAGTGTTTCCCCACTATTGGATGACAAACCGTACTTAACCTCATGTAATTGTCCATCGCTACAGGCTATCGGCCAGGTATTGAGGGAAGCGGGTTCAGTGAATCCCAGGCAAATATGTTGCTTTAAATCGTCGATCGTTTCTGGCTTCCCGTAGCGGGAAATATAATCGGGGGAGGCGATAATTTTTCGATAACTGTTAAATAGCGGCCTGGCACGTAAGCTGGAATCCGTTAACGTACCGGCGCGTATCGCGACATCCACTTTTCTTTCGATCAAATTAATAATCGTTTCGGAGGAGACTAGCGATAAAGTGACTTCCGGATAGCGTTCACGAAAAGGCTTAATCAACGGCATCAGAAAGTGCAGCACCACTGGAGTTGCGGCATCGATCCGTAACAGTCCACGCGGTGTATTACGCGTCTCCATAATTTCTGATTCTGCCGCTGCCATCTCCTGCAAAATTGACTGTACGCGACGAAAATAACGCTCGCCTTCTTCCGTCAGGCTAAGTTGCCGCGTGGTCCGATTAAGCAGGCTAACGCCAAGTTTCATCTCCAGCTTTTTCACCGCCCGGCTTACCGCTGAGTTTGCTTGCCCTAATTGTTCCGCTGCCCGGCTAAAGCTGCCGCTTTCGACGACTGAAACAAAAATGGCGAGTTCTTCCGACGTGGCTTTCATTTTTGCTCCTGTTGCAAAATAGAAGAGATATTTTGAATTTATTTGTCATTAAACCATCAGGATGCGAGATATGCCATCCGATTTAATGTTCTCAATAATGAGCAAAATCCTGACCGGTGTAAGCACTTGCTTACATAACAATATACAATTGCTCGTTGAAAGAGTGAGCTAAAATCCCTATAACAGTAGAACCCTCCCGAGTGCGGAAGGGTTGACGTGATAGAGGTTTCAAAGTCAAAAGTGCGAAAAAACACCTATGCCATGCGCTATGTTGCCGGACAACCTGCGGAAAGGATCTTACCGCCGGGGTCTTTTGCGAGCATCGGCCAGGCATTACCACCTGGAGAACCGTTAAGTACCGAAGAGCGTATTCGGATCCTGGTGTGGAACATATACAAACAGCAACGCGCTGAATGGTTGTCGGTATTAAAGAACTACGGCAAAGATGCACATCTGGTGTTATTGCAGGAAGCGCAGACAACGCCAGAGTTAGTACAGTTTGCGACTGCTAACTATCTTGCCGCCGATCAGGTACCCGCTTTCGTGCTGCCACAACATCCTTCTGGCGTAATGACCCTTTCGGCGGCACATCCAGTGTATTGCTGCCCGTTACGTGAACGAGAACCCATTTTGCGTCTGGCGAAGTCGGCACTGGTGACGGTCTATCCGTTACCTGACACCCGCCTGTTGATGGTGGTTAATATACACGCCGTCAACTTCAGTCTGGGCGTGGATGTCTATAGTAAGCAGTTACTTCCTATTGGCGATCAGATAGCTCACCACAGTGGCCCGGTCATTATGGCGGGAGATTTCAATGCCTGGAGCCGTAGAAGGATGAACGCGTTATATCGCTTTGCGCGGGAAATGTCGCTGCGCCAGGTGCGTTTTACCGATGATCAGCGCCGTCGGGCGTTTGGTCGCCCGCTCGATTTTGTTTTCTACCGTGGTCTGAACGTCAGCGAAGCTTCTGTACTGGTTACGCGCGCGTCCGATCACAATCCGCTACTCGTTGAATTCAGTCCCGGCAAGCCTGATAAATAAGGTATGTCAGGTCTGCCACAGGGCAGACCAACGTTTGGCGCTGCCCTTTTATACTCAAATAACAAAAGGACAGCGCAATGACAACACAATCCCACCATGACCACGTAGAAAAGCAGTTTAGCTCTCAAGCCAGCGAATATCTGACCAGTACCGTACATGCATCCGGACAAGATTTACAGCGTCTGGCGGTGCGTCTGGCTGATTATCCTGATGCAAGTGTACTTGATATGGGCTGCGGAGCAGGGCATGCCAGCTTTGTCGCTGCGCAAAACGTGAGCACGGTGGTGGCGTATGACTTATCTGCCCATATGCTGGATGTCGTGGCACAAGCTGCCGAAGCCCGGCAACTGAAAAATATCACCACCCGCCAGGGTTATGTCGAAAGCCTGCCATTTGCCGATAACGCATTTGATATTGTTATCAGCCGTTATTCTGCCCATCATTGGCATGATGTTGGTGCAGCATTGCGTGAAGTGAACCGGGTATTGAAACCCGGTGGTCTGCTGATTGTGATGGACGTAATGTCTCCGGGTCACCCAGTGCGCGACATCTGGTTACAGACGGTAGAAGCATTACGCGATACATCTCACATACGGAACCACGCCAGCGGTGAGTGGTTGACGTTAATCAGTGAAGCCAATCTGATAGTTGATAATTTAATTACAGATAAGTTACCGCTGGAATTTTCTTCATGGGTAGCGAGAATGCGTACGCCAGAAGCGTTAGTAGACGCTATTCGCATTTACCAACAGAGCGCATCGACAGAGGTGAAAACGTATTTTGCCTTGCAGAATGATGGCTCTTTCACCAGTGATATCATCATGCTAGAAGCACATAAAGCGGCATAAATAAAAAAGGCACCGGGGGAATCGGTGCCTTTTTTATTATCTGGTTTGTCAGGAATCTGGCATGTTGTTGTTTTTCACAAACAACGTCAGCTTATCGCCTGGTTGCAGATTCGCAGTGTCGCTGTTCCAGCGCATTACATCTTTGATGTTCACGCCGTGGCGTTTAGCAATGCTTGAAAGCGAATCGCCTTTGCGCACACGATACGTAATGCTATCGCTGTTGTTTGCCAGTCGCTGTGCGCTACTGCCTGCACCAATCGTCAAACTTTGGCCTGGCTTCAGCTTAGATCCGCGCAGTTTGTTCCACTGCTGCAAATCTTTGGTGCTTACGCCGAGACGTGAAGCGATACTTGAAAGCGTGTCGCCAGAGCGTACGGTGTAAACACGGCTGTTAAGTGGCGTATTGTCGGCAACCAGCGTCGACTGTACAGCAGCAATTTCGCCTGAAGCCAGAGATTCACGCAGTTGATCTGCATGCTTCTTTGGCACCATCACGTACTGCGGACCACTTGCGCCCAGCGTGGAGCCTTTCACGCCTGCGTTGAATGTCTTCAGCTTGCTGACGGAAATCCCCGCCATATCTGCAACCTTCGCCATTTCAACCGGGCTGCTCAGGTGCACACGTGCCAGAGCACGGCTTTCATCGGTCGTTGGCAGACGTACGCCATAACGCTTGCTGTTTTTGAGAATATCACTCAATGCCAGCATTTTAGGCACGTACTGCTTCGTTTCCTGCGGCAACGGTAACGACCAGAAGTCCGTGGATTTCCCACGCGCTTTGTTCGTTTTAATTGCCTTCATGACCCGACCTTCGCCGCTGTTATAAGCCGCTACGGTCAGAAGCCAGTCGCCGTCAAACATCTTGTTCAGACGCTGCATCATGTTCAGCGCGGCAGTTGTTGAAGCAACAACATCGCGACGCGCGTCATAATTGCGGGTCTGTTTCAAACCATAATTGCGCCCCGTGCTCGGAATGATCTGCCAGATGCCCGCGGCATTGGCGCCAGACGTTGCGTGAGGATCAAAAGCGCTCTCCACTATGGGTAGTAGTACCAGTTCCATAGGCATGTTACGTTTTTTAACTTGCCCGGCTATCCAGTACATATACGGCTCTGCCCGTAAAGTTACATCGTGGAGATAGCTCTTATTGCGTAAATATTTCTGTTTCTGTTCGCGAATCCGGTCGTTTTCCGGAATTCCCATCTTTAGCTCGTCGCCAATGAAAGCCCACAAGTCACCATCTGGCGCGATAGACGTCCCATCGTCCATCCATCGTGCCTGACTTGTAAACTTTGCTGCTTCCCCTTGACCAGCTGCAGAAAGGCTCTGTGCGTGCTGTTGAACGTTGCCGGTGCTCTGGCAACCCACGAGCAGGACAGAGGCGAGTAATATCGCTTTTGCCTTCATGTGTGTGTCAATAGTTGCTTAAAAGACGACCGATCATAACGGCGAACGGAGCCGATGACAAGAAAGTTTTATCAGAACCTATCTTTCTTTGACCTTAACCATGCAAAACGTTCTTCAGGTTGTTGCAATAATGTTTCTTCATTAATTACATTAATTAAATCAATATCTTCCGTTCTTAAAAAAACATTAATTTGCCGCTCATTTTTCAGAATTACGGGTAGTGTTATTTGATTTTTTGCCCGTAACTCCTTAACTTTACGATAATAATCATTTATGGACAAATCGTGCGGAAGAATACTCAAAGCAAACTTCATATTTGATAAGGTATATTCATGAGCACAACATACCAATGTGTCGTCAGGTAACGCACTTAACTTTCTAAGTGATTGATACATTTGTGATGGTGTCCCTTCAAACAACCGACCACACCCACCAGAAAACAGCGTGTCGCCGCAAAATAGATAAGGTTTACTGAAGTAACAGATATGTCCTAAAGTGTGACCCGGTGTGGCAATTACACTAAATTCATGCCCCAAAACGAAGGCAGTTTCGCCATCTTTGACTACCTGTGTTGTTCCCTTATCTTGTGTCTCTTGTGGTCCATACACCACAATTTGCGGAAACTTTTCCACCAGTTCTTTTACGCCGCCAACGTGATCGTGGTGATGGTGGGTGAGAAATATGGCCTCCGGTTGCCAGTTATTGGCGGAAATGGCGTTTAATACTGGCTCTGCGTCCCCGGGATCGACAATCAGACAGCGACCTGCTTCATCATTCAAAACCCAGATGTAATTGTCATCAAAGGCGGGAATACTGTTAAGATTCATAGATTACCTCTCAGTGTGAAACGGAAGGTTGTGATGAAACCGGCAAGAGTCCCTCAAACTGTCGTGGCTCCTGATTGCTGGGGCGATTTGCCCTGGGGAGAGCTTTATCGCAAGGCGCTGGAGCGTCAGCTCAACCCGTGGTTCACTAAAATGTATGGTTTTCATCTGCTTAAGATTGGCAATTTAAGCGCAGAAATCAATTGCGAAGCGTGCGCGGTTTCTCATCAAGTGAATGTTTCTGCGCAAGGAATGCCCGTCCAGGTGCAGGCGGCCCCACTTCATCTTCCTTTTGCCGATAAATCCGTTGATGTTTGTCTACTGGCACATACATTGCCGTGGTGCACTGATCCGCATCGTTTATTGCGTGAAGCCGATCGGGTACTGATTGATGATGGTTGGCTGGTGATTAGTGGCTTCAATCCCATCAGTTTAATGGGATTACGCAAACTTGTGCCGGTATTGCGCAAAACATCGCCCTATAACAGCCGGATGTTTACTCTGATGCGGCAGCTGGACTGGCTCTCTTTGTTGAATTTTGAAGTGCTACACGCCAGCCGTTTCCACGTTCTCCCGTGGAACAAACACGGAGGAAAACTATTGAATGCGCATATTCCTGCGCTTGGTTGCTTACAACTTATTGTTGCCCGGAAACGGACTATTCCTTTAACGCTAAATCCGATGAAACAGAGCAAGAATAAACCGCGAATTCGCCAGGCGGTTGGTGCCACCCGGCAATGTCGTAAACCACAGGCTTAAACTTCGACTTGATAGCCTGTATCTTCCAGTGTGGGATTCATTGCCGCAGCACGAGCCAGTTCATCACAGCGTTCGTTTTCCGGGTGTCCGGCATGGCCTTTAACCCATTCCCATTTGATTTGATGCTGCCCCAGAGCAGCATCAAGACGTTGCCAGAGATCGACATTTTTTACTGGTTTTTTGTCTGCTGTTTTCCAGCCACGTTTTTTCCAGTTATGGATCCACTGGGTGATACCCTGGCGGACATACTGGCTGTCGGTACTCAAAATGACTTTGCAATGTTCTTTTAACGCCTCCAGCGCGACAATAGCGGCCATCAACTCCATACGGTTGTTGGTGGTGCGGGTGTAGCCAGCGCTAAAGGTTTTCTCGCGTCCGCGATAGCGTAAAATAGCGCCGTAACCCCCAGGTCCAGGATTACCCAGACACGAACCATCGGTGAAAATTTCTACCTGTTTAAGCATCTCTGGTAGACTTCCTGTAATTGAATCGAACTGTAAAACGACAAGTCTGACATAAATGACCGCTATGAGCACTGCAATTACACGCCAGATCGTTCTCGATACTGAAACCACCGGTATGAACCAGATTGGTGCGCACTATGAAGGCCACAAGATCATTGAGATTGGTGCCGTTGAAGTGGTGAACCGTCGCCTGACGGGCAATAACTTCCATGTTTATCTCAAACCCGATCGGCTGGTGGATCCGGAAGCCTTTGGCGTACATGGTATTGCCGATGAATTTTTGCTCGATAAGCCCACGTTTGCCGAGGTAGCCGATGAGTTCATGGACTATATCCGCGGCGCGGAGTTGGTGATCCATAACGCAGCGTTTGATATCGGCTTTATGGACTACGAGTTTTCGTTGCTTAAGCGCGATATTCCGAAGACCAATACCTTCTGTAAGGTCACCGATAGCCTTGCGGTGGCGAGGAAAATGTTTCCCGGTAAACGCAACAGCCTCGATGCGTTATGTGCCCGCTACGAAATAGATAACAGTAAACGAACGCTGCATGGGGCATTACTCGATGCCCAGATCCTTGCGGAAGTTTATCTGGCGATGACCGGTGGTCAAACGTCGATGGCTTTTGCGATGGAAGGAGAGACACAACAGCAACAAGGTGAAACAACAATTCAGCGCATTGTGCGTCAGGCAAGTAAGTTACGCGTTGTTTTTGCGACAGATGAAGAGCTTGCAGCACATGAAGCCCGTCTTGATCTGGTGCAGAAGAAGGGCGGAACCTGCCTCTGGCGGGCATAAATACCTGTAAAAGGCGCTAAAAATAGCGACTTGGGCGATTTTTGCAGCAAACGATTCAAAAGATGAGAAAAACCGTTGACGAAGGGTGAGGCAATCCGTAATATTCGCCTCGTTCCCAACGGAACACAACGCGGAGCGGTAGTTCAGTCGGTTAGAATACCTGCCTGTCACGCAGGGGGTCGCGGGTTCGAGTCCCGTCCGTTCCGCCAATATTCAGAAAGCCCGAATCATTACTGATTCGGGATTTCGTCGTTTAAGTTCCAGAGAAAAATAGCCACGAAACTTATCTCGTAGCCATATTCACCCTCTAACGAAATGTGAACTCATCCGCATCCTGCCATGCCGGAAACTTTTCTCTATATTCCCGCAATGCCATCATCGATAGCTCCGCATCAATGCGCGTTGCCTGATGCGCGTCGGCAGTAGCGATAATCTCGCCTTGTGGATTAATCACCCGGCTGTCACCGCGATAATGGCAGCCGTTGCCATCGCTGCCGACGCGATTACATCCCGCTACATACGCCTGATTCTCAATCGCGCGGGCTGTCAGTAATGCCTGCCAGTGCAGAGAGCGCGGTGCAGGCCAGTTGGCAACGTAGATGGCGAGGTCATAATCGTTGAGATTGCGCGACCACACCGGAAAACGTAAGTCGTAGCACACCAGCGGTAAAATACGCCAGCCGCGCCATTCCACAATCACTCGCTCATTGCCTGCTTTATAATGCAGATGCTCATCTGCCATGCGGAACAGATGACGCTTATCATAAAAATGTACCGTGCCGCCCGGCTCAACCAGCAAAAAGCGGTTAACCGAATCAGACTCCGTTTGTAATGCAACACTGCCTGCAATCAGCGCATTGCACTGCTGCGCTTTAGCGGTCATCCAGTTCACTACGTCATCTTGTGCTAGCGACGAAGCTGCCGCTTCCATGGCAAAGCCGCTGGTAAACATCTCCGGTAGAACGATCACATCGCGCCCGGTAATACCTTCCAGTTGACGATCAAAATGGCGCAGGTTGGCAGGACCATCCATCCACACCAGTGGTTGCTGCAAAAGCGTAATCTTCAAACCAGGCACGGTGTACAACTCCTTTATGCGAAGGGTTTTATAACTCTAACACCTTATCAGGCAGTTGCCTTAGCGCAGAATAAATTGATAACAAATGCTGATATTGGAAATATCTGATTTGCAAATTATCGTGTTATCGCCAGGCTTTAGGGAGTTAATCACATGGGCAGGATAAGCCCGGGAGGAATGATGTTTAAGGCAATAACGACAGTCGCCGCTCTGGTCATCGCCACCAGTGCAATGGCGCAGGATGATTTAACCATTAGCAGTCTTGCAAAGGGCGAAACCACCAAAGCGGCGTTTAATCAGATGGTGCAAGGGCATAAGCTGCCTGCCTGGGTGATGAAAGGCGGTACTTATACTCCCGCACAAACCGTGACATTGGGAGATGAGACGTATCAGGTGATGAGCGCGTGCAAACCTCATGACTGTGGCTCGCAACGTATCGCTGTGATGTGGTCCGAGAAATCTAATCAGATGACGGGGCTGTTCTCGACTATTGATGAGAAAACGTCGCAAGAGAAACTCACCTGGCTGAATGTGAATGATGCGCTTTCGATTGATGGCAAAACGGTGCTGTTCGCGGCGTTGACCGGCAGCCTGGAAAACCATCCGGATGGCTTTAATTTTAAATAATTAGCCGATAAAAAAACGGAGCCTTTCGGCTCCGTTATTCAATTACGCGGCTTCAACTTTCCGCACTTTCTCCGGCAACTTTACCGGCTTCGTCGCCAGCTCTTCTGGATCAAAGTCATCAACGTTAATACTACGCAGACGGCTTTCTTCAGCTTTCACCAGAATAGCGGCTTCATCTTTATCAATCAGCCCCTTCGTCAGCGCGTTGTGCGCCAGTTCATCCAGACGGGTAAATGGCAGATTTTTACCCAGCTCTTTACAGATCCGCTGATGAATCGGGTCGGCGGCAATCACATCCACCAACGCCTCTTCCAGTAAACCAACCGGGTTATGCTCGCTTGGAGTCAGGTACTGACCGCGACCAATACGTGAACGGGTGGCATTCGGCACTTGTAAAATCTTCGCCACCTTATGATCCAGCTTGTCAGACGGTGCCAGATAATGACGTCCGGTCGGGAAGATCACCACATTCAGCAGCCCGGCAACCACGCGGTTCGGGAAGTTTTGCAGTAAATCGTCCATCGCCTGTTCTGCCTGATACAGCGCATCCTGTACGCCCCAGTGCACCAGCGGCAGGTCGGCTTCATTACGGCCTTCGTCGTCATAACGCTTCAGAACGGCAGAGGCGAGGTAAAGCTGGCTTAAAATATCCCCCAGACGGGCTGAGATGCGCTCACGACGTTTCAGGCTGCCGCCCAGCACCGCCATCGAGACATCAGAAAGCAGGGCGAGGTTGGCGCTCAGGCGGTTCAGGTGCTGATAGTAGCGTTTAGTGGCATCGCCGGTTGGCGTGCTGCTGGTTAAACCGCGCGTCAGGCCCAGCCAGAAGCTGCGAACTTTGTTGCTACCGACGTGACCGATATGTTTGAACAGCAGTTTATCGAACGCGTTTACGTCATTGTTCTTCGCCGCTTCCATCTCTTCCAGCACGTACGGATGGCAACGAATCGCCCCCTGACCGAAGATCATCATGCTACGGGTCAGAATATTTGCCCCTTCAACGGTGATGGCAATCGGTGCCCCCTGGTAAGCACGGGCCAGGAAGTTGCTCTGCCCGAGCATAATGCCTTTACCCCCGGTGATATCCATTGCGTCGATAATCGATTGCTGCCCGCGGTGGGTACAGTGATACTTAACGATAGCCGACAGCACGGCGGGTTTTTCACCGAGCATAATGCCGTAGGTAATCAGCGATGCCGCAGCATCCATCACGTAGGCGTTCCCGGCAATACGCGCCAGCGGCTCTTCAATCCCTTCCATCTTACCAATAGAAATTTTGAACTGACGGCGAATGTGCGCATACGCACCCGTTGCCAGCGCTACCGATTTCACGCCGCCGGTTGAGTTGGAAGGCAGGGTGATGCCGCGGCCTACCGAGAGGCACTCCACCAGCATCCGCCAGCCTTGCCCGGCCATTTTCGGCCCGCCGATGATGTAATCGATCGGCACGAACACATCTTTACCGCGCGTCGGTCCGTTCTGGAACGGTACGTTCAGCGGGAAGTGGCGACGACCAATTTCCACGCCCGGCGTGGTGGTCGGGATCAGCGCACAGGTAATACCTAAATCTTCTGCACCGCCGAGTAATTTCTCCGGGTCGGAGAGTTTAAACGCCAGACCCAGCACGGTCGCAATCGGTGCCAGCGTAATGTAGCGTTTGTTCCAGGTCAGACGCATCCCCAGCACCTGCTGGCCCTGCCATTCGCCCATGCAGACAATCCCGGTATCCGGAATCGCGCCCGCATCGGAACCCGCTTCGGGGCTGGTCAGTGCAAAGCAAGGGATCTCCTGACCACGCGCCAGACGCGGCAGATAGTGATTTTTCTGCTCGTCAGTGCCGTAATGTTGCAGCAGCTCGCCCGGGCCTAATGAGTTCGGCACGCCGACGGTAATTGCCAGGATCCCGCTCACGCCGGAGAGTTTTTGCAGCACACGAGACTGGGCATAAGCCGAGAACTCCAGCCCGCCGTACTCTTTTTTGATGATCATCGCGAAGAAACGATGCTCTTTAAGGTACGCCCACAACTCCGGCGGCAGGTCCGCCAGCTCATGAGTAATCTGGAAATCATTCGCCATCCGGCAGGCTTCTTCTACCGGACCGTCGAGAAACGCTTGCTCTTCAGCGGTCAGGCGCGGCTGCGGATAGTTATGCAGCTTTTTCCAGTCCGGCTTGCCCTGGAACAAGTCGCCCTCCCACCAGGTGGTGCCCGCATCAATCGCTTCTTTCTCAGTGCGCGACATCGGCGGCATCACCTTACGGAAACCGCGAAATACCGGTGCGGAAATCATCGACTTACGCATAGGCGCAAAGTTAAATGGCACGAGGATAATGGCCAGAGGCACTAGTACCCACGCCGACCACAGACCCGCAACGCCGAGGGCGGCTGTCCAGGCGAGCAAAATCAGACTGCTGATAAATAAGCTCACGCGGTGATAGAACAACGCGCCGAGCAGGACAACCGTAGCGAGAATACTCAAAATCATCATAACGAAAAGCCCCTTACTTGTAGGAGGTCTGACCACTTGTGATGATATGGTTGTAGTGGATGTAAAAACATTTAGCAATGCGTTTACAATATAATTACAACAAAGCTCACATTGTTGCTGTTTTTATCCGCACTTCAGGTCAAAAAGTCCTGGTCATAGCACCTGCCCGTACTTCTCGCTTTTGGCGGTATCCGGTACACTGCATTTTGTCTATTACATTTATGCTGAAGGATATCCTCATGTACCAGGATCTTATTCGTAATGAACTGAACGAAGCGGCGGAAACGCTGGCTAACTTTTTAAAAGATGACGCCAATATTCACGCCATTCAGCGCGCGGCGGTCCTGTTAGCAGACAGCTTTAAAGCCGGTGGCAAAGTGCTTTCCTGTGGCAACGGCGGCTCCCATTGCGACGCCATGCACTTTGCCGAAGAGTTGACCGGTCGCTACCGTGAAAACCGTCCGGGCTACCCGGCGATTGCCATTTCTGACGTTAGTCATATTTCCTGCGTCGGTAACGATTTTGGTTTCAATGATATTTTCTCCCGTTACGTTGAAGCGGTAGGTCGCGAAGGCGATGTACTGCTGGGGATCTCCACCTCCGGTAACTCTGCAAACGTGATCAAAGCGATCGCGGCGGCGCGTGAGAAGGGGATGAAAGTGATCACCCTGACCGGTAAAGACGGCGGCAAAATGGCTGGCACGGCGGATATCGAAATTCGCGTACCGCACTTTGGTTATGCCGACCGCATTCAGGAGATCCACATTAAAGTGATCCATATCCTGATCCAGTTAATTGAAAAAGAGATGGTTAAGTAAGTCTGGCGTAGGCCGGATAAGGCGTTTACGCCGCATCCGGCATTTGTGCTCTGATGCCTGATGCGACGCTGACGCGTCTTATCATGCCTACAATCTGCACCCGAACCGTAGGCCGAATAATGCGTTCACGCCACATCCGACCTGAAAATTCTTAAATCAATCTTCGCCGGGGGCCATGCGCTCCCGCTGTTGTGGAGGTTACCCATGTGCGAATTGCTCGGGATGAGTGCCAACGTCCCTACCGATATCTGCTTTAGTTTCACCGGACTTGTACAGCGTGGTGGTGGAACCGGGCCACATAAAGATGGCTGGGGCATTACCTTTTACGAAGGTAAAGGCTGTCGCACATTTAAAGATCCGCAACCCAGCTTTAATTCCCCCATCGCCAAACTTGTCCAGGACTACCCGATAAAATCCTGTTCGGTGGTGGCTCATATTCGCCAGGCTAATCGGGGCGAGGTGGCGCTGGAAAATACTCACCCGTTTACCCGCGAGTTATGGGGGCGTAACTGGACTTATGCCCATAATGGACAACTGACGGGCTACAAATCACTGGAAACCGGCAACTTCCGCCCGGTCGGTGAAACCGATAGCGAAAAAGCCTTTTGCTGGCTCCTGCATAAATTAACGCAGCGTTACCCGCGCACACCGGGCAACATGGCGGCAGTGTTTAAATATATCGCCTCACTGGCGGATGAACTGCGGCAGAAGGGCGTTTTCAACATGCTGCTTTCTGACGGGCGCTATGTAATGGCGTATTGCTCGACTAATTTACACTGGATCACCCGCCGCGCGCCGTTTGGCGTGGCAACGTTGCTGGATCAGGATGTGGAAATCGACTTCAGCTCGCAGACCACACCGAATGATGTGGTCACGGTGATTGCGACACAGCCGCTGACGGGCAATGAAACCTGGCAAAAGATTATGCCAGGTGAATGGCGCTTATTTTGCCTCGGGGAGCGTGTAGTTTGATGCCAGTTGTGGCTGCACAACTTCGTGGCTTAACGGCTTGCTGACCACGTAACGGCCATTGACCACAGAAACGGTCGGTGGCTTACGGGTTTGCTCAAAGTAGTCGTAGCCCGGCTTCAGTTGCTCCCAGAAGTCCTTAAAGTTGGAATATTTATGGCGCTTCATATTGGCGTCGGTCATGCGGAACGGATAAATACTCACTTGCACGCTCGGCTGACCAAACACCAGCGCACCAGTAACGAACTGGAAGATCTCATCAATACCCTGATTGGTCATCGCGTAGCAGCCGATGGAAACACAATCGCCGTGAATCATCAGGTATTTCCCTTCATAACCATGCGCACGGTCATAGGCGTTTGGGAATCCAATATTAATCGCTTTGTAGTAACGGCTGTCTGGTTTTAACTGATTACGCTGGACGCTATAAAACCCTTCCGGGCTTTTGAAATCGCCCTGACGCTGTTTTGGCCCTAAGCCGCCGGAATATTTACAGATTTTATAGCTGTCGAGCAGTTGATATTGCTCGCCCATTTTGACGTAGAGATCGAGCGTACGTTCTTCCTTGAAGATCTGGATGTAGACAGGGGATCCCATCAACTGCTGCTTATACTCTTTGCTCACTGGCGTGGTCGAGCTACTGCTGCCCAGCAAACCGGCAAACGAAACGCATGGGATCAACAACATCGCAAGAATTAATGCGATTTTACGCATACTGCTTATTCCTTGATAAAACGGTTACACACGCCAGGACGGCAAAATGAATCCCAAATCGGAATAGTCTGGATTTGGAAGGCTCACATTATCACCAAAAGAGTTTTACGCAAGCCTGTCGGCGCAGGGTTTACAAATTTAGCACAGGTGCAGTTTTCAAGAGTCCGAAAAGCGCATGGATTGTAGATTTATTTCTTATTTCCTAAGATTATGAAACCGCAATAGTAATATGCAAATAAGCAATTAATAATCCCGTTTACTCCTCCGGTCTTTTAAAATTCTCACCTTCATTCAGCTGGTTTATGTCCTTCATGTCTTCGTTCTTGCACGGCAGATTTCTGCATCCAGGCGTGTTTTCGTTATGCGTTTTGCTCCCTTTACTCGCCAGCGCCACCACATCACATATCTCTTTTAGCTACGCCGCCCGCCAGCGGATGCAAAACCGTGCGCGTTTATTAAAACAGTACCAAACCCATCTGAAAAAGCAGGCCAGCTATATTGTGGAAGGCAATGCTAAAAGCAGAAGGGCGCTGCGCCAGCATAATCGGGAGCAGATAAAACAGCATCCAGAATGGTTTCCTGCGCCGCTCAAGGCGAACGACAGACGCTGGCAGGCGCTGGCGGAAAACAATCATTTCCTCAGCAGCAACCACCTGCATAACATCACCGAAGTGGCGATTCACCGCCTGGAACAGCAACTTGGCAAGCCTTATGTCTGGGGGGGCACGCGGCCTGATAAAGGTTTCGACTGTAGCGGGTTGGTTTTTTATGCCTACAACAAGATCCTTGAGGCTAAGCTCCCGCGCACGGCCAATGAGATGTACCACTACCGTCGGGCAACGATTGTGGCGAATAACGACCTGCGCCGGGGAGATTTGCTGTTTTTCCATATCCACAGCCGTGAGATAGCCGACCATATGGGCGTATATCTTGGAGACGGTCAGTTTATCGAGTCACCGCGCACCGGGGAAACCATTCGGGTAAGTCGGTTAGCTGAACCTTTCTGGCAGGATCATTTTTTGGGCGCGCGGCGGATTTTGACGGAAGAGACGATTTTGTAGGCCGGATAAGGCGTTCACGCCGCATCCGGCGGTTGTGTACCGGTGCCTGATGCGACGCTACGCGTCTTATCATGCCTATAAATCTGTGCATTTTTTGCGAGCCGCTTTCCCGATTTAACACAACATCATTGCCGACTTTTCCTTTTCTTCTTACCGTTGAGAAAAAGGAGTCGTTATGTCTGAATATCGTCGTTATTACATCAAGGGGGGAACCTGGTTTTTCACGGTAAATTTACAGAATCGTCGAAACCAACTTTTGACCACCCAGTTTCAGACGCTCCGTAACGCTATTATTAACGTTAAGCGAGACAGACCTTTTGAAATTAACGCTTGGGTAGTTTTGCCGGAGCATATGCATTGCATATGGACATTACCTGAAGGCGATGATGATTTTTCCTCGCGCTGGCGGGAAATTAAAAAGCAATTTACCCATGCTTGTGGATTGAAAAATATCTGGCAACCGCGTTTTTGGGAGCATGCCATTCGCAATACCCAAGACTATCGCCATCATGTTGATTATATTTATATAAATCCAGTAAAACATGGTTGGGTAAAGCAAGTGAGTGATTGGCCATTCTCAACGTTTCATCGCGATGTCGCGCGAGGGTTATATCCCATCGATTGGGCGGAGGACGTAACGGATTTTAGTGCTGGGGAGCGTATCATTTTATAGCTGTGCGCCGATGCCTGATGCGACGCAGATGCGTCTTATCATGCCGACAAAACCGCGCTCACCCGTAGGCCGGATAAGGCGTTCACGCCGCATCCGGCAGTTGTGCACCGGTGCCAGATGCGCCGCTACGCGTCTTATCATGCCGACAAAACCGTGCTCACCCGTAGGCCGGATAAGGCGTTCACGCCGCATCCGGCAATATGCACCGATGCCGGATGCCTACATCAACGCCCCCATTATCTTCAACTCCAGCTCATCCGGCACTTCGTTATACGACAGCACATGCAGCCCCGGCGCAAACAACCTTGCGTAGCGCGCCAGCAAGGGGCGCAGTTGCGGCGGCACCAGCAGCACCGGATCTTTCCCCGCCGCTTTCATCTGCTCCTTCACCTGAGGCATCGTGCTCTGGAACTGGTTGAGCATATTCGGGTCCACTGGCACGCTATCAAGCATCACTTTCCCGCCCTGTTGCGCCTGATTCACCACGTTGGTCAGCAGATTTTCCAGCTCATTATTCAGCGTATACACCGTCAGCTCCTGCTTGCGAACGAACGGATGGGTAATGCTGCGCCGCAGCGCCAGGCGCACATCTGCCGCCAGCAGAATATGATCTTTGGTCACCGCACTACTGGCGACCAGCACGGTGGCGATGGTGACGATATCGCGCAGGGAAACGCCTTCAGTCAGTAGCGCCCGGTACACTTTCAGCAACTGGCTGTAATTGAGTGCCGCGCTCAAATCTTCCGCCAGTCGCGGTGCCATCGACGACAAACGGTTATGCAGCTGCGTAATATCGTCATAGTTAAAGAGGTCAGGAATATAGCTGCGCACAATCTTATTCACATGGGTGGCAATCACGCTGGCGCTGTCGATCACCTGATACCCCATATTCAGCGCCTTCGCTTTCTGCGCGGGTTGAATCCAGGTGACCGGCATCCCGTACGCCGGGTCATTCCCCAGTACGCCGTCAATCTCGCCGTAGGTTTCGCTGGAGGGCAGGGCCATCAGTTTATCCGCCGGAATATCCGCTTCATCAGCCTTAATGCCGTTGATGAAAATGGCGTACTGGCTGGGCTTGAGGCGGAAGTTTTCCCGAATACGGATCTCCGGCAGCAGAACTCCGTTACCGTCGGATATCACCTGCCGTACACCGCGAATCCGCTGGGTGAGCGGATTACCCTGCGCTTTATCCACCAGCGCCACCAGTTTGTAGCCGAGGCTTAAACTGATAGGTTCGATCAGCGGAATAGTTTCCCAACTGACCTGTTGCTCGCTGGTTTCTGTCATCGTACGGGTTAGCGTTTCGAGGCTTTTCTCTTCCGCCTCCGCCGCTTGCGGGCGCTTGCTCATCCGCCAGCCGGTAAAACCAAGCAGGGCGCTGAACATCAGGAACGGGAAATGCGGCATTCCCGGCACCACCGCCAGCACGAACATAATTCCAGTGGCGGTGTAGAGAACCGACGGGCTTGCCAGCAACTGATTACGCACGTCATGGGCGATATCGCCGTTGTCGCTGACGCGGGTGACGATAATCGCCGCCGCGGTGGAGAGCAGCAGGGAAGGGATCTGCGCCACCAGGCCGTCGCCGATGGTCATCAACACATATTGCTGGAAGGCAGCATCGGCGCTCAGGTTGTATTTGAAGATCCCAATACAGACGCCGCCGATCAGGTTGATCGCCAGAATCATCATCCCGGCGATGGCATCCCCGCGCACAAACTTCGATGCCCCGTCCATCGCGCCGTAAAAATCGGCCTCGCTGGCAACATCTTTGCGCCGGGTCTGCGCCTGTGCCTGGTTGATCAACCCGGCATTAAGATCGGCGTCAATTGCCATCTGTTTGCCGGGCATCGCGTCCAGGGTAAAGCGGGCAGAAACCTCGGAAATACGCTCGGCCCCTTTGGTGACGACGATAAAGTTGATGATCATCAGGATGATAAACACCACGAAACCGACGACAAAGTTGCCGCCGATCACCACCTGACCAAACGACTCTATCACCTTACCCGCCGCGCCCGCGCCGAGATGCCCGTGCAACAGCACCACGCGCGTAGAGGCGACGTTAAGCGTCAGGCGCATTAAGGTGGTGATCAGCAAAATGGTCGGGAACAGGCTGAATTCCAGCGGTCGTTTCGCCGACACCGCCACCAGCAGTACCATCACCGCCAGCACAATGTTGAAGGTGAACAGAATATCCAGCAGCGCAGGCGGCAGCGGCAGAATAACCATCGCCAGAATACACAGTATGACCAGCGGCACGCCGAGATTGCCGCCGCGCAGCAGCGCAAGGAACGATTTAGTTGTTTTCGCCATCCAGTTTAAGCACCTCTTTGGGAATGGAAATATGTCTGTTCAGGGCCGGGCGCGGCTGTGCGCCCTCGCGCCAGTGTTTCATTTGCAGGACGTAGGTCAGAACGTGGGCGATGGCCCGGTAAAGCTGAAACGGAATTTGCTGGTTCACCTGGGTGGTGTAGTAAACCGAGCGTGCCAGCCGCGGGAACTCGACCACTTCCACCTGATTCTCCGTGGCGACCTGGCGAATATAGAGGGCGATTTCATCGGTGCCTTTTGCCACCACAAACGGCGCGGCGGCGCGCGACTGGTCATACTGTAACGCCACGGCGTAGTGGGTCGGGTTGGTGATCACCACGTTGGCTTTCGGCACCACTTTGCGGATTTGCCCCATCGCCAGTTGCCGTTGCAGTCGCCGCACACGCGCCTTCACTTCCGGCTTACCTTCCTGATTTTTGTACTCTTCTTTCAGCTCCTGTTTGGTCATCTTCAGCCCTTTGGTGAACAGGGCTTTCGCCAGCGGCACGTCGATAAGCGCGAAGAAGATAAACAGAATGACAAAGTTGCGCATCACGCTGGCGTAGAGCGATAAACCGTCATTTATCGCCAGTTTGAACGGCAGCGCCTGCAGGCTGAGAAAGGCGGCAAAGTTATTGCGCAGGCTTACCCACAGCATCACCAGCACCACCACAGACTTCACCGTCATCTTTCCCGTTTCCGCCAGATGTTCACTGGAAAACAGCCGCCCAATGCCTTTTAACGGACTGATTTTGCTGAAATCCGGGAGGATTTTTTTTGGCAGAAACAGCCAGCCGCCGGGCACCAGCGAAGAGAGCAGCGCGGCAGCAGGCATCGGCAGCAAGGTGAGGATAAACTTGCCGAGAATTAACAGGTGATGGCGCAGAAACTGGCCGATCACCTGCGGGTTATTAATCTCCTGCGCATACTGATGCACGCTGATAAAGCTCTCGCGCACAAAATCGGCATACCACGGAAAACTGCTGGAGATCACCACAAACGCCGCAAACAGGCTCGCCGCCAGCCCCATATCCTTCGAGCGCGGCAGTTGCCCCTCTTCACGCGCTTTACGCAGCTTTTGCGCCGAGGGTTTCTCTGTTTTTTCTTCGCTGCTGCTATCCGCCATAGTGACCTTTCAGCGCGTCGAGTTGTTGTAAGACAAAATTCGCCAGATGCAGATAGTGATCCGGCAGGTTGTAGAGCAGGGTGGCAAAACAGACCAGCCCCGCCAGCATGTTGATCGGAAAGCCAAGAGAAAAAAGGTTCAGCGGCGGCGCAATACGGTTGAGCAAGCCAAAGCAGCCCTGCACAATCAGCATGATAAAAGTGGTCGGCAGCGCCAGCAGCGATGCCGACGCCAGCACCCAGCTAAAGGCCAGCGCGATGGTACGCAGGGTTTGCGGATGCAGGGCGTTGCCAATCGGCCAGTAGGTGAAGCCCTTGTACAACACGCTTACCAGCAGCAGATGCCCGTCCATGGCAAAAAACAGCAGGATCGCGTAGACGTTGATTAGCTCCGCCAGCACGGTGGTCGATGCGCCGCTGCTCGGGTCGTTCATCACCGCCATGCTCATCCCCATATTGAACGAGAGAATTTGCCCGGCCAGTTGTAGCGCCAGAAACAAAAACTGAAACATCAGCCCGAATAACATGCCCCATAAAATTTGCTCCACCGTCAGGATCAGGCTGTTGAGCGATAGCAGATTGTGGGGAATGGGATGGGGGATCAACGGCGTGATGATGATCGCCAGCGCCAGCGACAAAATAATCCGCACGCGCGCGGTCAGGGCGCTGTTATCCAGCACCGGCATATAGCGCAGAAACGCCATAATGCGCACGAAGGGAAACCACAGCCCCAGCGCCAGATCCATCAGTTGCGTAACGTCGCTTGTGCGCATCTCAATGAACCAGCAACGCGGCCTGGGTAAACAGGTGAATGCAGAGATCATGCAACTGGATAATCATCCATTTGCCGCACACGCCCAGCACCACCAGCGTGACAATCAGCCTTGGCAAAAAGCTCAGGGTCTGTTCGTTAATCTGCGTCACCGCCTGGAACACGCTCACCAGCAGGCCGACCAGCAGGCTTGGCACCACCAGTACCGAAACCAGCAAAATCACTACTTTAATGCCGCTGGCGACAATGTCGGCGGCGACGTCTACGGTCAACATAATCAGCCCAGCCCCAGCCCGCGAATGCTGGTGGTGAGCGTGCCGATGGTCAGCGACCAGCCGTCAATCAGCACAAACAGCATCAGTTTAAAGGGTAGCGAAACAATCAGCGGCGACAGCATCATCATCCCCATCGCCATCAATACGCTGGCGACAATCAGGTCGATAACCAGAAACGGGATGTAAATCATAAAGCCAATCTGGAAGGCGGTTTTCAGCTCGCTCAGTACATAGGCGGGCACCACGATGGAGAGATCCTGGTCGGCGGCATTGCCCTTCGCGCCGCCGATGGTCATGATTTGCGCCATCGCTTTTTTGTCGGTCTGCGCCAGCATAAAGCGTTTTAGCGGCGTCGCGGCGGTGCTTAACGCATCGGTCAGGGTAATCTGATCGTTTTCGAACGGCACTACCGCGTGGTCGTAAATATTGAGCCAGATGGGGCGCATTACCAGCAGGGTGAGTGAGAGCGCAATACCAATCAGAATGCGGTTTGGCGGCGTTTGTTGCAGCCCCAGCGCCTGGCGCAGCAGTGACAGCACGATAATAAAACGCGTGAAACAGGTCATCATCAGCACCATCGTCGGCAGCAAACCGACGAGGGTCATCAGAATCAGTACCTGAATTTTGACGCTGTACTCCTGAGTGTTGCCGTGGGTGACCACGTTAAGCAGTGCGATATCGCCGCCCTGGGCCAGCGCCAGCGGGGCGAGCGCCAGCAGCGCCAGGCCCAGCGTCAGTTGAGTGCGGCGTTTCATGGCGCCAGGTCGTTGATATCGCGGGTGTTAAATTCCAGCACGCGCAGGCCGTACTTCTCGTTGACCACCACCACTTCCGCTTTGCCCAGCAGGATATTGTTCACTTTAATATCCAGCGGCTCCCCGGCGAGTTTATCCAGTTCAATCACCGTGTCGTCGTCGATGTTAAGCAGGTCGGCTAACATGATTTCCACCGACGATACTTCCAGCGTTAAGGTCACCGGAATGCGTTTCAGTAGCGTCATCGAGTCGGAAAATCGGTCTTCCAGGCGGGTGACCAGCGTTTCGGCGTCGGCGGATTTGGCGACAGGCGCAACTTCATCGGTGAGGCCAAAATCCCCGGCTAAAATATCTTCTTGCTTACTCATGGTTGTTCTCATTTTTTCCCGCCAGCTCCGACAAAAACAGTTTGTCTTTGTCTTCCACAATCAGGGCGCTAAATAATTCAGATTGCCCAATCGCCACCGGGAACGTTTCTCCCAGTGATATGGGTAAAATATCCCCGGCTTTAATCTGTGCCAGATCCGCGACATTCATCGATAGCTCGGCGATTTTGACGTTCAGGGTCAGCGGCAGGGAGCGGATGATTTCTTTAATCAGGGCCGGTTTATTAACGGATTTCGCCACCTGCTGCGGTTTACTGTGCTCGCTGTGGCGGATCAGATTCAAAATAAAATCGGTGTGGGCGTCGTCGAGCAAAATACGAAAACTGCTCTCTTCATCGCCCGCAAGGGTAAAGGTTAATTGATACGCCCAGTGGGTAATTACCGTGCTGCTGTCCAGTTTTAATTTCAGCGCAATACCGGAGGTTTGCAGATTAAAAATCAGCGTGCAGATATCCAGCGCGAGGCGGTTTTTTAAACGTGTTTCCGTTTTGGTCGGGAATCCATTGTGTGATTTCGCTTCTTCAAGAGACGACTCCAGACCATAAAAATTGCCCAGCAGCATTAACAGCAAGGAGCGATCAATATCAAACGCCAGATGCCCGACCTGGGAAACCATCAGCTCGGCATTTTTATTAATAATATCCATTTCGCAGCCAATCTTTTTTAGGGTGATATTGCTGCGATGCTTTTTGAGAAAGTAGCTGCCAAGATGCGAATCAATTACATCAAAATTCCCCGTAAACAGGGTCGGCAGGCGATGGTAGGGGCGTCCAAGCCGATTACCTTCTAATTTAAAGATGCCTGGCGTTTTACTGTACTTCAGCATGGCTTACTTTCTCTGCTGTAATGGTATGGGCGTTTCTGTGCACGCAAATCCGGCGGTGACATAAGGTGAGGTATTAAATAGAGGGGGAGTGAAAGGGGCAAATTATTAATAGGGTGAAAAAATAATTAAATTATTAACGGGCGAGATATCGGGCATCGTCATAAAACATTGCACAAACTGTAGGCCTGATAAGACGCGCAGCGTCGCATCAGGCATCGGCACGCAATTGCCGGATGCGGCGTAAACGCCTTATCCGGCCTACATTGCTAACTAGTTGTTTATAAACAAATAATATTTTTATTATCGTTTAATTCGAACTTGTTAATCCCACCGGTGATACGCTTCAGAACATCCTGTTTTCTGTCGCTACTTATATCGTTCACCCTATGTCTGAACTTATTGCAACTGCCGCTTCCAGCATTAACGCTTTTACTCTGGCAAAGCGTGTCGCCGCCTTTAACGTACCGGTGCTCATTCAGGGCGAAACCGGCGCGGGGAAAGAGTGCGTGGCGAAATATATTCACACCGTAGCCTTTGGTGAAAATGATAACGCGCCCTATATCGGCGTGAACTGTGCGGCGATCCCGGAAAATATGCTGGAAGCGACCTTATTTGGCTACGACAAAGGCGCATTTACCGGCGCAATTGCCAGCGTGCCAGGAAAAATGGAACTGGCTAATAACGGCACCTTATTGCTCGATGAAATTGGCGATATGCCGCTGGCATTACAGGCCAAAATATTACGCGTATTGCAGGAACAGCAGGTTGAGCGATTAGGCAGCAATAGACAAATCAAACTCAATTTTCGCCTGATTGCCTGCACCAATAAAAATCTGGAACAGGACGTGGCTGCTGGACGTTTTCGTGAAGATCTTTATTATCGTCTGGCGGTTATTCCTATAACCATGCCGCCACTGCGTGAACGTCTGAACGATATTATTCCGCTGGCAGAGTCGTTTATTAAAAAATATGCCACGGTGCTGGTGAAAAATATCACCCTGTCCGAATCCACACGCCGGGCGCTACTTAATTACCGCTGGCCCGGAAATGTTCGCCAACTGGAAAACGCCATTCAGAGAGGAATGATCTTAAACCGCGACGGCGTGATTTACCCGGATGCCTTAGGCCTGCCGGAAACTGACATTGCCGACCACAGCGAACTGCAATGGCCTGTTCAGCCCGCCGTCCACATTGCCGAAACCCGCGATTTAGGCCAGCACGGACGAAGTGCGCAGTATCAATATATCGCCGACCTGATGCGTAAATATCAGGGCAACCGCAGCAAAATCGCCGACCTGTTAGGCATTACCCCGCGCGCACTGCGCTATCGGCTGGCCTCCATGCGCAAGCAAGGTATCGAAGTTTTCTCCTGACCCGGAAGTTAAAAATGAGCATTACCACAATCAACAGCACCATGCAGGCGCAAATCATGCAGGACGTGCAGCGGATGCAGGCCAACGCCCAGGCGCCGGTGCTACCCTCCATGACCTTCAGTTCCACAGACCCGGACGTGTCGTTTAACCGCATTATGTACGGCGCGCTTGGTCACGTTGATCAGTTCCAGCAGGTGGCGGAGCAGCAGCAAACGGCTGTCGACACGGGCAAAAGTGATGACCTGGCAGGTGCGATGATCGCCAGCCAGCAGGCGTCGCTCTCTTTCTCCGCGCTGGTGCAGGTGCGCAATAAAATCGCCACCGGGTTTAACGACCTGATGAGTATGTCGATCTAACCCTATGAATGCACAAATAAAGAAGTTAACCCAGGCGTTTCCGGCGTTTCGACTGCATCTCGTAGATAACAAACGCTGGGTGTTGATGGCGGGAGTGGGGCTTGCCGTGGCGGTGACGGCGATTATCGTCAGCGTGCTGTGGACCGGTAATCGCGGCTACGTTTCGCTCTACGGACGCCAGGAAAATCTGCCCGTGTCGCAGATTGTCACGGTGCTGGACGGCGAAAAGCTCACCTACCGCATCGACCCGCAGAGCGGGCAGATTCTGGTGCCGGAAGATGCACTGTCGAAAACGCGAATGACCCTTGCCGCGAAAGGCGTGCAGGCGATATTGCCCAGCGGCTACGAGCTGATGGATAAAGACGAAGTGCTCGGCAGCAGTCAGTTCGTGCAGAACGTGCGCTATAAACGCAGTCTCGAAGGGGAGCTGGCGCAGAGCATCATGTCGCTGGACGCGGTGGAAAGCGCGCGGGTGCATCTGGCGCTCAACGAAGAAAGCTCGTTTGTGGTCAGCGATGAGCCGCAAAACAGCGCCTCGGTGGTGGTGCGCTTGCATTACGGCGCGAAGCTGAATATGGACCAGGTGAACGCCATTGTGCATCTGGTGTCCGGCAGTATTCCGGGGCTACAGGCCAGCAAAGTTAGCGTCGTCGATCAGGCGGGAAATCTGCTGACCGACGGCATTGGCGCAGGCGAGGCGGTTTCTGCCGCGACCCGTAAACGCGATCAGATCCTCAAAGATATTCAGGACAAAACCCGTGCCAGCGTGGCGAACGTGCTGGATTCGCTGGTTGGCACGGGGAATTACCGCGTCAGTGTGATGCCGGATCTCGACCTCAGCACCATCGACGAAACCCAGGAACACTACGGTGACGCGCCGAAAATCAACCGCGAAGAGAGCGTGCTGGACAGCGACACCAATCAGGTGGCGATGGGCGTGCCTGGTTCGCTCAGTAACCGTCCGCCGATTGCAGCGAATCAGATGACCAACGGTACGGAAGAAAACCGCTCGCCGGAAGCGCTTTCCAAACACAGCGAAAGTAAGCGCGACTACTCTTACGACCGCAGCGTCCAGCATATTCAGCATCCCGGCTTCGCGGTGAAACGCCTCAACGTGGCGGTGGTACTCAATCAAAACGCTCCGGCGCTGAAAAACTGGAAGCCGGAGCAAACCACGCAACTGACCGCGTTGCTGAACAATGCCGCCGGGATCGACGCCCAGCGTGGTGACAATCTCTCCTTATCGTTACTCAACTTTGTACCGCAGGCGGAGCCTGTCGAACCGGTTATTCCACTGTGGAAAGATGACAGCGTACTGGCCTGGGTGCGGCTGATTGGCTGCGGCCTGCTGGCGCTGTTGCTGCTGTTCTTCGTGGTGCGTCCGTTGATGAAACGGCTGACGGCGGTACGTGCGCCGGTTATCACACCAGAACCGGAAGCCGTCAGCGAACCGTGGATTGCCATGCCGGAAGAGGAGCGCAAAAACGTCGACCTGCCGTCGCTGCCCGGCGATGACAGCCTGCCGTCACAAAGTTCTGGCCTCGAAGTGAAACTCGAGTTCCTGCAAAAACTGGCCATGAGCGACACCGATCGCGTAGCCGAAGTTCTCAGACAATGGATCACCAGCAATGAGCGAATTGACAACAAATAAGAGCAACAGCTACCTGGAACAGGCGGCGATCCTGCTGCTGTGTCTGGGCGAAGAGGCAGCGGCGACGGTGATGCAAAAACTCAGCCGCGAAGAAGTGGTGCGCCTGAGCGAAAACATGGCGCGACTTTCCGGCGTCAAAACCAGCATGGCGCGTAAAGTGATCAACCACTTCTTTGACGAGTTCCGCGAACAGAGCGGGATCAACGGCGCATCGCGATCCATGTTGCAGGGCATTCTTAACAAGGCGTTGGGTACCGAGATCGCCAGCAGCGTGATCAACGGCATCTATGGCGATGAGATTCGCTCGCGGATGGCGCGCCTGCAATGGGTGGAACCACGCCAGTTGGCGATGCTGATTTCCGAAGAACATCTGCAATTGCAGGCGGTGTTCCTCGCGTTTCTGACGCCGGAAATCTCGGCAGCGGTGCTCTCTTATCTCAACGAATCGGTGCAAAACGAAATTCTCTACCGGGTGGCGAAACTCAACGACGTCAACCGCGACGTGGTGGATGAGCTGGACCGCCTGATTGAACGTGGCCTGTCGGTACTTTCGGAACATGGCTCGAAGGTAAAAGGCATCAAACAGGCGGCGGATATCGTCAACCGCTTCCAGGGCAATCAGCAGGTGATCCTCGACCAGATGCGCGAACGCGACGAAGAGGTGTTGGGGCAGATCCAGGATGAGATGTACGACTTCTTTATCCTCAGCCGCCAGAACGAAGAAGTGCGTCGGCGTCTGCTTGATGAAGTGCCGATGGAAGACTGGGCGGTGGCGCTGAAAGGCACCGAAGCCCTGCTGCGCCGCTCGATTTACGCGGTAATGCCAAAACGTCAGGCGCAGCAACTGGAAGCGATCACCGCGCGTCTGGGTCCGGTGCCGGTTAGCCGTATCGAACAGATCCGCCGCGAAATCATGGGCATCGCCCGTGAGCTGGAAGAAGCGGGCGAAATTCAGCTACAGCTCTTTGCGGAACGGACGGCGGAGTAATTCATGACCATTGAAACACTGCGCGGGCGCTATCGCCTGCACCGCTTCCCGCCGCGCCAGCGTGCGGTGACCGGAGAACCGCTTACTGCCAGTATCAGCGCCGCCGATTACCAGCGTCAGTTGATGGACGGTTTTCAGGAAGGGCTGCAAAAAGGGTTTGCTCAGGGAATGACCGAAGGTCAGGAGCAGGGCTTTAGCGAAGGTCATCAACAAGGTTTTGCCGAGGGGCGGCGTCAGGGCTACACCGAAGGCAGCCTCGCCGGGCAGCAGGAAGGACGCAAACAGTTTGTTGAGGCGGCGCAGCCGCTGGAAGCCATCACCGGTAAAGTGAACGACTTCCTCGCGCATATTGAACGTAAACAGCGGGAAGATTTGCTGCAACTGGTGGAGAAAGTCACCCGTCAGGTGATCCGCTGCGAACTGGCGCTGCAACCGACGCAGTTACTGGCGCTGGTGGAAGAGGCGCTGGCGGCCTTCCCGACGATGCCGGAGACCCTGCAAGTGATGCTGAGTACAGAAGAGTTTAACCGCCTGCGCGACGCGGTGCCGGAAAAAGTCAGCGAATGGGGGCTGACGCCTTCGCCGGATCTGCCGCCAGGCGAATGCCGGGTGATTACCGACAAATCTGAACTGGACATCGGCTGTGAGCATCGCCTTGAACAGTGCATGACCGCGCTGCAAGAGACGCTAACGCCGGAGTCGCAGGGTGAGTGATTTTTCTGCTTTCGATAACGCCCTGCGCTCGCTGGAGTCGATCCCGCTGGCCCGCGTCGCCGGGCGGCTGGTGCGCCTGAACGGCATTCTGCTGGAGAGCGTCGGCTGCCCGCTAATGACCGGGCAACTGTGCCGCATCGAAAGCGCCAATCACACACTGATCGACGCGCAGGCAGTGGGCTTTAATCGCGACATCACCTACTTAATGCCGTTTAAACAGCCGGTCGGCCTGATGGCAGGCGCACGCGTCTTCCCGGAAGAAAAAGCCCACGACATCCTGATTGGCGAAAGCTGGTTAGGCCGCGTGGTTAACGGTCTCGGCGAACCGCTGGATGGCAAAGGCCGCCTGAACGGCAACGACCTTCTGCCGCCGCTGCCACCCTCGGTCAATCCCTTAACCCGCCGTTCAGTGGACGAACCGCTGGACGTGGGCGTGAAAGCGATTAACGGCCTGCTGACCATCGGCAAAGGCCAGCGTGTCGGGCTGATGGCGGGCAGCGGCGTCGGGAAAAGCGTGCTGCTGGGGATGATCACCCGCCAGACTAAAGCCGACATCGTGGTGGTCGGGTTGATTGGTGAACGCGGGCGCGAAGTGAAAGAGTTTATCGACCACTCGCTGGGCGCAGACGGGCTAGCAAAGTCTATCGTCGTTGTCGCGCCTGCCGATGAATCGCCGCTGATGCGCCTGAAAGCCACCGAACTGTGCCACTCCATCGCCGCCTGGTTTCGTGACCGCGGGCATCACGTTTTACTGCTGGTGGATTCCCTGACCCGCTACGCCATGGCGCAGCGTGAAATTGCTCTCTCACTCGGTGAACCACCCGCCACCAAAGGCTATCCACCATCGGCATTCGGCATGATCCCCAAACTGGTCGAGAGCGCAGGCAACAGCGAAAGCTCAGGATCGATGACCGCCATCTACACGGTGCTGGCGGAAGGCGACGACCAGCAAGATCCAATAGTCGACTGCGCCCGCGCAGTGCTGGACGGACATATCGTATTAACCCGCAAACTGGCGGAAGCGGGGCACTATCCGGCTATTGATATCGGCCAGTCGATCAGCCGCTGCATGAACCAGGTCACCCGCCTGGAACATCAGCAATCCGCCCGCGCGTTAAAGCAAAACTACGCCGCCTATATGGAGATCAAACCGCTGATCCCGCTCGGCGGCTACGTGGCAGGCGCGGACGCCAGCGTCGACAAAGCGGTGAAAATGTTCCCGGCTATCGAGCGATTTTTGCGCCAGGAGATGCGCGAACCCGCCTCCCTCGAACTGGTGCAAAGCCGCCTGCAAATCCTCTTTCCCATCGCCAAAAAGGCAGAAGGGCAATAACCATGCGACAAATCATCGACACCCTGGCGCAGTTGCAGCGCCTGCGGGATAAATCGGTCAAAGACAAAACCGTCGAGCTGGCAAAGCAAAAACAGATTTGCGCTGGCTATGATAACAATATCAAAGCATTAGGTTACCTTGTCGAGAAAACATCTGCGGGCGCGGCGGCGTCGGTGGAGTCGCTGAAAAACGTCAGCGGCTACAAAGGCACACTGCGCAAGGTGATCGCCTGGCAAGAGCAGGAAAAAACGCTGGCCAACATCAAAGCTACGCGAATGCAGAAAAACCTGACGGCGGCGGCGTGCGAAGAGAAAGTGGTAGCCCTGACGCTGGACGACAAACGCCGCGAGCAACAGGAAAGCGCCACGGCGAAAGCGCAAAAAGCGGTGGATGACATCGCCGTCCAGTGCTGGTTGCGGCACAAATTAGCGGAGTAGCCATGAAAACGGTCATCACCTTCGGCACCTTCGATGTGTTTCATGTGGGTCATCTGCGCCTTTTACAACGCGCTCGCACGCTGGGCGAGCAGCTGCTGGTCGGCGTATCATCCGATGCCTTAAATATCGCCAAAAAGGGCAGGGCTCCGGTTTACCCTCAGGATGACCGCATGGCGATTATCGCCGGGCTGGCGTGCGTGGATGGCGTATTTCTGGAGGAGTCGCTGGAGCAGAAAGCGGAATATTTGCGCGGGTACAGTGCGGATATTTTGGTGATGGGCGATGACTGGGCAGGTAAGTTTGACGATTTCTCGTGTGTATGTGAGGTGGTCTACTTTCCCCGCACGCCGTCGGTATCGACGACGGGGATCATTGAGGTGATTAGGGGGCATTTCTGATAATATGAGTTCCTCTATTTTAGGTATTTTGATGAATATTTAAAAAATCATAATTCAAATGAATATAGTTAATGTTTATGAGTTTACTGTTCTCTATTTCATATTCTTTAATAGAGTCAATATAAGATATTAAATCGGAATTTGATATCTCAATAAGAGTTGCCGGACGTATAATTCCCTTTAGATGGAAATTACAGCACCAGGCATAGTCACCAGCATCCTTGATTGAACGCCAAAATATATCATATTCATGACAATAGAAATAAATTCTTCCGTCATTGAACTCAGGGATGAAACAAAATTCTACACCGTCACTTTGACGTTCAATTGCATTCTTATCACGATGAACAAAATAAACTTTTTTCATATGAATATTTCCTGTCGTTTTTGTTAATAAATACGCTGAGATCGAATGTATACTAACAATAATATTGATGGATGTCTTAAGTTTAATTTATTCCGTAAGTGTTTGTCGGAAGTTTATTTTTAATTGATGTCGTGCACACAAAGAAACAAATTCATCGCTGACGATGACAATATGATTCATTAAGACATTCTCTTCTCTGGCTATTAGAAATGATATGTCATGATTTTTTTTGAAAATGGGTGGCGAAAATACACGATCATTGTTTAAATCGAAAGATGTTTCTTTAATTATTGGCAAAGTTTTATTGACTTGTAAAAGGTATAAGTCGTGAGAAGTATTCCTTCCTGAGACTTGCATTGCATGAAAAGTTACATCTTCCTTTAAATATGATTTCATTGCTTCGACGAAGCGTTTAGATACAATGTGATAAGCTCCTAAGCCCTTGAAGTAATCTAAATTGTCTAAATGCTTATCTGTTAAACCTCGCTGCGTAGTTCCTTTTAAATGTTTAAAAAAATCTCTTGCAACCGGTTTACTGTTAAAAAGGTAATTAGATAGTCGTAATGATACACCATATGAGAACATTATATAATGTTCTGCACTTCTGTTTGCTGAACTTAGATGATAAGTTTTCATATCTGGTTCTCTTTAAACTTGGGAGAAGGTTACGACAGTCGCTCTCTATAAGGACTGAAGCGAGGTGGTCATTTCTTATATTCCGTTTAACCTTGACGATAAAACGGACATATCACATCAACCTTAGCCAGATGACTCCCTCCGATAAAAACGGATAGTCTGCCTGATCATCTCCAAATTGAATACTCGGCATAATTATCTAATAAATATCGTAAATTTATAGAAATTGATTTATTGCATTAACTCGCGCAACATCTTCAATTAATACGTCTTTTGCGACAATAGATAATTGCTCGGAATATGCTTCAGAGATTTCATTAAGTATACAAAATGTATTTTTATTAATGGTTCATTTTATCTCATGTCCAACTAAAAAACCGATTGCCCTTAATATGGTTATTGTTGGATGTTGTAATAATTCCTCAACCAATATATCCTCTGCTTCATCACCAAGCAATCTATAAAGCCTCAAACATGCAGCATAATGGTACTCTATTGCATTATCATCTTCTGAAGCTTCAAAATTAGAATGCCGTATTATATCAACTAATCCTGTTGATATTGTTTTAATATCACTGTTTGAGAGAAGAAATTCATTTGTTTTTATTTTGTCATATATGTTTGGTGATGATTATAAAAAATCTAAAGCCCATAGCCCGACAAGTATACTGGTAACGTCTTTCTGTTCAGGGCAGATACTGGAAACATCCCGCAGAGACATGTTTTTGATATTTTATTTTTTCTTAATAATAAATCGAGTTTAGTAACAACTCCTGGTGAATTAAGATCTATATCGACAATTATATTATGTGACAAGTGATCCTTCATTCGATCTACTGATTCAGGTGATTGTTGTGAATATCTTCCTGACTGATTACTTGATATGCTTTTCCTTTCCATCTTTTTCGTCATTCCATAGGTTTGATTTTAATCACCAGTAGGCGTGTCAGTCAGGATGGAAAACGTGATGCTCCTCACTATTTTCGCCAACTTGCCCTGTCCGGGAAAACTAATTAGATAATATTTAAGAGAAGTAATGATTTTTATGTCTTGCAATATCAATCATATCTGGAATGGCCGTTAATTTTGAATGATCTATTCCTGATAACTCCACAACCCACGATATTGGTACATAGCCTGACATATGTTCATAGGAACGACAAGACCCACACCATTCCCAATAACTTCCAGGTCCTTTATACATAATCCCTCCTAATAAGCGTGGTTGCGTTTTTAACAGAGAATAATAGCGATATAATTCCGTATCACCACATACTGGACAAGCATCTGATAAATGCATCCCTTCTTCGGGAGCAGCGTTGTTATAAATTTCCCTCCATCTATCCGTGTATTCAGGTGGGATCCCACGCCATGGTTTTTTCTCTATAATATTATCTTCTTCCATGTATCCAATCTTCTGAAGCATTAAGACAAACCTATTAATTAGTTTTCCACACCTTTACTCCGTATTCCCTTAAAAAATCTATCTTATGACCAGATTTTTGAGGTCCAGGATAGCCAATAGTTCAGCAAAATTGAGGCATGTAATATCAGAAATGCTACCGCCCTCCCGTTTCATATAATGCGGACCTTTAGCCCACGAATTGCTACAACCACTTCGTGGGTGAGGTATGTTGCGGCCAATACAGGTAAAAAAGAATGGTTATAGAGGGTAGAAGGGCGCTTTTCGGAATTCATAAAGACAGCTCTTCTCGCTATCAAAATGTGCAACTTTTACCGATTAACCAGCCATAAAGCGATGTATTTGAAATCGAAGGGTAGATAAGTGCACTGTTCGTGCCGGATGCGGCGTAAACGCCTTTTCCGGCCGACAAATCATCGCAAATTCACTATATTGCAGGGGCGCGTAGGCCTGATAAGCGAAGCGCATCAGGCACTTGCGCGGTTTACCCCAGCGCCTCCATAATCACCATCGCCGCCCGTTCTCCCGCCTTGCCATCCATAAACGCATCGCAATAGTGATGACGAATTTCCGCCAGTTGCCCCTGTACCGCACACCAGTCAAACGCCTCTGATAGCAGATAACGTAATTCCGCAACATCATGAGCCACCGGCAATATTTCGCGAATTTGCTGGTCGGCACTTTCGGGCGTGGAATAACTTTTCTCACCGTCGAGCAACGTTGTCATGCCCGGAAAGTCGAGCAGGATCACCCGCTTATCAACGTGAATAGCATCGAAAATAAAGCCGCTGTTATCGGTCAGCACGTAATCGGCCTTTGCCAGTAGCGCCAGCGTGTGGCGGGCAGAGTCGGTGCGCTGTTTTAAATGCCTGCGCGCCAGTGCCAGCGATGCAGCTTCTTCCGGGCGCGAGCAAGTGCCGTGGTGCAGTTTGCACATCAGGTTCACATCACCGCTTAAGCGGCCCAATTTTTCTGCCCAGTGGGGCAGGGAGCTTAATGCGCCAAACGTGGGGGCGTAGAGCACCGTAGGTTTATGGGAATCGGGTTGGATATTTTCCGGCAGAGCGCGGTCAAACGTGCCGTTATGCCAGGCGTCGAAGCGCGGATTGCCGACCACTTTTGCGCTGCCGAAATGTGCCAGCGCCCGCTGGCTGTAGTGGCTGTAACACAAAATGCGCTGATAAAAACGGTTCCAGTCGGCGTGGTTCCACGTTTCTTTGGCTAAGCCGTACATGGCGCGAATGTTCAGGGTTGAAAGGCCATTGAGCGCGGGCGTGTGATAGGGGCTGACCAGGCATTTCACTCGCTGACCGTGTGCCTGCATTTCAGATAAGCGCATTCCTTTGAGCTGCGGATCGTCGATGCTTTTTAGCGTCGCCAGCATTTCATCCAGAAATGGTTTAAATACGCGGTCATTGATCACCAGCGTACAGCTCTGCCCCTGCGCCTGCAGGGCGGTGATGATTGGGCGGTAGAGCGCGTAGTGGAATGAGGTTTCCATAAAAAAGCCGATGGTATCGGCGATAGGTAATGTAGATGGCTTGGTGGCTACGGGTAACTTATTGAAGTAGTGGTTAATGTTATCAGTCGCTTTTTTCTCGATATCACTAAAGCCCTGTCGCTGATAACAAAGGCTCGGGTAACAGGCCAGCCATTTGTCGGTGTGCAGCAGCGGCTGCCAGCCGTCTTCCAGCGAATGCTCATCGTTGTTCATCTGCTGCGCCAGCTGCGGGTAGTAGCGGCTGTTCACCAGATAAGCGCACACTTTGCGGCAGTCCCGCGCGTGCACCAGCCCAGGCAAACTTTTTAGCATCGTTCCCTGCGAAATTTCGCCGCCGAGGATCATCACCTGCCAGGGAATTTTCGCCAGACTCGCCAGCAGCGCGTTCAGCACCTGAATATGTTTCTCCTGTTTGAGAATAACCGCGTCATCTTCCAGCAACAGGTAGTTTTGCCAGCCGTGCTGTTGCGCCAGACGCAGCGCCTGCAAGTGTGATTGCTGGCGGCCCCGTTGACCGTTTTCATTTTCACTGGCGGCAAGGCGGGTGATCTTCTCAGGCGGAATATGCAGCAATGTCAGTTCTTCACGGATCTGCTGTAAGCGATCCGGGCGTTTATCCAGATTGATCAATACGACCTGATCGATCGCCTGATGGTGGATCGCCTGATAATGAGTGGCGTTATGCAGACCCAGATAAGCGTTGCGTAGCAGCGGATCGCTGACGATATCCGTAAGCACCGCGTTTACAGGCGTGCTGGCCCCGAGGATAAAGTCTTTATCAAAGGTGTTGTGGCTGTGCGAGATACACAGAATCGTGCGCTCGCCGGGCAGTTGCAGCGGGTTAACGCTGAAATTGTCGGTGAAACTTTTCTCCTCGCCTAAATTACAATCGTCGTCGTAACGGTGCTTTTTCAGGTAGTTACGGTGATAGCAAAAGGTGCCATTGAGGATGTTATGTGGGCCAAAGCTGCGGCTTTTGAAAATGCGGTTGATGTGGCTGTACCAGATGGGGATCTGGTCGGAACCGGAGATGAGCGCCCGGTGTTTTTGCATCATGGCGATGGAGTAAGAGATTTTATCTGGCGAGTAGTAGTCGTCATCGTCCATGCAGAGGATGTATTCGCCGCGCGCCAGTTCGTTGAGCATATTGCGTTTTTTGCCCAGCGGCAGTTTTTCCGGGTGATGGATGTAGCGGATGTTGAAGGATTCCGGCGTGCCATTGGTCAGGCGGTCGATGATGTGTTGATGGCTTTGCGGGGAGTCGTCGAGGATGATGAGTTCGCGGCGGTCTGCCGGGTAGTCCTGATAGCGGTACATATAAAGCAGGTACGGCAGGAATGCGCCGCGGTTCCAGGTTGGCGTGACGACGCTGACAAACGGTTTTACGCGGTGAGTGACGAGTGTTTTGATGAGGGTTTGCATGATAGTTTACGAAGTCGATAAGGCCGGGAAAACCGGCCAGAAAGCGTTAGCAAGACAGCAGTGAAAACGCATAAAGCAGGGGATCTGCGGAACGTTCAGCCTGAATTTGTTGGCGAATCAGCACGGCATTTTCACTCTCTCGCCAGCGTTCAAACATGGCGAAGAGGGCGAAAATATCCTCCTGTCGCAGCGGAGAACCATCCAGCGTCCATAAACTGATTAACGTGCGGATAAGATAAAAATCGCACACCAGCGGGCAATAATCTGCGCCGTCTGCCTGTCCAATCACCTCATGGTAAACGCGGTAAATCAGCCAGTTACGCATCATCCACGGCGCGGTGGCAAAATGCTGTTGCCAGGTGGTTTGCCACTGCACCTTAAGCTGCTGTTGTAACAGGGCTTTGCTGTTGGCGTCATGTAGCGTCAGCAAAGGCATTTGCAACGGCAGGGAAGTTTTGCGCGGGCTTTCCGGCAAAATCGACCAGTCAAATGCACAACTGCCGAGCAGCGTCATCAACTGGCGCGCCGGCTGTGGCACGGGCGGGAGCTGGGCGAACTGTGCCTGTAGCGTGCCTTTTTGTGCATGATCGGCCAGCGCCTGTGGCAGCGTCGTCAAGCGGGCAAGAATATCTCCATCTCTGCCCGGCATTTTACTGGCGCGGGAGAGCACAATTCCGACGGCATACAGGTAAAGCTCCGGGGTTAAATCGGGGAGCGTAAGGGTGCTCAAAATGGCCTGGTTTACTATCGCATCGCGCGCGGAGAGTTCTGCGGCATTTTCTTCCACCGGGCGGTAGGTGAGCTGTAAATCAAAGGCGCAGGCATCGTTGAGCACCGCTTCGCAGCTTTCTGGCTCTGTCAGCATCAGGCTCTGGCGAATCTCGTTTTTCCACACCTTGCGGACGTATAAAGGCGAATCGGGGTGGCGTGCCATAAAATTGCGCACATATTCCGGTTCGTAACATTCAATAAAACTCATAGGTAGTTTCCAGTCTTTATTACCTTGCAGGATGTGCAATAAGCGTGCCGGGAATTTTTTTAATCAAAAACAAAGGATTGGGGATCAGGCGGAAAATCCGTTTCCGCGATGGGGGAAGGAATTGTCGTTATCCCTGATAGAGAAAATCCGCTTCGCTGCCTAAAAAAGCCTGAATAAATTCATACTGGCGAATTAACAGCTCGCCGTTTTTATCGTTATAGGCTTTGCAGCGTTCTGCTTTTTGCTCAAGGCGTTGCCACAACTGTTGCGCTGCCGCTTTTTGTACCGCCGGAAGCCAGGCAAAAACCTGCGCCAGACCGTCACGATTTACGCTAACACCGAGCATTTTCAGCAGGCTATGCCGCTGATGGCTATGCGCATGCAACTGCTCATAGTGCTGCGTTATCTCGTCGTTTACCGCCAGCAGATCCTCTCTGGCGCGGCGAATCATGCAGATCCGCTGACGCTGGAGAAGTTCACGCAGGGAATCGTACAGTGCGTCGTCGTCACGAATTCCCTGCAACAACGCCTTCACCTGTTGTAACCGGATACTCACTTCATCGGCCTCTTAGTTCTGGAAAAAACTCAGCATGTCGCTGGCTAACTGCTCGGTGTCCACTTGCAGGCTGCCGGAGGCTAGCATCGCCTGCATTTGTGCCACTTTGTCGCTGTCGATATCGCTCTCTTGCTGGTCGTTCAGCGTTTGCTGGGCAGACTGCAATCCCGCCTGGGTAATGTCATCGGCGCTCAGCGTCGTGGCGGTGGTCGCCGTGCTTTTGCGCGGCTGACTGGAGCCTGCCATTGTGGCTGTCGGGTGATTGCCTGGCATAGTCGGGGTGATTTTCATCGTAACCTCGTCTCGGTATTTTGGGTGGGTTACTCCGGTAAAGCGGTTAACAGGCGGCAAAACTTTAATCGCCCGCGCAAATTACTCCGCGCTTACCGTTGTCACCACGCCGCTTTCCGCCACCATCGCGCTGATGACCCGCTGGCTGCTGGCGTTACGCACCTTCACCGTTTCCCCTTTGCGACCATTTTTCAGTGCTACGCCGGGCATTGAGGCGGTGATCCCCGCGCTCTGGTAAACAATCATCACCGGTTGATCGCGCTCGACCAGCACCGGAGATATCAGTTCTTCTTTGGTGATTGGCCTGCCCGGTTGCAGCGCGTGTTTACTGCTGAAACCAATCGCGTCATTGGGTTCCATCAACACCTCCCGGCGCTGGGCACTGACGTTGTAAGGCTTCAACTCCACATCATTCGCGGTGAGCGGCGTATCGCGGGCAACCAGTGACTTCGCCATTACTACTGGCACCAGTACATCCGGACGCACCGCTACGTTCATCTGCCAGCTTTGTGGGCAACTGACGGTGAAGTTCATCCGGTTGAGGGCGATGTCCCCAGGCGAAGTCAGCGTAACGCCGGGTGTTTTAGTACAGGGCGCGGCGGTCGCAATCTGCGAGGGAATGTAGACCTTAAAGGTGTAGCGATAGTCATGCCAGCGCCGCTGTTGCGCCAGCGATTCAATTTTTTGGCTGGCGGCATTCAGTACCTGGGCGTTGACTTGTTCCCGCGCGCTGTGCTGCACGGGATGGACGGCGGCGTAGCCCGGTAAGGCCAGCGCCAGGAGGAAATAAAACTTCCGCCTGCAAAATTGAAAACTCATAAACCCTTTCTCTTCAGTCACTTAAAAAATGGCACGGCGATTGCTTAGCGTATGCGGATTGAAGCAGGAGTGACGCAGGAAATGGGGATCAGTTTTCAGCAGGCATTGGGAGTACATCCGCAGGCAGTGAAGTTACGTCTTGAGAGGACCGAGCTACTGACTGCGAATCTGGCGAACGTCGATACGCCAAATTTCAAGGCTAAAGATATTGATTTTGCCAGGGAGATGCAACGGGCAAATAACGCGGCGGTGGATGTCCAGTACCGTGTGCCGATGCAGCCGTCGGAAGATGGCAACACCGTGGAACTGAACAGCGAACAAGCGCGGTTTTCACAAAATAGTATGGATTATCAAAGCAGTCTGACCTTTCTGAATCTGCAAATCAGCGGCATCAGAGAGGCCATTGAAGGGAAATAAGCATGTCATTTACTGATATCTATCAGATTTCCGGTTCGGCGATGACGGCGCAAACGCTGCGTCTGAATACCGTTGCCAGTAACCTGGCGAATGCCAATGCGCCCGCCAGCAGCGAGGCGCAGGCATATAAAGCGCGCAGCCCGGTGTTTGCGGCGGTGTATCACCACAGTTTGCTGGCGGGTACACATCGTCATGCCATTGACGGTGCCAGTGTGCAGGTGCAGGACGTGCTGCAAACCGGCGGAGCTGTGAAACGCTATGAACCACATTCGCCGCTCGCCGATGCTAACGGGGATGTCTGGTATCCCGACGTCAACGTGGTGGAACAGATGGCGGACATGATGTCGGCTTCGCGCGATTTCGAAACCAATGTCGATGTGCTCAACAACGTGAAAAGTATGCAGCAAAGTTTGCTGAAACTGGGAGAAGCCTGATGAATACCCTGGCGCTGAATGCGCAATCACCGCAGCCGACCGCCACGGCGGAAAGCAACAACGTGGCGGCCAGCGACACGCAAAGTAGCAGCGATAGCTCGCCCGTCGATACCTTCCTGACGCTGTTTGTCGCTGAGATCCAAAACCAGGACCCGACCGACCCGACTGACGCCACCGAATATATCGACCAGCTTTCTTCGATGGCGCAGGTGGCGATGATGGAAGAGATGAGCGTGCAGGCCAACACCAACGCGGTGCTGATGAGCAACATTCAGGTGATGGCGCTCGGCAACCTGGTGGGTGACGACATTATGGTGCAGACCACCGCCTTGCAGGTGAGCGACCAGACCATTAATGGTCGCGCCACGCTTGACGACGCCTGTACCACCGCCGATCTCCACTTTACCGATGCCGCAGGCGATGACTATACGGTGTCGCTGATCCCGGAAGGCAGTTCGTCCGTCGGGCCAGGTCAGGTGGATTTCTCGATTAATCCGGCGGATTACGGTATCCCGCCGGGCGATTACGACGTCTCGGTGGTCACCAACACCGGGGAAGAAGAGGTGCCGATTGAAGTTTCCGGCGAAGTGGAGGATGTGCGCATCCCGCTCGACGGCAGCTCCCCGGTGCTTAACGTTGCCGGTGTAGGCGAAGTGCCGTTCACCATGATTAGCCAGTTTGGCGTACCCGATGCCGACAGTGATGTGGCGTGATGTCCGGTGCCAAATTGCTTGATGCGCTTCGCTTATCAGGCCTACATGAAACTATTGAATCCGAATGGTTTTGTAGGCCGGATAAGGCGTTCACGCCGCATCCGGCGTTCGGTGCAAGATGCCTGATGCGACGCTTAACGCGTCTTATCAGGCCTACGAGTTCGCGCATATTTTTATGTTTGCACCCGTTCGTAGGCCGGATAAGGCGTTCACGCCGCATCCGGCAAAACAACGGGCACGCTGCCAAAATCTGAATTAACAGGAAGACACAATGAGTTATGAAATTGCTGCAACGGGGCTGAATGCCGTTAACGAACAGCTGGACGGGATCAGTAACAACATCGCCAACGCCGGAACGGTAGGCTATAAGTCGATGACCACCCAGTTTTCAGCCATGTATGCCGGAAGTCAGGCGATGGGCGTCAGCGTGGCAGGCACCGCGCAAAGTATTTCGCGCGGCGGTTCGCTGGTATCCACCGGTAACGCGCTGGATCTGGCGATTAACGACGACGGCTTTTTTGTTACCTGCGACAGCGCGGGCAACATTTCTTATACCCGCGCCGGATCGTTTGAAACCGACAAAAACGGCTATATCGTCAACGCCTCGGGCGCTTATTTGCAGGGCTATCCGGTCGATGACACGGGCACCCTGCAAACCGGTACAGTCACCGATATCCAGATCAAAACCGGTAATATTCCGGCGCAGGCCAGCAGCAGCCTGACCTTTACCGCCAACTTCGATGCCAGCGATGCGGCTATCGACCGCACTACCGTACCGTTCGACGCGACCAACAGCAGCTCGTACACCGACAGCTACACCACCACGGTGTATGACTCATTAGGCAACGAACATTCGGTATGCCAGTACTTCACCAAAACCAGCGACAACACCTGGGAAGTGCAGTACACCTTCGACGGTCAGCAGCAGACCGGCGTTCCGGCGACGACGTTAACCTTCGACCCGAACACCGGGAAACTGACCTCGCCAACCACGCCGCAGACCATTGAGTTTCAGACCGACGCCGCCGCACCCATCGATTTAACCGTCGATTACTCGACCTGTACGCAATACGGCTCTGAATTTTCGGTCACCACCAACGCCGCCGACGGCTACGCCTCTGCCACTCAGAACGGTGTGCAGGTTGATGACGATGGCAAAGTTTACGCTACCTACAGCAACGGCGAGCGCATGTTGCAGGGGCAGGTGGTGCTGGCGACGTTCCCGAATGAAAACGGCCTGGAGGCAGTGAGCGGCACCGCGTGGGTACAAACCGGCGAATCCGGCACCCCGCTGATTGGCGTTCCCGGTTCCGGCACCTGCGGCACGCTGTCGTCGGGCGTGCTCGAAAGCTCTAACGTCGATATCACCAGCGAGTTAGTCAACCTGATGACCGCCCAGCGTAACTATCAGGCCAACACCAAAGTTATCGCCACCAGCACGCAGCTCGATGACGCGCTGTTCCAGGCAATGTAATGGACCGCTTGATTTATACCGCCCTGAGCGGGGCTTCTCAGACCCTGTACGAGCAGCAGATCAGCGCCAACAACCTGGCAAACGTCAACACCAACGGTTTTCGCGCCGATATGGCAATGGCGACTAACGATAAGGTGAAAGGCGGCGGCTTCGACACGCGCTATATGGCGCAGGAAGGGGCCAGCGGCGTGAACGACAGCACTGGTGTTGCGGAGAAAACCGAACGCCCACTGGACGTGGCGATTCAGGGTTCGGGTTACATTGCTGTGCAGGATAAAAACGGCAACGAAGTGTATACCCGCAACGGCAACATTCAGCAGGATGACCAGGGGCAACTGACTATCGACGGCAATCTGGTGCTGGGAGATAACGGGCCGATCATTCTGCCGCCCAACGCCATTGCTTCGTTTGGCAGCGACGGCACGCTCTCCGTGACGCCCGATGACGGTGACGTGACCGCGACGATGGATATCGACCGCCTGAAGCTGGTGGATATCCCGGTCGCGAACCTGGCGAAAAATCCTGAAGGGATGCTGGTGACTGCCGACGGCGTTCCGGCCCAGCGCGATGAAAACATCAAAGTCAGCGGCGGTTTTCTCGAGGGCAGCAACGTCTCGGCGGTGAGCGAGATGATGTCGTCCATCGCCATGAACCGCCAGTTCGAAGCGCAGATCAAGATGATGAAAACCGCCGAAGATATCAGCGACGCGGGCAACCGCTTATTGCGCGGCTCGTAATCGCACATCGTAGGCCGGATAAGGCGTTCACGCCGCATCCGGCAACCGCGGCCAAAAAATAACACGGAATTTACCACCATGAACGCAGCACTATGGATCAGCAAAACCGGCCTCTCGGCGCAGGATGCTGAAATGAGCGCGATTGCCAACAACATCGCCAACGTTAACACCACCGGCTTCAAGCGTGACCGGGTGATGTTTCAGGATCTGTTTTACCAGACCCAGGAAGCGCCGGGCGCGATGCTCGATCAGAACAACATTATGCCGACCGGGCTGCAATTCGGTAGCGGCGTACGCATTGTCGGCACTCAGAAAACCTTCACCGAAGGCAACGTCGAAACCACCGACAACGCGATGAATGTCGCCATTATGGGGCAGGGGTTTTTGCAGGTGCAAAAGGCCAACGGCGATATCGCTTATACCCGCGACGGCAACTTGCAGGTGAACGCTGACGGCGTACTGACCAACTCGCAGGGCTTGCCGTTGCAGCCGGAAATCGACGTTCCGGCGGGGGCGACTAATGTTGCTTTTGGTGAGGATGGCACGGTGACGGCGATCTTACCCGGCGACAGCGACGTGACTGAGTTAGGGCAACTGACGCTGGTGAACTTCGCCAACCCGGCCGGGCTTTCCGCTGAGGGTGACAACCTCTATCTGGAAACCGCCGCCAGCGGTCAGCCGACCGAAGGCGTACCGGGCGAAGATGGGCTTGGCACCTTGCAGGACAACGCGCTGGAAGGATCGAACGTGGATATCGTCAACGAGATGGTGGCGATGATTACGGTGCAACGGGCGTACGAGATGAACGCCAAAATGGTCTCGGCTGCGGACGATATGTTGCAGTACATCAGCCAGACGCTGTAAGGCCGAAATGTCGGATGCGACGCTGACGCGTCTTATCCGACCTACAAGAGCACATAACTCACTGTATTTAAACAGGCAGAACGTGAAAAATTATCTCTGGCTGGTGGCGCTGCTTCCACTCCTTAGCGGGTGTGAATCGCAGGCCATTCTGGTCAAAAAAGACGACGCATACTTTGCGCCACCAACCACCGAAGCGCCGCCTCCGGCAGACGGGCGTGCCGGGGGCGTGTTTGAAACCGGCTACAACTGGTCGCTCACCGCCGACCGGCGGGCTTACCGCGTGGGCGATATCCTGACGGTGATCCTCGAAGAGTCCACCCAGTCGAGCAAACAGGCGAAAACCAACTTCGGCAAAAGCAACACCGTCGATATCGGCGCGCCCACGATTTTTGGACACACCAAAGATAAACTTTCCGGCTCTATCGACGCCAACCGCGACTTTGACGGCAGCGCCACTTCCCAGCAGCAGAACAGCCTGCGCGGGGAGATCACCGTTTCCGTCCATGCGGTGCAGCCTAACGGCATCCTGGAAATTCGCGGCGAAAAATGGCTGACTCTCAACCAGGGCGATGAGTACATCCGCTTAAGCGGCCTGGTGCGCGCCGACGACATCCAAAACGACAACTCGGTTTCCTCGCAGCGGATCGCCGATGCCCGCATCTCCTATGCCGGACGCGGCGCGTTAAGCGACGCCAACGCCGCAGGCTGGTTGACGCGGCTGTTTAACCATCCTCTGTTCCCGATTTAATGCCGGAGAGTGCAATGCAAAACTGGATAAAGGCCGCAGCGATCGCTGTAAGTCTGACGCTGCCCGGCGTGGCGCTGGCGCAATCGCTGGAGTCGTTGGTCAACGTACAGGGCGTGCGTGAAAACCAACTGGTCGGCTACAGCCTGGTGGTAGGCCTCGACGGTACTGGTGATAAAAACCAGGTCAAATTCACCAACCAGACCATCACCAATATGCTGCGCCAGTTTGGCGTGCAACTGCCAAATAAAATCGATCCGAAGGTGAAAAACGTCGCCGCGGTAGCGGTGAGCGCCACGCTGCCGCCGATGTACTCGCGCGGGCAGACCATCGATGTCACTGTTTCGTCGATTGGCGATGCCAAAAGTATTCGTGGCGGCACTTTGTTGCTGACCCAGTTGCACGGCGCGGATGGCGAAGTTTATGCGCTGGCGCAGGGCAGCGTGGTGGTGGGCGGGATGACTGCCACCGGGGCCAGCGGTTCGAGCGTAACGGTTAATACGCCAACCGCCGGGTTAATTCCTAACGGCGCAACGGTAGAGCGCGAGATCCCCAGCGATTTTCAGATGGGCGACACTATCACCCTCAACCTGAAACGTCCGTCGTTTAAAGATGCCAACAATATTGCGGCGGCGATTAACGCCTCGTTTGGCGGCATTGCTACTGCGCAGAGCTCTACCAACGTCAGCGTGCGTGCGCCCACCAGCCCCGGCGCGCGGGTGGCATTTATGTCGCAACTGGATGATGTACAGGTGCAGGCAGAGAAAATCCGCGCCCGCGTGGTGTTTAACTCGCGTACCGGCACGGTGGTGATGGGCGATGGCGTTGCGCTGCATGCGGCGGCGGTGTCGCACGGCAGTTTGACCGTCTCGATTAACGAAACCAGCAACGTCAGCCAGCCAAATGCTTTTGCGGGCGGGCGCACGGCGGTAACGCCGCAGAGCAATATCGCGGTGAATCATGCGCGCCCGGGCGTGGTGAGTTTGCCGGAGTCGAGCAGCCTGAAAACGCTGGTCAATGCGCTGAACAGTTTAGGCGCAACGCCGGACGACATTATGTCGATTTTACAGGCGCTGCATGAGGCGGGCGCGCTGGATGCCGACCTGGAGGTGATCTGATGAAAGTGAACGCCAGCGGCGGGATTGACGGCAGCGATGCGTTAATGGGGCCGAAGGTTCAGGCCAATGATATTAAGCAGGCCGCGGAGCAGTTTGAGGCGATTTTTTTACGCAACATGCTGAAAGAGATGCGTAAAACCAACGAGTTGTTTGATTCGAAAGATAACCCGTTTAACAGCGATTCGGTGCGCATGATGCAGGGGTTTTATGACGATGAGTTGTGTAACACCCTGGCGCAGCAGCACGGGATTGGGATTGCGGCGATGCTTGTGAAGCAGTTGTCGCCCAGGCATAAATGAGGCTTCGGCGTTCGGTGCCTGATGCGACGCTGTCGCGTCTTATCAGGCCTACGAGTCGCCCGTATGTAGTATGTAGGCCGGATAAGGCGTTTACGCCGCATCCGGCATTTGGCACCCGGTTTACGGAACTTAAGAATCCCCAACTTCACGCCGCTTTTAACCGGCACGATTTACCGGTAAGGACCCAACATGGACATGATTAACATCGGCTACAGCGGCGCATCAACGGCGCAGGTGGAGCTGAACGTCACGGCGCAAAACACCGCTAACGCCATGACCACGGGCTACACCCGCCAGGTGGCGGAGATCAGCACCATCGGTGCCAGCGGTGGTTCGCCGAACAGCGCTGGTAACGGCGTGCAGGTCGACAGTATTCGCCGCGTCTCCAACCAGTATCAGGTTAATCAGGTATGGTATGCCGCCAGCGATTACGGCTATTACAGCACCCAACAAGGGTATCTCACACAACTGGAAGCGGTACTGAGCGACGATAACAGCAGTCTGAGCGGCGGCTTCGATAACTTTTTCGCTGCCCTTAACGAAGCGACCACCAGCCCCGATGATTCCGCCCTGCGCGAGCAGGTGATCAGCGAAGCCGGGGCGCTGTCGTTGCGCATCGACAACACGCTGGATTACATCGACTCGCAAAGCACGGAAATCATCAGTCAGCAGCAGGCGATGGTATCGCAAATCAATACGCTGACCAGCGGCATCGCCAGCTATAACCAGCAAATCGCTCAGGCCGAAGCCAACGGCGATAACGCCTCCGCGCTGTACGACGCCCGCGATCAGATGGTGGAAGAACTGAGCGGAATGATGGACGTGCAGGTCAATATTGACGACCAGGGCAACTACAACGTCACCCTGAAAAACGGTCAGCCGCTGGTGAGCGGGCAGCAAAGCTCGACCATCGCGCTGGAAACCAACGCCGACGGCACACCGACCATGTCGCTGACTTTCGCTGGCACCACCTCGACCATGACCACCGACACTGGCGGTTCGTTAGGCGCTCTGTTCGACTATCAAAACGACGTGCTGACGCCGCTGACCGACACCATCAACAGCATGGCGTCGCAGTTCGCCGATGCGGTCAACAACCAGCTGGCGCAGGGCTACGATCTCAACGGTAACCCCGGCGAGCCACTGTTTATTTATGACGCCAGCAATGCCGATGGCCCACTGACCGTTAACCCGGATATCACTGCCGATGAGCTGGCGTTTTCCAGTTCACCGGACGAAAGCGGCAACAGCGACAACCTGCAGGCGCTGATCAATATCTCCACCGAACCGCTGGAGATAGCCAACCTCGGCAGTGTGACGGTCGGGCAGGCGTGCTCGTCAATCATCAGCAATATCGGCATTTACAGTCAGCAAAATCAGACGGAAGTCGATGCCGCGTCCAATGTCTATTCCGCAGCGCAAAACCAGCAGAGTAGCGTCAGCGGCGTCAGCATGGACGAAGAAGCGGTGAACCTGATCACCTATCAACAAATTTATGAAGCTAATCTGAAAGTCATTTCCGCCGGGGCCGAGATTTTCGATTCGGTGCTGGAAATGTGCAGCTAAGCGGGAGCGCGAAAATGCGAGTAACCACCCAACAAACCTACGTCTCGATGACGCAAAGTTTTAATAATCTCTCCGGCTCTCTGGCGCATGTGGTCGAGCAGATGGCAACCGGCAAGGAAATTTTGCAGCCGTCGGATGACCCAATCGCCGCCACGCGCATCACCCAGTTAAACCGCCAGCAGTCGGCGATTGAACAGTATCAGAGCAATATCGACTCCGCGTCGGCGGGCTTAAGCCAGCAGGAATCGATTCTCGATGGCGTCAACAACAGCCTGCTGGTGGTACGCGACGACCTGCTTGAAGCGGCGAACGGCACCAATACCGCCGATTCGCTGGCAAGCCTCGGCCAGGATATTGAGTCGCTCACCGATTCAATGGTGGCGGCGCTCAATTATCAGGACGAAGACGGGCACTACGTGTTTGGCGGCACCATCAACGATCAGCCGCCGATTGTCGCGGTAGACGATGATGGCGATGGCGTCACCGACAGCTATAGCTATCAGGGCAACAGCGACCATCGCCAGACTACCGTGTCGAACGGTGTGGAAGTGGACACCAACGTGGCGGCGAGCGATTTTTTCGGTAGCAATTTAGACGTGCTTAACACGCTTAATTCCTTGTCGCAGGAACTGCAAAACCCGGACGTCGACCCGGCAGATCCGCAGGTGCAGAGCGATATTCAGAACGCCGTCGATGTGGTGGACACCGCCTCGGACGACCTCAACGCCTCGATTGCGTCGCTCGGCGAGACACAAAACACCATGTCGATGTTGAGCGATGCACAGACCGATATCTCGACATCTAATGATGAATTGATTGGTTCATTGCAGGATCTCGATTACGGTCCGGCGTCGATCACCTTTACCGGACTGGAAGTGGCAATGGAAGCTACCCTCAAGACTTACTCGAAAGTGAGTGAGTTGAATTTGTTCAGCGTTCTCTAACTCTTTCAGGAACAGTATGCAGGTCGGACTTACATCTTCATCACTCGCCACCGGCGGCGCACATAGCGCTGCGGTATCGTCGTCAACCGTTGCGTCCACTCAGGCGGTGCGGCAAAAACTCCCGGCGACGGCGAGTGAATATCCGGCCTCGCCGCTGATTACCACTCGCCCGCAGCGTTACAGCGTACAGCTTAACGACCAGCTCACCACGTTGCAGCAGGCGGATCACTATCTCGGGCAACTGGAACAGCAGTTGCTCGACTATCGTCACAGCCAGCGTAAGGGCGGGCAGGCGCAGAGTACGGCGCTGATGCAGATGCTGGACAAACGCGCCGCGCTTTCCGGCGGCGCGGTGGACCGCCAGTTACAACCAGTGTTGCAGGGCGAAGCGCGGGTGACCTTCCACTCGCCGGATCTGGCGAATCTGGTACACAATCCCACGCCGGGAACGCGCATGTTCAGTGTCTCTGACGGGCGGCAGACCCAGCTTTCGGCGGTGATGCTGTCTGAGGATGACAGCGCCGGGCAGTACCAGACGCGCCTGACCAACGCCCTGCGCCGCGTGGGCGTGCAGGTACATCAGCAAGCGGACGGCATCAGTTTCTCCACCACCGAAAAACAGTGGCCTGACATCGAGCGCACCTTAAGCGTGCGCACCGATGGTGATAAGTCGGCGTTTATGCCACTAAAAACCTTTGCCGAACCGTCGCAGGCCGTGCGTTTAGCGCAAAGTTTGCAACAGGGTGGGGCGGGGATTTCCCAGACGTTAGAAAGCATTAATCAGCAGCGCGCGCAGATGGCGGTGCAGCAGGAAAAAGCCCGCCAGTTGATCGACGGCATGTCACGCTTCCCGCAAACGGAAAACGCGGTGCAGGCATCGGAGAACCTCGGCGGCGTGCTGGATAGCGCCAATCATAACTATCAGATTTTATTGCAGGCGGTGAACGGTCAGGCGCGAATTTCCAGCCAGACGGTGAGGAATTTATTGGGATAATTATCGGTTGGCCGGATAAGACGCGTTTAGCGTCGCATCCGGCATATATTGGCACTTGTCAGCATTTCTGCACAGTATTTAACAACTTCTCTAAATTCTGATACATCGCGCTATTAATATCGCTGTTCTGCCAACCTTCCACATTAAAGGTTAATTGCCAGCTGCCGTTGCACTGGTTACGCAGAACAATATCGCTTTCCAGTCGGTTACGAACATATTTATAATAGGTTGTCATTGTCATATTATGCGCTGACAATAAATTATCGAGTTTGTCTTTTCCTGGTGCGAGGATTTGTGACAGTAACGGTACGGAATTATTTTCCTTTCCAGAACTAAGATGAAATATTTTTATTCTTGGACTGTTAATTGACTCTTTTACCAGTTGCGGGGCGTCAGGTGTACTTTTCAAGTGTGAATACCCCACGGTTGAGCCAACCAATATAACAGCCGCGGCCAACGCCAGCCCCATCAGTCCTTTATGTTTTTTTCTAACAGGTACAGGCGGTGTTGTCGAAGATATCTCTTCTGGCGTTGTTTTCTGTATCTGGTCGGTAATAATCAGCGCTTCCGCAGGCGATGACTCCGGAAAAGACACATACTCTTTATTGCACAGGTACCCTTTCTTCGGAATTGTTTTAATAATGTTCTGTTGTTTGCCATCATCATCGATAGCAACGCGCAACGCATGGATCGCCGTCGGCAGGCTGTTACCGCCGACTATGCGGTTCTTCCATACTTCGGCACATAAATAAGATCGCGATAAAACCACATCGGCATTTTTTGCTAATGTTTCCAGCAAAATAAAATGGTATTCGCCGAGACGACGTGTTTCACCCGTTTCGCAATGTATTAAGGCATTAAGCGACGGGTCCATCCGCCAGTTGTTGATAATAATACTCATAGTTGAGTTTACCTTAGCAAGGGATAAATGTTTCCTGATAGTGCTTTGCATAAAGCACAGTCTTATACGTCCCTGAGAAGATGATTTTTCTGCGTGATAATTAATATTTTATGGTAATAGGATTATTCTTAATCACTATATGGCGTGGAAATGTAACGAAATGACAGGACAGGTACAATAGCCAAACGTGTACTATTTGCAACGCAATGTAAATTTTGGCATCAGTACATTGAGAAGAAAACGCGTTAATTGATGACAATCTTAACTATATCAAGCATTTGATAAAGACATATTTTGATACCTGGCCATGTGGCAGATATTGCTAATAATCTTTTTATCTGAATTTAAACTCTGCTTTTTTTAGCTAAAAGTGGCATCGGATAATACGTGGCGAAAAAATTTTAACGGCGATTTTAAGTTTGCTCCCGAGGTGTCGTTTTTACAGGGTATCGAAACGAACACGATTAATCCCAAGGAGCAGTATCATGTTATCTATTAACACCAATAACGCCTCAATGGCCGCCGTTAATGCAATCAGCAAAAGCAGCTCTTCTCTGTCTACTTCTATGGAACGCCTGGCGACAGGTAACCGGATTAACTCTTCTGCCGATGACGCCGCAGGCAAACAAATTGCTAACCGTCTGACGGCACAGTCCAGCGGTATGGGTGTGGCGCTGAGCAACATCAATGATGCTACCGCGATGCTGCAAACCGCTGACAGCATGTTCGACGAAATGTCTGACGTGCTGGGGCGTATGAAAGACCTGTCAACGCAGGCAGCGAACGGCACCTACAGCGACGACGACCTGCAGGCGATGCAGGACGAATACGACGAACTGGGCCAGCAGATGTCTGACATGCTGCAAAACACTACTTACGGCGGCACCAACCTGTTCGGTGTTTCCGGCACCAGCAACACCGGTACTGACGGTCTGTTCCAGAGCGCGGTAACTTTCCAGGTGGGCGCGGAATCTTCCGACACCATGACCGTGAACATTTCAAGCCAACTGAACACGCTGGTGACTGACCTTTCTGCTATCAGCAACTCCTTTAGTGCGGATCAGGCTGACACCACTGGCACCGCAGGCGTTTCTGGCGGTACTGAACTGACTGCGTCTGGCTCGGCTAACCAGATGATCACCAGCATTTCTACCGCGATGGATGACGTTTCTCAGATTCAGTCCAAGTTGGGTGCATCTATCAACCGTCTGAATGACACCGCCAACAACCTGACCAGCATGCAGGACAACACCGAAGTGGCTATCGGCAACATCATGGATACCGATTACGCGACGGAAGCGTCCAATATGACCAAACAACAGGTGCTGATGCAGACCGGTATCACCATGCTGAAACAGTCCAACAGCATGTCCAGCATGGTTTCCAGCCTGCTGCAGTAAGTTCGGGCCGACAAACGGGCACAAGCATAAAAATATGTGCGGACTCGTAGGCCTGATAAGACGCGTCAGCGTCGCATCAGGCGTTGTGCACCGATTGCCGGATGCGGCGTGAACGCCTTATCCGGCCTACAAATGGGCACACGCATAAAAACAGGCGCGGACTCGTAGGCCTGATAAGACGCGTCAGCGTTGCATCAGGCACTGTGCACCGATAGCCGGATGCGGCGTAAACGCCTTATCCGGCCACGAACAACACCGCCTGTGGGCGGTGTTGTGCTTTCTGCGGCAGGCTTTTTTCCGCCAGACCGGAAACGTCATTTCCGCCTGTTTTTCAATCTATTGATTATTCACATAAAAAATATTGGCACGCCTTTTGCCAATAACCTGACATTGTTATCCGGAGTCATCAATGATCAACCCAAGAACCATTGCGCAAGAAATCGCGTATGCGGATGTCGCTACTCAGGCGACGAATTTGCAGGAGAAGCAGAGTGAGCTGGATGCTGAAAGCAGCGGCCTGGACTCGCTCAGCTCGGCGTTGAGCGATTTCCAGAGCGCCGTTGACGCGCTGAACAGCGATACCGACGGCCCGGTGACTTTTGCCGCCACCAGCAATAATGACTCGGCGACCGTTTCCGCCAATTCCCAGGCGCAGGCGGGAAGCTACTCGTTTTTCGTTGAGCAACTGGCGCAGGGGCAGCAAACCACGTTCAGTATGGGCGACGACGCCTTTTCCGCTACCGGTACTTTTGAACTGACGATGGGCGACAGCACTATGGATATCGATCTGTCGGCGGCAGATCAGAACGGTGACGGTGACGGTTTTATCGACGCCAGCGAGCTGGTGAATGCGATTAACGACTCCGATGACAATCCGGGCGTGTCGGCGGCACTGGTAAAAACCGACGGCACCACCACGATTATGCTCACCTCCGATAGCACCGGGGCGCAGAGCGCGTTTTCGGTGAGCGTAACGGGGCATGATGCCAGCAACGATAGCACCAGTGCGCCCGTTGCCACGGATGTTTCCTCCGCTCAGGACGCGATTATTCATCTCGGTAGCGCCAGCGGACCGGCTATCACCAACAGCAGCAACACGTTTGATGATGTGATCCCCGGTGTCACCATGACTTTTACCGAAGTCAGCGATTCTGACAGCGATCTCACCACCTTTAACATCAGTGAAGATTCCAGCGCCAGCCAGGAGAAAGTACAGACCTTTGTCGATGCCTATAACACCTTGATTGATACGGTTGATTCGCTAACCACCCACGGTGATGACAGTAGTAGCGCCGGGGTCTTTGCGGGGGATGCTGGACTCAGCTCACTGGCAAACCAGCTCGATGACATCGCCCATGCCAGCTACAACGGCGTGTCGATTGTCGACTATGGCATCACGCTCGATTCTCACGGCCACTTACAGATTGACTCCGACCAGTTCAACGACGCGATGAAGAGCGATCCCGACGGCCTGACCTCTATTTTCGTTGGCGACAACAGCATGGTGGCGCAGATGGACGACCTGATTAACACCTACACGGACTCCAGCAACGGCATCATCACCCTGCGCCAGCAGAACATTGATGATCAGATGAGCAAAATTCAGGACGAAGGCGATCAGCTTACCGATACCTATAACGCTAACTACGACCGTTATCTCGAGGAGTACACCAATACGTTGGTTGAGGTGTACACCATGAAAGCCAGTATGGCGGCATTTGCGTAATTCAGAAGGAATATCCTTAAAGATGTACCAAGTACAGGACGGTTATTCGCAATACAAAGAGATCGATCTCGCGGCGCGTACCGCGGCGGCATCGCCTCTTGAACTGGTGCTGGTGCTGTTTTCTGGCCTGATGGACGAGCTGGAACGCGCCAGAAGCCACATTGAAGGGCGGCGTTTCGAGAAGAAAGCCCAGAGCATCAATAAATGCATCGACATTCTCAATGCGCTCACCAGTTCGCTGGAATTTGAAACCGGCGGCGAGCTGGTGGTCAACCTTTCGCGCCTCTATGACCACTGTGTGTATCGCTTGTATGAAGCCAGCGGCGAACTGTCGGCAGAGAAAATCGATGAAGTGATGCTGATCTTAAGCAACCTGCGCGAAGGCTGGGAAGGGCTTTCGGGCAAGCTGGGTTAAGACGATGGAAAAACAACGCAGGCAACTTTTTGCACTGGTCGAAGCGATGAATGACGCCCTCGACAAGCAACGCTGGCGACGCCTTCCGGCACTGTATCAGCAGTTGATGCGCCAGTTTCACGATTACGCGGCGGCGGAAACCGACGCGGCGCAGTTGGATGCGGTGAAGGCACAACTGTACGGCGCGTTTAATGCCCTGATTAAACGGCGCGAGCAGCGCGCAGAAGTGTTGAAAGCGCGTATGGAACAGCATCAGCGGCATCAGGAAGGCGTACTGGCCTACTCAATTGTTAATTTACTTTCGGAGAAGTCATGAATCCGGCATTGCTTGCCACGCTCGGAACGCTTGCGGAAACCGCTTCGTTGAAGGCGGATATTTTACCGCCGGTGAGCGGTGAAAACGCGCCCGTGTTTACCCTGCCGAAAATGGTGGTCGCGGCGGTGGCGGAGCGCGTTCATAGCGCTAAAACCAGTCAGCAACAGGCGACGCGCCCGCAGGAGAACGATCCGGTGGCGATGCAGGCGCTAATGGCGCTGTTACTTCCGCAACCTGCCGCGCCGCATCAGGACACGCCGCAGCCGCGAAACGTCGCAACATCGCCGGTTATCCAGCAATTGACGAAAGCGGTGGTGCAAAACGCGCCGCAACGCCCGACGCAGCAGCAGGAACTCACGTCGTTGCCGCCGCAGTTGCAGGAACTGATCGGTCAGTTGCCGCAGGCGAAACCCGAACAGCAGGCCAGACTGGCGACTTACGCCAGTGAAGATTTACATGCCATTGCGCCGACGCAGCCGCGCGTCTCAACACCGCCAGCTCGCCCGAAACCTGAACTAACCCGTGTGACCGCGCGCCCGCAGGTCGAGCGTAAAACGGAAAAAGTGCCGGACAGCGAACCGGTTATTGCGCGTGCGGTGTTGCAGGTTAAGACGCCAGAGTTGGTCAGCGATCATCAGGAGATTGTCGCCAAACCAGCCACGCTTTCGATGGACGAACTGGGCGAAAAACTGACGACGCTGTTGAAAGATCAGATCCACTTTCAGCTCAACAAACAACAGCAGATCTCCACCATTCGTCTCGATCCACCGTCGCTTGGCAAGCTTGAGATCGCCGTACAGTTGGATAACGGCAAACTGACGGTCCATATCGGTGCGAATCAAAGCGAAGTCTGCCGCGCATTGCAGCAGTTTAGCGACGATCTCCGCCAGCATCTGACGGCGCAAAATTTTATGGAGGTGAACGTACAGGTTTCCTCCGAAGGGCAGTCGCAGCAGCAACAACAGTCGGGCCATCAGCAGGAAGAGGTGAGTGCCGCCTTACAGCTTGATGATGCGCCTCAATTTCAACAGAACGAATCCGTTTTGATCAAAGTGTAAAGGCAATATGAAGAAAATCGTGGTGGCAGGCGTGGTCAGCGCCGTTCTGGCGTTGGTGGTCGGCGCTGGAGCAGGATGGAGTGTCTGGCATCATTATGCCGGAAAAGGAAAACCGACTACCGCCGCGCAAACGGAATCGGTGGAAGCTCTGGATGAGAGCAAGAGCGTATTTGTGACGCTGCCGGAAACCATTGTCACTTTGCATGACAACAACGGCGCGGATCATTATTTGTCGGCGGAATTAGTGATGGTGGTCGCCAGTGACAAAGAGGCGGAAAAAATAAAGCATCAGGAACCGCTGTATCAAAGTATTGCGGTTGAATGCCTGACGGAAATGAAATTTGAAGATTTGCGCGGCATGAAAATATCTGCCATCCGCAAACTGATTTCTGACGCGTTAAAGAAAGATCTTCAGCGTCGCAAAATGACCGCACCGTATAAGGATTTGCTGGTGAAAAAAGTGGTCTTCCAGTAATCACCAGGCGGATATAAACATGCTACAGGATGTATTCGAGTCAGAAGAATTTGCAGCCACGCTGGTATTAACTCCGCAGCAGGAGAGCCACTACTTGCAGGCCTATTTACCGTTGGTGCGTAAAGTGGTGCGGCAACTTGCCCCGCAGTGTAATTGCATTATTGACCGTCAGGATATGGAACAAACGGCGTTAATGGGGCTGTTGAACGCCATTCGTCGCTATGGGCTGCCGGACGAAGGTTTTGCGGGCTATGCCGTGCACCGTATTCGCGGTGCGATCCTGGATGAGCTGCGCGCTCTCGACTGGCGACCGCGCCAGCTGCGACAGAAATATCATCAGATGAAAGACCTGATTCGCGAAACGCGTAAAAAACTGGGGCACGAACCGGAGTGGCAGGAGCTGGCTGAGGAAGGGATCTCGCATGAAGATTATCTCGAATATCAGCAACTGGAAGGGGCGGAAACGCTCGCCAGCCTGGACGAACTGCTGAACGGCGAAGGGCCAGGCATTCCGCTTGCTGGCCGGGAACTGGAAGATCAGTTTGTCACTCAGCAAATGTTGCAACACGCGCTTTCACAATTAAGCGAAAAAGAGCAACTGATCCTCTCCATGTATTACCAGCATGAGATGAATCTCAAAGAGATTGCGCTGGTATTAGGGCTAACCGAGGCCCGAATTTGTCAACTGAATAAACAGATCGCGCAGAAAATTCGTGATTTTGTCTATCCGAATTAAAGTGAAGAAATCATGCAAAAAATATTAGGTTTACTGGTGGTGCTCGGCTGCGTATTTGGCGGTTATTTTGAAGCGGGCGGGCAATTAGTGGCTATCTGGCAACCGGCGGAAATGATCATTATTTTGGGTGCCGGTTTCGGGGCGATGATTATTGGTAACCCGAAACATGTGCTGAAAGAGATTGCCCATCAAATTAAAGGCGTGATCAGTAAAAAACAGCTCGGGCCGGAGTTTCAGCGTCAGCTATTAATGTGCCTGTATGAGTTGCTCGAAATGGTGCAAAACGGCGGTCTGCGGATGTTGGATCAGCATATTGAGCAGCCGGAAGAGAGCACCATTTTCCAGAAATACCCGCTGGTGTTAACCCAGAAGCGGCTGGTGACCTTTATTGCTGATAACTTTCGCCTGATGGCGATGGGTAAAATCGACGCCCATGAGCTGGAAGGCATTCTCGATCAGGAACTGGACACCGCGGAAGAGTCCCTGTTAACGCCGTCGCGCTCGCTGCAACGTACCGCCGAAGCGATGCCGGGATTTGGTATTTGCGCGGCGGTGCTGGGCATCATCATCACCATGCAGTCGATTGATGGATCTATCGCTCTGATTGGCCTGAAAGTGGCGGCGGCTCTGGTGGGGACGTTTTTAGGCGTGTTTATCTGCTACTGCCTGATGGACCCGCTAGCCAACGCCATGGAACAGCAGGCGCGGGCGGAACATTCTTTGCTGGAATGCGTGCGCACTGTGCTGGTGGCGCAGGCAGGCGGCAAACCGACGCTGCTGGCGGTGGACGCCGGGCGTAAGCTGCTGCATCTGGCGTCCAAACCGACCTTCGCCAACCTCGACGCGTGGGTGAATGCGATGCTGGAGCAAGAATAAGCATGAGAAAGACGGGCAACCACCGCGAACGTGGGGCAAAAACCACCATCGTCCGGCGGCAGATCAAAAAGAATCATGCCGGGCATCACGGCGGGGCGTGGAAGGTGGCGTTCGCCGACTTTACTTTGGCAATGATGGCGCTATTTATGACGCTGTGGATTGTCAACAGCGTCAGTAAATCCGAGCGTGAAAGCATTATCGCCGCGCTGCACGGGCAGTCGATTTTTAACGGTGGTGGGTTGTCGCCGTTAAATAAAATCAGCCCGTCTCATCCGCCAAAACCTGCCACCGTGGCGGTGCCGGAAGAGACGGAGAAAAAAGCGCGCGACGTCAACGAGAAAACGGCGCTGCTGAAGAAGAAATCCGCCACCGAGCTTGGCGAGCTGGCAACCAGTATCAATACCATCGCCCGTGATGCGCATATGGAAGCGAATCTGGAGATGGAGATTGTTCCCCAGGGATTACGCGTGCTGATTAAAGACGACCAGAACCGCAATATGTTCGAACGCGGCAGCGCGAAGATTATGCCGTTCTTTAAAACTTTGCTGGTGGAGCTTGCGCCAGTGTTCGACTCGCTCGATAACAAAATTATTATTACCGGGCATACCGATGCGATGGCCTACAAAAACAATATCTACAACAACTGGAACCTTTCGGGCGATCGCGCGCTTTCAGCTCGTCGGGTGCTGGAAGAGGCCGGAATGCCGGAAGATAAAGTGATGCAGGTAAGTGCAATGGCGGACCAGATGCTGCTGGATGCCAAAAATCCGCAAAGCGCGGGCAACCGGCGCATTGAGATTATGGTGCTGACCAAAAGTGCGTCCGATACGCTGTATCAATACTTTGGTCAGCATGGGGATAAAGTGGTGCAGCCGCTGGTGCAAAAGCTGGATAAGCAGCAGGTGCTTTCGCAGCGAACGCGTTAAATGCTGAATCTTTACGCATTTCTCAAACCCTGAAATCACTGTATACTTTACCAGTATTGAGAGGTGAGCAATGCGTAAAATCATTCATGTGGATATGGACTGCTTTTTCGCAGCGGTGGAGATGCGCGACAATCCCGCCCTGCGCGATATCCCTATTGCTATTGGCGGCAGCCGCGAACGACGGGGGGTGATCAGCACCGCCAATTATCCCGCGCGTAAATTTGGCGTACGTAGCGCTATGCCGACAGGGATGGCGCTCAAATTATGCCCGCATCTCACCTTGCTTCCAGGGCGCTTTGACGCCTACAAAGAAGCCTCAAATCATATCCGCGAAATTTTCTCGCGCTATACCTCGCGCATTGAACCGTTATCACTGGATGAAGCCTATCTCGATGTCACCGATAGCGTCCATTGCCACGGTTCTGCGACCCTCATCGCCCAGGAAATCCGCCAGACGATCTTCAACGAGCTGCAACTGACGGCGTCTGCGGGCGTGGCACCAGTAAAGTTTCTCGCCAAAATCGCCTCCGACATGAATAAACCCAACGGCCAGTTTGTGATTACGCCGGCAGAAGTTCCGACATTTTTACAAACCTTACCGCTGGCAAAAATTCCCGGCGTCGGCAAAGTCTCGGCGGCAAAACTGGAAGCGATGGGGCTGCGGACCTGCGGTGATGTGCAAAAGTGTGATCTGGTGATGCTGCTTAAACGCTTTGGCAAATTTGGCCGCATTTTGTGGGAGCGTAGTCAGGGCATTGACGAACGCGACGTTAACAGCGAAAGGTTGCGAAAATCCGTCGGTGTAGAACGTACGATGGCGGAAGATATTCATCACTGGTCTGAATGTGAAGCGATCATCGAGCGGCTTTACCCTGAACTGGAGCGTCGTTTGGCAAAGGTAAAACCTGATTTGCTGATTGCCCGCCAGGGGGTGAAATTAAAGTTCGACGATTTTCAGCAAACCACCCAGGAACACGTCTGGCCGCGGCTGAATAAATCTGATCTAATCGCCACCGCGCGTAAAACCTGGGATGAACGCCGCGGCGGGCGCGGTGTGCGACTGGTGGGGCTGCATGTGACGTTGCTTGACCCGCAAATGGAAAGACAACTGGTGCTGGGATTATGAATAACATACAAATAAGAAACTATCAGCCTGGTGATTTTCAGCAACTATGCGCTATTTTCCTTCGAGCTGTTACGATGACGGCGAGTCAGCACTATTCTCCACAGCAAATTGCCGCCTGGGCGCAGATTGACGAATCTCGCTGGAAGGAGAAACTCGCGAAATCACAAGTGCGGGTTGCAGTTATTAATGCACAACCGGTTGGTTTTATTACCCGCATTGGACATTATATCGATATGTTATTTGTTGAACCGGAATACACCCGACGCGGAGTTGCCAGCGCTTTGTTAAAACCATTGATTAAGTCTGAATCCGAACTTACGGTGGACGCCAGCATAACCGCAAAACCCTTTTTTGAACGTTATGGTTTTCAGACAGTTAAGCAGCAGCGCGTTGAATGCCGGGGAACGTGGTTTACTAATTTTTATATGCGATATAAACCGCAACATTAAATCCAGCTTGCAATGAAAATAACGCCCGTCTAGTATGTGCGCGTTTTCTTATTCCACAAACTGCAAGGAGGTAAATCATGACAAATCCTTTATCAATGACTCTTTGCAGACCTTTCCAGGATTAATTCTTTTTTCTTGCCCTGGATTCGTCTGCCATTTCCTGATTTTTATTCATAAATGGAATGGTACATGGGCAAATATATTCGTCCCTTATCCGATGCGGTATTTACCATCGCATCTGATGACCTGTGGATCGAGAGTTTAGCGATCCAACAATTACACACCACGGCAAATTTACCCAACATGCAGCGCGTTGTGGGGATGCCAGATTTACATCCCGGACGCGGCTACCCGATTGGCGCAGCGTTCTTCTCTGTTGGTCGTTTTTACCCGGCACTGGTCGGCAATGATATCGGCTGCGGCATGGCGCTATGGCAAACAGATATTCTCGCTCGCAAATACAACGCCGATAAGTTTGAAAAGCGATTATCAGATCTGGATGACGTTGCTGAAGAAAGCTGGCTGGAGGAAAACCTGCCGTCAGCATTTGCACAGCATCCGTGGCACAACTCGCTTGGCTCCATCGGTGGCGGTAACCACTTCGCAGAACTGCAACAGATTGATCAAATTATCGACGCGGAACTGTTTGCACGGGCTGGTCTGGATGCGCAGCATCTGCAACTACTGGTTCATAGCGGCTCGAGGGGATTGGGGCAGTCTATTTTACAGCGGCATATTGCCTCGTTTTCGCATCATGGTTTGCCTGAAGGCAGTGACGACGCGCTACGGTATATTGCGGAACATGACGATGCGCTGGCGTTTGCGCGTATTAATCGCCAGCTGATCGCTTTGCGCATAATGCAACAAGTTAAGGCCACCGGAAGTCCGGTTCTGGATGTGGCGCATAACTTTGTTAGCGCGTGCCAAATCGGCGATCAACAGGGCTGGTTGCATCGTAAAGGCGCCACGCCGGATGACAACGGTCTGGTGATTATTCCCGGTTCACGCGGCGATTACTCCTGGCTGGTTAAACCTGTTGCGAACGAAAAAACGCTCCACTCGCTGGCGCATGGGGCGGGGCGTAAATGGGGGCGCACCGAGTGTAAAGGGCGTCTGGCAGCGAAATACACGGCGACGCAACTCTCGCGGACTGAACTTGGCAGTCGGGTAATTTGTCGCGATAAACAACTCATCTTTGAAGAAGCGCCACAAGCCTATAAATCGGCTGAAAGCGTGGTGCAATGTCTGGTGCTGGCTGGGTTAATTATTCCTGTCGCGCGACTGCGCCCGGTGCTGACGCTCAAAAACAGTGGAGGGAAAAAAGGATGATCTTGCTACAACTCTCCTCTGCTCAGGGGCCGGAAGAATGTTGTCTCGCAGTGAAAAAAGCACTGGACAGGCTGATTAAAGAAGCTACCCGACAGGACGTCGCGGTAACGGTGCTGGAAACAGAAACGGGTCGCTACTCTGACACACTGCGTTCGGCGCTGATTTCTCTGGATGGCGATAACGCATGGGCTCTAAGCGAAAGCTGGTGCGGCACTATTCAGTGGATTTGTCCGAGTCCGTATCGGCCTCATCATGGGCGCAAAAACTGGTTTCTGGGCATTGGGCGTTTTACCGCTGATGAGCAGGAACAATCGGATGCAATCCGTTATGAGACGCTGCGTTCGTCGGGGCCGGGCGGTCAACATGTCAATAAAACCGACTCGGCGGTACGCGCCACGCATCTGGCATCCGGTATTAGCGTGAAGGTTCAGTCAGAGCGCAGTCAGCATGCTAACAAACGGCTGGCGCGATTACTGATTGCCTGGAAGCTGGAACAACAGCAACAGGAAAATAGCGCGGCGCTGAAATCGCAGCGGCGAATGTTCCATCACCAGATTGAACGTGGCAACCCGCGACGAACGTTCACAGGGATGGCTTTTATCGAAGGATAATGAAGGATGAAACTGCCGGAAGGCGTTAAACGCCATCCGGCAGCAAATCAAATAATTACTTCGCCGGAATTTCTTTCAGCAGTTCAGTCAGCAGTGTCCAGTAATGGCCAACGCTTTCGATATGAACTTGCTCATCCGGGGAGTGTGGACCGGTGATGGTTGGCCCGATAGACACCATGTCCATTTCCGGATACGGTTTTTTGAACAGACCACATTCCAGGCCCGCGTGGATAATCTGGATGTTCGGCGTCTTGTTGAACAGACGCTGATAGGTTTCACGTACCAGATGCATTACCGGAGAGTTAGCGTCCGGCTGCCAGCCAGGATATGCGCCTTTTGCTTCGGTTTTCGCACCTGCCAGTTTACCCAGCGAATCCAGCATGCTCACTACGTAGTCTTTACCGCTGTCGATCAGAGAACGGATCAGGCAGTGAATTTCTACGTTATTGTCGGTCATGGTCACCACACCGACGTTCAGGGAGGTTTCAACCACGCCTTTGGCTACATCGGAATTACGGATAACTCCGTTCGGGGTGGCGTTCAGCAGACGAATAAAGGTATCGCGAGATGTCGCCGTTAATGCAGCTTTGTCGTTCGCTACGGAGTCCAGCAGCAATGCCAGATTCTTCTCTTTTTCTGCCAGTTCGTTTTTCAGGATCTCCTGATAGGTATCCACCAGAGATTTCAGGGCGTCGACTTTATCAGCTGCGACAGCAATGGTCGCAAAGGCTTCACGCGGGATGGCGTTACGCAGTGTGCCGCCGTTGAAATCAATAAGACGCAGGTCCAGTTCTTCTGCATGACCCGCCAGGAAGCGCACCAGCAGTTTGTTGGCATTACCCAGGCCAACGTGGATTTCACCGCCGGAGTGACCGCCTTTCAGACCTTTTAAGGTTAAATTGAAGGTTTCAAAACCAGCTGGAACCGCTTCACGATCTAAATGCAGGTTGGAGGTGAAGTCGATACCCCCCGCACATCCCATGTAGATTTCACCTTCTTCTTCGGAGTCGGTGTTAATCAGAATATCAGCCTGCAACCAGTTGCTCTGTAAGCCGAACGCACCGTCCATACCGGCTTCTTCAGTCATGGTCAGCAGCACTTCCAGCGGGCCGTGAACCACGTTTTCGTCAGCCAGAACCGCCAGTGCGGAGGCCATACCAATGCCGTTATCCGCACCCAGCGTGGTGCCGCGCGCTTTAACCCATTCGCCATCAATATAAGGCTGGATAGGATCTTTAGTGAAGTCATGCACGGTGTCGTTATTTTTTTGCGGCACCATATCGAGGTGGGCCTGCAAGACGACCGGTTTACGATTTTCCATACCTGCGGTAGCAGGTTTACGAATCAGGATATTACCTACCTGATCGCGTTCGACATGGAAACCTTTCTCTTTTGCCCAACCAACAATGTATTCAGCGAGTTGCTCTTCATGATAGGACGGGTGAGGAATAGAACAGATTTTGGCAAAAATATCCCACAGCGGCTGTGGAGATAATTGAGACAGTTCAGACACGTTAAGTCTCCTTGTCGATCACCCGCAAAACAGTATTGCAGGTCACAGGGTTAGCAGAAAATGTTGTCAACACAAGACAGGCTTGCGAGATATGTTTGAGAATACCACTTTATCCCGCGTCAGGGAGAGGCAGTGCGTAAAAAGACGCGGACTCATGTGAAATACTGGTTTTTAGTGCGCCAGATCTCTATAATCTCGCGCAACCTATTTTCCCCTCGAACACTTTTTAAGCCGTAGATAAACAGGCTGGGACACTTCACATGAGCGAAAAATACATCGTCACCTGGGACATGTTGCAGATCCATGCACGTAAACTCGCAAGCCGACTGATGCCTTCTGAACAATGGAAAGGCATTATTGCCGTAAGCCGTGGCGGTCTGGTACCGGGTGCGTTACTGGCGCGTGAACTGGGTATTCGTCATGTCGATACCGTTTGTATTTCCAGCTACGATCACGACAACCAGCGCGAGCTTAAAGTGCTGAAACGCGCAGAAGGCGATGGCGAAGGCTTCATCGTTATTGATGACCTGGTAGATACCGGTGGTACTGCGGTTGCGATTCGTGAAATGTATCCAAAAGCGCACTTTGTCACCATCTTCGCAAAACCGGCTGGTCGTCCGCTGGTTGATGATTATGTTGTTGATATCCCGCAAAATACCTGGATCGAACAGCCGTGGGATATGGGCGTCGTATTCGTCCCGCCAATCTCCGGTCGCTAATCTTTTCAACGCCTGGCACTGCCGGGCGTTGTTCTTTTTAACTTCAGGCGGGTTACAATAGTTTCCAGTAAGTATTCTGGAGGCTGCATCTATGACACAGGCAAACCTGAGCGAAACCCTGTTCAAACCCCGCTTTAAACATCCTGAAACCTCGACGCTAGTCCGCCGCTTTAGTCACGGCGCACAACTGCCTGTGCAGTCGGCCCTTGATGGTAAAACCATCCCTCACTGGTATCGCATGATTAACCGTCTGATGTGGATCTGGCGCGGCATTGACCCCCGTGAAATCCTCGAAGTCCAGGCGCGTATTGTGATGAGCGATGCCGAACGTACCGACGATGATTTATACGATACGGTGATTGGCTACCGCGGCGGCAACTGGATTTATGAGTGGGCTACCCAGGCGATGGTGTGGCAACAAAAAGCCTGTGCGGAAGAAGATCCGCAACTCAGCGGTCGACACTGGCTGCATGCGGCTACGTTGTACAACATTGCTGCCTATCCTCATCTGAAAGGAGATGACCTGGCCGAGCAAGCGCAGGCTTTGTCAAACCGCGCCTATGAAGAGGCCGCTCAGCGTCTGCCGGGCACGATGCGGCAGATGGAGTTTACCGTACCCGGCGGTGCGCCCATCACCGGCTTTTTGCATATGCCGAAAGGCGATGGCCCGTTCCCGACAGTATTAATGTGTGGTGGTCTGGATGCGATGCAGACAGACTATTACAGCCTGTATGAACGTTATTTTGCGCTGCGCGGCATTGCGATGCTGACTATTGATATGCCGTCGGTGGGCTTTTCTTCAAAATGGAAGCTCACCCAGGACTCCAGCCTGTTGCATCAGCACGTTTTAAAGGCGTTGCCTAACGTACCGTGGGTGGATCACACTCGCGTCGCGGCCTTTGGTTTCCGTTTCGGCGCTAACGTTGCCGTACGTCTGGCATACCTTGAATCGCCGCGTCTGAAAGCGGTTGCCTGTCTTGGTCCGGTAGTTCATACCCTGTTGAGTGATTTTAAGTGCCAGCAACAGGTGCCGGAAATGTATCTTGACGTTCTGGCGAGTCGTTTGGGGATGCATGATGCTTCTGACGAAGCGTTGCGCGTGGAGCTGAATCGCTATTCATTAAAAGTGCAAGGGTTGCTGGGACGTCGCTGCCCAACGCCAATGTTATCAGGCTACTGGAAGAACGATCCGTTCAGCCCGGAAGAGGACTCACGCTTAATCACGTCGTCATCTGCTGACGGTAAATTATTAGAGATCCCATTTAACCCGGTGTATCGGAATTTTGACAAAGGCCTTCAGGAAATCACAGACTGGATCGAAAAACGTTTGTGTTAAAAATTTGCTAAATTTTACCAATTTGGTAAAACAGTTGCATCACAACAGGAGATTGCAATGACGTTACCGAGTGGACACCCGAAGAGCAGATTAGTCAAAAAATTTACCGCACTAGGCCCGTATATTCGTGAAGGTAAGTGCGAAGATAATCGATTCTTTTTCGATTGTCTGGCTGTATGCGTCAACGTGAAACCGGCACCGGAAGTGCGTGAGTTCTGGGGCTGGTGGATGGAACTGGAAGCGCAGGAATCCCGTTTTACCTACAGTTACCAGTTTGGTCTGTTCGATAAAGCAGGCGACTGGACGAGTGTTCAGATAAAAGATGCCGAAGTGGTTGAACGACTGGAGCACACCCTGCGTGAATTTCACGAGAAGCTGCGTGAGCTGCTGGCGACGCTGAATCTGAAGCTGGAACCGGCAGATGATTTTCGTGATGAACCGGTGAAGTTAACGGCGTGAATGAAATGTGCCGGATGCATCACATCCGGCAATATCCATTAAAACTGATAGGTCATGCCAACCGCGACAATATCATCATTATTAATATTCAATTTGTTATCGCTATCCAGTTGGTTGATTTTATAATCAACAAACGCTGACATATTTTTGTTGAAATAATACGTAGCACCAACATCGACATAATTGACCAGATCTTCATCACCGATGCCCTCAATATCTTTCCCTTTCGATAAGACATAACCCAGCGATGGACGCAGACCAAAGTCAAACTGGTATTGAGCGACCGCTTCAAAGTTCTGCGTCTTATTGGCAAAGCCGCCAGAGATTGGCGTCATTTTACGTGTTTCAGAATAGAAAGTTGCCAGATAAATATTATTGGCATCGTATTTCAGACCTGTTGCCCATGCTTCTGCACGCTTGCCTGTGCCACGGCTTTGCAGGTTCTGCTCGTTGGTGCGATCAGAGTTGGTATAGGCTCCACTGATGGCGAAATCGCTGCCACCAAAGTCATATGTCAATGACGTGCCGAAGCCATCGCCGTTTTGCTTTTTAACGTCGCGGTTTTCGTTTTTCCCTTGATATTGCAGGGTTAAGTTCAGGCCATCGATAACGCCGAAGAAGTCGGTGTTCCGATACGTCGCCAGACCGCTGGCGCGTTTGGTCATAAAGTTGTCGGTCTGCGCCGAGGAGTCGCCACCAAATTCCGGGAACATATCGGTCCAGGCTTCCACGTCATACAACGCGCCCAGGTTACGACCATAATCGAAAGAACCCAAATCTTTATATTTCAACCCGGCAAAAGCGAGACGCGTTTTTTGCTGTGCAGTATCACTCTCCGCTTTATTACCGGCAAACTCAGCTTCCCAACGACCATAACCAGTCAGTTGATCGTTAATTTGTGTTTCGCCTTTAAAACCAAAACGGATATAACTCTGGTCGCCATCTTTACTGTCATTATCACTCATATAATGCATGGCTTTAACTTTGCCATAGACATCCAGTTTATTACCGTCTTTGTTATATATTTCTGCGGCCTGTACGGATACAGATGCCACAATGCCCATCACCACTAATGCCAGAGTGCTCTTTTTCATTTTCATTCCTGATTTTAATTAACGCGCGAATATTCAGCGGGAGAGTCCCGTTGAAAACAGGAAAGTTTTTAACCTGAGATTGTTAAAGATATATTACAGATTAATAATATTCTTAAAATGTGGTAATTTATTAAATCTGTAATAAAAGCGTAAACAACTGCCGCTACGCTTGCTGATCCCGCGCAACAAAACGCCATGCTTTGCTCGCAGATGGTTGGCAACCGACGACAGTCCTGCTAAAACGTTCGTTTGATATCATTTTTTCCTAAAATTGAATGGCAGAGAATCATGAGTGACAGCCAGACGCTGGTGGTAAAACTCGGCACCAGTGTGCTAACAGGCGGATCGCGCCGCCTGAACCGTGCCCATATCGTTGAACTTGTTCGCCAGTGCGCGCAGTTACATGCCGCCGGGCATCGGATTGTTATTGTGACGTCGGGTGCGATTGCCGCCGGACGTGAGCACCTGGGGTACCCGGAATTGCCAGCGACTATCGCTTCAAAACAGCTGCTGGCGGCGGTAGGGCAGAGTCGACTGATTCAACTGTGGGAACAGCTGTTTTCAATTTACGGCATTCATGTCGGGCAGATGTTGCTGACCCGTGCTGATATGGAAGATCGTGAACGCTTCCTGAACGCCCGCGATACCCTGCGTGCGTTGCTCGATAACAATATCGTTCCGGTAATTAATGAGAACGATGCTGTCGCTACGGCAGAGATTAAGGTCGGTGATAACGATAACCTTTCTGCGCTGGCGGCGATTCTGGCGGGTGCCGATAAACTGTTGCTGCTGACCGATCAAAAAGGTTTGTATACCGCTGACCCGCGCAGCAATCCGCAGGCAGAACTGATTAAAGATGTGTACGGCATTGATGACGCACTGCGCGCGATTGCCGGTGATAGCGTTTCAGGCCTCGGAACTGGCGGTATGAGCACCAAATTGCAGGCCGCTGACGTGGCTTGCCGTGCGGGTATCGACACCATTATTGCCGCGGGCAGCAAGCCGGGCGTTATTGGTGATGTGATGGAAGGCATTTCCGTCGGTACGCTGTTCCATGCCCAGGCGACTCCGCTTGAAAACCGTAAACGCTGGATTTTCGGTGCGCCGCCTGCGGGTGAAATCACGGTAGATGAAGGGGCAACTGCCGCCATTCTGGAACGCGGCAGCTCCCTGTTGCCGAAAGGCATTAAAAGCGTGACTGGCAATTTCTCGCGTGGTGAAGTCATCCGTATTTGCAACCTCGAAGGTCGCGATATCGCCCACGGCGTCAGTCGTTACAACAGCGATGCATTACGCCGTATTGCCGGACACCACTCGCAAGAAATTGATGCAATACTGGGATATGAATACGGCCCGGTTGCCGTTCACCGTGATGACATGATTACCCGTTAAGGAGCTGGCCGATGCTGGAACAAATGGGCATTGCCGCGAAGCAAGCCTCGTATAAATTAGCGCAACTCTCCAGCCGCGAAAAAAATCGTGTGCTGGAAAAAATCGCCGATGAACTGGAAGCACAAAGCGAAAGTATCCTCAACGCTAACGCGCAGGATGTTGCAGACGCGCGTGCCAATGGCCTTAGCGAAGCGATGCTTGACCGTCTGACACTGACGCCCGCACGGCTGAAAGGCATTGCCGATGATGTGCGCCAGGTGTGCAACCTCGCCGATCCGGTGGGGCAGGTAATCGATGGCGGCGTACTGGACAGCGGCCTGCGTCTTGAGCGTCGTCGCGTACCGCTGGGGGTTATTGGCGTGATTTATGAAGCGCGCCCGAACGTGACGGTTGATGTCGCTTCGCTGTGCCTGAAAACAGGTAACGCAGTGATCCTGCGCGGCGGCAAAGAAACGTGTCGCACTAACGCTGCAACGGTGGCGGTGATTCAGGACGCCCTGAACTCTTGTGGCTTACCGGCGGGTGCCGTGCAGGCGATTGATAATCCTGACCGTGCGCTGGTCAGTGAAATGCTGCGTATGGATAAATACATCGACATGCTGATCCCGCGCGGCGGGGCTGGTTTGCATAAACTGTGCCGCGAGCAGTCGACAATCCCGGTGATCACAGGCGGTATAGGCGTATGCCATATTTACGTTGATGAAAGCGCAGAGATCGCTGAAGCCCTGAAAGTAATTGTCAACGCGAAAACTCAGCGTCCGAGCACGTGTAATACGGTAGAAACGTTGCTGGTGAATAAAAACATCGCTGATAGCTTCCTGCCCGCATTAAGCAAACAAATGGCGGAAAGCGGCGTGACGTTACACGCTGATACAGCCGCGCTGGCGCAGTTGCAGGCAGGCCCCGCGAAGGTGGTGGCTGTTAAAGCCGAAGAGTATGACGATGAGTTTCTGTCATTAGATTTGAACGTCAAAATCGTTAGCGATCTGGATGACGCCATTGCCCATATTCGTGAACACGGCACGCAACACTCCGATGCGATCCTGACCCGCGATATGCGCAACGCCCAGCGTTTTGTTAACGAAGTGGATTCCTCCGCTGTTTACGTTAACGCCTCTACGCGTTTTACCGACGGCGGCCAGTTTGGACTGGGGGCGGAAGTGGCGGTAAGCACACAAAAACTCCACGCGCGCGGCCCAATGGGGCTGGAAGCACTGACCACTTACAAGTGGATCGGCATTGGTGATTACACCATTCGTGCGTAAATAAAACCGGGTGATGCAAAAGTAGCCATTTGATTCACAAGGCCATTGACGCATCGCCCGGTTAGTTTTAACCTTGTCCACCGTGATTCACGTTCGTGAACATGTCCTTTCAGGGCCGATATAGCTCAGTTGGTAGAGCAGCGCATTCGTAATGCGAAGGTCGTAGGTTCGACTCCTATTATCGGCACCATTAAAATCAAGTAGTTACCCCATATTTAAATACACCACGTTCTCCTCTTGTGCCGTATTTGTGCCATTGCGACTTATAATCGCATCGATTTTGCTCGCGTGCCCGGTGAAATGCCTGGCTGAAAGGTGAGCCTAACGACGAACCATTTCAAGAGTTTCCCATCCTCCCATCTCTTTAAGTGCAAGAAGAGAGACTCCGGACTGAACCAGCCAGCTTGCCTTTGCTATCAAAGTACCTTGAGGACCAGATGATTTCTGGCGATATTTACAGCGCTTCCGCAATGAGTTTTTCTCTGTGCCGCCAGAGGCGTTCCCCGCTTTTTCAGCACCGCAATAATGTCGGCGGAATGTCAGTCCTGTTGCATCATGCGGCCACCTCACTGATAAATTTTACGCCGTCGGCGGTACGCAGCCAGCGCGGGGATTTGAGTCCTTCCGTGAAATTCCAGACCAGCTCACACAGAAGCCCGGTCAGGGTTTGTTCCGTTTTTGGCTCTGCTGGACGTTCCAGCAGTAGCTGGAGCAGCGCGAGGCAGTATTCGCACAAGGAATCTGGTTCGGAAATAAAGTGCTCTGGTGTGGCGGGAAGGGTATCAACGGTCAGGCTTTCAATCAGATGCGGCGGGATGGGGTCGTGCAGCGTGGGTTGCAATAGCGCAAGAGCCGCGTGAAGCCGTCCGCAGAGCGCCAGCCGCAGCGCCGGATCGTCGGTTTCTATCAGGGTTTCGGCGAAGCGGGCGCAGTAGTCGGCCAGGACGGTGAAATCCGTGGTGGCATTGAAGGGAGCGGACAATAGATCGAGTAAATCGCAGTCAGAGATGAGGATTGTAGCCATAGGGCGTCTCCTGTAACGGTTTATTATGTCCGCCACTAGAGAGGCTAATCTCATGGGGGCGGAACCGGACGGGGTTAGCCTTACCGGCGTTACAGGAAACCGGCGCGTCTTGCGACGCCCCCGCCCGGCCCGCCATTGAGGTGTAGCCGAACGCACGACACAAAAAAGACGCTGGTGCGTCAAGTGTCGCCTGTAACGGTTTTCAGGAGGCTAATCCCGACGCCTGATTTTGCAGGCGCGGGAGAAAGATACTGCGATCGGTTATGAACGGCAAGCGGTTTTGCTGCGGTGAGTGCGGCGCAATGCGGATCTGGAATGCGCCTCGCAAAACCACGCCGGGGATTATTTGACCGTGACCTGTCCGTTCATAAGTAGAGGGAGGAGCCAGTCGCGGAGTTGGATTAAATGACTATTCTCTTGAGTGTTTGATGCCAGTTTATTATAAATTGGCATCATTTTATTCTCGAATAACGCCACAACATCAGGAGTGGGGCATATGATTTCACAATTAGTGATATGCGTATTGGTCAGGTTATTAATATTAGTTCCCAAGCACTGATTGTTTATATAAGACTTAAACCATTTCGATTGCAGGAATGTATTTATAAAATATCTGTATTTTCTGACGGGTGTAATTTTTGAACAAAATGCGCCAAATGCATGTTTTTTTTCGAAATAATACACGCCATTCTTCCCTACATGCTCCTTACTACCACTTGACATCACGATCAATATGTCAAATTTATTTAGCATTTGATTAACGTTTACTCTACTAGAAGGAATGAAGACTAAATCATCAATATCAACATTATTTCCCGTCACATTTGTAGCGCGAAGAATGCCTATCGTATCTTTATCATCCTGAGTTCGAACATCCTCTTTGCTATAAGTAACGCCACGATCTAACTCAATAAACTTACCAAGAATGGAGTCATTCCAACCTGCCGGAATTTCCCGTTTCAGCGTGGCGTTATACTCCATCTTCCCGCCGGAGGTTTTATACGGTTTTCCGTTGGCATCAGGGAAATCAAACTGTACAAACCAGTAGTCATACAGTGTTTTCGCCATCGCTTCCAGTTCCGTGTTGATGCGGTTGTTGAGGGCGATTTTTTTATCAATAACACTAAGAATAGTCACCAATTTTTCTTGACATTCAATTTCTTCAGGTATCCTGACTGGATATTCTTTTAAAGAAACTAGATCAACTCCAGTTTGTCCTCCGGTTCTGGCAGATAATTTATCAACATATTGGAAAACAGAGTCTTGCTTCAAAAAATAGTATAAAAAATCACGACTTACACCTTCTTTAGGTATAACCTTCAGCAAGGCAACGTTATATGCTCCTTTCAATCCGCGACATATTTGAAAAATTGGGGGACCATACCTACCAATCATAATATCGAATTCATCACAAAATTTCTTCGTCGACGATATTGGTATATACGTGGGAAATGCATCCGTTTTGTAATCACGCGTCTGGATCAACCTGACATATCCAGGTTTAGATACATAAATAAATTGAGATTTTGGAGGTTGACTTCCTCCGACAAAATCACATACATCTTTAATTTTCAGATAATTAAATTTCATATTTGATATCTGCCATCTGCATTTTTATTTGCACTTCTAACTCGCGCGACTGTTCAAAGAGATTATTCAGATTCTCCGTAAATCCTTTCATCTTCGCGGCAAACTGTTCCGGCGTCATGTCGGTGTATTCGATTTTCACATCAAAATACTGTCCGGCGCTGAACGAGTAATTTTTCGCGGCGATGTCGTCATAGCTGACCACCACCGAGAAATCCTCTTCGCTCCACTTGTTGTTAAACGCTTCGCAGATCCGTTTTTCTTCGCACTCCGTCAGCACCGTTTTCTGGTTTTTGCCGTCTTTGACCTTTTCACCTAAATTCGAGGCGTCGATCAGCACCACTTTCTCTTTGTTGCTGGCGTCAATAAACAGGATCGACACGTTGGTACCGGTGGTGGCGAAGATATTCGACGGCATGGAAACCACGCCCGCCAGCATCTTGTTTTGCACCAGATGTTCGCGAATGCCTTTATCAATGCCCGATTGCGCGGTGATAAACCCGGTCGGCACGACGACCGCCGCCTTGCCACCCGGTTTCAGCGAGAAAATGATGTGTTGCAGGAACAACTGGTAAATCTCCATTTTGTCCCTGGCTTTGGCTTTGATTTTCGGTATCCCGGCAAAGAAACGTTGCTGGTTTTCCTTGCTGTCCAGCGCGTCACGAAAGTCGCTGAAATCCATCTTAAACGGCGGGTTGGAGACGATGTAGTCAAAGCGTTTCAGCGCGCCGCCGTCCTTGTGGAACGGATGCAGAATAGTGTTGCCCTGGATAACGTTAGGGATCGAATGCACCAGGTTGTTGAGGATCAGGTTCAGACGCAGCAGGCTGGAGGATTTCTGCGAGATATCCTGGGCAAAGATGCTGCAACGATCTTCCCCAATGGCGTGCGCCACGTTCATCAGCAGCGTGCCGGAACCGGCGGACGGGTCGTAACAGCTTACGTTGCGCACCACGCCCTGCTGCGCTTTCGGCACCAGGATTTCCGCCATGATGCGCGCCACGGCGTGGGGCGTGTAGTATTCCGCGTATTTGCCGCCGGAGTTGCTGTTGTAGTCTTTGATCAGGTATTCAAAGATGGTGGCGTAGAAGTCGAATTTCTGCGTGAAGATGCGTTCGAAGCTGAAATCGGCCAGCTTGTTGATGATGGCGCGGCAGAAATCATCGCGCTTTGATTCGTCGGCGATGTACTGGCTGAGGCGCTCAAACAGCACCACTTTCGCGCCGCCGTCGGTTTTGACCGCGAAGACGTCGTTGTTGGTGGCGGCGATGTCCATCAGGGTGTCGTCAAAAGTTCTGGCAAAGTCCGCTGCGTTTTGTCGGTTATACAAGTAACGAATAAAATGGTGCGGCTTCAGGCGGGCGGTATCCGGGGCCATCCGCTGTTGCAGCTTTTTCAGTTGATCTTCGCTCATTGCGCTGAGCGCATCTTCCCAGCTTTCGGCGCTGGCGATACTTTTATCTTTCTGTTTGGCCTCAAAAGCGAATTTGTCGTTCAGGAATTTGTACAGGAATGCCTGAGTGATAATTTTGAATTCGTTACCGTCGTTGCCCAGGCCGTAGTTCGCACAGATGCTTTTCAGGCTGTCGATCAGGGCTTTGGTTTTGTCTCTAAATTCCAGTTCTACCACGTTCGTGCTCCGGTATTAAATTCGTTCAGGTATTCCGCCACAATCAGGCGGTTGATGTCGCTTACCGCACTGGAGGTCAGAGTGATATGGTGCTCATCCTCAAAGTGCGTGATGACGCATGACTCCATATGCCGCTCAAAATAGCTTTCATTGTTCAGTATCTGGCTGTTGTTCAGCACTTTTTCATCTGCATCCAGCTTAACGCTAAGCAGTGCTTCGAAGATTTTACGCTCCGGCTCGCTCAGGCCGCCGCGCTCGCGCAGGCGTTTGTGGGTACGCGCGTATTTCACGTCGCCCCGGTATTTCTGGCGCAGCAGGTTGTTTTGGCGGTTTAGCTCTTTGATGCGGCCATGAATTTTATTGAGTGTGCCGATATTCGCAACCATTTCTTGCTGGGTGACTTCGCTGAGTTTCTTTTTCTTAAACAGACGCTCCAGTTCGTCTTTCAGGCTGACGAACTGCGGGTCCTGCTGGTCGAAGTTGGCGGCCAGCGCTTCGCGGGTGCGGCGCAGCGTCTCTTTCAGCTCGTCGGCCAGTACCAGCTCTTCTTCACCCACTTTATGGAATTCAAAGATCACCTCTTCCAGCGCCCGGTTCAGCAGGCCGGAGAGGTCAACGCCCTGTTCCAGATCCGCTTTTAGGTTGAGTAAGTCGAGGCGGCGGCTGGCTTCGCGATAAAGGATGTTGAGTTTGTTGAAATCCAGCGCCTGGAGAAACTCAGTGTTGCCCTGGAGGCGGATGAGGTTGTACAGGCTGCGGGCGTCGGCCAGCGCGTTTTTTAGCGCCAGCGCGGTTTCCCGGTCCTGGATCTGGTTTATCTGGTCAGTGAAGATTTCCGCGTTTTCGGTATCGAAGCTAAACAGAACGTCTTTGATGTGTTCGATTTCTTCGCGGATCTCTTCCGCCGATTTGAACAGGCGGGAGTAGTGCTCCATTTCGTCGCCAAGTTCAGCCTGTAGCTCTTCGAAGTAGGCTTTGTTGGTAGCGTCAAATTCCTGGCGGATGTCGGCGAAGTCCACCACGTAGCCGTAGCGGAAGTGGTTGTACGTACGGTTGACGCGGGTCAGCGCCTGGAGCAGGTTGTGCTTTCTGATCACCCGCCCGAGGTAGAGTTTTTTCAGCCGTTTGGCGTCGAAGCCGGTGAGCAACATGTTGTAAACGAACAGCAGGTCAATCTTGCCCGCTTTGAATTGCTCCACCCATTCTTTGCGCTCCTGCTTGCTGCCGATGTCGTGCAAGATCAGGGCGGCGCGTTTGATTTTCCGCGTTTCTTTGGCGTGGAGGTGGTAAACGGCGGCAGGTTCTGCGGCCTGTAATACCGGCATTTCTTCGGAGACTTCATCGGCGGCGGTGGGCGATTCGGCGTAGTCAGTGTTGAATATCTCAAACATCTGCTTGGCCTGTTCAGAGCTGTCGCAAATCACCATGCCGCCGATGGTGTCATCATTCAGCGCGCCCCGGCTTTTGGCAAAGTCGGTGACGATGTAGTTCAGCATCGGTTTAACAAAGCTGGGATGGGCGTAGATGTATTTGCGATCCACATCGCCCATTCTGACTTCCACCTCTTTTAGCGCCTGTTGCAGGATCATTCGGTAGTTGGTGGCGATCTCTTCGCGGATCAGGCGCAGCGTGTAGCCGTCGGCGATGGAGGCGTTGTAGTAGTATTTGTGGATGTAGTCGCCGAAGAGGTCGCGGGAGTTGTAGTCTGTGCCCAGCAGAGGCGTACCGGTCAGGCCAATTTTGATGGCGTTGGTGTCCGACTGGCTTAAATTCGCCAGGAAGCTCCCTTTGGGGTTGTAGCTGCGGTGGACTTCATCGAGGAAGTACACGCGTTGGATGTTGATGTCGTAGTCTTTGGTGGTGACGACATCCGGGTCATCGCGGAATTTCTGGATGTTGACGACGGTGATTTCCGCTTTGCCGTGGTGGTTGTGCAGCGCCTGCGTTGCTTTGATATCGCGAGTGAAGGCTTCGCGGGAGTCGATAAGGTGAACGATTAAGCCACGGGCGGTGAATTCACGCTGCGCCTGCTGGAGCAGATCAAGACGATCGACAATAAAGTAGAATTTCGGGATCACCTGCTGATTCTGGAAGTAATCTGTCAGGAAGCGCACGTTGTAGTATGCCAATGCGGTTTTCCCACTGCCCTGGGTGTGCCAGATAATGCCTTTTTTCACACCCGCGTTCAGCTTGCGCTCAATCGCTTTGGTGGCGAAGAGCTGCGGGTAGCGCATGATGTGTTTTTGGATGCCGCCCGGTTCGGCTACATACACCAGCGCATAGCGCAGGATAAATGCCAGCCGATCCCGGCTCAACAGCGCGGTGCAGAGGCGGTTTGTCGGGCGGTTGTGATCTTTGTTGGTCTGAAATTCCGGGTTGGTGCGGATCACTTCCAGGTTGTTGTCTTTCAGGACGGCGATTTCGGTTTCTTCTGACAGCGGTTTCAGTAAGTTGGTCAGGTTGAAGAGTTCTTCTTCGCGGAAGTAGTTGAATACCGGGTTGCTGTAAGAGCTGCTGGCGTAGAATGCCCCTTGAATCGGCTCCGGGTCGCTGTCGTCATACTCCATGTTATTGGAGAAGATCATGAACTGGGTGATGTTGGCGAAGCGTTTGAATTTGGGGTTTTTAAAGCGTTCGTTGATGCGGTTGCGTTCTGCGACGATGCCTTCCCGATTGTTGGGTTTTTTCACTTCGATAAAGATTAGCGGCATGCCGTTGATCAGCAGCGTGATGTCCGGGCGGAATTCTTCATCACCGTTTTCGCATGTCAGTTCGGTGACGACATGGAAACTGTTGTTGTTGAAGTTATCAAAGTCGATCAGTTTGATACCGGAACGGTCACTGAGTTTTTCGAAGAAGGCGCGGCCCAGATCATCGTTGTCGAGAAGCAGCGTGAGGTCTTTTAACAGGCGTCCGATGTCGTCTGGCGCAAGTCCGGGATTTATTCTGCCAATCGCAGCGGTGAAGAGGTCAGGGAAGATATTGGTTTCTTTGTCCCAGCGTTGTTCTTTAAGGGACAGGTAGTGGTAGCCCAGCCGTATCAGGTGGAGGATGACGGGGATTTTTACTCGGGTATCTTCAGTGAATTTCATTGTGTTCCCTGTATTTATCACGTCTCAGGCCATGCAGCGCCCCACAACCTTGGAACGGCTGGCAACAATGTCTGTTCGATTTGCATCTATGTTACACGTTCTCTTTAAACCGACCGAGTCTATTTGTCGCACTTTGCCTGAATGTAGGTAAGTTTGTATTTTTTGCTCAATGTCGATTTTAAGTGGACGAAATGAGGAATCATTAAACTATTTCTTGCTGTGGCGTATCCCTGAACCTACACTGGTTTAAATATTTCTACTAATGTCTATTCAGGAGCGACATTTGCCAAACTATCTAAACTGGTTGATGCAAAACACGCTACCCGGTCAGGTGCTGCTCCAGTCATGGCTTACCCGCAATGGCGTAGATCGTAAGCTTTCTTATCTCTATGTTCAGAATGGCTGGCTCAGGCGCATCGCTCACGGTGTGTACTGCCGGACGGGCCGTGAGCCGGATTGGGTAGACGCGGTTTACTGCCTTCAAACACAGTGGGAAAAGCCTGTTCGGGTGGCGGGGCTAACCAGCCTTGCGCTTCAGGGCCATGCGCACTATACCGAACCGGGTAAGCCGCAGGTCTGGCTCGCGCTTCCGGCTTACGTCAAACTGCCGGGATGGTTTGCTGCCTTCGAACAATCAGCAACATTTATCACGCTGTATACATCGGGCCTTACCGTTGATGTCTCGTCATTTACTACGGAACTGAAAATTGGCGACCGGCAGTTAGCAGGCAGTGCACCGGAACTGGCCGCGTATGAGATCGCCTGCGGCGTTCCTTCGTTGATCTCGTTCGAACATGCCGATGCTCTGTTTCAGGGGGGGAATCTTCTCAGCCCACGCAAATTGCAGGCACTGCTTCGCGCCAGTCATTCGATTAAAACCAACCGGGTGATGCTTTACCTTGCCCGGCGTAATGGACACCCTTATTTTCAGTATCTTGATCAAAGCGGTATAGAAACAGGTACGGGAAAGCGGCAAATCATACCTGGTGGCTGGCTGGAGCCGGATTATCAAATTACTGTTCCCCGCACATTTAAACCGGAAGGAGTCGAAGATGGATCTGCGTGATAGCTATGCCAGGCAGGTTAAACTGTTGATGGCCGCTCTGCCGCATGTGGCGAAGGAATCCTGTTTCGCGTTGAAAGGCGGCACAGCAATCAATTTATTTGTGCAGGATTTCCCCCGTCTATCGGTGGATATCGATCTGGCGTATAAGAGCTTTGCGGATCGCGATACCGATCTGGCGGCGATCAACGACGCTTTGAAGAGAATTACTGCATCGCTGAACGGCAGACCGGGGATCACCGCGATTCGGCAGGAAAATAAAGCGGATGAAAAGCGCATCATTGTGAATACCGCTGATGCAAAGATTAAGATCGAGGTTAGCCCGGTCTGGCGCGGGCTGTTGTTGCCTCCGGCAGAAATGCCTGTGTGCGAACGTGTGGAAATGGAGTATGGCTTCACCACCATGAGTGTCGTCTCGCTGGCGGATCTTTATGGCGGTAAAATATGTGCTGCGCTTGATCGTCAGCATCCGCGCGATCTGTTTGATGTGTTGAATATGCTGGGGAGACCGGGCCTGACGCGCGAAATTTTTGACGGTTTTCTTTGTTATCTGGCAGGCCATCCCCGTCCCATTGCCGAGTTGCTGGCTTCAAACTGGGATACAGATCGGATTGCCACGTTATACGCTCAGGAATTTTCGGGGATGACTCAGCAGGAAACGTCGCTGGAATCGCTTCTGTCAGTAACGACTTTGCTGCCGCAGGCGTTGAAGTCACATTTTACGGATCTGGATCGCGAGTTCTTGCTCAGTTTTAAGCAAAACAGCCCTGACTGGTCGCGGTATCGCTATCCTGAAATTCAGCATCTTCCGGCTATTCGCTGGAAGCAACGCAATCTGGCGATGCTTAAAGATAAAAATCCGGCGAAGTATGTGGCGGCGGTGAATAAGCTAGAGAGGGTGCTGGAGTAATATTCTTAGCGCTGTTCAGGGACTCTGAATTGGGCCATGATGCTTTGGTTATATGAATAACTTCGTGGCAATAACTCAAACATATTCATTTAATTCAATACATAGCACCATCGAGTAAGAGATCGCTGAGTTATCAGACGATCTCTACTCATGAAAATACGAAACTATCTCTTTCCAAAGCTGATCTGAATAACATTATCTGGAGTACCATTATCAGACTCAATGATCTCATGCTCAATAAAATCCCCCCATTTCAGAAACAGATTCCGTAATTTTTCCGCTTGCTGCCCGACCTGGTAGGTTCTGATTAACCTGTCTTTGGGCACATGATTTAACAGAAGTTCTATAAGCCGTTCTGGTGCGTCCAGATATTCAGCGCAGCCTGTAGCAATGCTGCGGCGTAAATCATGTGGTGAGAAAGGAGCGACTTCTGCCATATATTTTGTTTTCAGGCGTTCAAGAGCACGAGTTATTGCGTCACCGGTGACAGGAAAACTTGGCTTACTGAGCGACTCGAATACCCAGCCGCCTTCTGAAATAATGCGCTGAGTCTTCAATAGAGAAAGCGCCAGAGGATGTAGCGTCACGATATGACTTTTACCGTTTTTGGTTTCAGGTATTGTCCAGCGGTTGCCATTAATCTGCTCCCAACGCATATTCACCGCTTCGGAACGTCGCACCCCCGTCAGGATGATGAGGCGTAATGCGTTAGCAATCGCTTGTGAAAGAATAACGCTGGACGCGATGCCTCGCCCTCCGGTTGCGACAGATCCGCCGCCGAACCCCGCTTCATCCAGTGCCTTCCATAACATTTGCAACTCGTCTTGTGGCAACCAACGCTCACGCGGTTTTCCCATTGAGGCACCAAACATTGCGGGTTTAAGCAAGCGAGCAGGGTTGTGATCGATCAATCCCTGCAAAGCGGCATGGTCAAGCGTCATATTGAGAAGAATAAGTCCCTTGCGGACACCTTCGGCGCTGGTCTTTCTGATCCGTATGAGATGTTCATAAATGTAGGCTCTGGACAGGTCGCAGACGCGTACTGAACCTAAACCTTTCTCCAGATGGCGGCGATATGTTCCCTCATAATCAGCCAGAGTACGCGCCCCAATGGGTTTATTGGTTTCACGGAATGCCAGCCAGTTTTTTCATAATTGTGAAAAAATCGGCATTTGTTCATTTTGCTGTTTTTCCGTTTTTCGCGCATAACGCGGATCAATACCTTGTTTAACCAGCGCCAGCGCGTCTGCATGTGCTTCACGCGCCTGAGACAATGTCATTGCAGGGTAGGAGCCTAACGTTATTTTAATCTGTTTTCCGTTGAGGTAAGGGCGGTAAATCCAGCTCTTCGTTTGACTCCCGGAACGGGATTCGACAGACAGGCCGGAACCTACTTTTGATTTGACGCTGACGGTTATCCGACTTTTTCCTTCAGGGGGAGTCAGGTTTGCGACTTGCCTGTCCTGGGTTATCAATATTGCCATTTTTGGCCTCATCTCGCGTACTTGCTGGCGTACTTGTTTAGCATTGTATAGAGCGAAATTCGATGGAACAATATAAGATGGGTTTTTTGTTTAATTATATGATTTTTAATATTTTTATGAGATTTATAGAGACGTGTAGATATGCGGAAAAATAGATGCTTTTTGGTTTCGTAATGCGAAGGTCGTAGGTTCGACTCCTATTATCGGCACCACTTAAATCAATAAGTTACACATCATTAATACCTTCCTTATTTTTTGATTGGGACAGATTTGGGACCGATGGGTTCAGGATCGAATCTATTTACCGTGCGTGTTCGGTAAGGTGATTAGGTGCGAGGTGAGCATATCGACGAACCATTTCGAGAGTTTCCTATCCGCTCATTTTTAAGTGCAAGCAGGGAAACACCGGACCAAACCAATCAGCTGTTCGAAAATGGCAAGCGGATTAATATGCCATGGCGGCTTTGAGCCGCACGCATGGGGTGTGGCAAGCCTGATGGATGTTACTGTGCTTGTGGTGGCGTCTTTGCTGGTCTGGTTGTTGGTTAATCGCGAAAATCATTATGCCAGAGGAATACCACAGGACGTTCAGGTTTTGCATAAAAAAGCCCACCATTAAGGTGGGCAAAAGGAATGATTTATATTCTCTGAGAGAAACATTACATTTCTCTTTGTCACTTCTAACATAAAAATATGGAGAAATAATGGAGCTTATATTAATTGGCGATTAGGTAACCATGTGGTTATACAAAACAATACAGTTCTTTACATTTGCCTTGTTTTATGAATACTCCTAAAGAGGTGTATAACATAATGGTACAAGCAGGGTAGATATGAATATATTTGAACAAACTCCACCAAACCGCAGACGTTATGGTCTTGCTGCATTCATTGGGCTGATTGCTGGCGTTGTTTCCGCATTTGTTAAGTGGGGGGCAGAAGTTCCATTGCCACCACGTAGTCCGGTTGATATGTTTAATGCAGCGTGTGGTCCGGAATCATTAATCAGGGCTGCAGGCCAAATTGATTGCTCCCGTAACTTTCTCAATCCTCCGTACATTTTTCTTCGGGATTGGTTGGGACTGACAGATCCAAATTCGGCTGTTTATACCTTCGCCGGGCATGTCTTTAACTGGGTTGGTGTAACGCACATAATCTTTTCGATAGTTTTTGCCGTTGGTTACTGTGTGGTCGCCGAAGTATTTCCGAAAATTAAACTTTGGCAGGGCTTACTGGCAGGTGCTTTAGCGCAACTTTTTGTTCATATGATTTCATTCCCTCTCATGGGACTTACGCCACCTCTCTTTGATCTTCCGTGGTATGAGAATGTCTCTGAAATTTTTGGACATTTAGTCTGGTTCTGGTCTATTGAAATTATTCGCAGAGATTTACGAAACAGAATTACCCATGAGCCAGATCCTGAGATCCCTTTAGGCTCAAATAGATAATGCTTTGAATGATAAAAATGGCGCAAATATAGCGCCATTTTTATAGGTTAAAAACGTTGCTTTTCATATTCTGATGCGGACAGTCAGTGATCATATCGCGCTACTTCAGGATGATGTAGATCCGGAGGACGCTACAGAAGAAGAGGCATTGTTGCTGGAAAATGGAAGAAGTTTCAGGTTTTGTTGTCCCTGAAAAACGAAGCCCCGCTATTACAGCTGGCGGGGCAATGCAATTAATTATTGTATATTTATAACGGTGTTAGCCCGTATTTAGCTCTTGCACGATTGCAAGCCTCATTGACTTCTCCGTTCTCACCAGACATGGCGAATTCTCTGCATGTGGACGATCGATTTTCATATATCGTGCAGCAGGCATTTTTGCCCGGTGTTCCTGCAAGGGCAATACATCGGGGATTTTTCTGATTAGTACCGCTCATGCATCGGTGAAAAGGGGATATTTGTTCAGTGAGCCTGGCGGGAATGGTACCGCCAGCATCGTCGGCTTCGGCCCAGTAAAAAGAGACGCGGAAAAATGCACAACAGGCACCACACGTCATGCATGGATTCAAATTGCTCATAATTCACCAGTACAGCTATAAATCGTAAAGATAACTGCGGTACGTCGTATGCAGGGACGTATCGCGGTTGGCTGGTGTACTTTCGATAGTGTGAGTATTGAATGATTTCCAGCCGTTACCGATTTTACGTCCTAATTAGTGAAGAAACCACTCGTTAGCAGGCCGCCTGGTACCTTTCCGTGTCTCCTGAACACTGTGGTGTGCATATGAGAAAGCTCATCGGTGACATTGACGATCGCTTCCACATCATTTAAACGATTTTTGAGTCTCTGAGGTGGAATTCTTCCCTCGTCCGATGGATAAGTCTTAGTCCGCCGAAGGGGGCTTAGCCGGACAGGAATCGCTAATCTTAATGAATTTGTCGTTATAGACCAGATAATGATTCCCCGGCTGACGTAACTCAGGCTGATGAACCACGTCTCCCGGACGTAGATACCAGGCATCGCCTTCCTCTTCGGTCGAATCACATCCTGGTTTAATCAGTAGCTTAAACCACGTGTTGCCGGTGTTACTTACCGTTCCTGTCACCTGATCGAAGGACCATTTAAACTGAACCTGACGTGGTCGTACTACCAGAATGGTATCCATCACCACCACCGGCTCCGTGCTGACCTCACCGCCGCTTGGGCTGCGTTTTGTCAGGTTACGAGTGGGGACCTCGCGAAATGAGACCCGGTAGTAGCGCTCGCGGTTATCCCGTGGGCCATGATAGTAAAATTTAAAATACTCGCTCTCACCAGCCTGCAACGCCAGCTGGCGGGGGGCGAAAAGTAGTTCACCATCCACCGGTCGGGTGCGCAATTCACTGCTGCCCGGGCTATCAATAGCACTGATGGCAATACGGTATATCCGTGCGCTTTTGTTGTTATTCACGACACGTTTGCTGACAAAGTCAGTCTCGGACGGCAGTGAAAAAGTCAGATTGCCGACCGAAATCGCCTGTGTCAAAGGTGCCGCCAGCATACAGACCACTGTCAGCAGGGCCTTAGTTAATGTTACGCCACGTCGCCTGAACATGAATCTCTCCTGAAGCGCTGACTTCGCCAAACCAGCCGTTATCATCTACCGTACGCAGAGAAATGGCGTTATCCATTGGAATCGAAAATTTGACTGTGGTCTTATCCATCTGCCCCACTTCGCCAGAGATATCAGTCCACGGTGTGGTCAACCACAGCGCATCGGTCATATCCCGCCAGCTATCATCGCACCCGGCATCGTAGGTTTTTGTAGCTCCGTTGCGGGTAATAAAGGAAAGCGTCGCCGGGAACGGTACTTTCGCCTTACCGTCATCGGAGCTGAAGACACAATAGGAGCGCCCGCCAATCACCTGCGCGGGTCCGGTCACCTTGATCAGCACTTCGTCGGCAGCTGTTTTACCGCTGGTGGTTACGATATAGCCGAAATCGAGTGCCGACTCGCCGCTGCCGACATATCCCTCCCGCGACGGTGTCTGAGTATATTCATCGGAGATAATACTGATGCTGAAATCACGGGGTTTGATAATCAGCGTGTTGGAGGTAGAAAATTCATACCAGCCAGACTCCGGTGATGTGGTGTTCTGAAAGCGAAAGTTGAACAGATCTTTGGTGTTGATATCGCTGATCCCGAGGTTCACCATCTGCTTAAAGAAGTTGCTCGAGAAGAACACATAGATCGAGTCTGCGCTCTTCATCTCGTTGAAGGTGTAGTAATAGGCAGTATTGCTCACCGGTTTCCATGAACTGCCATTCAGACTGAACTGCATATCGTACGCCCCGACGGCCGAGGCTAACGACGAGTTGGCGATCGCCGGGAATATATGGATTGAGGTGTTGCTGAGTCCGTTTGTTTGCAGGGTATAGTTAACCATCTTACAACTTAATCCTGAACGGCTGCCGATGGTTTGCGTCCGGCAGTCGGCGTTCCCTTCGCCCAGAGTCGGTACTCCGTCGCTGTTGATAAATACTTCCGCCAGCGAGTGGGTATTTATCAACCGCAGATTTGCTGCTTTCGTATGGGTGACGTTGCGAACATACCAGTTGCCGGAGGCCTGATCCTTACAGCGTGCGCCGCTGCTGGCGTCATAGTTCACAGAGGTCTGGCAGGCATTGATGGTCATTGTAAAGCTGCTGCCGACGGGCATTTGTTGCAGATACTGGTAAAACGCGTCTGACAACATGCCGTGCATCCACTTCGCGCCGCCGCTGGTCACCGTCGCGCCATAAAATCCACTGGCGTCGGTGGTTTGCGGCAGGATAAGACTGGTGGTCATATTACACCCTGCGTACCAGTTGATGCAGCGCAAGCCAGTTAAAGGAGATGAAACTGGTGAATTTTCCAGCCACATATCAAACTTCCAGTTGGTATAAAGGCCGGTGTTGTAACCGTTATCAATGTAGCCGAGGCTTTGCTGATAGATGGTTCCTGAACCATTGTATTTTAAACCGGTCCAGCGGTTGGCACCGGTCAGGCGCGGATCCAGCGCCCCGCCAGGAGTGACGAAAAAGTTGTCGTCTGAGTTGTTTTCGACAAACACAAACTCGCGTGCCGGAGCATCCGCCCAGGTTGTTTTGCTCACTGCCGCTCTGAGCGCGGTTGCAGGCCAGATTAGCGCAAAGATTATCATCGCTATCAGTAGGTTAACTCTCATTCTCTTCTCCTGTCTGCGTCACCGCCGCCCACGATGAGAGGCCGCTGCAGACCACATCACCGACCCAGACGGCACCGCGCGCCTGGTTGAGTTCCAGTGCCACTTCGCAGGTTTTATTGCCACTGTAGCGAAAATCGATAGTGGGGTATTTCTTATCCACGTCCATGACAAACTCGCCGTTTTCATCGGTTCGGGTTCGGCCGATATGGTTGTTAATCCGTGCGTTAGCCAGCAGTGTGCCGTCTTCCGCACGGATACGACCGGAGACGGTAACCATCTGCTTCACCTCTGGCTCAATGACAGCGACATTGCCTGGATAGAGAGTCAGATGACTTTTGCGACCGCTGACGATATCGTAACTGTCGAGTGAGTTTTTGCTGTTCTGCAACTCCACCTCATATCTTCCATAGGGAGAGAGCGGGAGATAGTTACGCTTGCCGTTAAGCGGGAAAATCCGCCCGTTGATTTTGGCGCTGATCTGACCATCGTTCTCCAGGCCAGTGTCGAATATCACCCCAGCGTTGCCATCGGTCCGCCCGCTGGCAGCGATGTTTTTACCCTGCCAGCCGACGCTGCCGTTGGCGGTCAAATTAGTATTGATGTAGCCGTCCGCCGCGCTATTGACGTTCAGCGTTCCGCTGGCGTAACGAGCGTCGAACTGTGCATACGCCCCACCGCTGAGGGTTTTGTCATCACCGGTATCGCCGGAGATGGCTCGTGACAGATTGGCACCAACAGTGCGAATGGTTCCTTCATCAAACTGTTTGCGTGCTGACAGGTTTGCCATGGTGTAGCCGTTTTGATGGGTCATCCCTGCGCTAAACCAGTTGCCCAGTGGTAGCGAGAGATCGAGAGCGATATATTTCCCTGTATTGGCGCTGCTGTCGCCGTTGTTATAGCGCTGAATACCGGCCCGCAGGCCAAGCGAACCAAAGGTACCGCTGTAGACACTTTGATAGTAATCTGCCGTGTAATAGTGGCTGTTGTAGCGGCGGTCATCATTGTAGCTGATGCTGAACGTACCCAGCTTCGACCACAGTGAGTTCAGGTTGAGTGTGCCGCCGATTGCACGGTTGTCGGCATCGCTACGTCGCAATTGATTGCCAATGCGGGTTTTTTCCTGGTTAACCCACAGCGAACTGAAGCCTCCAGGTAGAGTGGCGCTGATGCTGGCGATGTTGCTCCATGAGCTGTCACTGGCCAGCATGTTTTGCAAGTTAACGTTGATCGCCCCCCCAAGCGGAAGCGTCAGACGGGTTTCACCCACCGCCTGATTATCGTATCCATATCCCGTTGCCGCCCAGCTAAACGTACTCAGTGAGCCGGAGGTCGAGGCACCTGCCAGCCAACTCTCTTTGGCTGGTCGCGTCTTTTTCCCGTTTTCCGACCAGCGATCCATATGAAAGCTACCGCCCCATATCTGCCACGCCAGCGGTGCACCGACGCCACGCCCCCGGCTAAACAGCTTATTGACCCGCTGGGTGCGTTTGCTGATCACGCGACCGTTAACGATTACCTCAACTTCCACATCGTAAATACCGTACGGTAGACCCCGGGTATCCACTTCATGATTGCCCATGGTGAAGTTCTGAACGCTTAGTAGCCGCCCATCACGGGTGAGATGTACTTCGCCCGCCGCCGGTAAAAAGGCGATCACTGGCGTGGCCGACTGGCTGCTGTCGAAGATGGTGGAGCTGGCCTGGTTTCCCCAGGAAAGGCCGTAAATCTTCCCTGCTGAAATGGCGGTCATCGGCCCTAAGGACTGCAAGTTCCAGGTGTCGAGCATTCCACCGGCAAATCGGTGACCAGCAAAATCGCGTTCATACATCGCTTTATATAATTCACTGTCCTGTTGACCGCTACCAATCCCGTACAGTGAGCCGTCGAGCACCACGTGATGTTCGCGCAGCGCAGTAACGTTATTCAGCGACAGATAGCTGGAGGTGTTGCTCCCGCCGTTACGCAACTGGTTGTTATAGACGCCGAAGTTATAGCTCAGATTACTGCTGAGGGTGTTAACACTGGACTGCCCGATGTCTTCGCTACGTGAGCGTAGTACGGTGCCCAGCGCTTCGCGCTTGACCACCAGCTGCAGCAGCAGTTGGCGCAAGCTGAGATCCAACTGCGCGTTGTCAGTCAGGGGGATGGTAAGGGCCTCATTGAACGGGGCGTTGGCCAGAGTCATCAGCTGCTGTCGAGTTTGTTCGCTGACACTGGCGTTATCTTCACTCTCTTCCAGCTGTATTTTTCGGATGCGTAACTGTCCATCATCCAACCAGATAAAAGCGCTGCCGATTCGCTGATCGTCCTGGCGACCCTGGCTACCGGCGAGATGAATATAAAGCGGGACGCTCATGCCGTCCTGGAGCGCCTGACTGAAGGCCTGCGGAATAATCACCCCACCTATTTGCTGCGCACTTATGTCAGCAGCGCTGGCATCGGGCTGAACGAACAAAAAGACCATGCCGAAGGCAAACTGGGCTTTCAGTCCTGGGGAGAACCGTCGTAAAGGCATTGTCGTTATCCATCTGCACAGCTATCTATTTCACGGGAATGAACTTATCACCCTGCCAAAGTGCAACCCGTCCTTTGTTATCCGCCGTGTCCACGCGGGTAAAACGACGCGACTTGCCCGGCATCAGGTAGTAATTCTCTTTACACTCCTTACCATTGGCGGCTTTCAGGCAGGGGCCGTAGGCGAGGATCCGCAGCGTCGCATTTCCTGTATTTGTCAGGGAGCCGTTGGCGTACTGAAAGTGGTAGTTTGCCTGGCGGGGTGCGACGACCAGGATGGTGCCGATGCGGGCGGAGGCAGTGGCCACAGCGCTGCGGTTGGCATTATCGCGCTGCGCATCACTGAGGGCCTGATCAAACCAGACAATGCGGTAGTAGCGCTCTTTTTCATCTGCTGGTCCCTTATAGAAGAAGCGGATCACTTCGCTGGCTTGGGCGGGTAGCAGCAAGCTGGCGGGAGTGAGTAGCAACTCATCCGGCTTGTCCATTGCGATAACCTGCCCGTCGTCAAGCGGTGAAGAGAGCCGTTCGAGACGGATATTGATGAGGCGGCCACTGTCGGTACTGTTTTGGATCGTTTTGCTCAGCGTGCTGCTGTCACTGTTCATAAACGATGATATATCGCCGACATCCAGCGCCTGGGCCGGTGATATTCCGGAAAACAGCAGAGCGAGAGGCAGAAGGTGCTTTTTCATAACAATTCCGTCCAGGAATAAAGCAGGGGGGTACCCCTGCTGGTACATCAGAGAGATTAACTGGTCCAGGTAGCGTCGAACTGTACGCTAACGTCGCCGCTCCAGATGCCTTCCGGTAGAGTGCTGTAATCGGTTACTGCGGTGGTACCATTGGTGGTGCCGCTGATGATGGAGAAAGTGAAACCATCCTGTGCAGTGGTACGATTGCTGGCATTGTAACCGTTAGCCAGTGGGCTAAGGTTGCCGCCCAGTACGCCGTTGGCGGTATCGATCATCACGGTATCGCCAGTTTTTTCGACTGCCGCGCCGTTATAATCCACGCCCACATTCAGTGTGGAACCTGAGGTATCCAACTGGGTTAAGGTGTTGGTGATAAGACGTGAGGTCAGTTTAAAGGCGGTAGCCGTTGAGTCACCCTCGATAGCCACGTCAAATAGACCTTTTTGTGAGTTAAAACCTTTAATGCCTTCGGCATACTGGAACGCCAGGCTACCGAGTGGCGTCACAACCAGCTTACTGGTGGTGTCTTTTTTGGCTGTTGCTGACCAGGTCGCTACAGCCTGAGCTGTTACGTCAGCAGCCTGCGCCACACCTGTACCGGTAAACACCGTTACCAGAGCTATTGCCAGAACCTTTTTTTTCATTGCTTTTCTTCCCGAGTTGAATTGAGGACATGAAGTCCCGGTGAGTCATTTTTTAAAACTAACTTGCCTGGAGTTTACTGAACCAACTTATATAATTTTGAGTACAGCTTGGCCTCTGCATTACGCCGATGGGTATACACTGTCTTCACACTACAATTTTCAATTCTGGCAATCGATTTAGGCAGCATTCCCTGAGCCGTCATGCGGATAATTTCCATTTCCCGGTCAGTGATTTTATCTTTCTTAATATCTTTTCTCAGGAACCTGCCATTAATCACATAGGCCAGTTCTTTTCTAATATCACGACTCAGTCCAGCGTATACCACGCCCCTAATATTGCTGTTGTAATACCAATAATTTGCTAAGGCTTCTGACTTTCTGGCCGCAATCAATACGACCTGTTTCCCCTTTACCGCGGATAACCACTCATTATCACGGTTTATAAACTCAGTTAAAGAATCCGTATTGAGATTGATAAACACGAAATCTTTTCTGATTTTCTCCAGCGATAGATAAATTAATCTGTCGATATCCACAATCAGTTCAGATAGTCCTTTATAGAAGTAGGCGTCATGGGGAGACCAGATGTATTTATCAGAACGGTTTTGACATTCCATATGGTTTTTAACCTCATAGTCCCTGCTGTAATCATTTTGCCATGTCACTACTTTCCAAACCTGTAATTTTTACAGGTACATTCAGTTTTTTTAGTAAATCGGAAGTAAATAAGATACGTAGCACATATCAATATAGGTTAAACGAGATTAAGTTTTAATTATTTCGATTAGGTTTAAATTTATGTTTTTTTCCTGATGAGTGTCAATATGTGAACAGAAAATGAATTCCATGGTTAAGTCAATATTTACAAAAAATGAAAATATTGCTTTTTTGATAAGAAGAAAAAGACATTCAGTTTCATAAGGTTATTGGCAATATAACGTTCAATTCTTACTTGCATTTTATATTAGCCAGGAACTTTGCCCTGAGGTGTTAGGAATAGTCTTAATGTGTTGTGTAATGGACTAGTAAAAAAACAAGTTTAAATGATAAGAAATAGAATATAAAACTATCATAAGTCATAATTAAAGATGATTTGCCAATCAGTAAGGTGTTTTAATGGATTAACATGCCGCACAAAATGGTTATGGGTGTTCATTCCAATAAGTGATGGAAAATTAAACAGGTGTAAGTACGTCATCTGTCCGGTAAGCCCCCTAAGAGCTAAATTAAGTGAAGTTAAACGAAGACTGCCAGTTGTCACAGGAACGATGGCCTCTTTGCCAGGGCACTGCATTCAGTCATCTGTGCGCGTTACTCTAACTGGCACTCGAACGTCGGCGATGGGGTTACCGATGGATCTGGCCGTTCCTGTGGCGTAAACGTTTTTATGTCAGTACCAACAGATTTACCACATTTATCATCTTAACAGTTTGAGTGTAAATGCAGGCTGCGTCGCAAAGGGAGGAAACTGAGTGGCGTGTTCAGTCTAAAAGAGAGTTGATGCCAGCATACAGGGCGAAGCTGGTCAACAAGTCAACATTAATATAATGGAATATTCGGAGAGAAACGTCAGGCAGTTGACCTTAAATGAACAGGAAGATACATCCCCAGGAAAATTAATGCTGGTGTAATAAATACACCAACATTAATCCGGTCTGATTATTAATCAGACAAATATCGTTAATTCGTCGAATTTTAAATCAACGTTTTTTCTTACGACCCTGAACGGCCTTAAAACGTGGATTAGATTTACAAATCACATACAGCCGTCCTTTTCGCTTCACAATCTGACAGTCTGGATGGCGTTCTTTTGCGGTACGCAGAGAGTTAAGGACTTTCATCATGCCCCCTTTTTCGTGCTAACAAAACGACCAAAACGTTGGGTGAACCGTGCAACATTTCCTTCTGATGCCACTGTTCTCAGCTTCCCTGTATAGAACGGGTGCGATTTCGAAGAGACATCAATTGTTACGTACGGATACGTTACGCCATCCAGCTCAATCTCACGGTCTGTTTTGATAGTCGAGCCGATTTTAAAGTACTCATCAACGCTGGTGTCGTGGAACACCACAGTACGATACTCAGGATGGATATTGGGTTTCATCATTTTTACCTGTTATGTTATAACATAACCGTAAAGATACATGCTCATCCGGATCATTTCAACACCCAATCACTGTGACTATTTGTGGGATGTGGAATTTCCGCAACGGGGAAGTCTGGCATTGTTAGCAGCCATTGGCGACGCTCCCATAAACGCCTGGATGAGTGATTGATGATGGTTTCGCTGAGAGTATGGATTTTTCGAGAATGGAGGCTATCTCCACTTTACTGGCCGATGATTTATTGCAGCATGATTGATTACCTGACAATGTGTATTCCTCTCCCACGGATATAATAATTACTTACAAAAAAGGGAGAGGATGCATATTTTAAATATCACTGAAGTGAACAGTTTATTGCCGTTATTAATAGAAATGGAGAAATAAATAGGCGTATTCTACAATTGCGACAAAAACAACGATATTAATCAGTTTATGACTGATTTGCTGTACTTTATTCTCTTTCATTGGTACTTCCTCGCTTTAAAAAAGAGTGCACTTCGTAAGTGCCCTTATATAAATAACGAGTTTGGTCAACCAATTTTTTGACATGTATCACAAATTTGAATAGATGTATTACATCGGCTATCTTTTATTGCCCCAACGTCATTGATATATGTCGCCTGAAATCAGTTACGGGAATGAGTCTGATCTCAAGACTGGCCCAGTCCTGGCGTTGATTGGCGCTGAGGAGCATATCGCATCTCATCGTAACGTCGTATCTCCTGGGGTGTTATACAAGATATCGTTGTAGGTAACCAGGGAGAGGAATTGAGTCTATTAAACCGTCAACTATGCCGGATACATACTGGATTACACTGCAGGCACGCCTTGCGAGAGAACGTGCCGCAGTGACGGGTTAATTATCTGAAAGAATTTGCGAGGCTGTATCGGTTACTCATTGATTTGATAGTTTTACTCTCGGGAGAGTAATCGATATTTAATCCATTAACGGAAACCAGCCAGTTCCTTTCGATGCCTGAATTTGATCCCATAGTTTATCCGGAATGGTTAATTCAGGAACGCGTTGTGGATTAAGGGCTGTTTGAATTTCATGACTTCTACCTGATTCAGCTAAAGTCACCCATTCTGGATTTATCACCAGCCCTTTACCGATCGCAACAAGTGGCAGGCCAGCGGAAATTGCTTCTTGAGCCTGAGACGGTGTGCGTATTTTACCTGCGGCGATTACCGGCACTCTGCCTGCAATATGATTTAAAATCAATTCAATAGTTCGGGGACCATTTGGCGACTCAACAGGGTAGCTATCGTTAATACTGACCAGCGAGGTATGTATATACGAAATACCGGATGAAATGAGCCGATCAAGGAGTTTATAAGTATCCTCTATCCGCAGTCCCCCTGTTACAGATTCTTCAGGAGATATTCTGTAACCGATAGCAAAGGGCTTTGTCGCATATTCATAGACTACATTTTTTACTTCCTGTAATACGGCCAGCGGGAAGCGCATACGTCCTTCAAGATCTCCTCCCCATCGGTCATTACGCTGGTTAAATAGAGGGGAGAAGAAATTCTGCAGAAGGAATCCGTGCGCACCATGAAGTTCAACGCCATCAAAACCTGCTTTAATCGCCCTTTTTGTGACATCTCCGAATGCTCTAATGGTTTCCTGAATTTCGTTTTCAGTCATTTCCCTGCTTTGTACCACTCTCTTCATAAAGTCACCAGATTTTACGCTTGATGCGCTGGCACTAATAACATCGTAATTTGGCACAAGCTCCGGGATGGCTTTATTACCGGCGTGGAAAATCTGCAAAATAGCCGGAGCACCGCCACTTTTGGCTGCAGCTGCTAACTTTTCAAGGCTGTTAATGAAACGGTCGTCATACGCGGCAAATTCATGAGTAAACCCAATGCCGCTTGGCGTGACATAGGTACATCCTGTTATTACTAAACCAACATTTTGTGAGCGACGTTTATAAAATTCGAGTTCTTGCTCAGAGATGGTTCCATCAGGATTAGCTGACCAGGTTGTCATAGGAGCCATAACGATACGATTACGTAGCTTTATTTTTTCTGTCAGCATAAAAGGAGAAAACAATGATGGGTGTTTATTTGTCATAACAATACCTCAAATGTTTATCTGATTTTAATGCGTATAATCTTAATAAGTTGAGTTGCTACTTTTTGATGCTTTTTTCCTTTAATAGAATTCTTTTTGAGTAATTTTATTATTGTCGTGTAGTCAATAAAGGATAAATGTCAGGGAGATAATGAATCTCCCTGCAAGGTTATTACAAATGTGTTTTGTAAAAAGGAATTAATTTATCGAGCGCCTGTTTCACAGGTTCTGGCTTATCATACAGGTCGTAATGTGAATAACCTTCAACCACGACCAACTCTTTATGTTTTGAGGCTGCACGACCAATAATTTCGCAGCCGTCACGATAGGCACCAAAAGCGCCCACTCTATCGCCTACTACAACCATTAGTGGTTGAGTTAACAGGACTTCTGCAAGATGAAAAGCATCCCAGCCCACGGCAACAGTCTGATGTGAAAATAGCGAACGATTTACCCCATTAGGCGCACAGCCTCGTGGCGAACGATAATATTCTGTTGCTTCAAAAAGGTCTATTTCTGTTAATCCCGCTTCAAGAGCTGCTTCCGGAGAAGAAGGAAGCAAATCATCTACGCGAAGTTTTGCGCCGTTAGCTTCGTCTGTTCTTTGTTGCGCCATTGCTTCGAGTGCTCCGATAGGATTAAACGCTGTAAATCCCTCACGCATAAGACGCCCGTAGTTTGCACCTGTGACAGTACCAATGGCTTTAATCCGACGTTCTGTCATTGCGGCATTAATGGCATATCCACCTCCACCACAAATACCCAGTACACCAATACGCCCGGCATCAACGTAAGGTAAGGTGGTAAGGTAATCAACGACAATGCTGAAGTCTTTTACTCGCATTGTTGGATCTTCCAGATAACGCGGTTCTCCACCGCTGCTTCCCTGAAAACTGGCATTAAAAGCAATGACGATAAAGCCAGCTTTTGCCAGGGCGGCACCATACACACTACCCGATGTCTGTTCTTTGCAGCTTCCAATTGGATGGGCACTGATAATGGCAGGATACTTTTTTTCACTATTAAAATCGTCAGGGAAATAGATATCAGCAGCTATATCCCAGTAAGTGTGTTTTATTGAAACAGTTTTCATTTCAAGCTCCAGGGATTTGCCTAAACAGATTTAAATATCATTTCTATTATCCGCAACTGGCATTCGTGTTCATATCGCGAACGGCGTAATAGTATGACTTGTATTGGTTATCATCAATGGTCTAATATCTATCACAGTGTTAAGTTAAGGTTTACAATGATGAAAATAGAGCCTTCAATTTTGCCTTCCCTTGCCTGGTTTGCGCTGATTGTTCGTGCCGGCAGTTTTTCCAGAGCAGCCTCTGAAATGGGTATTACGCGGGCCGCATTGTCCCAGAATTTAAAATCTCTTGAGGAACGTCTTAACACCAAGCTGATATACCGTACAACCCGCAATATGTCGCTTACTGAGGAAGGACAGCATCTGTATGAAGTGCTGGTGTCGGCTTTGGGGCAAATTGATGATGCGTTGAAAGATGTCGGTGATACCCAACTTGAACCTACAGGACTGTTGAGAATAAATTCCTCCCGTGTTGCAGCAAGGATGCTTGTTGAGCCTCATATTGGCGAGTTTCTTACTCGTTACCCCAAAACAAAGATAGAACTCATTATGGATGACGGTTTATCTAACATTATTGCGGACGGCTGTGATGTGGGCATACGTCTTGAGCAAGGACTGGATGAGCATATGACTGCCATTCCTGTTTCTCCGCTTATTAAACTGGTTACTGTGGCATCGCCAGATTATTTAAAAGAACACGGTATTCCTGAAACTCCTCAGGAATTGAGTAACCATAATTGTCTTCGGTTGCGGCATAAAAGTAGCGGTGCACTCTCAGCATGGGAGTTTTCGAATGTTGTGGGGGGTAATGAAGAGTTCGAAATAGAGGTGTCAGGTAAGTATATTTCTAATGATGACGAAAGCATGATACGAATGGCGCTGAATGGAACGGGTATCATTCAACATCTGGATTTTGCAATCGCTGAACATATCAATGCGGGCAAGTTACAGCCGATTCTTGAGGATTGGGCCGTTTCATTTCCTGGATTTTATATATATGTTTCATCTCGGGTGAGAATGCCCTCTAAAGTTCGTGCTTTTATTGATTTTATGGTGGAGAAAAGAGTAAAAATAGAAAGTTAATGATGTGTGTCAGAATATCGGTAAGAAGAATGGCGCAATCGTGAGAATACGTTTATTCATAATAAATCTCCTGAAAGTTTAGAATTATTTTCGATACAGCCAGATTATCATTGTTACTAATAATGTGGTTAAAATAATAGCATCTATGCCCCCCTTCATGAGTGTCTGTGAAGAGGATGCTTCTACAAGGAAATCGCCAATGCTCAAAGAAAACTTCAACGAACTGCAAATCTTTCTTGTGGTGGCAAGAGAGCGAAGTTTTACCAAAGCAGCGGGCAAACTCGGCGTCTCTCAGTCTGCACTTAGCCATGCAATGAAGGCTCTGGAGGAAAGGCTCAATATCCGCCTCCTGACACGGACTACCCGCAGTGTGGCTCCCACAGAAGCGGGGGAGAGAATCATTGCCTGCCTTGAACCGCGTATTGACGAGCTTGAACAGGAACTGGAATCACTTATTCAATTGAACGGCACGCCCTCCGGGAATATTCGGTTATCTGCCGGGGAACATGCCGCGCGAAGTCTGGTCTGGCCGAAGCTAAAACCTTTTCTCAGAGAGTATCCCGAAATCAATGTCGAACTGGTGGTGGATAACGGTTTTGTCGATATTGTTGAAGGCCGTTTTGATGCCGGGATACGACTGGGTGAAAATGTTGATAAAGATATGGTTGCAGTCAGGATTGGACCAGATATGCGGATGGCTGTGGTGGGAGCTCCGGCGTATTTTGCTGCAAACCCTGCGCCTGAAACGCCTCATGAGCTACAAAATCATCGCTGCATCAACATGCGTTTGCCAACTGCCGGTGGGCTTTACCACTGGGAGTTCGAGCGAGAAGGGAAACCGCTTCGCGTTAAGGTTGATGGGCAACTGACGTGTAGTCCATTGCCAGAAAGAATTGATGCCGCGTTATCAGGGTTTGGGATCGCTTGTGTCCCTGAAGACATGGTTCAGGAGTATATAAAGTCAGGCAAGCTTATTCAGGTGTTACAGGAGTGGTGTCCAACTTTTCCTGGGTATTATCTTTACTACCCCAGCCGCAAGCAGCATCCGCCAGCTTTTGCGCTGTTGATCGATGCGCTTCGCTACACCGAATAACGGGTCCTTTATCCTGGACCCGTTTGGGTATTAGCGGCCTACGCGTGCCTGATGTTCAGGCGAGTAACGTTCACCGACGATTTTAATTGTTTCCAGCGCCTCGGTTATCTGCTGCGTATCTTTCTGCGAAAGAACAATGTCAGCAGCGGCCAGGTTTTCTTCCAGCCGGTTCAGTTTAGTGGTGCCAGGGATGGGAACAATCCACGGCTTTTGTGCTAATAGCCATGCCAGTGCGATTTGTGCAGACGTTACCCCTTTATCTGCAGCCAGTTCACCTAACAAGGTGACCAGTTTTTCATTGGCTTCAATGGCTTGTGCTGCGAAACGCGGTACGGTGCTGCGGTAATCATCTTTGCCGAAAGTGGTTCCCGGCTTAATCGCCCCTGTCAGGAAACCTTTACCTAGTGGGCTGAAGGGGACAAAACCAATTCCCAGTTCCTCCAGCAACGGCAGAATTTCCTGTTCAGGCTCACGCCACCACATGGAATATTCGCTTTGCAGGGCGGTGACAGGTTGTACCGCATGTGCACGACGAATGGTTTGTGCTCCTGCTTCAGACAGGCCGAAATGTTTGACCTTACCTTCTGCGATGAGGTCTTTCACCGTTCCTGCAACATCTTCAATAGGAACATCTGGATCAACACGGTGTTGATACAGCAGGTCAATAACATCTGTTTTCAGACGACGTAATGATCCTTCAACGGCTTCACGGATATGTTCCGGACGGCTGTTTAAAATCTGCTGCTTATTATCATCGCCGAAGGTAAAACCGAATTTAGTGGCAATTACCACGCGGTCACGAAACGGTTTTAAGGCTTCGCCGACCACTTCTTCATTCAGATACGGACCATACACTTCGGCGGTATCGAAGAAGGTGACACCACGTTCAACCGCAGCACGAATAAGTTCGATAGCCTGACGGGTATCGGTCGCCGGGCCGTAGCCGTGGCTTAAGCCCATGCAACCGAGCCCAAGGGCGGAGACTTCGAGTCCGGATTTACCCAGATAACGTTTTTGCATTGAATGAATACCTCTTTTATCGCGGCTTAAACATCAAGTTTGCGGCCAGTCAGCCATTCCACCATTGCGGGATCGCGGTGAGAGAAGAACGCGCTGGTTGCGGTATCCAGGGCGGTAATTTGCAGCATATCTTCAGGGCTGAGTTCAAAATCGAGAATGTTGATGTTCTCTTCCATGCGTTCTTTTCGCACTGATTTTGCCAGTGAAACAATGCCTCGTTGGTAGATCCAGCGCAGAACAACCTGGCCCACGCTTTTGCCATACTTCTCGCCAATTGCCGTGAGAACAGGATGCTGGAACAGACCATTTTTCCCTTCCGCAAACGGTGCCCAGGCTTCTGGCTGAATGCCACGACTTTGCATCCAGGGAACGGCCTGTAGCTGCTGATTGAAAGGGTTAACTTCAACCTGGTTTACCGCCGGAACGACGTTATTAAAAGCGATAAGGTCTGCCAGTCGGTCAGGATGGAAGTTACTGACGCCAATAGCGCGAATTTTACCGGCCTGTTGCAGCTCTTCCATGGCACGCCAGGCTCCGTGGACATCGCCATATGGCTGGTGAATCAAGTACAGGTCAACGTAATCAAGTTGCAGTCGATTCAGAGAGCGTTCGAACTGGGCTTTGGCCCCTTCGTAACTGGTATCCTGCAACCAGAGTTTCGTGGTGACAAAGAGTTCGTTACGGGCGATACCGCTTTGTTTCAGTGCGTTCCCGACCTGGATTTCATTTTGATAAGAGGCGGCGGTGTCAATCAGTCGATAACCGCTGTTAATAGCGTCAATGACCGCTCTTTCGCATTCGGCGGCATCGGTCATCTGAAATACACCAAAGCCCAACAGGGGCATTTCAATACCGTTGTTCAGTTTTACTTTTTGCATGGTGTTATCCTTCCGTTATCGTTCATGAGAAGCATAACGTAAAGGGAAGAGCTCGATTAGACGGCAGGATTTGTCAGGGGTTATGAACAAAATTCATAAATCTGTTTGAGGGTTGAGATTAGTCGTGCAAGTTCGATATCCCCGGAATTTACAGTCCGATGAATAAAAATGAATGTCCATAAAAAATATATTGGTTTATCCCGGCGTATATACTTACTTCGACGTACTCCCAATAGCAGTTAATTAAAGACGGGTCATTATTATTCACTCTGGATAATGAATTATTCACTGCCCGCAGAGTAAGAAATATAACTTAAGTATCTATTTAATGACTTGCACAAAAAGCTAAATTTTTACCCATAAATAAAAATATAATCCCGCGCCCAACCACCTGATGAGTGGCTACAGACACTGGATATATTAGGTGGCGGTGTACTTTCTTACATAAAGGTATTTCCTTTTCTGTGGAAAAGGAAACCGGGAAATCCCCGGTTTTTCTGACAAGCAGACGCCATTATTTGTGTCTGCCTATGTTCGTTAATTCGTTCATCAGGAAATTATCTCAATGTCACGTTATAAAACAGACAATAAACAGCCACGATTTCGTTATTCAGTTCTGGCCCGCTGCGTGGCGTGGGCAAATATCTCTGTTCAGGTTCTTTTTCCACTCGCAGTCACCTTTACGCCAGTAATGGCAGCACGTGCGCAGCATGCGGTTCAGCCACGGTTGAGCATGGAAAATACTACGGTAACTGCTAATAATAACGTGGAGAAAAATGTCGCGTCGCTTGCCGCTAATGCCGGGACATTTTTAAGCAGTCAGCCAGATAGCGATGCGACACGTAACTTTATTACCGGAATGGCCACCGCTAAAGCTAACCAGGAAATTCAGGAGTGGCTCGGGAAATACGGTACTGCGCGCGTCAAACTGAATGTCGATAAAAATTTCTCGCTGAAGGACTCTTCGCTGGAAATGCTTTATCCGATTTATGATACACCGACAAATATGTTGTTCACTCAGGGGGCAATACATCGTACCGACGATCGTACTCAGTCAAATATTGGTTTTGGCTGGCGTCATTTTTCAGAAAATGACTGGATGGCGGGGGTGAATACTTTTATCGATCATGATTTATCCCGTAGTCATACCCGCATTGGTGTTGGTGCGGAATACTGGCGTGATTATTTGAAACTGAGCGCCAATGGTTATATCCGGGCTTCTGGCTGGAAAAAATCGCCGGATGTTGAGGATTATCAGGAACGCCCGGCGAATGGCTGGGATATTCGTGCTGAGGGCTATTTACCTGCCTGGCCGCAGCTTGGCGCAAGCCTCATGTATGAACAGTATTATGGCGATGAAGTCGGGCTGTTTGGTAAAGATAAACGCCAGAAAGATCCACATGCGATTACCGCTGAAGTGAATTACACGCCAGTGCCTCTTCTGACCCTGAGTGCCGGGCATAAGCAGGGCAAGAGTGGTGAGAATGACACTCGCTTTGGCCTGGAAGTTAATTATCGGATTGGCGAACCTCTGGAAAAACAACTCGATACAGACAGCATTCGCGAGCGTCGAATGCTGGCAGGCAGCCGCTATGACCTGGTTGAGCGTAATAACAATATCGTTCTTGAGTATCGCAAATCTGAAGTGATCCGTATTGCTCTGCCTGAGCGTATTGAAGGCAAGGGCGGCCAGACGGTTTCCCTGGGGCTTGTGGTCAGCAAAGCAACTCACGGTCTGAAAAATGTGCAATGGGAAGCGCCGTCTTTGCTGGCCGCAGGCGGAAAAATTACGGGGCAGGGCAATCAGTGGCAAGTGACGCTCCCGGCTTATCAGGCAGGCAAAGACAATTATTATGCGATTTCAGCGATTGCCTACGATAACAAAGGCAATGCCTCGAAACGTGTGCAGACAGAAGTGGTTATTAGCGGAGCTGGTATGAGCGCCGATCGTACGGCGTTAACGCTTGACGGTCAGAGCCGTATTCAAATGCTTGCTAACGGTAATGAGCAAAAGCCGCTGGTGCTGTCTCTGCGCGACGCCGAGGGTCAGCCAGTCACGGGCATGAAAGATCAGATCAAGACTGAACTAACCTTCAAACCGGCTGGAAATATTGTGACTCGTACCCTGAAGGCCACTAAATCACAGGCAAAGCCAACACTGGGTGAGTTCACCGAAACTGAATCAGGGGTGTATCAGTCTGTCTTTACTACCGGAACGCAGTCAGGTGAGGCAACGATTACTGTTAGCGTTGATGACATGAGCAAAACTGTCACTGCAGAACTGCGGGCCACGATGATGGATGTGGCAAACTCCACCCTGAGCGCTAACGAGCCGTCAGGTGATGTGGTTGCTGATGGTCAGCAAGCCTACACGCTGACACTGACAGCGGTGGACTCCGAGGGTAATCCGGTGACGGGAGAAGCCAGCCGCCTGCGACTTGTTCCGCAAGACACTAATGGTGTAACCGTTGGTGCCATTTCGGAAATAAAACCAGGGGTTTACAGCGCCACGGTTTCTTCGACCCGTGCCGGGAACGTTGTTGTGCGTGCCTTCAGCGAGCAGTATCAGCTGGGCACGTTACAACAAACGCTGAAGTTTGTTGCCGGGCCGCTTGATGCAGCACATTCGTCCATCACCCTGAATCCTGATAAACCGGTGGTTGGCGGTACAGTTACGGCAATCTGGACGGCAAAAGATGCTAATGACAACCCTGTAACTGGCCTCAATCCGGATGCACCGTCATTATCGGGCGCAGCTGCTGCTGGTTCTACGGCATCAGGCTGGACGGATAATGGCGACGGGACCTGGACTGCGCAGATTTCTCTCGGCACTACGGCGGGTGAATTAGACGTTATGCCGAAGCTCAATGGGCAGGACGCGGCAGCGAATGCGGCAAAAGTAACCGTGGTGGCTGATGCATTATCTTCAAACCAGTCGAAAGTCTCTGTCGCAGAAGATCACGTAAAAGCCGGTGAAAGCACAACCGTAACGCTGGTGGCGAAAGATGCGCATGGCAACGCTATCAGTGGTCTTTCGTTGTCGGCAAGTTTGACGGGGACCGCCTCTGAAGGGGCGACCGTTTCCAGTTGGACCGAAAAAGGTGACGGTTCCTATGTTGCTACGTTAACTACAGGCGGAAAGACGGGCGAGCTTCGTGTCATGCCGCTCTTCAACGGCCAGCCTGCAGCCACCGAAGCCGCGCAGCTGACTGTTATTGCCGGAGAGATGTCATCAGCGAACTCTACGCTTGTTGCGGACAATAAAACTCCAACGGTTAAAACGACGACGGAACTCACCTTCACCGTGAAGGATGCGTACGGGAATCCGGTCACCGGGCTGAAGCCAGATGCACCAGTGTTTAGTGGTGCCGCCAGCACGGGGAGTGAGCGTCCTTCAGCAGGAAACTGGACAGAGAAAGGTAATGGGGTCTACGTGTCGACCTTAACGCTGGGATCTGCCGCGGGTCAGTTGTCTGTGATGCCGCGAGTGAACGGCCAAAATGCCGTTGCTCAGCCACTGGTGCTGAATGTTGCAGGTGACGCATCTAAGGCTGAGATTCGTGATATGACAGTGAAGGTTAATAACCAACTGGCTAATGGACAGTCTGCTAACCAGATAACCCTGACCGTCGTGGACAGCTATGGTAACCCGTTGCAGGGGCAAGAAGTTACGCTGACTTTACCGCAGGGTGTGACCAGCAAGACGGGGAATACAGTAACAACCAATGCGGCAGGGAAAGTGGACATTGAGCTTATGTCAACGGTTGCGGGAGAACACAATATTTCCGCTTCGGTGAATGGTGCTCAGAAGACGGTCACGGTGAAATTCAACGCGGATGCCAGCACCGGTCAGGCAAACCTGCAGGTAGACACCGCCGTTCAAAAAGTGGCAAACGGCAAAGATGCCTTTACGCTGACGGCGAACGTTGAGGATAAAAATGGTAACCCTGTTCCAGGGAGCCTGGTGACCTTTAATCTGCCCCGGGGTGTCAAGCCGCTTACAGGCGATAATGTGTGGGTGAAAGCCAACGATGAGGGGAAAGCGGAGTTGCAGGTGGTTTCCGTGACTGCCGGAACCTATGAGATCACGGCGTCAGCAGGAAATGACCAGCCTTCGAATGCGCAGTCTGTAACGTTTGTGGCCGATAAGACTACGGCGACCATCTCCAGTATTGAGGTGATTGGCAACCGTGCAGTGGCGGACGGCAAAACCAAACAGACGTATAAAGTTACGGTGACTGATGCCAATAACAACCTGCTGAAAGATAGCGAAGTGACGCTGACTGCCAGCCCGGAAAATTTAGTTCTGACTCCCAATGGGACGGCGACAACGAATGAGCAAGGGCAGGCTATTTTCACCGCCACGACCACTGTCGCAGCGACATATACACTCACGGCGAAAGTGGAACAGGCCGACGGTCAGGAATCGACGAAAACTGCCGAATCTAAATTCGTCGCGGATGATAAAAACGCGGAGCTCGCCGCAACATCTGATGTGCATTCTCTGGTGGCGGATGGGGTAACGACAGCAACACTGACGGTAACCCTGTTCTCGGCAAACAACCCGGTAGGAGGAACCATGTGGGTCGACATTGAGGCTCCGGAAGGGGTGACAGAGGCGGATTATCAGTTCCTGCCGTCGAAAAATGACCATTTCGCGAGCGGGAAAATCACGCGTACATTTAGTACCAACAAGCCAGGTACATACACATTCACATTCAACTCTTTGACATATGGAGGGTATGAAATGAAACCCGTGACTGTGACAATTAACGCCGTTCCTGCAGATACTGAAGGTGCTGAGGAGAAATAAAAACGACGATGTAATAAATAATAATGGCGTTGACATGCGCAGCGCCATTATTTACTGAATACCTACCCTGGCACCGATTAGACGGTGGCAGGGTAGGGTAAATCTTATGTGATGGAGTTACAGGCTAAACCGGGCGAACGGGGATAAAAATTTCGCAAACAATGTTATTGCTATCAATTTCGACGAAGTTTTCATTGTAATAAAATCGCTCAATATCACTGCCGTTCACTCTGGCTAACCCCCTGGCAGGTAATTCCATCAGATAGAGGTTTCGCGCCCATTCAGGGTAGTGCTCCCACTCACCTTCATAGCGGAAAGAGGCATACAGTCCTCGGTTAATTGTCCACTCTTTCGGCATCTCTGAATCGGTTTGTTTGCATACCGTACCGGCAAAAGTTTCAACTGTGAGCAAATCGACCGATTTTGTTGATGGTTCGAACGTGGAGACGAAATAGATATCCGTCTTAAAATTCTTCATACATCTGACTAAATGATGACGTCGCAGTTTGACTTCTTCATCCGGTAATTTATTCGACACTTCAATATCATATTTAAATGAATTGCCAAAAATAGGTGTCTCAGGAAAGTTGACTAATCTACACTCCGTCTTTTGCTGTTGACGTATTAAAAAAGAAGGGAAGATATTTGCGAGATCCCAATAATCACGGTGGCGGTATTCACGGGGAGAGCAGCCGAATAACTTTTTAAATTCGCGGCTGAATGACTGCTGTGAATCAAAATGCAAAGAGAGTGCAATATCAAGCATAGATTTCGCGGAGAGCCGGACAAGAATGGCGGCACGACAAAGCCTTCGTTTGCGAATGTATTCTCCCAAAGGCACATGCATGAAATTTCGGAACAGAAGCTGGATGTTGCGTCTGCTGTAGCCAGATTTCTGTGCAATATCTTCGATTGAAATAGGGTGCTCAAGATTGCACTCAATCCACTCCAGGAGCTGCTGTAGAATCTTCTGCCTGATCATCACATACTCCGTTAATTCTTTGTCATATCGCACATTTTCGTTATGTCCTGGGCCCTAAGTGTATCAAAAACAGCAAGTCCCAAGGCAAAAGCACTGATAGCGTCTGCTTCATTGCCCCAAAAATAGAGAGGTTTCAGTCCTACATTATTAATGAATTTTTTGCATAAGTGATATCAAAATCCACATACTAATTTGAGGTTACGTTTTAACGTAGACTCATTGTTCATACCTAATGGAGGGACTGACAGTGGAATTTTCCGTATTAAGTAACAATCTGAAAATGCCGATGATGGGATTTGGTGTTTTTCAGGTTACCGATAAAGACGTGTGCAAACAGTCAGTGTTGAATGCTATCCGCACGGGTTATCGACTCATCGACACTGCAGCGGTATACGGTAATGAAGATGCCGTCGGTGAAGCCGTTCGTGAAGCCATATCTGAAGGTTTATGTACCCGAGAAGAGTTATTTATAACGTCTAAATTGTGGGTGCAGGATATGTTGAATCAGGATATTGCAGCAGCAGGTATTGAAGCATCATTAAAAAAATCGGGGCTAGAATACTTCGATCTCTATTTATTGCACCAGGCCATGCGCGATTATTTTAGTGCGTGGCGTGCACTCGAAGATGCCTATGAAGAGGGCAAATTAAAAGCGATTGGGGTTTCCAATTTCTACCCTCATGTTCTGGCGAACTTTTGTGAAACGGTAAGAGTTAAACCGATGGTCAACCAGGTCGAGTTGCATCCCTATTTTGCCCAACCAGAGGCGCTGGCAACCATGAAGTATTATAACGTGCAGCCTGAAGCATGGGCTCCGTTAGGTGGTGGACGACATAAACCCTTTGAAAATAATCTGCTTCAGAGTATTGCAGATGCCCATCAAAAATCGATTTCTCAGGTCATTCTGCGTTGGAATATTCAACGGGGAGTGGTCGTTATTCCGAAATCGACACATCAACAGCGTATCGAAGAAAATTTTGCTATCTGGGATTTCTCACTGACAGAGAAAGAAATGGCGCAAATTAGTTCGCTAGATTTGGGTTATGTTGGGGAATCGGTAAAACATTTTAATCCTGAGTTTGTTCGTGGTTGTCTTGCTGTAAAAATACATGATTGATATTAATCACTTATTTTACCTGAGACGACAAAAATTTTTTAACAGGGGAGTGATATTGATCGTCACTCTGTCATATCTCCGGTAATATGGCGTCAGGCTTCATCAACAGAAAGGGGGCCTGACGCCTGAAAAAGTGAACAACAGACAGTGTTCGGATTATCAATATTCAGTTTTTAACGTTGAACTGGATTCATTACTGCGTTGTTTAAGAATATCCCGTGCCGAATCTGCCATTATCATGACAGCACCTGCCAGCATCAGAGTATCTTTCAATACCAGACGACCAGCACCGGATAAATAAGGGAAACCATGATGAGCATCACCCAATGCGGGTACCCATGCCTCCGGAGTGGTGATTAAAAATGAGAGTGTTACCAGCGGCGTGGTAAATGCCATCAGCCCACCCAATAAACCTAACCAGCGATTGACAGGATTAGCCAAAACCAGCAGAGCAATAATCACCTCCACGACGCCAAGACCGTTGGAAAAACCATAGGTATTATTAGCCGTTTGCCATGCTCTTGCTTCTGGTTTGTATTCGCCTTCGTGAGTCAGATACTGTTTATAGTCTTCCGGGTGTTCATAAAAGAACGACATTAGTGGACTGTTTGCGACGAATGGTGTAATGCTGTCTGCCTCGTAAGGGACAAACTTTAATAACCCAATCCACATAAAAACAATCGCAATGCTCAGACGAATCAATGTCAGGCCAATTTTATCTCCCCGACTTAACAGGTGCAGGTATCTTTCCATTGTAAACATCCTTATTTATACAATACTGCTGTTGCGGTTGAATTATTATCAATTCGCATCGATGTAACTTTCCAGGATGAAGCATTATATTTTCTGGCCATATCAGCAATGGCATTCTCAAGAACTGTCGGTGATGCTGATACTGATGAGACGCTGATATGTTTCAGAATTATTTTATCATCTGCATTGGTGGAAAATGCCATAACGCCAGATAATAGTGTTGCAAATAAAACAGATTTTTTAAACATATAAAATACCATCAATGAAGTGATTAAGAATTTATAAAGTAACAGGGAATTAATAAGATTCTTTTCTCTGAGACGCCAGAATATTTGTTCTGGCGTCTGATTTTGAGTTTATTTGACTAATGAAAATAGATCATTGAGTGATTCGCTCATCGACGGATGAGTAAATATCTGATCGCGTAATATGCTATAAGGCAGCCCGGCATCCATCACCATTTTCACTATATTGATCATCTCGTGGGAGTCAACACACAGCAGTGATGCCCCTAATATACGTTGGGTTTTATTATCAACAATCGCTTTTAATACCCCACGAGTATCATTCATCACTCTGGCACGCGGAATTGCAGCTACAGGCAATGTCACCACCTGAATATCAGCACCACTCTCTCTGGCCTGTTCTTCTGTCATACCAACCCTGGACAGTGGCGGTGTCATGAATACGGAATAAGGCACATTTTTCCGATCATCAGTACTACGTCTGCCTTCTCCCAGCAACTCATCACGCACAATGCGGTAATCATCCAGTGAAATATAAGTAAATTGCAGCCCGCCGGTAACATCTCCCATCGCCCAAATATTGTCTGCGGTGGTATGTAATTGCTTGTCAACGACAATTGCCCCGCGTTCGTTTACTGCGATACCTGCATTTTCTGGATGTAACGAAGCGGTAGCCGGTTGACGACCGGAAGCTATTAACAGTGCATCCACCGCCAGTTGGGCGTGTTCGCTATGCACTTGCACTTGATTTTCATGGTGACTGATTCGCTCCACATGGGCATTGAGGATTATATCGACGCCCTGATCGCGTAAAATCGTCGCGATATTATCAGCAATATCCCGATCTTCCCGAGGCAAAAACAGCGAAGCTGCCTCTAAAATGGTTACTTTGCTGCCAAAATTAGCGAACATAGAGGCGAACTCAACGCCAATATATCCGCCGCCCAAAATACCTAAATGCCCAGGCAATTCTTTTAGATTAAGTAATCCGGTGCTGTCATATACTCCTGGCGTGGTGGTAATTCCAGGAATTGGCGGAACCACGGTTTGTGCACCGGTATTAATAAAAATTTTCTCGCCATGAATTTCCAGATTTCCCTCAGGCCGATGAACACGCAGGCTATGATTATTGATAAACTCCGCCTGGCCGTCGATCACGTCGATATTGGGCATATCCGCAAGATTATGAAAATTCTTATTACGTAAAAAATTAACCACTTCATTTTTACGCTGTATGGCACGGACAAAATCTGTGTGCTGCTGTGCGTCATGAACCAATGTTTTGGTTGGGATACAGCCGATATTAATACAGGTCCCGCCATACATTGCATTTGATTGTTCGATGAGAGCCACACGCCAACCTGCTTTTGCCAGCGTGACGGCTAATGTTTTTCCAGCCTTGCCAAAACCAATAATAACTGCCTGATATTTATTCATGATGATTTCCTGTCGAAACGCGTTCATTTGACATCATGACTATAGACGCAAAAGAGCAAATAACATTTCTTCACAACGCTTGATATTTTGTCTTATCGTCTGGTATTTTCTTTTTCTTAATCAGAATCACAAAACAAAAATCATGATTAACTATTTGATGGTATTAGATTAATTATTGACTAAGATTGTTGGTGTTTGTAATCCAAAAACCACTCAGGAGTCTGATATGGATGCTCTTAGCCGTTTGTTGATGCTTAACGCTCCACAAGGAACGATCGATAAGAATTGCGTGTTAGGAAGTGACTGGCAACTTCCACATGGTGCCGGGGAGTTGTCGGTTATTCGTTGGCATGCGTTAACGCAAGGAGCGGCGAAGCTGGAAATGCCGACGGGAGAGATTTTTACATTACGCCCGGGAAATGTGGTCCTGCTACCACAAAATTCAGCTCATCGCCTGAGTCATGTCGATAATGAATCGACCTGTATTGTCTGTGGAACTCTTCGGCTGCAACATTCGGCGCGTTATTTTTTAACGTCTTTGCCGGAAACGCTGTTTGTAGCACCAGTGAACCATAGCGTGGAATATAACTGGCTGAGGGAGGCGATCCCGTTTTTACAACAGGAATCCAGATCGGCAATGCCGGGAGTGGATGCTCTGTGTAGCCAGATCTGCGCTACATTCTTTACCCTCGCGGTGCGTGAGTGGATTGCACAGGTTAATACAGAGAAAAACATTCTCAGTTTGCTTCTGCATCCACGTCTTGGTGCGGTAATACAGCAAATGATGGAAATGCCTGGACACGCCTGGACCGTCGAATCGCTGGCCAGCATCGCCCACATGTCCCGGGCAAGTTTTGCCCAGCTTTTCCGTGATGTTTCCGGAACCACGCCGCTGGCTGTATTAACAAAGTTGCGTCTACAAATAGCGGCCCAGATGTTTTCCCGGGAAATGCTCCCTGTTGTGGTGATCGCTGAGTCAGTAGGCTATGCCAGTGAATCATCTTTTCACAAGGCGTTTGTCCGCGAGTTTGGTTGTACTCCGGGAGAATATCGGGAAAGGGTGAGACAGCTTGCACCCTGAATAAAACCGCCAGAAATCAGGGCAAAGATAATCCGCATTCCGGGAGTTGTGAGCCTTTCAACTATTTCTATTTCTAACGGTGGTTTTGGGTTTTATATATTTTTTTGATGGACTCTAGCTCAGTTTTTAAATAAAAATGCAAACTAAATTGCTTCAATTAAATAAAATCCCGACTATTACTTGATGCGTGATTATTGTCGGTGATTTTTTTGTACACCATCAGTGTATATCTCAATAACCCCTGAATAAGTAGCTCTGAATAGGTATAAGGGATGTAGCCTTTTTAAATGGATTTCTTATGCCAAAAATGATCGTCGATTTCCCTATAAAATGTGAGCGATGCCGAAAGAAATAAAATTAGTTATTGCATTTGAAGTTTAGATGAAAGATTATCATTTGTCATACAAATGAGAGGTGGTATGTTGCTAGCCAATTAAAAAAGAACGCCATATTTATTGATGATTGATCCCCCGGAAGGAGGGAACCATCGGGCATAAATGGGCATGAAGTAATGGAGTATTAGTTGTGAATGTCAATTTCTTTGTCACCTGTATTGGTGACGCCCTGAAATCAAGAATGGCACGAGACTCCGTGCTGCTACTGGAAAAACTCGGCTGTCGCGTAAATTTCCCGGAGAAACAGGGATGCTGCGGTCAGCCTGCGATCAATAGTGGTTATATCAAAGAAGCGATTCCAGGGATGAAAAATCTGATCGCCGCACTGGAGGATAACGACGATCCCATTATTTCACCGGCTGGCTCTTGCACCTATGCCGTAAAAAGTTACCCGACGTATCTGGCGGATGAACCTGAATGGGCATCACGTGCCGAAAAGGTTGCCGCGCGTATGCAGGATCTCACCTCTTTTATTGTTAATACATTAGGGGTAGTCGATGTAGGTGCCAGTTTGCAAGGGAGAGCGGTGTATCACCCATCTTGTAGCCTGGCCCGTAAGCTGGGGGTGAAGGACGAACCACTTACGCTGCTGAAAAATGTGCGTGGACTGGAGCTGTTGACCTTTGCTGAACAGGATACCTGCTGCGGATTTGGCGGCACGTTCTCGGTCAAAATGGCCGAAATATCCGGCGAGATGGTGAAAGAAAAGGTTGCGCACCTGATGGAAGTCCGCCCTGAGTATTTAATTGGTGCTGACGTGAGTTGCCTGCTGAACATCAGTGGACGATTACAACGGGAAGGGCAGAAAGTCAAAGTGATGCATATTGCTGAAGTGCTGATGAGCCGCTGAGGATATAAAGATGTCGATCAAAACCAGTAATACAGATTTTAAGACACGCATCCGTCAGCAAATTGAAGATCCGATCATGCGCAAAGCGGTGGCAAACGCGCAGCAGCGTATTGGGGCAAATCGGCAAAAAATGGTCGATGAATTGGGGCACTGGGAGGAGTGGCGCGATCGGGCCGCCCAGATACGTGATCATGTTCTGAGTAATCTCGACGCTTATCTGTACCAGCTCTCAGAAAAAGTGACACAAAACGGCGGTCACGTCTATTTTGCAAAAACCAAAGAAGACGCCACCCGCTACATTTTACAGGTTGCCCAACGCAAAAATGCCCGGAAGGTAGTGAAATCTAAATCGATGGTGACCGAAGAGATTGGTGTCAATCATGTGTTGCAGGATGCCGGGATTCAGGTGATTGAAACCGATCTGGGTGAATATATTCTCCAGCTGGATCAAGATCCGCCCTCTCATGTTGTGGTCCCGGCAATTCATAAAGATCGCCATCAGATCCGTCGAGTGCTACACGAACGTCTGGGCTATGAGGGGCCGGAAACGCCTGAAGCGATGACCTTATTCATTCGGCAAAAAATCCGCGAAGATTTCCTCAGTGCTGAAATAGGTATTACCGGCTGTAATTTCGCGGTGGCAGAGACCGGTTCGGTATGCCTGGTGACCAATGAAGGTAATGCGCGAATGTGTACCACGCTGCCTAAAACGCATATTGCAGTGATGGGAATGGAGCGTATTGCTCCCACGTTTGCAGAGGTAGATGTATTGATCACCATGCTGGCGCGCAGTGCCGTTGGTGCACGTTTGACGGGATACAACACCTGGCTGACAGGACCACGCGAAGCGGGGCACGTTGATGGTCCTGAAGAGTTTCATCTGGTTATTGTCGATAACGGGCGTTCTGAGGTGCTGGCCTCTGAATTTCGGGATGTGCTGCGCTGTATTCGTTGCGGGGCTTGTATGAATACTTGTCCGGCATATCGCCATATTGGCGGTCATGGATATGGCTCTATTTATCCAGGGCCAATTGGTGCGGTGATTTCCCCGTTACTTGGCGGCTATAAAGATTTTAAAGATTTACCCTACGCCTGCTCTTTATGCACCGCTTGTGACAGCGTGTGTCCGGTGCGTATTCCGCTGTCAAAACTGATTTTGCGTCATCGTCGGGTGATGGCTGAAAAAGGGATCACCGCAAAAGCAGAGCAACGGGCGATAAAAATGTTCGCTTATGCCAATAGTCATCCAGGATTGTGGAAAGTTGGGATGATGGCTGGTGCTCATGCGGCAAGCTGGTTTATCAATGGCGGCAAAACACCACTCAAATTTGGCGCGATTAGCGACTGGATGGAAGCACGCGATCTTCCTGAAGCTGACGGAGAGAGTTTCCGTAGTTGGTTTAAGAAACATCAGGCGCAGGAGAATAAGAATGGATAATCGGAGCGAATTTTTGAATAACGTTGCTCAGGCACTGGGTCGCCCGCTGCGACTTGAACCGCAAGCAGAAGATGCGCCGCTTAACAACTATGCTAACGAGCGGCTTACCCAACTTACCCAACAACAGCGCTGTGACGCGTTTATCCAGTTTGCCAGCGATGTTATGTTGACGCGCTGTGAACTGACCAGCGAGGCGAAGGCGGCAGAAGCTGCAATACGTCTGTGTAAAGAGCTGGGAGATCAGTCGGTCGTGATTAGCGGTGACACGAGGCTGGAGGAATTGGGGATTAGCGAACGTTTGCAGCAGGAATGCAATGCCGTTGTTTGGGATCCGGCGAAAGGTATTGAGAACATATCACAAGCAGAGCAGGCTATAGTGGGCGTCGTATATGCTGAATATGGTTTAACCGAATCGGGAGGCGTGGTTCTTTTTTCCGCCGCCGGGCGCGGGCGTTCATTGAGCCTGCTCCCGGAATCTTCTCTTTTTATCCTGCGTAAAAGCACAATCCTGCCGCGTGTAGCGCAACTTGCAGAAAAATTGCATCAGAAAGCGCAGGCCGGTGAACGAATGCCGTCATGTATTAACATCATCAGTGGTCCCAGTTCAACGGCGGACATTGAGCTTATCAAAGTCGTCGGGGTTCATGGTCCGGTGAAAGCGGTGTATCTGATTATTGAGGATTGCTGAGAGAGATATGTAGTCTGGACATAAACCTGAAGGCGGTATACGAGGTTGTGAATAGCGTTAAGGACAACCTGACTTAACCCCGTTCCGTCATGGTTATGCTGCTCTTCTGTAAATATCCTGACATTAATAATGCCAGGATATTTACAGTTAAAAAGACAGGAATCCATTCCTGAAGACGGGCTCCCTTCCCGGTCACTGTCACTATAGTTTTATACAGGCACTCTCTGTCAGAATGCTGTTTATTACTGCCCAGAGTTTTGTTGGTATTCATCTACCATTTTTTTGACAAGGCAAAACATTACAGAAATCACAATACTTAGAAAAAATCCCAGAGCCAGGCAAATGGCAGCAGGGTATTTATTTTTTATTTCTGGTGAGCTTATAGTGACACAGCCATCACCGTTCGGATACAGTGACCAGTTCCTGGTCAGATATATCATTTTTGTATAAAGCTCACTGTTAATTGCTGAAGGCGTTTGTATCTCATCGAGAACTTGCCTGCCATTATGGTATTCTGACGTATACCATTTAATGATAGACGCCTGCACGCGAGATATTTCCGCTTCAGCAGTTGGTAAATCTCTCTTATCTCCTGACCATTCCAGCTTTATTTCTCTGTTCTTGACATCTGGGCTGGTCTGAAAAAATGTAGTAATTCGCTGAATAACATCTTCAGTCATTGTGGTCTGACAGGCAAAGTTATTATTGCTATCACAGCTAACAAGTATGCCTGGTGTTGTCTGATTTATTTTTAGGCTGTAACTCACTTTTATATTATCTTTATTGATATACAGAAACAACAGCACCATTGCCATACAGATAGCTATAATAAAAAGGATAACACGAATCTTTTTCTTCAGATAAAATAAAATCTCAATCAGATCGATATCCTGTTTGATTTGTTCATTCATAATATATCCAGAAAATGAAATCTGTCGCAGATAAGGTTGTATTAATAGTCTGTATCAGGAATGTTCAGGGTAAATATCAGCAAAAAGCCAGCATCATGAGTACTGGATATTTATAGCCTGCAGGCAGCATACTGCTGCCTGCAGGGGGTATAACAGTCGACAGGGGAACCGACTGCTTTATTCTTACCAGGTCACATTGATACCAACTACACCCTGTAGCGGGTTCTCAATGTCGTCACCTTTGGTGTAGTCAAGGCTTGCATATGCTCCCATGTTTTTGGTGATATCAGCCTGTACACCTGCACCCACGCGGAATGCTGCACCGTCAATGCTGGCATTGACAGACTCATCACCCAGACGGACTTTGTTGCCATCAGAGAATTCGTTCAGTGCGGCCAGATTCAGATAAGGTTTAACGGTCGCGTTGCCCACAGCGAAGTCATAACCCACGCGCGTACCGGCCTCACCCAGCACAGAGTTATAGCTGTCAGAATGAACGTCCACGCCGTTGAGTTGATAATCCACACCTTCCAGAGTCAGAGCAGACAGTTTGGCATATGGCTGAATAAACAGGCCATTACCGTCTTTCCATGTGTAACCGCCTTTAACCATCGCACCAAAACCATTGGTGTTAAAGTCAGCTTTGATGGTACCGCCACCATTCATCAGGCGAACATCTGCCGTGTTGCTGTAGTGACCAAACTGTGCAGCAGTATCAATGAAGATACCGTTGTTATACTGGCGGCTCAGGTAAGCGTGGAAGCTGTAACCTTCAGTGTCACCTTTGCTCTGCATGGTAGTCATGTCACCTTTCGCAGAAGACATCGCCACACCGGCCAGCCAGCTACCATCTTCAGTCATGAAGCGGGTATCACCACCCAGCATTACACCATTTACATCCAGGTCATAGGATGCATTTCCCGCGGTGGTATGTTTCTGTTTACCGCCAAAGTACTGAATCCATACGCCACCCTTGTCATTTTCGCTCAGACGGACAGCATCCTGACGGGCGGAGAGCGTGTCAGCCTGCAGATTAGCGACGTTAGCCGGAGCAGCTGCCATTGCCTGAATCACGGAGCTGGCGTTGGATGCTTTATGCGTGTTTTTTACGAAATAAAAGTTACCATCAGCTCCCTGTGTCAGGTCATATTGATACAGACCACCTTCCGTTGTGCCTGTGGCTTTTAGAGTGCTGTCTTTGCCGGTAGAAATAAATGCCGTTTGTTCATTGATAAGATCCAATGAACCCGCACTGTAAACACTCAAGTCACCGCTCGCTTTTCCGCTGATATCCAGAGTGTTTTCAGAAGAGGCATCAACAATCAGAGTGCCGTTTTGAGAAGCAAACGTGCCAGTATTGACTGTAGCCTTCGTGATATTAACCGTACTGTCTTTTACTGCCAGAGCATCAACAGTTGAGGAACCCGTAACATTCCAGACAGACCCGTTTTGCAGAGATACACTGGCATCTCCTGCCCCTGAAACTTTGCCTTTCCAGACTGAACTATCGGAAAGATTTATATCCAGATCACTACCCGCTTTATCGCCGCTATTGAGCGTATAAGCATTACCTTCCCAGTAAGAGCGGGCAACGTTCATATTTACATTTGTTGTGGTACCGGCTGAATTCTCGCTTTCAGAAAGGGCCAGGACATCAGAGTAGATGGTTGAATCAGCAACAGACAAATTTAAATTTTGCGTTGCTGAACCTGCGCCTTGTGCCGAAGCAGAGGCATAAATTGTTTGTTTATTATTAGCCGCCCCAATTATTGAGCCATCCTTAATATTCAGGTTGACTGTATGAATTCCCTTATTCTCCTTGGCAATAACTATTGTTTCAATCCCACCATTAATAATATTTGAGTCAGCAAGGGTGATGTTGTCGGTTGCATCACCGTCAAAACCCTGCAACAAATTACCCTTTTGAGCAAAAATTGCCGTAGAGCCGTTGCTGGAACTCTTATTACCTTGAGCATTTATGGTTGTGCCATTGAGCGTTAAATTATTTCCCGTGGTCGCTTCCAGAGATATACCTGTCGCACTACTTTTTTCATTTTTTGCAACAAAGTTACCGCCATTAACAACAACATCGCCAGTTGAATCAATGACCATTGCAGTTCGGACATAGGTACCTTCACCTTGAGCTGTGATGGTGGAGCCTGTAGCATTAATCACAACATTTTTGTCACCGCTAACTTTTACACCTTCAACGAAACCTTGGTCTACCGTTGATGTGGCGGTAATATCATGACCACCCAAAGTAACATTAAGGTCTTTATCTTTCGCATTAATTGTTGCGGCTGTAATCTGTGTAGTACCACTAATAACAACATCTTGTTCCAGAGTTGTCTTATCTTTATCCAATGTAACCGGTGTAGTTGATACCGCGTTATCAGCAGCGAATGCTGGTGCAGAAAGAGCCATAACAATAGCTGTCGCTAATGCGCTGCGGTAAAATGCCTTACTGTTTTTCATGAAGAAATTCTCCATTCTGGTAACTAATTTCAATTTCCCACTTATTTATATTTATGCAGAGATAAAGCCTGCGTCCCTGCATTTACCACCACGGAATACCTGTTGGTATTTCCGTTTTCACGCAATGTCATGGCATTCGTTGTTTCCAATGCATTTCCATCACCGTGAAAATTATTGCTGCTCAGCAGCAGGGCTTCCCGCAATGACATGCTGTCCGGTATCCCCCAACGCTTTTTTAGCGACTGCTCGGCAAGCCATATCTGTCTTATCCCCGTTTTGAGAAACTGCGCACTGTATTCCCAGCTGTGTCCGGCAAGAAGCAACGACAACACCTTCTTTTGCTTTTCCGGGAAGCGTTCTGACATGACGATTGTCTTTGTGCGGTTATTCACCTCTTTCATAAAGACAGAGTAACAGTCCATAACTGGCAAATTTTCTGCATGTTTCAGTCCTGAAAACCCACCAGAGGCATTTGCAATACTGATGACACGCTCTACTGACATTCCTGGTTTCAGTAACCTCAGGTTTTTGAGAACGCCAGAAATACTCACATCCGGTGGCAGAAAAAAGGGCGCGACGCACAACACCACCACGAATGAGTGATCCAGATAAAATCGGAACCACATTTCAGCGCATTCGGCAGGTCGCCCTGCCGATATCACGACACTCTGTGGCCTGTGCCGCAATTTATTGCGTAACTCCTCTTCTGTTCTTATGCAGGTAACATTGCCGACAGAACCGGTTGATAGAGCTGCGAACTGCGCTGGTACAATTCCTGAGGGACAGAAAAGAACGAAACGCATCCTTCCCTCACAGATGTCAGTACGCCAGCACGCTGTACAGGCTGTACAGCATGCCTCCCAATCCTGCAGCCCAGAACAGTAGAAATATTTTGGCTCCTACACTGTAGCGAGTCCGTGTGCGCCGCAGTGGGTGGTAGTAACAACGCTGCTGTGTCATAACAATCCTGGTCTTTTTTTAGATATATTTTTTCTTTGTCCGGAAAGTACTTTTCCGGAAATGGCGTCAGAATTTATTGATTCACCAACGGCAACTTTCTCTGGATAAAGGATTCCGGATACCATGTTCTGCACATACTGAGTGAGTCGATGAGCGGAATGTTGTCCGATATATTTTGCATGTAGCCGTATATTCCGTTTCACTCTGCTGTCACCGCATCCCGTATAGAGCAGCCTGAAATCGCTCAGTGTTCTCAGTCCAAGTTTCATTAAAGCCCGTGTGGCAATCGCATGCAGGGTCTTTGAACTGCGTTGTTCATAACGGGCAATCTCACTGAAACTCATGCCCTGCATCAGAATCTTAAGCACGCTCAACTCCCGTGCAGTCAGGAGCCAGAAATCGCTCATATCGCCGGGCAAAGGACGCAGTAACCAGCGGATAATTTGATTCTGATAACGACTCGCTGTCAGCATGGTGCCGATGCGTGGGAAGCCGTTATACAGACTTGCAGCAGGAGCATTATCGAACCAGTCGGAGTCACCGGTCAGGCAGACCTGCCATTGCCCGGCATCACTCCGCAAACGGGCGAGACAAGCCAGAAGAACCAACTCCCCCGAAGGAAGCGAAGGGATATCAGCTAACAGGTAGCCACAGGAGGTCTTTAAAACGAATTCAACCTCTGTAGTGACGTTGCTGTACACCCGCACGATATACCTGTCCGTTGGGATGAGAGACTCCAGTGCCAGCCTGGTGAACTGACAGGCACTGATAATAACCAGAGGCTTCTTCATTCAGACTCGTCCACGCCATTGCTACAAAACCTGACATTTTGATTCAAAATGTCAGGTTTGGTTTAATAGCCTGAATATTTAATTTTCTTGGAATATAAATCTAATTTGTTTGATTTTTATTGTTTTTAATTTTGTGTTATTTAACGATATGGGCGAAAGTTAATCACTGGTATGACCTTTGTGATTAATCATTTCAAATCATAGGGTTATTTTACTTTAGCTAGAAATATCAACATGTTATGTGTTTTATTTAATTGAATGGGCTGTTTTTTTATGGAAGAATTGAGGAAAACGTAGGAATCTGACATTTTGAATCAGAAGGTACTGTTTTAACGAGGCTTTTTTTTCCACACCCCTTTAAAACGAGCAGCATTACTGGCTGTGTATCTGACAGTATGCTGAATATTTCGATGACCCAGATAATCCTGAAGTAGTCGGGTATCGACACCATTGTCAGCCAGAGCAAAACCACAGGCATGACGTAACATATGAGGATGTGCTTTTACAGCTAATCCTGCACGTTTTCCAGCCTCACGAATGATAGAAAAAAAATGTTGTCTGCTGATAGGGCGGCGTTTCCGGGAGAGAAAAAGCCAGTCTCCTTCAACTCCGTTTTCAATTAACTTCCTCTGCTTAAGCCACAACTTGATCAAATTATATTCATCAGGAAGAAGAGGATGTGTTGTCGAGAAACCATTTTTAATACGCCGAATATTAAGTTGTTTTCCAGATGCATCAATATCGGATAAACGTAAATCAAGAAGTTCACTGGCCCTAAAACCGTGAATGAAAGCCATCATAATTAGACAGCGATTTCTTTCAGGAAAGGACATGCTCTGGGCTGCATCCATCAGCCTGTAGACTTCATCCTGTGTGAGATATTTTCTCGTCATACGCCACCGTGTACAGTTGTAAAAAAAAGAGAGGCACACCCAGATAAGTATGCCTGCAATCAGAACGTTATCGATGTAATCTCATTATCTCATTAATAAGATTTTTTGAATAGTAGTTCTACGCAACAGATTAAATATGAACTATTTATTGTGCAGCTTTTCTACAAGTCATTTTTAATGCGTATTTTTATCTACTATGATGTGAAAAAATAAATATTAAAACTATGAGTGACAGGTCGTGTGGGATGTGTATTACGTCTAATGTTTTAGTGATTTTTATTAGTTTTGAGATATTTAACATCATTTCCTGTGAGATCGTCTTGTTGTGTATCTAATTGATTTTACTTTTGTTTTTTTTTGATGCATAAATTTGGAGGGTAGAAAGTAAGATTAGTTTAATATCAATGATATGAATTTATAAATACATATTATTGCAAGGTGTTCTTTACTTTTCTGGTCGTGAGTAAATCATTGTTAATGGGTTCTGCTCATAAATTTAAAATATTCATTTAAATGATTTTTACTTTTTGTATATCTCAATTTGTTTATTTTGCATTCATTTGATGGAGAGTATTCCAACACTTTTTATTTTCCGCAAAAAACTTATTAACAACTTTTTATTATCAATTGAAAATTAATGTAAACTAAAATGTTAGCGAAGCGATAATCTTGTGCTAAAAAATATTTAAGCATGATGATTAATTAAAGAAGAGTAAAAATAAATCACTGCTAATAAATTATACGAATCGTGTTTAAAGCTCCATGTGGTTTTGGTCTGACTTATTTTTGTACTCGTTACAAGAACCCTTTTCGTATATGCTAACCGTGAGCGGGAATGAACAGGTAACCATAGCCAGGAACATTAGCGGCGTAATTCTTAAGCTGAGTGGTATTTCATCTGTAGTTTATCTGTGTATGCATAGCACATTCATCAGCCAGATTGAGCAAGTCAGCTTAGAATTTGCTGGCGAGATTGTCACGATGAAGCATGAGAGTTACCTCAGTGTTTTATATAAGGATTCGGTCCTCATAGTAGAACGGTAACTCTCAATCTGATAGGTTCCTGAGTCAGTTCACATCACGACTCATTTTTTCGCTCTCACCGGCATCCCATTTGCCACAAAATATCCCGCCGTGCTCCTCGGCAACGCTTCCTTCCCACGAATCATATCCGCTATTTTCTCGCCAATCATAATCGTCGTGGCGTTCAAATTGCCGGTGATAATTTGCGGCATAATTGACGCATCCACCACGCGCAGGCCTTCCAGCCCGTGTACGCGGCCTTCGCCGTCAACCACAGCCATCTCGTCATAACCCATTTTGCAGGTACCGCACGGATGAAACGCGGTTTCGGCGTGGTTACGCACGAACTCATCGAGCTGCTCATCCGTCTGGCATTCGACACCAGGGCTGATTTCGCGGCCACGGTATTGATCCAGCGCGGGTTGATGCATGATCTCGCGTGTGATGCGAATTGCGTCGCGGAACTCCTGCCAGTCCTGCTCGTGCGACATGTAGTTAAACAGAATTCCCGGATGCTGGTGCGGGTCGCGGGATTTAATCCGCACATGCCCACGGCTTGGCGAGCGCATCGATCCGACATGGCATTGGAAGCCGTGCTCTTTCACTGCGTTCGAGCCGTTATAGTTAATCGCCACTGGCAGGAAATGGTACTGAATATTCGGCCACGCAAATTCCTCACGGCTGCGAATAAATCCGCCTGCTTCAAAGTGGTTGCTGGCACCAACGCCGGTGCCGCCAAACAGCCACTCCGCACCGATTCTCGGCTGATTCCACCACTGCAGGGCAGGGTAGAGGGAAACCGGTTCTTTGCACTCGTATTGCAGATACATCTCCAGGTGATCCTGAAGATTTTCGCCGACGCCGGGTAATTCATGCACCAGCGGAATATTAAACTCCGCCAGCAGTTCAGCGTTGCCGACGCCGGAGCGTTGCAGGATCTGCGGTGAAGCAATCGCGCCTGCACATAACAGCACTTCTTTATTCGCCGCCGCGCGGGTCGGAATAGTGCTGTCGCCTTCCAGCCACTCGACGCCCACCGCGCGTTTGCCGTCAAAAATGATGTGATCGGTCATGGCGTGAGTACGAATGGTCAGGTTAGGGCGCGATTTGGCCTGATCGAGATAGCCACGCGCGGTGCTGGCGCGACGGCCATGCGGCGTGACGGTGCGATCCATCGGGCCAAAACCTTCTTGCTGATAGCCGTTGAGATCGTCCGTGCGTGGGTAGCCTGCCTGCATGCCCGCTTCAATCATCGCTTCAAACAGCGGATTGACGCCGGGTTTGGAGGTGATGACGCTCACCGGGCCATCGCCACCGTGGTAATCGTTCTCGCCCACATCGCGAGTCTCGGCCTTGCGGTAGTAGGGCAGGCAGTCGAGATAACTCCAGTTCTCCAGACCAGGTTCTTGTGCCCAGTTATCGAGATCCAGCGCATTGCCACGGATGTAGCACATACCGTTGATCAGCGATGAACCGCCCAGACCTTTGCCGCGTCCGCACTCCATGCGGCGGTTGTTCATAAACGGTTCGGGTTCCGTCTCATAGGCCCAGTTGTAGCGTTTGCCCTGTAGCGGGAACGCCAGCGCGGCGGGCATCTGGGTGCGGAAGTCAAAGCGATAGTCCGGGCCGCCTGCTTCAAGCAGCAGCACGGTTGTGTTCGGATCTTCAGTCAGACGGGTAGCGAGAACGTTGCCGGCTGAGCCGGCACCAATAATGATGTAGTCAAATTGCAAATAAACCTCCTGGTTAGAATATGGACTGGAATTTAGCCATCTCAACCTGGATGGACTTCACCTGGGTGTAACTCTGGAGCGTCATCACGCCGTTCTCGCGACCAATGCCGGAGTGTTTGTAGCCGCCAACGGGCATCTCTGCCGGGGATTCGCCCCAGGTGTTGATCCAGCAAATACCCGCTTCCAGCTGATGAATGACGCGATGCGCGAGGTTCAGGTCCGCCGTCACGATACCCGCCGCCAGACCGTAGTCGGTATCGTTAGCGCGGCGAATGACTTCGTCTTCCGACTCGTAGATCAGAATGGACATCACTGGCCCGAAAATCTCTTCTCGCACAATGGTCATATCGTCGCTGCAATCGGTGAACACGGTCGGTGCAACCCATGCGCCGTTATCGAAGCTATCCCCCTTCAGTACATTGCCGCCGCACAGTACGCGCGCGCCTTCCTCTTTGCCTTTGGCGATATAGCGCAGCACGTTATCGCGATGCGGGAAGCTGACCAGCGGGCCGAAGTTAGTTTGCGGATCGAAAACGTCGCCCGCGCGAATGCGCTCAACGCGCGCCAGAACCTTTTGTTCAAATGCGGCTTTGCATTTCGTCGGAACGAAGACGCGAGTGCCGTTGGTACACACCTGACCGGAGCTGAAGAAATTCGCCATCATGGCGATATCGGCGGCGAGATCGAGATCCGCATCGTCGAAAACGATCAGCGGTGATTTACCGCCCAGCTCCATGGTCACTTCTTTCAGGGAGGAAGCTGCCGAGTTAGCCATCACTTTTTTGCCGCTGGCGACACCGCCGGTAAATGACACTTTGGCAATGCCCGGATGATCGGTCAGATATTGTCCGGTCTCCGCGCCCACGCCCGGCAACACGTTAAATACGCCGTCCGGCAGGCCCGCTTCGCTGTAAATTTCGGCCAGCTTTAACGCGGTAAGCGGGGTGACTTCGCTCGGTTTGAAAATCATTGCATTGCCTGCCGCCAGCGCTGGGGCGGATTTCCACAAAGCAATCTGGATCGGGTAGTTCCATGCGCCAATCCCCGCCACCACACCCAGCGGTTCGCGGCGGGTATAAACAAATGACGTCTCACGCAACGGGATCTGGCTGCCTTCCAGCGCCGGGATCAGCCCGGCATAGTACTCCAGCACGTCCGCACCGGTAACGATATCGACGGTTGAGGTTTCCGAATATGCTTTTCCGGTGTCAAGGGTTTCCAGTTTTGCGAGTTCGTCATTGCGTTCACGCAGAATATCAACGGCCCGACGCAGAATACGCGAGCGCTCCATAGCGGTCATCGCCGCCCAGATTTTTTGCCCTTGTTGGGCACTCTTCACGGCGCGATCGACATCCTCACGCCCGGCGGCCTGCACGGTCGCCAGCACGTTACCGTTGGCCGGGTTAATGGTCTCGAAGGTGCGACCGCTGGTGGCGGAGGTATAACCACCATGTATATAAAGCTGCTGTTCTGCCATTCGGGACATCACGTCTCCTCGGTTAATCGGTGGGTAAATGCTGAGTAATAAAGTGACGGGTCAGCGAGTGTGCGAGAGGTTTATCCAGCGGTTTGCCGCTCAGTGCCGCGCGCAGCCATAATCCGTCAATTAGCGCGGCAAGGCCGTAGCCCGCTTCCTGTGCCTGTTGGCGCGGTAACTCGCGGCGAAATTCGCTCACCAGATTCGACAATAAGCGGCGGCTACTGACCTGCTGCAAACGGTAAAGCATCGGCTGATGCATACTGCTGGCCCAGAAGGCCAGCCAGGCTTTCATCGCCGCACTGCTCACCTGGGTTTCATCGAAGTTTCCGCCAACAATCGCCTGTAATCGCAGCTCTGCACTGCCCTGCGGAAGTGCATGTAATCGATTCAAAACCGCGTCACGCAGCTGACTGGTGATATCGCGCATGGTTGCTTCCAGCAGACCATTTTTGTCCCTGAAATAGTGGCTGATGATCCCCGTAGAAACGCCTGCACGGCGGGCGATCTGCGCGATCGTTGCATCGTGCATGCCCACTTCATTTATTGCTTCCAGCGTGGCGTCGATCAGTTGTCTGCGCCGGATCGACTGCATTCCCAATTTGGGCATTTTCGCCACTCCATTCATCAGCGTTGTTTATCTATTAAAGCGGTTATTGATTGGACGTTCAATATAAAATGTGTCTTAATTGTTACTAATTTGATTTTAAATGGTAACAATAACAGTGGGGATACTGGATGACAGACCTTTCACACAGCAGGGAAAAGGACAAAATCAATCCGGTGGTGTTTTACACTTCCGCCGGACTGATTTTGTTGTTTTCCCTGACAACGATCCTGTTTCGCGACTTCTCGGCCCTGTGGATTGGCCGCACGCTGGACTGGGTTTCTAAAACCTTCGGTTGGTACTATCTGCTGGCGGCAACGCTCTATATTGTCTTTGTGGTCTGTATCGCTTGTTCGCGTTTTGGTTCGGTGAAGCTCGGGCCAGAACAATCAAAACCGGAATTCAGTTTGCTGAGTTGGGCGGCGATGCTGTTTGCTGCCGGGATCGGTATCGACCTGATGTTCTTCTCCGTAGCCGAACCGGTAACGCAGTATATGCAGCCGCCGGAAGGCGCGGGACAGACGATTGAGGCCGCGCGTCAGGCGATGGTCTGGACGCTGTTTCACTACGGCTTAACCGGCTGGTCGATGTATGCGCTGATGGGCATGGCGCTCGGATACTTTAGCTATCGTTATAATTTGCCGCTCACCATCCGCTCGGCGCTGTACCCGATCTTCGGTAAACGGATTAACGGGCCGATAGGTCACTCAGTGGATATTGCTGCGGTGATCGGCACCATCTTCGGTATTGCCACTACGCTCGGTATCGGTGTGGTGCAGCTTAACTATGGCTTGAGCGTGCTGTTTGATATTCCCGATTCGATGGCGGCGAAAGCGGCACTGATCGCCTTGTCGGTGATCATCGCCACTATCTCGGTGACATCCGGTGTCGATAAGGGCATTCGCGTGTTATCGGAACTCAACGTTGCGCTGGCGCTGGGATTGATTCTGTTCGTGTTGTTTATGGGCGACACCTCGTTCCTGCTTAATGCACTGGTGCTGAACGTTGGCGACTATGTGAATCGCTTTATGGGCATGACGCTCAATAGTTTTGCCTTCGACCGTCCGGTTGAGTGGATGAATAACTGGACGCTCTTCTTCTGGGCATGGTGGGTGGCATGGTCGCCGTTTGTCGGCTTGTTCCTGGCGCGTATCTCGCGTGGGCGTACCATTCGCCAGTTCGTGCTGGGCACGTTGATTATTCCGTTTACCTTCACGCTGTTATGGCTCTCGGTATTCGGCAATAGCGCGCTGTATGAAATCATCCACGGCGGCGCGGCATTTGCCGAGGAAGCGATGGTCCATCCGGAGCGCGGCTTCTACAGCCTGCTGGCGCAGTATCCGGCGTTTACCTTTAGCGCCTCCGTCGCCACCATTACTGGCCTGCTATTTTATGTGACCTCGGCGGACTCCGGTGCGCTGGTGCTGGGGAATTTCACCTCGCAGCTTAAAGATATCAACAGCGACGCACCCGGCTGGCTGCGCGTCTTCTGGTCGGTGGCGATTGGCCTGCTGACGCTAGGCATGCTGATGACCAACGGGATATCCGCGCTGCAAAACACCACGGTGATTATGGGCCTGCCGTTCAGCTTTGTGATCTTCTTCGTGATGGCGGGGTTGTATAAATCTCTGAAGGTAGAAGATTACCGCCGTGAAAGTGCCAACCGCGATACCGCACCGCGACCGCTGGGGCTTCAGGATCGCCTGAGCTGGAAAAAACGTCTCTCGCGCCTGATGAATTATCCGGGCACGCGTTACACTAAACAGATGATGGAGACGGTCTGTTATCCGGCAATGGAAGAAGTGGCGCAGGAACTGCGGTTGCGCGGCGCGTACGTGGAGCTAAAAAACCTGCCGCCGGAAGAGGGACAACAGTTGGGGCATCTGGATTTGTTGGTGCATATGGGCGAAGAGCAAAACTTTGTCTATCAGATTTGGCCACAGCAATATTCGGTGCCGGGCTTTACCTACCGCGCACGTAGCGGGAAATCGACCTACTACCGGCTGGAAACCTTCCTGTTAGAAGGCAGCCAGGGCAACGACCTGATGGACTACAGCAAAGAGCAGGTGATCACCGATATTCTCGACCAGTACGAGCGGCACCTTAACTTTATCCATCTCCATCGTGAAGCGCCGGGCCATAGCGTGATGTTCCCGGACGCGTGATTGTTATTGCATAAAACCGCGCCATGTCTGCATATGGCGCGGTTTCTCTTACCTCTTGATACGTTATATCTGTGTACAGTTAAGCCCTTAGTATCGATTGATGATTGCCAGGCAACAGATAATAAAAAAGAAAAGAACTATTGAAGCCCAAAACCTACGCTTGGACTGTTGTGAATGTTCAATAAGCTTAGTCTTATTTAATGTAAATATTGGTGCTAATTTGAAATGACGCTTTATTCATGGGAAACGCGTAGCGCAAATCAACCAAAATCAATGTAACCGTTTGTTGTTTAAGGTTTAATTGTCTGTGTCTGATATTTTATTGATTGTTTTAAATATTGTTTTTATTGTCATTGTTATAATGTTGGCTATCTATTGCTGAATGGATTCAGTCTTAAAAAGCAGGTTGTTAAGGGATTAGCATAGAGTAATGACGTGTATGCATAACCAACATCTTTACTCATTATGTCATTGAATGTTGACGCTATGTGTTTATGAGGTTGAGGTATTTTCAGTTGATCTGGATTGTTAAATTCATATAATGCGCCTTTACTCATGAATGGACGTCAATACGTAGTGGGAAATTATAAATATCGAAATAGTCCAACTACTTCTTTATTACCAAAAATGAGTATCTGAATTTTAATATTGCATTCTTGCGTGATTATCTCCTGAGTTTGACTTGTGATTACCTTTTTAAGGTATTTAGCGTAACTGTTTTTGAGCGAGCATCAGAGGTAAAGATAATCTTCTTGATAGTGATGTGGGATGTTATACGTATGGCATCGCTAATGTTTATGGTTACCCCTTATGTGTGCTCAGGAATCCACAGGTAATCACTCATACTGAACAGCGATAAAAGATAAAAGGTGTGTTCATGAATTCATGTGATTTTCGTGTTTTTCTGCAAGAGTTCGGTACAACGGTTCATTTGTCATTGCCTGGTAGCGTATCCGAGAAAGAACGACTGCTACTCAAGCTGCTGATGCAGGGAATGTCTGTAACAGAAATATCACAGTACAGAAATCGCAGTGCAAAGACCATTTCACATCAAAAGAAACAGCTCTTTGAGAAACTGGGGATTCAGAGCGATATTACTTTCTGGCGGGATATTTTCTTTCAGTACAATCCGGAGATCATATCCGCCACGGGTAATAATAGTCACAAATATATTAATGATAATCACTATCACCATATCGTCACGCCTGAAGCCATCAGTCTGGCGTTGGAAAACCACGAGTTTAAACCGTGGATCCAACCGGTTTTCTGCGCGCAGACTGGGGTACTGACGGGCTGTGAAGTGCTTGTCCGCTGGGAACATCCACAAACGGGAATGATCCCACCGGATCAGTTTATTCCTCTGGCGGAGTCATCCGGTCTTATTGTCATAATGACTCGCCAGCTGATGAAACAGACTGCGGATATTCTGATGCCGGTAAAACATTTGCTGCCGGACAATTTCCATATTGGTATCAACGTCTCGGCGGGCTGTTTTTTGGCTGCGGGATTTGAAAAAGAGTGTCTGAACCTGGTTAAGAAATTAGGTAACGATAAAATCAAGCTGGTTCTTGAGTTGACTGAACGTAATCCTATTCCGGTAACGCCAGAAGCCAGAGCGATATTTGACAGCCTTCATCAGCACAATATTACTTTTGCGCTGGATGACTTTGGTACGGGTTATGCGACCTATCGTTACTTGCAGGCGTTCCCGGTCGATTTTATTAAAATTGACAAGTCGTTTGTGCAAATGGCGAGTGTCGACGAAATCTCCGGTCATATTGTGGACAATATTGTCGAACTGGCGCGTAAGCCTGGTTTGAGTATCGTGGCGGAAGGGGTAGAAACCCAGGAGCAGGCGGATTTAATGATCGGCAAAGGCGTTCACTTTTTACAGGGCTATTTGTACTCTCCGCCAGTACCGGGTAATAAATTTATCTCTGAATGGGTAATGAAAGCAGGTGGTTGATGTAAACCGCTATTCACAGCGCATCGGGAGGTTGGCAGCGATTAACTCTCCCGATGCAGTAAATCCTGATAGATCCCCGTTAATATGCCATTTGGCGCAAATTGTTTTTTAATCCACTGCGTCACCTGACCGGTGGCAGAGTGCTGGGTTGCGAGTAACATGCGTGAATCCTGGCGCGGGTTATGGATTTGTCGGGTAACCAGCAAGGATTGCGCCATCGCCTCACGGACCATGTAATCCGGCAAAAAACCAATTCCTTCACCTAAAATCTGGCACTGACATTTGGTGTTGAAATCGGGCACCAGAATCGATTCCTGCCCATGCAGCAACCAGCCTACTTTTTTATTAATCGTATGCGCGGTGTCCTCCACCATGATATTAGGGTAGAGACGCAGCTGGCTTTCGGCGATCGGCTCCGGCACAAAGGCTAATGGATGATCCGGAGCGATGGCAAAAGCCCAGCGAATCGCGCCAATCTCCGTGTAATCAATGCCGCCACCGTCCAGCAGCGTGTCGGGTGCGCCGATAGCGATATTTGCCTGATTATTAATAATCGCATCCCAGACGCCGTTATACACTTCGGTGGTGACGGTAATCTGGCAGGTAGGAAACTGCTTTTTCAGCACCTGTAATAAGCGTGCGGTGTGTTTGGGCGTATAAAGCAGCTGATTAATACAAATGCGCACACGCGCTTCTATGCCCTGCGAAATAGTATCGATACTGCGTTTAATGGCGTGAAAATCATTCAGCAGGTCGGTAGCTTTGCGGAAAAAATAACGCCCGGACTCCGTTAACTCAATGCTGCGGGTACTGCGAGTGAACAGCACCACATCCAGCCCTGTTTCCATTCGCTTGATGGTGTAGCTAATGGCGGAAGTGGTTAAACCCAACTCTTCTGCGGCTTTACTGAAGCTGCCAAAACGTGCAGCGGTAGTAAATGCCAACAGATTCTCTTCGGTAAAAATTGAGTTCATTAAACCATTCCCGCCATTATCGAATATGAATTTCTCCAGCCATGACTGTAGAGGTATCGGTTAAAGATAGATAATCATTTTTGAATAACTTTTAATACCCGTCGCGTTTAGTCGTCGCTTCGCTTAATTTTTGTCCTCCATATTCTGAAATTATCCCCACGCAGTTACCCGCCAGAAAACCCAGTAATGTCACCGTCCAGTTCATCCCGCTGGCAAAAAATAGCGTCATGCCGAGAAAGCCTCCGGGAATAAAAGACAATAAACCGAAACGTCCTTGCCAGACCACTACCGCTGAGAAAGGCACGGTAGTAATCACGCTCGCCCAGAACCCAGAAATCCCACTCACCGAGGCCAGCCAACCGGCAGCCAGCGCGGCGAAAAATGCCCACACCATCCCGGAATAATTAACCGCCAGACTTCTGATAAACCCCGATTTACCGCCGCCTGCGGCATAAAAACTGCAAAAGGCGACGAAGCCAATGGTTCCTAATAATTCCCATCCCTGAGAGAGCCCGACATGTGAAGACACTAACTGCCAAAGCCCTGCACAAATACCGACGGTGACACCCGTTGCCGTGAGTCCGTTCATCTTGTTCCCCTCTGGTTAGACATGGACAAAAGCTACTCTTACATGTGCAGACTATAGAGAAATAAAACCTGATTGAGTGAAAGGGTATCGGGTCAAAGAAACAAATATTGCACTACCGCACACTGCGAAAAGATTGTTGAACATCATTCAACAAAAAGGCGAAATACGGCGAATTAAATTTAAGCGGGTTCTTTTATCAGATTATCGTTGCTATTCTCAATTCATCGAAAACAGCCACAAAAACCAGGGGAATGTGAATGACTATAAAAAATCTACCTGCCGACTATTTATTGGCTGCGCAACAGGGTGATATCGATAAAGTAAAAACCTGCCTTGCGCTGGGTGTCGATATTAATACCTGCGATCGTCAGGGGAAAACGGCAATTACGCTGGCAAGTTTATATCAGCAATATGCTTGCGTTCAGGCATTAATTGATGCCGGAGCGGATATTAATAAGCAAGATCATACCTGTTTAAATCCTTTTTTAATTAGCTGTCTGAACGATGATTTAACGCTACTACGAATTATTTTACCGGCTAAACCCGATCTTAATTGCGTAACCCGTTTTGGCGGTGTCGGCCTGACGCCTGCCTGTGAAAAAGGCCATTTAAGTATTGTAAAAGAGCTTTTGGCAAATACGGAGATTAACGTTAACCAGACTAACCATGTTGGCTGGACACCGTTGCTGGAAGCGATTGTGCTTAATGATGGTGGGATTAAACAGCAGGCGATTGTCCAGTTATTGCTGGAACACGGTGCCAGCCCGCATCTGACCGATAAATATGGCAAAACGCCGCTGAAACTGGCGCGGGAACGGGGCTTTGAAGAGATTGCGCAGTTGCTGATCGCCGCAGGTGCATAAACCGGGAGGCTTGTTATCAACACACCAGAAAAACGGTGTGTGTGGGCGCTAACTGCGGATGCTGATTTTCTGGCGCAGCGGGGGCAAGGACAGGTTGAACAGGTCTTTGCCAGAGCGGTAAATATCGCACTCCCGGCTCGCCAGCAGTTGCTGACGCTGCTTTGTGAAGAGTACGACAATGCGCCTAACAGTTGTCGGTTGGCACTCACTCACTTTAATGGTCTGTTCCGGCATGATGATAAGGTTCAGTTTGACGATCAAGGCATTACGATTGGTCAACATCATCATATAGAGATGAGTCATTGCCAGCGTTGGCTGTCCCCAACCTTGCAAATGACCGCTGTGAATTTTCACCTTATCGCCTGGCAACAGTGGTACGACATTATTCATCAGCACCTGGGGGAAAATGAAACCCTGTTTAATTATCGCGGCGATAATCCGTTTTATCAGGCGTTAAATAAAGAACTACATATTAAACGACGGGCAGTTATTCAGGCCGTAAACGATAAACAAAATATCGCCTCAGCAGTCGCCAGTATGATGGGGTTAGGGATTGGCCTTACGCCATCAGCCGATGATTATCTGACCGGACTGGTACTTATTTTATTTATTTCCGGACATCCGGCGGAAAAATACAAAGAGGAATTTTATCTCGGCCTGCAACGCGGCAGAAATAATACCACGTTATTAAGTGCCATCACGCTGGAAGCCGCATTACAACAACGCTGCCGGGAAAATATTCATCGTTTTATTCACAACATTATTTATGACATCCCTGGGAACGCAACTCAGGCAATAGAAAAAATTAAACATATTGGCTCCAGTTCCGGCTGCGACATGCTGTATGGCATGGCCGATGGTTGTGCGCTGAGTCAAACCTACGGAGGGAATTATGTCAGTTAAAATAGTCATTAAACCGAATACCTATTTTGATTCTGTCTCGCTGATGTCTATCTCCACGCGTGCAAATAAACTCGACGGCGTCGAGCAGGCATTTGTGGCGATGGCGACCGAAATGAACAAAGGCGTGTTGAAGAATTTAGGACTGCTGACGCCGGAGCTGGAGCAGGCGAAAAACGGCGACCTGATGATTGTCATCAATGGTAAATCGGGTGTGGACAACGAGCAGTTGCTGGCGGAGATTGAAGAACTGTTCAACACCAAAGCGCAAAGCGGCTCGCACGAGGCGCGTTACGGCACTATTGCCAGCGCCAAAAAGCATATCCCGGAAAGTAACCTGGCAGTGATTTCGGTCAACGGTCTGTTTGCCGCTCGCGAAGCGCGTCAGGCGCTGCAAAATGACCTCAACGTGATGCTGTTTTCCGATAATGTCTCAGTTGAAGATGAACTGGCGCTCAAACAGTTGGCCCATGAAAAAGGGCTGCTGATGATGGGGCCAGACTGCGGCACGGCGATTATCAACGGCGCGGCGCTCTGCTTTGGTAACGCCGTGCGTCGCGGCAACATCGGTATTGTTGGCGCATCTGGCACCGGCAGCCAGGAATTGAGCGTCCGTATCCATGAATTTGGTGGCGGCGTTTCACAACTGATCGGCACCGGCGGGCGCGACCTGAGCGAGAAAATCGGCGGACTGATGATGCTCGATGCCATCAGCATGCTGGAAAACGATCCGCAAACTGAAATCATTGTGCTTATCTCCAAACCGCCTGCGCCTGCGGTGGCCCGCAAAGTGCTGGAACGCGCACGCGCCTGCCGCAAGCCAGTGGTGGCCTGCTTCCTCGGTCGTGGCGAAACGCCAGTGGATGAGCAGGGGCTACAGTTTGCTCGCGGCAGCAAAGAGGCGGCATTGAAAGCGGTGATGCTCTCCGGCGTGAAACAAGAACATCTCGATCTGCATACGCTTGACCAGCCGTTGATTGCGGATGTGCGCGCGCGTCTGCAACCGCAGCAGAAATACATTCGTGGTCTGTTCTGCGGCGGTACGCTGTGTGACGAAACCCTGTTCGCGGTGATGGAAAAACATGGCGATGTCTACAGCAATATCCAGCCCGATCCTGAATTCCGCCTGCAAGATATCAACCGCAGCATCAAACACACCTTCCTCGACTTTGGCGATGATGACTTCACCAACGGCAAGCCGCATCCAATGATTGACCCGACCAACCGTATCAGCCGCTTGATCGAAGAAGCGCGCGATCCAGAAGTGGCGGTGATCGTGATGGATTTTGTGCTCGGATTTGGATCGCATGAAGATCCGGTCGGTTCCACCATCGAGGCGATCAAAGAAGCGAAAGCGATCGCCGCTGCCGAAGGACGCGAGTTGATCATTCTCGCCTATGTGCTGGGCACCGATCTCGATACGCCATCATTAGAACAACAAAGCCAGATGCTGCTTGATGCCGGAGTGATTCTGGCGAGCAGCAGCACCAATACCGGATTGCTGGCGCGTGAATTTATCTGCAAAGGGGAGGAAGCCTGATGAGCCAGTCACTGTTTAGCCAACCGTTGAACGTTATTAACGTCGGTATCGCCATGTTTAGCGATGATCTGAAAAAGCAGCATGTAGAAGTGACCCAACTCGACTGGACGCCGCCGGGGCAGGGCAATATGCAGGTGGTGCAGGCACTGGACAACATTGCCGATTCGCCGCTGGCGGACAAAATCACCGCCGCTAACCAGCAGGCGCTGGAGCGCATTATCCAGTCGCATCCAGTGCTGATTGGTTTTGATCAGGCGATTAACGTGGTGCCGGGCATGACGGCGAAAACCATTCTTCACGCCGGGCCGCCGGTCACCTGGGAAAAAATGTGCGGCGCGATGAAAGGCGCGGTCACCGGAGCGCTGGTGTTTGAAGGACTGGCGAAAGATCTCGACGAGGCGGCTGAGCTGGCGGCTTCCGGGGAGATCACCTTCTCGCCGTGCCACGAGCACGACTGTGTGGGATCGATGGCGGGCGTCACCTCGGCCTCGATGTTTATGCACATCGTGAAAAACAAAACCTATGGCAACATCGCTTATACCAACATGAGCGAGCAGATGGCGAAGATTTTGCGTATGGGCGCTAACGACCAGAGCGTGATCGACCGCCTCAACTGGATGCGCGATGTGCAGGGGCCAATGCTGCGTGACGCGATGAAAATTATCGGCGAGATCGATCTGCGCTTAATGCTGGCGCAGGCGCTGCATATGGGCGATGAATGCCATAACCGCAATAACGCCGGGACGACGCTGCTGATTCAGGCGCTGACGCCGGGGATTATTCAGGCGGGTTATTCCGTTGAGCAACAGCGCGAAGTGTTTGAGTTTGTCGCCAGCAGCGATTACTTCTCCGGCCCAACGTGGATGGCGATGTGTAAAGCGGCGATGGATGCGGCGCACGGCATTGAATACAGCACCGTGGTGACCACCATGGCGCGTAACGGCGTCGAGTTCGGCCTGCGGGTCAGCGGCCTGCCGGGGCAATGGTTTACCGGCCCGGCGCAGCAGGTCATCGGCCCGATGTTTGCCGGTTATAAGCCGGAAGATTCGGGGCTGGATATCGGCGACAGCGCCATCACCGAAACCTACGGTATCGGCGGATTTGCGATGGCGACCGCGCCCGCGATCGTTGCGCTGGTGGGCGGCACGGTGGAAGAGGCTATCGATTTCTCCCGTCAGATGCGTGAAATCACCCTTGGCGAAAACCCCAACGTCACCATTCCGCTGCTCGGTTTTATGGGCGTGCCGTCGGCAATCGACATCACCCGCGTGGGTAGCAGCGGCATTCTGCCGGTGATCAACACCGCCATTGCCCATAAAGATGCGGGCGTCGGCATGATTGGCGCGGGCATTGTGCATCCACCCTTCGCCTGCTTCGAGAAAGCCATTCTTGGCTGGTGCGAACGTTACGGCGTCTGACCTGCAAAGTACGCGTTGTCTCTGCCGGATGCGGCGTGAACGCCTTATCCGGCCTACGAGTGGCACGAGAATTGTAGGCCTGATAAGCGTAGCGCATCAGGCAGTCTGGCGTTGGTCATAACCCCATCACCCTCTGTCGCGGACATAACAACATGAAAGAACTTGTGGTCGTTGCCATTGGTGGCAACAGCATTATCAAAGATAACGCCAGCCAGTCGATTGAGCATCAGGCGGAGGCGGTGAAAGCCGTGGCCGATACGGTGCTGGAAATGCTGGCTTCCGATTACGACATTGTGCTGACCCACGGCAACGGGCCGCAGGTCGGGCTGGATTTACGCCGTGCGGAGATTGCCCACGAGCGCGAAGGGCTGCCCTTAACGCCGCTGGCGAACTGTGTGGCGGATACGCAAGGTGGCATTGGCTATCTGATCCAGCAGGCGCTGAACAACCGACTGGCGCGTCACGGCGAGAAAAAAGCCGTCACTGTGGTGACTCAGGTGGAAGTGGATAAAAACGATCCGGGTTTTGCCCATCCCACCAAGCCCATCGGCGCATTCTTTAGTGAAAGCCAGCGTGACGAACTACAAAAGGCAAACCCTGACTGGCGTTTTGTTGAAGATGCCGGACGGGGCTATCGCCGCGTGGTCGCCTCGCCGGAACCGAAACGTATTGTCGAAGCACCTGCCATTAAGGCGCTGATCCAACAAGGCTTTGTGGTGATTGGCGCGGGCGGCGGTGGAATTCCTGTGGTGCGCACCGAAGCGGGAGATTACCAAAGCGTGGACGCGGTTATCGACAAAGATCTCTCCACCGCGCTACTGGCCCGCGAAATTCACGCCGACATTCTGGTGATCACCACCGGCGTCGAAAAAGTCTGTATCCACTTTGGCAAGCCGCAGCAACAGGCGCTCGATCGCGTAGATATTGCCACCATGACCCGCTATATGCAGGAAGGGCATTTCCCACCTGGCAGCATGTTGCCAAAAATCATCGCCAGCCTGACGTTCCTGGAACAGGACGGCAAAGAAGTGATTATCACCACGCCGGAATGCCTGCCTGCGGCGCTACGCGGCGAAACGGGCACCCATATTATTAAAACCTAAGGACGTAAGATGAAAGAAAACAATAGCCGCCGTGAATTTCTGAGCCAGAGCGGTAAGATGGTCACCGCCGCCGCGCTGTTTGGTACCTCAGTGCCGCTCGCCCATGCGGGGGTAGCTGGCACCCTAAACTGCGAAGCGAACAACACCATGAAAATCACTGACCCGCATTACTATCTCGATAACGTGCTGCTGGAAACCGGTTTTGACTACGAAAATGGCGTGGCGGTACAGACCCGCACGGCGCGCCAGACCGTGGAGATTCAGGACGGTAAAATTGTTGCCCTGCGCGAGAACAAGCAGCATCCGGACGCCACGCTGCCGCACTATGACGCTGGCGGTAAGCTGATGCTGCCCACCACCCGCGATATGCATATTCATCTCGACAAAACCTTCTACGGCGGGCCGTGGCGCTCGCTCAATCGTCCGGCAGGCACCACTATCCAGGACATGATCAAACTCGAGCAGAAAATGCTGCCGGAACTGCAACCGTACACGCAGGAACGGGCGGAAAAACTGATCGATTTATTGCAGTCGAAAGGCACCACTATTGCCCGCAGCCACTGCAATATCGAACCGGTTTCCGGCCTGAAAAATCTGCAAAATTTGCAGGCGGTGCTGGCGCGACGTCAGACGGGCTTCGAGTGTGAGATCGTCGCCTTCCCGCAGCACGGTTTGCTGCTGTCGAAATCGGAATCCTTAATGCGCGAAGCGATGCAGGCGGGGGCGCATTACGTCGGCGGGCTGGACCCGACCAGTGTTGATGGCGCGATGGAAAAATCCCTCGACACCATGTTCCAGATTGCGCTGGACTATGACAAAGGCGTCGATATTCACCTGCACGAAACCACGCCGGCAGGCGTGGCAGCCATCAATTATATGGTTGAAACAGTGGAGAAAACGCCACAGCTGAAGGGCAAGCTGACCATCAGCCACGCCTTTGCGCTGGCAACGCTCAACGAACAACAGGTAGATGAACTGGCGCACCGGATGGCGGCGCAGCGAATTTCGATCGCTTCGACGGTGCCGATTGGCACGCTGCATATGCCGCTCAAACAGCTGCACGACAAAGGCGTAAAAGTGATGACCGGCACCGACAGCGTTATCGACCACTGGTCGCCTTACGGCCTGGGCGACATGCTGGAAAAAGCCAATCTGTACGCGCAGCTCTATATTCGTCCTAACGAACAGAACCTCTCCCGCTCTCTGTTTTTAGCCACTGGCGATGTATTGCCGCTCAACGAAAAAGGCGAGCGCGTGTGGCCCAAAGCGCAGGATGATGCCAGTTTTGTGCTGGTGGACGCCTCCTGTTCCGCCGAGGCGGTGGCGCGTATTTCGCCGAGAACGGCGACGTTCCATAAAGGGCAACTGGTGTGGGGGAGTGTGGCAGGTTGATACGAACTTGATATGTTTGCAACGGTGAACAGTAAGAGATTTAAGCCCCAGGGAGTGGGGCGGCCTGAGTATGAGTGTGTCGGCAGAAATGGACATTATCTTTGAAGAATATGCCCTTATTGACGTTGTGTAGATAACTATTTGTCTACGTGAAAATATCATCAGTTTTGCCGATTTTTGTCTTTTACGGATAGCAAATATCACACTTATAGGCGCTCGCCTTATGGGGAACGTTGCTGCTCTGTTTCATTCAGGCTCGCGGCATGTTAGGGCTGGATCGGGTGGTTTAAATATTGGCTATATTCAATGGACGCGTTTTGCCGCGATGACATATCAGGCATCGTCAAATACACATAGCTAATCAGGAGTAAACACAATGAAGATCAAAGCTGTTGGTGCATATTCCGCTAAACAACCGCTTGAACCGATGGATATCACCCGGCGTGAACCGGGACCGCATGATGTCAAAATCGAAATCGCTTACTGTGGCGTCTGCCATTCCGATCTCCACCAGGTCCGTTCGGAGTGGGCGGGGACGGTTTACCCCTGCGTGCCGGGTCATGAAATTGTGGGGCGCGTGGTAGCCGTTGGTGATCAGGTAGAAAAACATGCGCCGGGCGATCTGGTCGGTGTCGGCTGCATTGTCGACAGTTGTAAACATTGCGAAGAGTGTGAAGACGGGCTGGAAAACTACTGTGATCACATGACCGGAACCTATAACTCGCCGACACCGGATGAACCGGGCCATACTCTGGGAGGCTACTCACAACAGATCGTCGTTCATGAGCGATATGTTCTGCGTATTCGTCACCCGCAAGAGCAGCTGGCGGCGGTGGCTCCTTTATTGTGTGCAGGAATCACCACGTACTCGCCGCTACGCCACTGGCAGGCCGGGCCGGGTAAAAAAGTGGGCGTGGTCGGCATCGGCGGTCTGGGACATATGGGGATTAAACTGGCCCACGCGATGGGGGCGCATGTGGTGGCATTTACCACTTCTGAGTCAAAACGCGAAGCGGCAAAAGCCCTGGGGGCCGATGAAGTTGTTAACTCACGCAATGCCGATGAGATGGTGGCTCATGTGAAGAGTTTCGATTTCATTTTGAATACAGTAGCTGCGCCACATAATCTCGACGATTTTACCACCTTGCTGAAGCGCGATGGCACCATAACGCTGGTTGGTGCGCCTGCGACACCGCATAAATCGCCGGAAGTTTTCAACCTGATCATGAAACGCCGCGCGATAGCTGGTTCTATGATTGGCGGCATTCCAGAAACTCAGGAGATGCTCGATTTTTGCGCCGAACATGGCATCGTGGCTGATATAGAGATGATTCGGGCCGATCAAATTAATGAAGCCTATGAGCGAATGCTGCGTGGTGATGTGAAATATCGTTTTGTTATCGATAATCGCACACTAACAGACTGAAAAAAATTAATAAATATCCTGTGGTTTAACATATTAATTTCGCTCTCCTTAACTTTTTAGTTAAGGAGAGCGAAATAATATCAAAGTAGTGGTAAACCTATAGCGTAAATTCAGATTGTTAAATTAACTCTACTACTTTACACGTTAGTTATGAGCGATTTCTGATAGTGTCTGGTTTAATCAGAGCTTTATTATCTGCGACGTTTATTTTTATTTAAGAGAGCCACCTGCAAGTTGTTATTCCACCAGAGAGTGAATCGCAAAGCAGGTCATCATTTCATCTGTATATCTGTATGCCAAATGGCATTCCCCCTCCTTTTTCGCCGATATTTTGTTGTGATCGACGAAGTTTCGCTTAAAAAAGCACCAGCAGTGGTTTCGCAGCTATATGGTGTATAAAAAATGTTCTCATACAGATGTTTTGTGAATGTGTGGGTTGACATTCATATGAAAAAAATCATAATTCCATCATGTTTGTGTGGGGGCTTTTCTGTATCTTACGCATCGCACTCAAGCCTGACAGAAAATATGCTGTAAGGCTCATATCAAAAACCGCCATTAGCTCATCAGGAAGAGCAGACGACAACCAGGATTGTTGTATGGTACGGGGTTCGAGGCCTCGATGGCGGTCCAACTTTTCAAAACTCTTCTGAATCAGATCCCCTTATTATCATCCCTGCAAAGTGGAACATTGCCATTGTTTGGCTATTCAGGACGGGTCAGACCAATGAAAAAGCCCACACAGGGGAGAGTAGGCTGAAATGGGAAGCTAAAGACTCAAGTAAACTTATCGGAAATAAGGACCACGCATTACGGGGGCTATCATCGCCGATGGTTGGGATTCGGCAAATCAGGTTGATTACGTAGAGAGTAAATTATCTGCTCACCGCTGCGTCACCCCTTCGTAAATCAGGCGTAGCGCGAATACACCAATAATTGCACCAATAACCCGACTGGCAACGCGTTGCATACGCCCATAAGCACGACGCACAGCGGGCAAAGAAAACGCCTGGCTTAGAAAGACTCGCCAGATAATTGATGTGAGCACAATCCCCGCCCAGGCCATTAATCGTGCCCATGTTGGTGTTTCGGCATTTAATGTTACTGAGAAAATACTGATAAAAAATAAAACGGTTTGCGGGTTAGAGAGATCGGTAATTAATCCACGGCGGAAAAAGATATACCAGGGGGCACTAATCGGTTGTTGTAGTGTGCTCATTTGCGGTGTTGACTGGCGGCGCATGCTGCACCACGCAAACCATAAGAGATAAGCGCCGCCGACGATTCTGATAAGCGAAAAAATCTCCTCACACTGCGTAATTAGCGTTGCAAGACCAAACAAACCCAACCCGGAATAAAATGCATCGCCCAGCGCCACGCCCAGCCCGGTCAACACCCCCGCGCGTCGACCGGAAGCCAGGCTGGTTTGTACTACCACAAAGAGATTGGCTCCCGGATTAAAAAAAGTAATCACGAACAATCCTACGGTCAGGTAAACGGCGTGCAAAGGATCCATAGTGATTTCATCCATAAATAAGTGAAGTAACTTCATCATATTTCTACCAAAAATAATCGGGTGCGAGAGAGATCACAAAGTGTCTTATTTCCGGTTACTGGCGTTTATGCCCTGACTGAACTAATTATTAATCAACCCAATAATGTGGGTGGGTGATAGTGTGATAACAACTCTGGAGCCGTAATATGAAAATAATCTCTAAAATGTTAGTCGGTGCGTTAGCGTTTGCCGTTACCAATGTCTATGCCGCAGAATTAATGACCAAAGCGGAATTTGAAAAGGTTGCATCGCAATATGAAAAAATAGGTGATATTTCAACCAGTAATGAAATGTCGACCGCAGATGCGAAAGAAGATTTGATCAAAAAAGCCGATGAAAAAGGGGCTGATGTGTTGGTACTGACCTCTGGTCAAACTGACAATAAGATCCACGGCACGGCAAATATTTATAAGAAGAAGTAATTCTGAATCCTATGTAAACATCCCCGATGCGTTAGTTTATCGGTGATCATCATCTATCGAAATTTATGCCGGATAAAGCGTTCGCGCTGCATTCGGCAGTTCAGCTTTTCAGCCGCCGCCAGAACGTCGTCCGGCTGATACCTAAATAATTCGCCGCTGCTGTTTTATCGCCATTAAATTTCTCCAGTGCCTGTTGTGCTGTCAGCAAGCCTGGAATGGGAGTCTTCGCCGACTCGCGCGCCAGTTCCGGCAGTAGCAGCTGCAAAAATTGCGGCGTTAAATCCGGCGTCGATTCCACACTTAAAAACAGCGCCAGTCGTTCCATCATATTGCGCAGTTCACGAATATTGCCCGGCCAGTCGTAGTGCAATAATAGAATCTGACAGGTCTCTAATCCCTGACGTAATGCGGCAGAAAAAGGGACAGAGAGTGCCGCCAGAGACATTTTCAAAAAGCTTTCCGCCAGCGGCAGAATATCCGCCACCCGCTCGCGTAGCGGCGGCAGTTGTAGACGCAAAATACTCAGCCGATAAAACAGGTCACGGCGAAACTGCCCTTGCTGCATATCTTCTTCCAGATTGCAGTGAGTGGCGCTAATGACCCGCACATCCACCGGAACAGGCTGATGCCCGCCGACGCGGGTGACCTCTTTTTCTTCCAGCACCCGCAGCAGCCGAGTCTGCAACGGCAGCGGCATTTCGCCTATCTCGTCAAGAAACAGCGTACCACCGTGGGCGATTTCAAACAGCCCGGCGCGTCCTCCGCGTCGCGAGCCGGTAAACGCCCCTTCCTCATAGCCAAACAGCTCCGCTTCCAGCAGCGATTCGGCAATCGCCCCGCAGTTAACGGCAACAAACGGATGTGACTTTTTGCCCTGTCGCGCATCGTGGCGGGAAAAATATTCCCGATGAATCGCCTGGGCCGCCAGCTCTTTGCCCGTCCCCGTTTCCCCCTCAATCAACACCGCCGCACTGGAGCGGGCATACAGCAAAATAGTCTGCCGCACCTGTTCCATCTGTGGTGATTGACCGAGCATATCGCCCAGCACGTAACGAGTACGCAGGGCGTTGCGGGTGGCATCGTGAGTGTTATGGCGTAACGACATGCGCGTCATATCCAGCGCATCGCTGAATGCCTGGCGCACGGTGGCGGCGGAATAGATAAAAATTCCGGTCATTCCGGCTTCTTCTGCCAGATCGGTAATCAGCCCTGCGCCGACCACCGCTTCGGTGCCGTTGGCTTTCAACTCATTGATTTGCCCGCGGGCGTCTTCTTCGGTGATGTAGCTACGTTGGTCGAGGCGCAAATTAAAGGTCTTTTGAAACGCCACCAGCGCTGGAATGGTTTCCTGATAGGTGACAACACCGATAGAAGAGGTGAGTTTTCCGGCTTTTGCCAGTGCCTGTAACACATCGTAGCCGCTCGGTTTAATCAAAATAACTGGCACTGACAGGCGACTTTTAAGATATGCGCCGTTAGAGCCAGCAGCGATGATGGCGTCGCACCGTTCGTTGGCCAGTTTCTTGCGGATGTAGGTCACCGCTTTTTCAAAGCCAAGCTGGATAGGGGTGATATTCGCCAGGTGATCAAACTCGAGGCTGATATCGCGAAACAGCTCGAACAGGCGCGTTACAGATACCGTCCAGATAACCGGTTTGTCGTCATTCAGCCGTGGTGGATGTGCCATAGCGCACCGCAAAGTTAAGAAACCGAATATTGGGTTTAGTCTTGTTTCATAATTGTTGCAATGAAACGCGGTGAAACATTGCCTGAAACGTTAACTGAAACGCATATTTGCGGATTACTTCATGAATTTATCTTTAACTCATTGAAATTAAATGTTTAATTTTATTAAGGCAATTGTGGCACACCCATTGCTTTGTCTTTATCAACGCAAATAACAAGTTGATAACAAAGGATGGGCTATGTCTCTACACTCTCCAGGTAAAGCGTTTCGCGCTGCACTGACTAAAGAAAATCCATTGCAGATTGTTGGCACTATCAACGCTAACCATGCGCTGCTGGCGCAGCGTGCCGGATATCAGGCGATTTATCTCTCCGGCGGTGGCGTGGCGGCAGGGTCGCTGGGGCTGCCCGATCTCGGTATTTCTACTCTTGATGATGTGCTGACTGACATTCGCCGTATCACCGACGTTTGTTCGCTACCGCTGCTGGTGGATGCGGATATCGGTTTTGGTTCTTCTGCTTTTAACGTGGCGCGCACCGTGAAATCGATGATTAAAGCCGGTGCGGCAGGATTGCATATTGAAGATCAGGTTGGTGCGAAACGCTGCGGTCATCGCCCGAACAAAGCGATCGTCTCGAAAGAGGAAATGGTGGATCGGATCCGTGCGGCGGTGGATGCGAAAACCGATCCTGATTTTGTGATCATGGCGCGCACCGATGCGCTGGCGGTAGAGGGGCTGGATGCGGCGATCGAGCGTGCGCAGGCCTATGTTGAAGCGGGTGCCGAAATGCTGTTCCCGGAGGCGATTACCGAACTCGCCATGTATCGCCAGTTTGCCGATGCGGTGCAGGTACCGATCCTCGCCAACATTACCGAATTTGGCGCAACACCGCTGTTTACCACCGACGAATTACGCAGCGCCCATGTCGCAATGGCGCTCTACCCGCTTTCAGCGTTTCGCGCCATGAACCGCGCCGCTGAACATGTCTACAACATCCTGCGTCAGGAAGGCACACAGAAAAGCGTCATCGACACCATGCAGACCCGCAACGAGCTGTACGAAAGCATCAACTACTACCAGTACGAAGAGAAGCTCGACGACCTGTTTGCCCGTGGTCAGGTGAAATAAAAACGCCCGTTGGTTGTATTCGACAACCGATGCCTGATGCGCCGCTGACGCGACTTATCAGGCCTACGAGGTGAACTGAACTGTAGGTCGGATAAGACGCATAGCGTCGCATCCGACAACAATCTCGACCCTACAAATGATAACAATGACGAGGACAATATGAGCGACACAACGATCCTGCAAAACAGTACCCATGTCATTAAACCGAAAAAATCGGTGGCACTTTCCGGCGTTCCGGCGGGCAATACGGCGCTCTGCACCGTGGGTAAAAGCGGCAACGACCTGCATTACCGTGGCTACGATATTCTTGATCTGGCGGAACATTGTGAATTTGAAGAAGTGGCGCATCTGCTGATCCACGGCAAACTGCCAACCCGTGACGAACTCGCCGCCTACAAAACGAAACTGAAAGCCCTGCGTGGTTTACCGGCTAACGTGCGTACCGTGCTGGAAGCCTTACCGGCGGCGTCACACCCGATGGATGTTATGCGCACCGGCGTTTCCGCGCTCGGCTGCACGCTGCCAGAAAAAGAGGGGCATACCGTCTCTGGCGCACGGGATATTGCCGACAAACTGCTGGCGTCACTTAGCTCGATTCTTCTCTACTGGTATCACTACAGCCACAACGGCGAACGCATTCAGCCGGAAACCGATGACGACTCTATCGGCGGTCACTTCCTGCATCTGCTGCACGGCGAAAAGCCGTCGCAAAGCTGGGAAAAGGCGATGCATATTTCGCTGGTGCTGTACGCCGAACACGAGTTTAACGCTTCCACCTTTACCAGCCGGGTGATTGCGGGCACTGGCTCTGATATGTATTCCGCCATTATTGGCGCGATTGGCGCACTGCGCGGGCCGAAACACGGCGGAGCGAATGAAGTGTCGCTGGAGATCCAGCAACGCTACGAAACGCCGGACGAAGCCGAAGCTGATATCCGTAAGCGGGTGGAAAACAAAGAAGTGGTCATTGGTTTTGGGCATCCGGTTTATACCATCGCCGACCCGCGCCACCAGGTGATCAAACGCGTGGCAAAGCAGCTCTCGCAGGAAGGCGGCTCGCTGAAGATGTACAACATCGCCGATCGCCTGGAAACAGTGATGTGGGAGAGCAAAAAGATGTTCCCCAATCTCGACTGGTTCTCCGCTGTTTCCTACAACATGATGGGTGTTCCCACCGAGATATTCACACCACTGTTTGTTATCGCCCGCGTCACTGGCTGGGCGGCGCACATTATCGAACAACGTCAGGACAACAAAATTATCCGTCCTTCCGCCAATTATGTTGGACCGGAAGACCGCCAGTTTGTCGCGCTGGATAAGCGCCAGTAAACCTCTACGAATAACAATAAGGAAACGTACCCAATGTCAGCTCAAATCAACAACATTCGCCCGGAATTTGATCGTGAAATCGTTGATATCGTCGATTACGTGATGAACTACGAAATCAGCTCCAGAGTAGCCTACGACACCGCACATTACTGCCTGCTCGACACGCTCGGCTGTGGTCTGGAAGCTCTCGAATATCCGGCCTGTAAAAAACTGCTGGGGCCAATTGTCCCCGGCACCGTCGTACCCAATGGCGTGCGCGTCCCCGGAACTCAGTTTCAGCTCGACCCCGTCCAGGCGGCATTTAACATTGGCGCGATGATCCGTTGGCTCGATTTCAACGATACCTGGCTGGCGGCGGAGTGGGGGCATCCTTCCGACAACCTCGGCGGCATTCTGGCAACGGCGGACTGGCTTTCGCGCAACGCGGTCGCCAGCGGCAAAGCGCCGTTGACCATGAAACAGGTGCTGACCGCAATGATCAAAGCCCATGAAATTCAGGGCTGCATCGCGCTGGAAAACTCCTTTAACCGCGTCGGCCTCGACCACGTTCTGTTAGTGAAAGTGGCTTCCACCGCCGTGGTCGCCGAAATGCTCGGCCTGACCCGCGAGGAAATTCTCAACGCCGTTTCGCTGGCATGGGTAGACGGACAGTCGCTGCGCACCTATCGCCATGCGCCGAACACCGGTACGCGTAAATCCTGGGCGGCGGGCGATGCCACTTCCCGCGCGGTACGTCTGGCACTGATGGCGAAAACCGGCGAAATGGGTTATCCGTCAGCCCTGACTGCGCCGGTGTGGGGCTTCTACGACGTCTCCTTTAAAGGCGAATCGTTCCGCTTCCAGCGCCCGTATGGTTCTTACGTGATGGAAAATGTGCTGTTCAAAATCTCCTTCCCGGCGGAGTTCCACTCCCAGACGGCAGTTGAAGCAGCGATGACGCTCTATGAACAGATGCAGGCAGCAGGCAAAACGGCGGCGGATATCGAAAAAGTGACCATTCGCACCCACGAAGCCTGTATTCGCATCATCGACAAAAAAGGGCCGCTCAATAACCCGGCTGACCGCGACCACTGCATTCAGTACATGGTGGCGATCCCGCTGCTGTTCGGGCGCTTAACGGCGGCAGATTACGAGGACAACGTTGCGCAAGATAAACGCATCGACGCTCTGCGCGAGAAGATCAATTGCTTTGAAGATCCGGTGTTTACCGCTGACTACCACGACCCGGAAAAACGCGCCATCGCCAATGCCATAACCCTTGAGTTCACCGACGGCACGCGATTTGAAGAAGTGGTGGTGGAGTACCCAATTGGTCATGCTCGCCGCCGTCAGGATGGCATTCCGAAGCTGGTCGATAAATTCAAAATCAATCTCGCGCGCCAGTTCCCGACTCGCCAGCAGCAGCGCATTCTGGAGGTTTCTCTCGACAGAACTCGCCTGGAACAGATGCCGGTCAATGAGTATCTCGACCTGTACGTCATTTAAGTAAACGGCGGTAAGGCGTAAGTTCAACAGGAGAGCATTATGTCTTTTAGCGAATTTTATCAGCGTTCGATTAACGAACCGGAGCAGTTCTGGGCCGAGCAGGCCCGGCGTATTGACTGGCAGACGCCCTTTACGCAAACGCTCGACCACAGCAACCCGCCGTTTGCCCGTTGGTTTTGTGAAGGCCGAACCAACTTGTGTCACAACGCTATCGACCGCTGGCTGGAGAAACAGCCAGAGGCGCTGGCATTGATTGCCGTCTCTTCGGAAACAGAGGAAGAGCGTACCTTTACCTTCCGCCAACTGCATGACGAAGTGAATGCGGTGGCGTCAATGCTGCGCTCGCTGGGCGTGCAGCGTGGCGATCGGGTGCTGGTGTATATGCCGATGATTGCCGAAGCGCATATTACCCTGCTGGCCTGCGCGCGCATTGGTGCTATTCACTCGGTGGTGTTTGGGGGTTTTGCCTCGCACAGCGTGGCGGCGCGAATTGATGACGCTAAACCGGTGCTGATTGTCTCGGCTGATGCCGGGGCGCGCGGCGGTAAAATCATTCCGTATAAAAAATTGCTCGACGATGCGATAAGTCAGGCACAGCATCAGCCGCGTCACGTTTTACTGGTGGATCGCGGGCTGGCGAAAATGGCGCGCGTTAGCGGGCGGGATGTCGATTTCGCGTCGTTGCGCCATCAGCACATCGGCGCGCGGGTGCCGGTGGCATGGCTGGAATCCAACGAAACCTCCTGCATTCTCTACACCTCCGGCACGACCGGCAAACCTAAAGGTGTGCAGCGTGATGTCGGCGGATATGCGGTGGCGCTGGCGACCTCGATGGACACCATTTTTGGCGGCAAAGCGGGCGGCGTGTTCTTTTGTGCTTCGGATATCGGCTGGGTGGTAGGGCATTCGTATATCGTTTACGCGCCGCTGCTGGCGGGGATGGCGACTATCGTTTACGAAGGATTGCCGACCTGGCCGGACTGCGGCGTGTGGTGGAAAATTGTCGAGAAATATCAGGTTAGCCGCATGTTCTCAGCGCCGACCGCCATTCGCGTGCTGAAAAAATTCCCTACCGCTGAAATTCGCAAACACGATCTTTCGTCGCTGGAAGTGCTCTATCTGGCTGGAGAACCGCTGGACGAGCCGACCGCCAGTTGGGTGAGCAATACGCTGGATGTGCCGGTCATCGACAACTACTGGCAGACCGAATCCGGCTGGCCGATTATGGCGATTGCTCGCGGTCTGGATGACAGACCGACGCGTCTGGGAAGCCCCGGCGTGCCGATGTATGGCTATAACGTGCAGTTGCTCAATGAAGTCACCGGCGAACCGTGTGGCGTCAATGAGAAAGGGATGCTGGTAGTGGAGGGGCCATTGCCGCCAGGCTGTATTCAGACCATCTGGGGCGACGACGACCGCTTTGTGAAGACGTACTGGTCGCTGTTTTCCCGTCCGGTGTACGCCACTTTTGACTGGGGCATCCGCGATGCTGACGGTTATCACTTTATTCTCGGGCGCACTGACGATGTGATTAACGTTGCCGGACATCGGCTGGGTACGCGTGAGATTGAAGAGAGTATCTCCAGTCATCCGGGCGTTGCCGAAGTGGCGGTGGTTGGGGTGAAAGATGCGCTGAAAGGGCAGGTGGCGGTGGCGTTTGTCATTCCGAAAGAGAGCGACAGTCTGGAAGACCGTGAGGTGGCGCACTCGCAAGAGAAGGCGATTATGGCGCTGGTGGACAGCCAGATTGGCAACTTTGGCCGCCCGGCGCACGTCTGGTTTGTCTCGCAATTGCCAAAAACGCGATCCGGAAAAATGCTGCGCCGCACGATCCAGGCGATTTGCGAAGGACGCGATCCTGGGGATCTGACGACCATTGATGATCCGGCGTCGTTGGATCAGATCCGCCAGGCGATGGAAGAGTAGGTCGGATAAGGCGCTCGCGCCGCATCCGACACCGTGCGCAGATGCCTGATGCGACGCTGACGCGTCTTATCATGCCTACAGGCCTGAACCGTAGGTCGGATAAGGCGCTCGCGCCGCATCCGACACCATGCGCAGATGCCTGATGCGACGCTGACGCGTCTTATCATGCCTACCCACTGTTTTTACACAGATAAGTTTCCCCCGCCTTTTTGTACTCATTCATATAAGAAATATATCCCCATACGAAAACGATTGCTTTTTATCTTCAGATGAATAGAATGCGGCGGATTTTTTGGGTTTCAAACAGCAAAAAGGGGGAATTTCGTGTCGCAAGATAACAACTTTAGCCAGGGGCCAGTCCCGCAGTCGGCGCGGAAAGGGGTATTGGCATTGACGTTCGTCATGCTGGGATTAACCTTCTTTTCCGCCAGTATGTGGACCGGCGGCACTCTCGGAACCGGTCTTAGCTATCATGATTTCTTCCTCGCAGTTCTCATCGGTAATCTTCTCCTCGGTATTTACACTTCATTTCTTGGTTACATTGGCGCAAAAACCGGCCTGACCACCCATCTTCTTGCTCGCTTCTCGTTTGGTGTTAAAGGCTCATGGTTGCCTTCACTGCTGCTGGGCGGCACCCAGGTTGGCTGGTTTGGCGTTGGCGTGGCGATGTTTGCTATTCCGGTGGGCAAGGCAACCGGGCTGGATATTAATTTGCTGATTGCCGTCTCCGGTTTACTGATGACCGTCACCGTCTTCTTTGGCATTTCGGCGCTGACAGTTCTTTCGGTGATTGCGGTTCCGGCTATCGCCTGTCTTGGCGGTTATTCCGTGTGGCTGGCCGTTAACGGCATGGGCGGCCTGGACGCATTAAAAGCGGTCGTTCCCGCACAACCGTTAGATTTCAATGTCGCGCTGGCGCTGGTTGTGGGGTCATTTATCAGTGCGGGCACGCTCACCGCTGACTTTGTCCGGTTTGGTCGTAATGCCAAACTGGCGGTGCTGGTGGCGATGGTGGCCTTTTTCCTCGGCAACTCGTTGATGTTTATTTTCGGTGCAGCGGGCGCGGCGGCACTGGGGATGGCGGATATCTCTGATGTGATGATTGCTCAGGGCCTGCTGCTGCCTGCGATTGTGGTGCTGGGGCTGAATATCTGGACCACCAACGATAACGCGCTCTATGCGTCGGGTTTAGGTTTCGCCAACATTACCGGTATGTCGAGCAAAACCCTTTCGGTGATTAACGGTATTATCGGTACGGTCTGCGCATTATGGCTGTATAACAATTTTGTCGGCTGGTTGACCTTCCTTTCGGCAGCTATTCCTCCGGTGGGCGGCGTGATCATCGCTGATTATCTGATGAACCGTCGCCGCTATGAGCACTTTGCGACCACGCGTATGATGAGTGTCAATTGGGTGGCGATTCTGGCTGTCGCGCTGGGGATTGCCGCAGGCCACTGGTTACCGGGAATTGTTCCGGTCAACGCGGTATTAGGTGGCGCGCTGAGCTATCTGATCCTTAACCCGATTTTGAATCGTAAAACGACAGCAGCAATGACGCATGTGGAGGCTAACAGTGTCGAATAATGCTTTACAAACAATTATTAACGCCCGGTTACCCGGCAAAGAGGGGCTGTGGCAGATTCATTTTCACGACGGAAAAATCAGCGCCATTGATGCGCAATCCGGCGTGATGCCCGTAACTGAAAACAGCCTGGATGCCGAACAAGGTTTAGTTTTACCGCCGTTTGTGGAGCCGCATATTCACCTGGACACCACGCAAACCGCCGGACAACCGAACTGGAATCAGTCCGGCACGCTGTTTGAAGGCATTGAACGCTGGGCCGAGCGCAAAGCGTTATTAACTCATGACGATGTGAAACAACGCGCATGGCAAACGCTGAAATGGCAGATTGCCAACGGCATTCAGCATGTGCGTACCCATGTCGATGTTTCGGACGCAACGCTGACTGCGCTGAAAGCAATGCTGGAAGTGAAACAGGAAGTTGCGCCGTGGATTGATCTACAAATCGTCGCCTTCCCGCAGGAAGGGATTTTGTCGTATCCCAATGGTGAAGCGTTGCTGGAAGAGGCGTTACGCTTAGGGGCAGACGTTGTTGGGGCGATTCCGCATTTTGAATTTACCCGTGAATATGGCGTGGAGTCGCTGCATAAAACCTTCGCCCTGGCGCAAAAATACGACCGTCTCATCGATGTTCACTGTGACGAGATTGATGATGAGCAATCACGCTTTGTCGAAACCGTTGCTGCCCTGGCGCACCGTGAAGGCATGGGCGCGCGAGTCACCGCCAGCCATACTACGGCAATGCACTCCTATAACGGGGCGTATACTTCGCGCCTGTTTCGTTTGCTGAAAATGTCCGGTATTAACTTTGTCGCCAACCCGTTGGTCAATATTCATCTGCAAGGACGTTTCGATACGTATCCAAAACGTCGCGGCATCACGCGCGTTAAAGAGATGCTGGAGTCCGGCATTAACGTCTGCTTTGGTCACGATGATGTCTTCGATCCGTGGTATCCGCTGGGAACGGCGAATATGCTGCAAGTGCTGCATATGGGGCTGCATGTTTGCCAGCTGATGGGCTATGGGCAGATTAACGACGGCCTGAATTTAATCACCCACCACAGTGCCAGAACGTTGAATTTGCAGGATTACGGCATTGCCGCCGGAAACAGCGCCAACCTGATTATCCTGCCGGCTGAAAATGGGTTTGACGCGCTGCGCCGTCAGGTTCCGGTGCGCTATTCGGTACGTGGCGGCAAGGTGATTGCCAGCACAAAACCGGCACAAACCACCGTATATCTGGAGCAGCCAGAAGCCATCGATTACAAACGGTAATCGGCTGGGTTACCGCGAGCGTAGTTTATGCCGGATGCGGCGTGAACACCTTATCCGGCCTACGTAGATCACTGAAATTGTAGGCCTGATAAGCGGAGCGCATCAGGCAATTTTGCTTATTTAAACTGAAGACTCAACTTTAAAATCTTTGAAATAATATTGCTTATCCCGGTCGTTTATTTCGCGAATAACCCGACAAGGAACGCCTGCAGCCACGACGTTTGGTGGAATGTCTTTTGTGACGACACTACCCGCGCCAATAACAGAATTATCCCCGATGGTGATGCCTGGATTAATAACCACATGACATCCGATCCAGACGTTATTGCCAATCGTTATCGGAAAAGAGTACATCTCTCCGTTTTTTCTCAATTCATGGTGTACCGGGTGTCCCGTAACGGAAAGAGTAACGTTGGGTGCAATCAGTACGTTATCACCGATCGTTACCGTGTAGTCGTCGACAATGGTTAAATTGAAATTTGCATAAAAATTGCGGCCTATATGGATGTTGGAACCGTAAGAGAAATAGACGGGGGGGGTCTACCCAGGCGTTTTCCCCTACCGTGGCAAACATTTCTTTAATCAGACTTTCCCTTTTTTCAAATTCTGATGGATGCGAGTGATTAAACTCATACATTAACGTTTTTCCACGAAGTCTTTTTTCAGGTAAGCCTTCGCACATATCGGTAAATAGCTTGCCTGCTTTTATTCTTTCTGTCATCGACATGTTCATTGCGATCATTCCGCCCTGATATGTTGGTCGGATAAGGCGCTCGCGCCGCATCCGACATTGATTGCTTAAGCGACTTCATTCACCTGACGACGCAGTAGAGAAAGCGGGCCGGGGCCGCTAAGCGTGAACACGGAAATTAAGGTGAAGCCCAGCGCCACCAGACCCAGCACCAGATAAGCGCCCTGGAAACCGATGCTTTCATACATATTGCCCGCCAGTACAGACATAAAAATCATCGCCAGTTGCTTAAAGAAGCAGAAACAGACCAGATAAATCGTCGCTGAAAAACGCACTTCAAACTGGCTGGTAATATATTTAAAGCAGCCCACCAGCAGGAACGGTACTTCAAACATATGCAGCGTTTTCAGAATAACCACTTCCAGCGCTGAGGTGGCGAACGATGAGCCAATAATACGTACAGACATAATAGTGCCAGCCAGCAGCAGGGCATTTTTCCCACCGATGCGATTAATGATCAGTGGCGCAAAGAACATAATCGAGGCATTAAGTAATTCGCCCATTGTCGTTACGTAGCCAAATACCCGCGTACCCTGTTCACCGGTAGCAAAAAACGAAGTAAAGAAATTAGCAAACTGTTGGTCAAAAACATCGTAGGTGCAGGAAACGCCAATAACATACAGTGACAAAAACCACAGTTTTGGCTGTCTGAACAGTTCCAGCGCCAGCTTAAGGCTAAATGCCGAATGGTTGGCACCTACCGCATTGGCAACCGTGGCTGAAGAGGGCGCATCCGTTTTGGCGAAAAAGAGTAAAACGGCGAGGATGAGTGCACAGCCAGAACCCAGCCAGAAAACAAACTGATTATTGATGGTGAACATGATGCCGACAATCGAGGCACACAGCGCCCAGCCAACACAGCCAAACATCCGCGCGCGACCAAATTCGAAATGACTGCGACGGCTGACTTTCTCGATAAATGCCTCTACTGCTGGCGCACCGGCGTTAAAACAAAAGCCAAGATAAATACCACCAACAATCGATCCTACTAAAATGTTGTATTGTAACAGTGGTCCGAAGATAAAAATAAAGAACGGCGCAAACATCACTAACATGCCGGTAATAATCCACAGCAGGTATTTGCGCAGCCCGAGTTTGTCAGAAAGCAGACCAAACAGCGGTTGGAATAATAGCGAGAACAGAGAAATAGCGGCAAAAATAATACCCGTATCACTTTTGCTGATATGGTTGATGTCATGTAGCCAAATCGGGAAAAACGGGAAGTAGGCTCCCATGATAAAAAAGTAAAAGAAAAAGAATAAACCGAACATCCAAAAGTTTGTGTTTTTTAAATAGTACATAATGGATTTCCTTACGCGAAATACGGGCAGACATGGCCTGCCCGGTTATTATTATTTTTGACACCAGACCAACTGGTAATGGTAGCGACCGGCGCTCAGCTGGAATTCCGCCGATACTGACGGGCTCCAGGAGTCGTCGCCACCAATCCCCATATGGAAACCGTCGATATTCAGCCATGTGCCTTCTTCCGCGTGCAGCAGATGGCGATGGCTGGTTTCCATCAGTTGTTGTTGGCTGTAGCGGCTGATGTTGAACTGGAAGTCGCCGCGCCACTGGTGTGGGCCATAATTCAATTCGCGCGTCCCGCAGCGCAGACCGTTTTCGCTCGGGAAGACGTACGGGGTATACATGTCTGACAATGGCAGATCCCAGCGGTTAAAACAGGCTGCAGTAAGGCGGTCGGGATAGTTTTCTTGCGGCCCCAGGCCGAGCCAGTTTACCCGCTCTGCGACCTGCGCCAGCTGGCAGGTCAGGCCAATCCGCGCCGGATGCGGTGTATCGCTCGCTACTTCAACACCTACACTGACGACCATCTCGCCGTGTCCATCAATCCGGTAGGTTTTCCGGCTGATAAATAAGGTTTTCCCCTGATGCTGCCACGCGTGGGCGGTCGTAATCAGCACCGCGTCGGCAAGTGTATCTGCCGTGCACTGCAACAACGCCGCTTCGGCCTGGTAATGGCCAGCCGCCTTCCAGCGTTCGACCCAGGCGTTAGGGTCAATGCGGGTCGCTTCACTTACGCCAATGTCGTTATCCAGCGGCGCACGGGTGAACTGATCGCGCAGCGGGGTCAGCAGTTGTTTTTCATCGCCAATCCACATCTGTGAAAGAAAGCCTGACTGGCGGTTAAATTGCCAACGCTTATTACCCAGCTCGATGCAAAAATCCGTTTCGCTGGTGGTCAGTTGAGGGATGGCGTGGGACGCGGAGGGGAGTGTCACGCTGAGGTTTTCCGCCAGACGCCATTGCTGCCAGGCGCTGATGTGTCCGGCTTCTGACCATGCGGTCGCGTTTGGTTGCACTACGCGTACCGTTAGCCAGAGTTGTCCGGCGCTCTCCGGCTGCGGCAGTTCAGGCAGTTCAATCAACTGCTTACCTTGCGGGCCAACATCCAGAGGCACTTCACCGCTTGCCAGCGGCTTGCCATCCAGCGCCACCATCCAGTGCAGGAACTCGTTATCGCTATGACGGAACAGGTATTCGCTGGTCACTTCGATGGTTCGCCCGGATAAACGGAACTGGAAATACTGCTGTTGGTGTTTTGCTTCCGTCAGCGCCGGATGCGGCGTGCGGTCGGCAAAGACCAGACCGTTCATACAGAACTGGCGATCGTTCGGCGTATCGCCAAAATCACCGCCGTAAGCCGACCACGGGTTGCCGTTTTCATCATATTTAATCAGCGACTGATCCACCCAGTCCCAGACGAAGCCGCCCTGTAAACGGGGGTACTGACGAAACGCCTGCCAGTATTTAGCGAAGCCGCCAAGACTGTTACCCATCGCGTGGGCATATTCGCAAAGGATCAGCGGGCGCATTTCTCCAGGCAGCGAAAGCCATTTTTTGATGGACCATTTCGGCACCGCCGGGAAGGGCTGGTCTTCATCCACGCGCGCGTACATCGGGCAAATAATATCGGTTGCGGAGGTGTCGGCTCCGCCGCCTTCATACTGTACCGGGCGGGAAGGATCGACAGATTTGATCCAGCGATAGAGTGCGTCGTGATTAGCGCCGTGGCCTGACTCATTCCCCAGCGACCAGATGATCACACTCGGGTGATTACGATCGCGCTGCACCATCCGCGTTACGCGTTCGCTCATCGCGGGTAGCCAGCGCGGATCATCGGTCAGACGATTCATTGGCACCATGCCGTGGGTTTCAATATTGGCTTCATCCACCACATACAGGCCGTAACGGTCGCACAGCGTGTACCACAGCGGATGGTTCGGATAATGCGAACAGCGCACGGCATTAAAGTTGTTCTGCTTCATCAGCAGGATATCCTGCACCATCGTCTGCTCATCCATGACCTGACCATGCAGAGGATGATGCTCGTGACGGTTAACGCCGCGAATCAGCAACGGCTTGCCGTTCAGCAGCAGCAGACCATTTTCAATCCGCACCTCGCGGAAACCGACATCGCAGGCTTCTGCTTCAATCAGCGTGCCGTCGGCGGTGTGCAGTTTAACCACCGCACGATAGAGATTCGGGATTTCGGCGCTCCACAGTTCCGGATTTTCAACGTTCAGGCGTAGCGTGACGCGATCGGCATAACCGCCACGCTCATCGATAATTTCACCGCCGAAAGGCGCGGTGCCGCTGGCGACCTGCGTTTCACCCTGCCACAAAGAAACCGTCACCCGCAGTTCATCGCGCAGCTCGCCGTACATCTGAACTTCTGCCTCCAGTACCGCGCGGCTGAAATCATCATTAAAGCGAGTGGTAACTTGGAAATCGCTGATTTGCGTGGTCGGTTTATGCAGCAACGAGACGTCACGGAAAATGCCGCTCATCCGCCACATATCCTGATCTTCCAGATAACTGCCGTCACTCCAGCGCAGCACCATCACCGCGAGGCGGTTTTCTCCGGCGCGTAAAAATGCGCTCAGGTCAAATTCAGACGGCAAACGGCTGTCCTGGCCGTAACCGACCCAGCGCCCGTTGCACCACAGATGAAACGCCGAGTTAACGCCATCAAAAATAATTCGCGTCTGGCCTTCCTGTAGCCAGCTTTCATCAACATTAAATGTGAGCGAGTAACAACCTGTCGGATTCTCCGCGGGAACAAACGGCGGATTGACCGTAATGGGATAGGTTACGTTGGTGTAGATGGGCGCGTCGTAACCGTGCATCTGCCAGTTTGAGGGGACGACGACAGTATCGGCGTCAGGAAGATCGCACTCCAGCCAGCTTTCCGGCACCGCTTCTGGTGCCGGAAACCAGGCAAAGCGCCATTCGCCATTCAGGCTGCGCAACTGTTGGGAAGGGCGATCGGTGCGGGCCTCTTCGCTATTTCGCCAGCTGGCGAAAGGGGGATGTGCCGCAAGGCGATTAAGTTGTGTAACGCCAGGGTTTTCCCAGTCACGACGTTGTAATACGACGGCCAGAGAATCCGTAATCATAGTCATAGCTGTATCCTGTGTGAAATTGTTATCCGCTCACAATTTCACACAACATACGAGCCGGACACATAGAGTGTAAAGACTGGGGTGCCTAATGAGTGAGCTGACTCACATTAATTGTGTTGCGCTCACTGCCCGCTTTCCAGTCGGGAAACTTGTCGTGCCAGCTGCATTAATGAATCGGCCAACGCGCGGGGAGAGGCGGTTTGCGTATTGGGCGGAAGGGTGGTTTTTCTTTTCACCAGTGAGACGGGCAACAGCTGATTGCCCTTCACCGCCTGGCCCTGAGAGAGTTGCAGCAAGCGGTCCACGCTGGTTTGCCCCAGCAGGCGAAAATCCTGTTTGATGGTGGTTAACGGCGGGATATAACACGAGCTGTCTTCGGTATCGTCGTATCCCACTACCGAGATATCCGCACCAACGCGCAGCCCGGACTCGGTAATGGCGCGCATTGCGCCCAGCGCCATCTGATCGTTGGCAACCAGCATCGCAGTGGGAACGATGCCCTCATTTAGCATTTGCATGGTTTGTTGAAAACCGGACATGGCACTCCAGTCGCCTTCCCGTTCTGTTATCGGCTGAATTTGATTGCGTGTGAGATATTTATGCCAGCCCGCCAGACGCAGACGCGCCGAGACAGAACTTAATGGGCCTGCTAACAGCGCGATTTGCTGGTGACCCAATGCGACCAGGTGCTCCACGCCCAGTCGCGTACCGTCTTCATGGGAGAAAATAATACTGTTGATGGGAGTCTGGTCAGAGACATCAAGAAATAACGCCGGAACATTAGCGCAGGCAGCTTCCACAGCAATGGCATCCTGGTCATCCAGCGGATAGTTAATGATCAGCCCACTGACGCGTTGCGCGAGAAGATTGTGCACCGCCGCTTTACAGGCTTCGACGCCGCTTCGTTCTACCATCGACACCACCACGCTGGCACCCAGTTGATCGGCGCGAGATTTTATCGCCGCAACAATTTGCGACGGCGCGTGCAGGGCCAGACTGGAAGTGGCAACGCCAATCAGCAACGACTGTTTGCCCGCCAGTTGTTGTGCCACGCGGTTGGGAATGTAATTCAGCTCCGCCATCGCCGCTTCCACTTTTTCCCGCGTTTTCGCTGAAACGTGGCAGGCCTGGTTCACCACGCGGGAAACGGTCTGATAAGAGACACCGGCATACTCTGCGACATCGTATAGCGTTACTGGTTTCACATTCACCACCCTGAATTGACTCTCTTCCGGGCGCTATCATGCCATACCACGAAAGGTTTTGCGCCATTCGATGGTGTCAGCGTAAATGCACGCCGCTTCGCCTTCCCGCTACCAGAATAGCCTGCGATTCAACCCCTTCTTCGATCTGTTTTGCCACCCGTTGCAGCGCCGGAAGATGCTTTTCCGCTGCCTGTTCGATGGTCATTGCGCTCGCCATATACACCAGATTCAGACAGCCAATCACCCGTTGTTCACTGCGCAGCGGTACGGCGATAGAGGCGATCTTCTCCTCCTGATCCCAGCCGCGGTAGTTCTGTCCGTACCCCTCTTTGCGCGCGCGCGCCAGAATGGCTTCCAGCTTTAACGGTTCTCGTGCCAGTTGATAGTCATCACCGGGGCGGGAGGCTAACATCTCGATTAATTCCTTGCGTTCTTGTTCCGGGCAAAAGGCCAGCCAGGTCAGGCCCGAGGCGGTTTTCAGAAGCGGTAACCGTCGCCCGACCATTGCCCGGTGAAAAGATAAGCGGCTGAAACGATGGGTGGTTTCGCGTACCACCATTGCATCAACATCCAGCGTGGACACATCTGTCGGCCATACCACTTCGCGCAACAGATCGCCCAGCAGCGGGGCCGCCAGTGCAGAAATCCACTGTTCGTCACGAAATCCTTCGCTTAATTGCCGCACTTTGATGGTCAGACGAAAACTGTCATCGGAGGTACTGCGCCGGACATATCCCTCTTCCAGTAACGTCTCCAGCAGTCGCCGCACAGTGGTGCGATGCAGGCCGCTGAGTTCCGCCAGCAGCCCGACGCTGGCACCGCCATCAAGTTTATTTAACATATTTAATAACATTAGACCGCGGGTTAAGCCGCGCACGGTTTTGTATTCCGTCTGCTCATTGTTCTGCATATTAATTGACATTTATATAGTTAAAACAACGTTGTGCACCTGGTGCACATTCGGGCATGTTTTGATTGTAGCCGAAAACACCCTTCCTATACTGAGCGCACAATAAAAAATCATTTACATGTTTTTAACAAAATAAGTTGCGCTGTACTGTGCGCGCAACGGCATTTTGTCCGAGTCGTGAGGTACTGAAATGGCAATACAACACCCTGACATCCAGCCTGCTGTTAACCATAGCGTTCAGGTGGCGATCGCTGGTGCCGGTCCGGTCGGGCTGATGATGGCGAACTATCTCGGCCAGATGGGCATTGACGTGCTGGTGGTGGAGAAACTCGATAAGTTGATCGACTACCCGCGTGCGATTGGTATTGATGACGAGGCGCTGCGCACCATGCAGTCGGTTGGCCTGGTCGATAATGTTCTGCCGCACACTACGCCGTGGCACGCGATGCGTTTTCTCACCCCAAAAGGTCGCTGTTTTGCTGATATTCAGCCAATGACCGATGAATTTGGCTGGCCGCGCCGTAACGCCTTTATTCAGCCTCAGGTCGATGCGGTGATGCTGGAAGGATTGTCGCGTTTTCCGAATGTGCGCTGCCTGTTTTCCCGCGAGCTGGAGGCCTTCAGCCAGCAAGATGACGAAGTGACCTTGCACCTGAAAACGGAAGAAGGGCAGCGGGAAACGGTCAAAGCCCAGTGGCTGGTGGCCTGTGATGGTGGGGCAAGTTTTGTCCGTCGCACCCTGAATGTGCCGTTTGAAGGTAAAACTGCGCCAAATCAGTGGATTGTGGTAGATATCGCCAACGATCCGTTAAGTACGCCGCATATCTATTTGTGTTGTGATCCGGTGCGCCCGTATGTTTCTGCCGCGCTGCCTCATGCGGTACGTCGCTTTGAATTTATGGTGATGCCGGGAGAAACCGAAGAACAGCTGCGTGAGCCGCAAAATATGCGCAAGCTGTTAAGCAAAGTGCTGCCTAATCCGGACAATGTTGAATTGATTCGCCAGCGTGTCTACACCCACAACGCGCGACTGGCGCAACGTTTTCGTATTGATCGCGTACTGCTGGCGGGCGATGCCGCGCACATCATGCCGGTGTGGCAGGGGCAGGGCTATAACAGTGGTATGCGCGACGCCTTTAACCTCGCATGGAAACTGGCGTTGGTTATCCAGGGGAAAGCCCGCGATGCGCTGCTCGATACCTATCAACAAGAACGTCGCGATCACGCCAAAGCGATGATTGACCTGTCCGTGACGGCGGGCAACGTGCTGGCTCCGCCGAAACGCTGGCAGGGTACGTTACGTGACGGCGTTTCCTGGCTGCTGAATTATCTGCCGCCAGTAAAACGCTACTTCCTCGAAATGCGCTTCAAGCCGATGCCGCAATATTACGGCGGTGCGCTGGTGCGTGAGGGCGAAGCGAAGCACTCTCCGGTCGGCAAGATGTTTATTCAGCCGAAAGTCACGCTGGAAAACGGCGACGTGACGCTACTCGATAACGCGATCGGCGCGAACTTCGCGGTAATTGGCTGGGGATGCAATCCACTGTGGGGGATGAGCGACGAGCAAATCCAGCAGTGGCGCGCGTTGGGCACACGCTTCATTCAGGTGGTGCCGGAAGTGCAAATTCATACCGCACAGGATAACCACGACGGCGTACTACGCGTGGGGGATACGCAAGGTCGCCTGCGTAGCTGGTTCGCGCAACACAATGCTTCGCTGGTGGTGATGCGCCCGGATCGCTTTGTTGCCGCCACCGCCATTCCGCAAACCCTGGGCAAGACCCTGAATAAACTGGCGTCGGTGATGACGCTGACCCGCCCTGATGCCGACGTTTCTGTCGAAAAGGTAGCCTGATATGCACGCTTATCTTCACTGTCTTTCCCACTCGCCGCTGGTGGGGTATGTCGACCCGGCACAAGAGGTACTCGATGAGGTCAATGGCGTGATTGCCAGCGCCCGCGAGCGTATTGCGGCTTTCTCCCCTGAACTGGTGGTGCTGTTTGCGCCAGATCACTACAACGGCTTTTTCTATGACGTGATGCCACCGTTCTGTTTAGGCGTTGGAGCGACGGCAATTGGTGATTTCGGCAGTGCGGCAGGAGAGCTGCCCGTGCCTGTGGAGCTGGCGGAGGCCTGTGCGCATGCCGTCATGAAGAGCGGGATCGATCTTGCCGTTTCTTACTGTATGCAGGTGGACCACGGGTTCGCCCAGCCGCTGGAGTTCCTGCTCGGTGGGCTGGATAAGGTGCCAGTACTGCCGGTGTTCATCAACGGTGTCGCCACGCCGCTGCCCGGTTTCCAGCGTACCCGCATGTTGGGGGAAGCCATTGGACGTTTCACCAGTACTCTCAATAAACGCGTGCTGTTCCTGGGTTCCGGTGGGCTTTCCCATCAGCCGCCGGTGCCCGAACTGGCGAAAGCCGATGCCCATATGCGCGACCGTCTGTTGGGGAGCGGGAAAGATTTACCCGCCAGTGAGCGCGAATTGCGTCAGCAACGGGTGATTAGCGCCGCTGAGAAGTTTGTTGAGGATCAGAGAACGCTGCATCCGCTCAACCCGATTTGGGATAACCAGTTCATGACTTTGCTGGAGCAGGGACGCATACAGGAACTGGATGCCGTCAGTAACGAAGAGCTTTCCGCCATTGCCGGAAAGTCGACACATGAAATCAAAACCTGGGTCGCCGCTTTTGCCGCTATTTCTGCGTTTGGCAACTGGCGTAGCGAAGGGCGTTATTACCGCCCAATCCCGGAGTGGATTGCCGGATTTGGCTCGTTAAGCGCCAGAACAGAGAACTGAATATGCAGGAGAAGATGATGAGTTATCAGCCACAAACCGAAGCCGCCACCAGCCGTTTTCTGAATGTAGAAGAAGCGGGTAAAACGCTGCGCATCCATTTTAATGACTGCGGACAAGGCGACGAAACCGTTGTCCTGCTGCATGGTTCCGGCCCGGGTGCTACTGGCTGGGCGAACTTCAGCCGCAATATCGATCCGCTGGTAGAGGCGGGCTATCGGGTGATCCTGCTGGATTGTCCGGGTTGGGGTAAGAGCGATTCGATCGTTAATAGTGGTTCGCGATCGGATCTTAATGCGCGAATCCTGAAAAGCGTGGTGGATCAACTGGATATCGCCAAAATCCACCTGCTGGGCAACTCGATGGGTGGCCACAGTTCTGTGGCGTTCACTCTTAACTGGCCGGAGCGCGTCGGCAAACTGGTGCTGATGGGCGGCGGTACGGGCGGCATGAGTTTGTTTACGCCGATGCCAACCGAAGGTATTAAGCGACTGAATCAGCTTTATCGTCAGCCGACTATCGAAAACCTGAAGCTGATGATGGATATCTTCGTTTTTGATACCAGCGATTTGACCGACGCCCTGTTTGAAGCGCGCCTGAATAATATGCTGTCGCGCCGCGATCACCTGGAAAACTTCGTTAAGAGCCTGGAAGCCAATCCGAAACAGTTCCCGGATTTTGGCCCACGTCTGGCGGAAATCAAAGCGCAAACCCTGATTGTCTGGGGGCGCAACGACCGCTTTGTGCCGATGGATGCGGGTCTGCGTCTGCTGTCCGGCATTGCCGGTTCTGAACTGCATATCTTCCGCGACTGTGGTCACTGGGCGCAGTGGGAACATGCCGACGCTTTCAATCAACTGGTGCTGAATTTCCTCGCACGCCCTTAAGGAACGGTCATGACGAAGCATACTCTTGAGCAACTGGCGGCGGATTTACGCCGCGCCGCAGAGCAGGGCGAAGCGATTGCGCCGCTGCGCGATCTGATTGGTATCGATAACGCTGAAGCGGCCTACGCCATTCAGCACATCAATGTGCAACATGACGTTGCGCAGGGGCGTCGCGTGGTGGGGCGCAAAGTGGGGCTGACGCATCCGAAAGTGCAGCAACAACTGGGCGTTGATCAACCGGATTTCGGGACATTATTTGCCGACATGTGTTATGGCGATAATGAAACCATTCCTTTTTCCCGTGTTCTGCAACCCCGCATTGAAGCGGAGATTGCACTGGTGTTGAACCGCGATCTACCCGCAACCGATATCACCTTCGACGAATTGTATAACGCCATTGAATGGGTACTTCCGGCGCTGGAGGTGGTGGGGAGCCGCATTCGCGACTGGTCGATTCAGTTTGTCGATACCGTGGCAGATAACGCTTCCTGCGGGGTGTATGTCATCGGCGGTCCGGCGCAACGCCCGGCGGGGTTAGACCTGAAAAACTGCGCCATGAAGATGACGCGTAATAACGAAGAGGTTTCCAGCGGGCGCGGCAGCGAATGCCTGGGACATCCGCTTAATGCCGCCGTCTGGCTGGCACGCAAAATGGCCAGTCTGGGTGAACCGCTGCGCGCCGGAGATATCATTCTTACCGGGGCATTAGGTCCGATGGTGGCGGTGAATGCGGGCGATCGTTTTGAAGCCCATATCGAAGGCATAGGTTCAGTTGCTGCGACATTTTCAAGCGCAGCCCCAAAAGGAAGTCTGTCATGAGTAAGCGTAAAGTCGCCATTATCGGTTCAGGCAACATTGGCACCGATCTGATGATTAAAATTTTGCGTCACGGTCAGCATCTGGAGATGGCGGTGATGGTCGGCATTGATCCTCAGTCCGACGGTCTGGCGCGTGCCAGACGTATGGGCGTCGCCACCACCCATGAAGGGGTGATCGGGCTGATGAACATGCCTGAATTTGCTGATATCGACATTGTATTTGATGCGACCAGCGCGGGCGCGCATGTGAAAAACGATGCCGCTTTGCGCGAAGCGAAACCGGATATTCGCTTAATTGACCTGACGCCTGCTGCCATCGGCCCTTACTGCGTGCCGGTGGTTAACCTCGAGGAGAACGTCGCTCAACTGAACGTCAACATGGTCACCTGCGGCGGCCAGGCCACCATTCCAATGGTAGCGGCAGTTTCACGCGTGGCGCGTGTTCATTACGCCGAAATTATCGCTTCTATTGCCAGTAAATCTGCCGGACCCGGCACGCGTGCCAACATCGATGAATTTACGGAAACCACTTCGCGCGCCATTGAAGTGGTGGGTGGCGCGGCAAAAGGGAAGGCGATTATTGTGCTTAACCCAGCAGAGCCACCGTTGATGATGCGTGACACGGTGTATGTATTGAGCGACGAAGCTTCACAAGATGATATCGAAGCCTCAATCAATGAAATGGCTGAGGCGGTGCAGGCTTACGTACCGGGTTATCGCCTGAAACAGCGCGTGCAGTTTGAAGTCATCCCGCAGGATAAACCGGTCAATTTACCGGGCGTGGGGCAGTTCTCCGGGCTGAAAACGGCGGTCTGGCTGGAAGTCGAAGGCGCAGCGCATTATCTGCCTGCCTATGCGGGCAACCTCGACATTATGACTTCCAGTGCGCTGGCGACAGCGGAAAAAATGGCCCAGTCACTGGCGCGCAAGGCAGGAGAAGCGGCATGAACGGTAAAAAACTTTATATTTCGGACGTCACGTTGCGTGACGGTATGCACGCCATTCGTCATCAGTATTCGCTGGAAAATGTCCGCCAGATTGCCAAAGCACTGGATGATGCCCGCGTGGATTCGATTGAAGTGGCCCACGGCGACGGTTTGCAGGGTTCCAGCTTTAACTATGGTTTCGGCGCACATAGCGACCTTGAATGGATTGAAGCGGCGGCGGATGTGGTGAAGCACGCCAAAATCGCGACGTTGTTGCTGCCAGGAATCGGCACTATTCACGATCTGAAAAATGCCTGGCAGGCTGGCGCGCGGGTGGTTCGTGTGGCAACGCACTGTACCGAGGCTGATGTTTCCGCCCAGCATATTCAGTATGCCCGCGAGCTCGGAATGGACACCGTTGGTTTTCTGATGATGAGCCATATGACCACGCCGGAGAATCTCGCAAAGCAGGCAAAGCTGATGGAAGGCTACGGTGCGACCTGTATTTATGTGGTGGATTCTGGCGGTGCGATGAACATGAGCGATATCCGTGACCGTTTCCGCGCCCTGAAAGCAGTGCTGAAACCAGAAACGCAAACCGGCATGCACGCTCACCATAACCTGAGTCTTGGCGTGGCGAATTCTATCGCGGCGGTGGAAGAGGGCTGCGACCGAATCGACGCCAGCCTCGCGGGAATGGGCGCGGGCGCAGGTAACGCGCCGCTGGAAGTATTTATTGCCGCCGCGGATAAACTGGGTTGGCAGCATGGGGGCGATCTCTATGCGTTAATGGATGCCGCTGACGACCTGGTGCGTCCGTTGCAGGATCGACCGGTACGAGTCGATCGCGAAACGCTGGCGCTGGGATACGCTGGTGTTTACTCCAGCTTCCTGCGTCACTGTGAAACGGCGGCGGCGCGTTATGGCTTAAGCGCGGTGGATATTCTCGTTGAGCTGGGCAAACGCCGGATGGTTGGCGGCCAGGAGGATATGATCGTCGACGTGGCGCTGGATCTGCGCAACAACAAATAATATTGACTGCCGAGAACGTGCATTTTGTATGCCCATCCCAGCACGACTGCCGGATGCGGCGTGAACGCCTTATCCGGCCTACATTTCGCCCGTAGGCAGTCATTAAATAGTTCTGATTACGCGGCTGGCAATGTATCAGTCGCGATTCACCTGCACTCGCAATGAGGTTCATCTTATGTCGACTCGTACCCCTTCATCATCTTCATCCCGCCTGATGCTGACCATCGGGCTTTGTTTTTTGGTCGCTCTGATGGAAGGGCTGGATCTTCAGGCGGCTGGCATTGCGGCGGGTGGCATCGCCCAGGCTTTCGCACTCGATAAAATGCAAATGGGCTGGATATTTAGCGCCGGAATACTCGGTTTGCTACCCGGCGCGCTGGTTGGCGGGATGCTGGCAGACCGTTATGGGCGTAAGCGTATTTTGATTGGCTCAGTTGCGCTGTTTGGTTTGTTCTCGCTGGCAACGGCGATTGCATGGGATTTCCCCTCACTGGTCTTTGCGCGGCTGATGACCGGTGTCGGGCTGGGGGCGGCGTTGCCGAATCTTATCGCCCTGACGTCTGAAGCCGCGGGACCACGTTTTCGTGGGACGGCAGTGAGCCTGATGTATTGCGGTGTTCCCATTGGCGCGGCGCTGGCGGCGACGCTGGGTTTCGCGGGGGCAAACTTAGCATGGCAAACGGTGTTTTGGGTAGGTGGTGTGGTGCCGTTGATTCTGGTGCCGCTATTAATGCGCTGGCTGCCGGAGTCGACGGTTTTCGCTGGCGAAAAACAGGCTGCGCCACCACTGCGTGCGTTATTTGCGCCAGAAACGGCAACCGCGACGCTGCTGCTGTGGTTGTGTTATTTTTTCACTCTGCTGGTGGTCTACATGTTGATCAACTGGCTGCCGCTGCTTTTGGTGGAGCAAGGATTCCAGCCATCGCAGGCGGCAGGGGTGATGTTTGCACTGCAAATGGGGGCGGCAAGCGGGACGTTAATGTTGGGCGCATTGATGGATAAACTGCGTCCAGTAACCATGTCGCTACTGATTTATAGCGGCATGTTAGCTTCGCTGCTGGCGCTGGGAACGGTGTCGTCATTTAACAGTATGTTGCTGGCGGGATTTGTCGCGGGGTTGTTTGCGACAGGTGGGCAAAGCGTTTTGTATGCTCTGGCACCGTTGTTTTACAGTTCGCAGATCCGCGCAACAGGTGTGGGAACAGCCGTGGCGGTAGGGCGTCTGGGGGCTATGAGCGGTCCGTTACTGGCCGGGAAAATGCTGGCATTAGGCACTGGCACGGTCGGCGTAATGGCCGCTTCTGCACCGGGTATTCTTGTTGCTGGGTTGGCGGTGTTTATTTTGATGAGTCGGAGATCAAGAATGCAGCCGTGTGCCGATGCCTGACGCGCCTTATTAAGCAGGGGCGAAAGGGACTTGCCCCCAATACACCTACGGCGTTTACAGGTATACTCGCTAAAAATTATTCAGCGGGTTTGGAAACAAAGATGGCAAAACTTACCTTACAAGAGCAGTTGCTCAAAGCGGGACTAGTCACCAGCAAAAAAGCGGCGAAGGTCGAGAGAACGGCGAAAAAATCGCGTGTTCAGGCGCGTGAAGCACGGGCGGCGGTAGAAGAAAATAAAAAGGCACAGCTTGAGCGTGATAAACAGCTTAGCGAGCAACAAAAACAAGCGGCGTTGGCGAAAGAATATAAAGCCCAGGTGAAGCAGCTCATTGAAATGAACCGAATTACCATTGCCAATGGCGATATTGGTTTTAACTTCACTGACGGCAATCTGATTAAGAAGATTTTTGTCGATAAGCTCACGCAAACGCAGTTGATTAATGGTCGTCTGGCGATTGCCCGCTTGTTGGTCGATAACAATAGCGAAGGTGAATACGCCATTATTCCCGCCAGCGTTGCCGATAAAATTGCTCAGCGTGATGCCAGCAGTATTGTGTTGCACAGCGCGCTCAGCGCCGAAGAGCAGGATGAAGACGATCCGTATGCCGACTTCAAAGTGCCTGATGATTTGATGTGGTAAACATTGATAAATCGTGTGCAGATGCCTGATGCGACGCTTTTCGCGTCTTATCAGGCCTACGGTTTACGAGCGAAATGTGGGCCGGATAAGGTTTACGCCGCATCCGGCATGCGTGCGCGGATGCTCAACGCATATTCAGTTTATTGGCGTGGTAGGCAATATGCTCGCCAATAAAACTGGAGACAAAATAATAGCTGTGATCATAACCCTCGTGATAACGGATTAACGTCTTGATATTCATCTCCTGGCAGATCTTTTCAAGATTTGGAGTCCGCAGTTGTTCCGCGTAAAAATCATCACTCAACCCCTGATCAACCATGATTTCCGCAACGCGTTGACCTTGTGAAATAAGACTCACCGGATCGTAATCCAACCAGGCATCTTTATTTTCACCAAGATATGCGGCAAAGGCTTGCTGTCCCCACGGTACTTGCGATGGGGAGACAATGGGCGAAAACGCCGAGACGCTGACATATTCATCTGGGTTACGTAACGCCAGCACCAGCGCGCCCAGCCCGCCCATAGAATGACCTGCGATTGACTTTCTGGCCGTTGCCGGAAAATGATGCATCACTAAATTCGGCAGCTCGTTGCGGATATAGTCATACATTTTGTAATGTTCATTCCACGGCGCTTGCGTCGCGTTCAGGTAAAACCCGGCACCTTGCCCGAGATCGTAACGGTCAGCATCTGCGACATGACTGCCTCGCGGACTGGTGTCCGGCGCAACAACAATAATGTTGTGCTCAGCCGCGTAACGCTGCATCCCCGATTTAGTAATGAAATTTTGCTCGTTGCAGGTCAGGCCTGAAAGCCAGTACAACACCGGCAATTTTTCATTCTCGGCTTTTGGGGGGAGATAGACGCCGACATTCATTTCACATTTCAGTGATTGGGAATAATGCCGATACACATTTTGCCAGCCGCCAAAGCTGGCATGTTTTTCAATGAGTTCCATCAGTCATTATCTCACGGTTAATCCCCCGGACGGCTGCCCGGGGAGAGTATTAAGAACCCCATCTGAACTGGACGGGGTAAACCAGCGGGAAATCAGTAACGAATTACGGTTCGAATGGATTTACCTTCATGCATCAGGTCGAAGGCGTCATTAATTTCATCCAGGCTCATGGTATGCGTGACAAACGGTTCCAGATCGATATCACCTTTCATCGCATCTTCAACCATACCCGGTAACTGGGAACGACCTTTCACGCCGCCAAACGCGGAACCTTTCCATACGCGACCGGTGACCAACTGGAATGGACGGGTGGAGATTTCCTGACCGGAGCCTGCTACCCCGATGATCACCGACTGACCCCAGCCGCGGTGCGCGCTTTCCAGCGCTGCACGCATCACGTTGACGTTACCGATGCATTCAAAGGTATGGTCGATACCCCATTTGTTGATATCCAGCAGGACATCTTTAATCGGTTTGTCGTAGTCATTCGGGTTAATGCAGTCGGTGGCACCGAAGCGACGCGCCAGTTCGAATTTCTTCGGGTTGGTATCGATAGCGATAATCCGTCCCGCTTTTGCCTGACGCGCGCCCTGAACCACTGCCAGACCAATCGCGCCAAGACCAAACACGGCAACAGAATCACCTGGCTGGACTTTAGCTGTGTTGTGTACCGCGCCAATACCGGTGGTCACGCCACAGCCCAGCAGGCAGACGTGTTCATGGTTTGCTTCTGGATTAATTTTGGCCAGAGACACTTCCGCTACCACGGTGTATTCACTGAATGTTGAGCATCCCATGTAGTGATAAAGCGGCTGCCCGTTGTAAGAAAAACGGGTGGTGCCGTCTGGCATCAAGCCTTTGCCCTGCGTTTCGCGAACCGCGACACACAGGTTGGTTTTGCCAGAACGACAAAACTCACACTCGCCGCACTCTGCGGTGTAAAGTGGGATCACATGGTCGCCAGGTTTGACGCTGGTTACGCCTTCACCGACTTCAACTACAACCCCGGCCCCTTCGTGACCGAGAACCACTGGGAAGACACCTTCCGGGTCATCGCCGGAGAGGGTAAATGCGTCGGTATGGCAAACACCGGTATGGGTGACTTTAATCAGCACTTCACCTTTTTTCGGTGGTGCAACGTCAATTTCAACGATTTCCAGCGGTTTACCGGGAGCAAATGCAACGGCAGCACGTGATTTCATCTCTCGCTCTTCCTCAATATGGTAATAGATTCAGCTATTTAAGATAGGCACGAACCAGTTCAATAGTGTCGTCAACGGATTGGCTGACTTCACGGCTGTAGCAGTCATTTCGGTCAAACGTTTCCCGGATATGGCTTTCAAGCACTTCTGCCATCAGTCCGTTAGCCGCGCCCCGAACGGCAGCGATCTGTTGGAGTATGGCACGGCATTCGGCATCACCCTCCAGCGACCGTTCCAGAGCATCAATCTGCCCCCGAATACGACGAACTCGAGTAAGGACCTTTTTCTTCTCTTCCGGAGTACTGGGCATTTCGCACCTCATCATCTGCACGCAATATACTATAGGGGGGTATGCTATATGTCAATGCATACCCCCCTATAGTATATAACACTGGAGAATAAAATTTATCCGGCCCCAGTATTTGTAGGCATGATAAGAGGCGTGAGCGTCACATCAGGCGATGTTTGTTAAAAGTAGCAAAATGCGCAAACTCGCTAACCATTGCCGATTTTTTTCTAAAAACGCTTTGTTATTAACAAGACGTTTTAATTCCTTTATCAAACTTACCCGCAACGAAATACTGCTCCCATAACAAGACGGGGGAGCAGACAATCATGGCAATTTCATCGCGTAACACATTTCTTGCCGCACTGGCATTCATCGCTTTTCAGGCGCAAGCGGTGAACGTCACCGTGGCGTATCAAACCTCCGCCGAACCGGCGAAAGTGGCTCAGGCCGACAACACCTTTGCTAAAGAAAGCGGAGCAACCGTGGACTGGCGTAAGTTTGACAGTGGAGCCAGCATCGTGCGGGCGCTGGCTTCGGGCGATGTGCAAATCGGCAACCTCGGTTCCAGCCCGTTAGCGGTTGCAACCAGCCAACAGGTGCCGATTGAAGTCTTCTTGCTGGCGTCAAAACTGGGTAACTCCGAAGCGCTGGTGGTAAAGAAAACTATCAGTAAACCGGAAGACTTGATTGGTAAACGCATCGCCGTACCGTTTATCTCCACCACCCACTACAGCCTGCTGGCGGCGCTGAAACACTGGGGTATTAAACCTGGGCAAGTTGAGATTGTGAACCTGCAGCCGCCCGCAATTATCGCCGCATGGCAGCGGGGAGATATTGATGGTGCTTATGTATGGGCACCGGCGGTTAACGCCCTGGAAAAAGATGGCAAGGTGCTGACCGATTCTGAACAGGTCGGGCAGTGGGGCGCGCCGACACTGGACGTCTGGGTCGTGCGGAAAGATTTTGCCGAGAAACATCCTGAGGTCGTGAAAGCGTTCGCTAAAAGCGCCATCGATGCTCAGCAACCGTACATTGCTAACCCAGACGCGTGGCTGAAACAGCCGGAAAACATCAGCAAACTGGCGCGGTTAAGCGGCGTGCCGGAAGGTGACGTTCCGGGGCTGGTGAAGGGGAATACCTATCTGACGCCGCAGCAACAAACGGCAGAACTGACCGGACCGGTGAACAAAGCGATCATCGACACCGCGCAGTTTTTGAAAGAGCAGGGCAAAGTCCCGGCTGTAGCGAATGATTACAGCCAGTACGTTACCTCGCGCTTCGTGCAATAAAAGGAGGCGCAGATGCTGCAAATTTCTCATCTTTACGCCGATTATGGCGGCAAACCGGCACTGGAAGATATCAACCTGACGCTGGAAAGCGGCGAGCTTCTGGTAGTTCTGGGGCCGTCTGGCTGCGGCAAAACTACGTTGCTGAATTTGATTGCTGGTTTTGTGCCTTATCAGCATGGCAGCATTCAACTGGCGGGTAAGGGTATTCAGGGACCGGGAGCAGAGCGTGGCGTAGTTTTTCAGAATGAAGGGTTGTTACCGTGGCGCAATGTACAGGACAACGTGGCGTTCGGCCTGCAACTGGCAGGTGTAGAGAAAATGCAGCGACTGGAAATCGCACACCAGATGGTGAAAAAAGTCGGGCTGGAAGGCGCAGAAAAACGCTACATCTGGCAGCTTTCCGGTGGTCAACGTCAGCGGGTGGGGATTGCCCGCGCGTTGGCGGCAAATCCCCAGCTGTTATTACTCGACGAACCGTTTGGTGCGCTGGACGCCTTCACCCGCGACCAGATGCAAACCCTGCTGCTGAAACTTTGGCAGGAGACGGGAAAGCAGGTGCTGTTGATTACCCACGATATAGAAGAAGCGGTGTTTATGGCGACTGAACTGGTTTTGCTTTCACCCGGCCCAGGCCGTGTGCTGGAGCGGCTGCCGCTCAACTTTGCTCGCCGCTTTGTTGCGGGAGAGTCGAGCCGCAGCATCAAGTCCGATCCACAATTCATCGCCATGCGCGAATATGTTTTAAGCCGCGTATTTGAGCAACGGGAGGCGTTCTCATGAGTGTGCTCATTAATGAAATACTGCATTCGCATCGGCTGAAATGGCGCTGGCCGCTCTCGCGTCAGGTGACCTTAAGCATTGGTACGTTAGCGGTTTTGCTCACTGTATGGTGGGCAGTCGCGGCGCTGCAACTGATTAGCCCGCTGTTTTTGCCGCCACCGCAACAGGTACTGGCAAAACTGCTCACCATTGCCGGGCCGCAGGGATTTATGGACGCCACGCTGTGGCAGCATCTGGCAGCCAGCCTGACGCGCATTTTGCTGGCGCTACTCGCGGCGGTGTTGATCGGTATTCCGGTCGGGATCGCCATGGGGCTAAGCCCGACGGTGCGCGGCATTCTGGATCCGATAATCGAGCTTTATCGTCCGGTGCCGCCGCTGGCTTATTTGCCGCTGATGGTGATCTGGTTTGGTATTGGCGAAACCTCGAAGATCTTGCTGATCTATTTAGCGATTTTTGCGCCGGTGGCGATGTCGGCGCTGGCGGGGGTGAAAAGCGCGCAGCAGGTTCGCATTCGTGCCGCCCAGTCGCTGGGTGCCAGCCGTGCGCAGGTGCTGTGGTTTGTCATTTTGCCCGGCGCGCTGCCGGAAATCCTCACCGGATTACGCATTGGTCTGGGTGTGGGCTGGTCTACGCTGGTGGCGGCGGAGCTGATTGCCGCAACGCGCGGTTTAGGATTTATGGTTCAGTCAGCGGGTGAATTTCTCGCGACTGACGTGGTGCTGGCGGGGATCGCGGTGATTGCGATTATCGCCTTTCTTTTAGAACTGGGTCTGCGCGCGTTACAGCGCCGCCTGACGCCCTGGCATGGAGAAGTACAATGAGTGAACGTCTGAGCATTACCCCGCTGGGGCCGTATATTGGCGCACAAATTACGGGGGCCGACTTAACGCGCCCGTTAAGCGATAATCAGTTTGAACAGCTTTACCATGCGGTGCTGCGCCATCAGGTGGTGTTTCTGCGCGATCAAGCTATCACGCCGCAGCAGCAACGCGCGCTGGCCCAGCGTTTTGGCGAGCTGCATATTCACCCTGTTTACCCTCATGCTGAAGGGGTTGACGAGATCATCGTCCTGGATACCCATAATGATAATCCGCCGGATAACGACAACTGGCACACCGATGTGACATTTATTCAAACGCCACCCGCAGGGGCGATTCTGGCGGCGAAAGAGTTACCCTCGACCGGCGGCGATACGCTCTGGGCCAGTGGTATTGCCGCATATGAGGCGCTCTCTGTTCCCTTCCGCCAGCTGTTGAGCGGGTTGCGTGCGGAGCATGATTTCCGTAAATCGTTCCCGGAATACAAGTACCGCAAAACCGAGGCTGAGCATCAACGCTGGCGTGAGGCGGTCGCGAAAAATCCACCGTTGCTACATCCGGTGGTGCGAACGCATCCGGTGACCGGTAAACAGGCACTGTTTGTGAACGAAGGTTTTACCACACGAATTGTTGATGTCAGCGAGAAAGAGAGCGAAGCCTTGTTAGGTTTTTTGTTTGCCCATATCACTAAACCGGAGTTTCAGGTGCGCTGGCGCTGGCAACCGAATGATATTGCGATTTGGGATAACCGAGTGACTCAGCACTATGCCAATGCGGATTACCTGCCACAGCGGCGGATTATGCATCGGGCGACGATTCTTGGGGATATTCCGTTTTATCGGGCGGGGTAAGGGGGAAATGCCGGGTTGGATAACCCGGCATAATGATCATTAACGCAGAATCTTCTTCTCAGCCAAATCCAGCGCAAAGTAGCTGAAAATCAGATCCGCACCCGCACGCTTAATCGAACCTAAGCTTTCGAGCACGACTTTCTCTTCATCTATAGCACCCGCCAGCGCGGCGAACTTAATCATCGCGTACTCACCGCTCACCTGATACGCGCCAATCGGCAATTCAGTACGTTCACGCAGCTCACGCACGATGTCGAGGTATGCTCCGGCAGGTTTAACCATCAGGCAGTCTGCGCCCTGGGCTTCATCCAGCAGTGACTCACGAATCGCCTCACGACGGTTCATTGGGTTCATCTGATAGCTTTTGCGGTCGCCTTTTAATGCGCTTCCGGCAGCTTCACGGAACGGGCCATAAAAGGAGGAGGCGAACTTGGTCGAATACGACATAATCGCCGTATCTTTAAAGCCCGCAGCGTCCAGCGCCTGGCGAATCGCCTGTACCTGACCATCCATCGCGGCAGAAGGGGCGATGAAGTCTGCGCCTGCAGCAGCTGCAACCACGGCTTGCTTGCCTAAATTTTCCAGAGTCGCGTCGTTGTCGACGCCATGCTCGCACAGAACACCGCAGTGACCGTGAGATGTGTATTCACAGAAGCAGGTGTCTGACATAACGATCATTTCTGGCACGGTCTGCTTGCAGATGCGCGACATACGCGCCACCAGTCCATCTTCCCGCCAGGCATCGCTGCCGGTTTCATCGGTATGGTGAGAGATGCCGAAAGTCATCACGGAACGAATACCGGCGTTGGCGATGCGTTCAATTTCGCGTGCCAGATGTTTCTCTGGAATGCGCATCACGCCTGGCATGGCTTCAACGGCTTTATAGTCGTCAATTTCTTCTTCAACAAAGATCGGCAACACCAGGTCGTTAAGGCTAAGTGTTGTCTCTTCAAACATAGCGCGCAGCGCAGGAGATTTGCGCAGGCGACGAGGGCGTTGGATTAAGTCTGTCATGGTCTGCCTGATGTTTGTGGAATCGAGGGGCATAGTATACCTGAAGCAGGCTGGGTGTGTTTTACGAAAGTTGTCGCGATGTTGACAAGAAGAGAATGAAAAAGAGGTCAGGACATCTTTGTAATAGAAATAGCAATAATTTCATATTCACTGAAAATATTTTTAATTTTTATTTATAGCCATAGATTATTGTTTTTGGGGATTTGGTGACGTTTTCAAAAAGTGAATAACTTAAAGTTCATTGCTTATTGATACATTATTTGTCTGTTTTAGCTGTTTTATATTTTTATGGTCTATGTTTTAAAATTAACGCTTTCATTAACGTATTGAAATATTGTGTTTTTGTTATTTATTTCTGTGTGTGTGTTCACGTGCTTTATATATGTCCGCAATCGGACTTAGGGGAAAGAATAATTGAACCATTCCTCTATAACGCCGCATAATCGTAAACGCGAAACATAATATGTTTTCTATGCATTGATAATTGATGGATCAACTTATTACGTCCCTGAGGAGGGATGACAAATGCACTCCTGGAAAAAGAAACTTGTAGTATCACAATTAGCATTGGCTTGCACTCTGGCTATCACCTCTCAGGCTAATGCAGCAAACTATGATACCTGGGGGTATCATGACAACACCACGACCGATTTAGTTTGGCCGTATGACACTGACAATGATGGAATTGCCGATGCTGGCGGCATGGACCCGATGGGTTCAGACGGTAACTACGTAACTTACAATGGTTTTGTTTACTATAACAATGCCAATGGTGATTTCGACACCGTCTTTAAAGGCGATACTGTTAACGGTACCATTTCTACTTATTACTTGAATCATGATTACGCTAGCGGTTCTGTTAACCAGTTAGATATCAGCAATTCAGTAATTCATGGGTCAATCACTTCTGAACTGCCATTTGGTTATTACAGCATTACTCCTGCAGAAGTTAATGCTAAAGGTGAAGTTGTAACTCCACAGACCTATAGTGGCTATAATTTCTATAACGGAATCACTACTGACCTTGACTACAATTGGTACGATGGTGACGTATTCACTCTGAACGTATCCAATTCCACCATTGATGATGACTATGAAGCTCTTTACTTCACTGACACATATCTTGATGGTGATAAATCTAAGTCAACCAATGAAACGTTCTATACCGCTCTGGGTGTTGCAGTAAATCTTGATGTTGAAAGCAATATCAATATTACTAACAACTCCCGTGTAGCTGGTATTGCGCTGTCTGAAGGCAATACAAGCAACACGACTTATACTAGCGAATATCATCAGTGGGACAACAACATTAATGTGTCTAACTCCACTGTAACTTCAGGGTCACAGACTCCGCTGGAAGAAAGCAATGGCTTCTTCGGTAAATCTGCTGAACCAAGTGATTACGCTGGTAATGGTGGCGAAAATGACGTAGCTCTGTCATTCTCTGACAATGCTGGCTCAAATTATTCCATGAAAAACAATGTAAACTTTGACCATTCAACCCTGTTGGGTGATGTCGAGTTCACAAGCCACTGGAATAACGATGGCGTATTCTTCTATTCAACCGGCCATGACAGCAATGGTGACGGTGTCCTTGATACCAACGGTGGTTGGGTAGATGATGCTCAGAACGTTGATGAACTGAACATTACTCTGAACAACGGTAGTAAGTGGGTTGGCTCAGCAAACATGAGTGCTGAAGTAATTGCTCCGGCAGATATGTATGATGTTGCGCCGAACAGCCTGACCCCTGGTGCCACTATCGAAGCTAACGATTGGGGTCGTATTATTGACAACAAGGTATTCCAGAGCGGCGTATTTAACGTAGCACTGAACAATGGTTCAGAATGGAATACCGTTAATAGTTCAGTAATTGATACATTAGCTGTAAATAATGGCTCTCAGGTAAATGTTACTGATTCCTCTCTGGTCTCAGATACCATTGGTTTAACCAACGGCTCCTCACTGAATATTGGTGAAGATGGTTTGGTTGCTACAGACCACCTGACTGTTGATAGCTACAGTACCGTTAATTTAACCGAATCTACTGGCTGGAATAACTATTCTAACCTGTATGCCAATACCATCACCGTAACTAACGGTGGTGTACTGGATGTGAACGTTGATCAGTTTGATACTGAAGCTTTCCGTACTGACAAACTGGAACTGACTAGCGGCAACATCGCTGACCATAACGGCAACGTAGTTTCTGGTGTGTTCGACATCAACAGCAGCGATTACGTTCTGAACGCGGATTTGGTGAACGACCGTACGTGGGATACTTCCAAGTCTAACTACGGTTACGGTATTGTTGCTATGAACTCTGATGGTCACCTGACTATCAATGGCAACGGCGACGTAGACAACGGTACTGAACTGGATAACAGTTCTGTAGACAACGTTGTTGCTGCAACCGGTAACTACAAAGTTCGTATCGACAACGCAACTGGCGCTGGCGCAATCGCTGATTACAAAGATAAAGAAATTATCTACGTCAACGACAAAAACAGCAACGCGACTTTCTCTGCTGCTAACAAAGCTGACCTGGGTGCATACACCTATCAGGCTGAGCAGCGTGGTAACACCGTTGTTCTGCAACAGATGGAGCTGACCGACTACGCTAACATGGCGCTGAGCATCCCGTCTGCGAACACCAATATCTGGAACCTGGAACAAGACACCGTTGGTACTCGTCTGACCAACTCTCGTCATGGTCTGGCTGATAACGGCGGCGCATGGGTAAGCTACTTCGGTGGTAACTTCAACGGCGACAACGGCACCATCAACTATGATCAGGATGTTAACGGCATCATGGTCGGTGTTGATACCAAAATTGACGGTAACAACGCTAAGTGGATCGTCGGTGCGGCTGCAGGCTTCGCTAAAGGTGATATGAATGACCGTTCTGGTCAGGTGGATCAAGACAGCCAGACTGCCTACATCTACTCTTCTGCTCACTTCGCGAACAACGTCTTTGTTGACGGTAGCTTGAGCTACTCTCACTTCAACAACGACCTGTCTGCAACCATGAGCAACGGTACTTACGTTGACGGCAGCACCAACTCCGACGCTTGGGGCTTTGGTTTGAAAGCCGGTTACGACTTCAAACTGGGTGATGCAGGTTACGTAACTCCTTACGGCAGCGTTTCTGGTCTGTTCCAGTCTGGTGATGATTACCAGCTGAGCAACAACATGAAAGTTGATGGTCAGTCTTACGACAGCATGCGTTATGAACTGGGTGTAGATGCAGGTTATACCTTCACCTACAGCGAAGACCAGGCTCTGACTCCGTACTTCAAACTGGCTTACGTCTACGACGACTCTAACAACGATAACGATGTGAACGGTGATTCCATCGATAACGGTACTGAAGGGTCTGCGGTACGTGTTGGTCTGGGTACTCAGTTCAGCTTCACCAAGAACTTCAGCGCCTATACCGATGCTAACTACCTCGGTGGTGGTGACGTAGATCAAGACTGGTCCGCGAATGTGGGTGTTAAATATACCTGGTAATATTCTTCACTCCGAAGAAATAGGTAATTTAATCTAAATAATGCCCGTCAAGGATTTGACGGGCATTACTGCAAAGGACGCGCAAATGTTATCTGTAGTTAAACCTCTTCAGGAATTTGGTAAGCTCGATAAATGTTTGTCCAGATACGGTACGCGCTTCGAGTTTAATAATGAAAAGCAAGTTATATTTTCCAGTGATGTCAATAGCGAAGATACTTTCGTTATTTTAGAAGGTGTTATCTCTCTGCGTAGAGAAGAAAACGTACTTATCGGTATTACACAGGCTCCTTATATTATGGGGCTGGCTGATGGTTTAATGAAAAACGATATACCATACAAATTAATATCAGAAGGAAACTGTACGGGATATCATTTGCCAGCCAAACAAACCATTACTCTTATTGAACAAAATCAACTCTGGCGAGACGCTTTTTACTGGTTAGCCTGGCAAAATAGAATTCTGGAATTACGCGACGTTCAGCTCATTGGGCATAATTCCTACGAACAAATCCGCGCGACGTTATTATCAATGATTGACTGGAATGAAGAATTGCGATCACGTATTGGCGTGATGAATTATATCCATCAACGTACACGTATATCGCGTTCTGTCGTTGCGGAAGTTCTCGCTGCTTTGCGTAAAGGCGGCTATATCGAAATGAATAAAGGCAAACTGGTCGCTATCAACCGTTTGCCTTCAGAGTATTAATCAGGATGCGGGGATAACCAACGGTTTATTCCCGCTTAGCTCGGTCACCAGGTCATTGATGCCATCGCTCATATTTTTAAAGCGCGTCAACGGCGAACGAGTGACCACCACAAACGCACCAATATTCTTCTGCGGGATCATCGCCATATAGGTAATGAAACCGCCACCACCACCTGTCTTCTGAATAATCCCCGGACGACCCTCTTTCGGGGCCATATATACCCAGCCTAAACCAAGCGCATCCGCTTTGCCGGGGACATCCATGCCAATCACTTTTGTAAACTGCGCGCGCTGATAAATCAACGTCTGCATGCGATCAGCCTGGTTACTGCGTTGATAAAAATCAGATGACAAATACTGCTGCATCCAGCGCATCATATCGCCTGGCGTGGAATAGACGCCGCCGCTGCCAATTGCCGCCAGCGTGTTATTGCACGGACTGGCACCGCGCTCAGCAACCATTAAACGGCGGCACTGATCCGGTGAGGGGGTGTAGGTGGTGTCTTTCATCCCCAACGGACGGGTAATCTGCTCTTCAAACAACTGGGTATAAGGCTTGCCGGACGCATTCGCCAGTGCATCTGCCAGCAGATCGAATGCGAGGTTGGAGTACGCGGCCTGGCTGCCCGGCGCGGCTTTTAGTTTGGCAGTGGAAAGGTATTTCCAGCGTTGCTCGCGCGTTGGCCAGACAAATACCGGACGATGTGCCGCGCCACCGGGCTGTTCACGGGGCAGGGCGCTGGTATGGGTTGCCAGATTCACCAGCGTAATGGGCGTCCCATTGTAGGTCGGTACGCGTGCGCCTGGCGGAGCATATTTACTTAGCGGATCGTTTAACTTCACGGTCCCCTGGTCGAGCAATTTTACCAGCATCTCACTGGTCATTAACTTGGTGAGGGAAGCAATACGTATGACGGAATCCAGCTGCGGGCGAACGTTATTACCAGGTCGCGTTTCGCCATAACTGCGAAAGACGCGCTGGTTACCGTCGATAACAACCAGCGCCATCCCCGTGGCACCGCTGCCGTAAAAAATATGATCGGCATAACGATCGACAATATCAGAGGCAAACTCCGGTTCAGTGATCGGCTGAGCCGCATGGACGGAGGTCAATGACGCCGAATACAGCACGGCAGAAAAAAGCAGACTACGTTTCAACGGTGGTGTCCATAGATTGAATGAAGGTAACTGAGCGTATTTATACTACTCATTGATGGATTGCAAAGGGCGAATTAGTGCAATAATAGTGTTAAAAACGTAACGGCGCGTAAACACGATCTTTTTCCTGCTCACCAATGCCTGCATTTGTGATCCTGCGCGTGTTAATCCGCTTATGTAAACAATCTTTGGTTTGTGAAACCCGTCGAAACAATTCTTATGGTCAGGCTGGCGAACTAAGCGCCTTGCTATGGGTCACAATGGGCGGTTTCATTTGGCTGACGCTTTGTAGCGGTCATGCGGTTAATACACAGCAGTTGTTAAAACGATAAGAAGTTAGCAGGAGTGCATATGTTTAAGTCTTTTTTCCCAAAGCCGGGAATGTTTTTTCTCTCGGCCTTTGTTTGGGCATTGATTGCCGTTATCTTCTGGCAAGTCGGTGGGGGTGATTGGGTGGCGCGTATCACCGGCGCTTCCGGGCAGATCCCGATTAGCGCCGCGCGTTTCTGGTCGTTGGATTTCCTGATTTTTTACGCTTACTACATTGTTTGCGTAGGACTTTTTGCATTGTTCTGGTTTATCTATAGCCCGCACCGTTGGCAATACTGGTCAATACTCGGTACTGCGCTGATTATCTTCGTCACCTGGTTTTTGGTGGAAGTCGGGGTTGCCGTCAACGCCTGGTATGCGCCGTTCTATGATCTGATTCAAACGGCGCTAAGTTCGCCGCATAAAGTCACCATCGAACAATTTTACCGCGAAGTGGGCGTCTTTCTGGGGATTGCGCTGATCGCGGTGGTGATCAGTGTGCTGAACAACTTCTTTGTCAGTCACTACGTGTTCCGCTGGCGTACGGCGATGAACGAATATTACATGGCGAACTGGCAACAACTGCGTCATATCGAAGGGGCCGCGCAGCGTGTGCAGGAAGACACCATGCGTTTTGCTTCAACGCTGGAGAATATGGGCGTCAGCTTTATCAACGCTATCATGACGTTGATCGCCTTCCTGCCGGTGCTGGTAACGCTCTCCGCACATGTGCCGGAGCTGCCGATTGTCGGGCACATTCCGTATGGTCTGGTGATTGCCGCTATCGTCTGGTCGCTGATGGGGACCGGATTACTGGCAGTGGTAGGGATCAAACTGCCGGGGCTGGAGTTTAAAAACCAGCGTGTAGAGGCTGCCTACCGTAAAGAACTGGTTTATGGTGAAGACGATGCCACGCGCGCGACGCCGCCTACGGTACGCGAGCTTTTTAGCGCCGTACGGAAAAACTATTTCCGCCTCTATTTTCACTATATGTATTTCAATATCGCCCGCATTCTCTATTTGCAGGTCGATAACGTTTTCGGTTTGTTCTTGCTGTTTCCGTCAATTGTTGCCGGTACGATTACACTCGGCCTGATGACGCAGATTACTAACGTTTTTGGTCAGGTTCGCGGTGCTTTCCAGTACCTGATTAACTCATGGACCACACTGGTTGAGTTGATGTCTATCTACAAACGTCTGCGCAGCTTTGAACATGAGCTGGATGGTGACAAAATTCAGGAAGTAACCCATACCTTGAGCTAAAAAGGAGAAGTAATGTCGCGCGTCAATCCTCTATCTTCGCTGTCATTGTTGGCGGTTCTGGTTTTAGCGGGGTGTAGTAGTCAGGCTCCGCAACCGTTGAAAAAGGGCGAAAAAGCGATAGATGTGGCGAGCGTCGTGCGGCAGAAGATGCCTGCGAGCGTGAAAGACCGCGATGCCTGGGCGAAAGATCTCGCCACCACCTTTGAAAGTCAGGGGCTGGCACCGACGCTGGAAAACGTCTGCTCGGTGCTGGCGGTGGCGCAGCAGGAGTCAAATTATCAGGCAGATCCGGCCGTTCCGGGCTTAAGCAAGATCGCCTGGCAAGAGATTGACCGTCGTGCTGAACGGATGCACATTCCTGCTTTTCTGGTGCATACCGCGCTAAAAATCAAATCGCCAAACGGCAAAAGCTATAGCGAACGGTTAGATTCGGTGCGTACAGAAAAGCAATTGAGCGCGATTTTTGACGATCTGATCAGCATGGTGCCAATGGGGCAGACGCTGTTTGGTTCGCTCAATCCGGTGCGCACCGGTGGGCCGATGCAGGTCAGTATTGCTTTTGCCGAACAGCATACCAAAGGGTATCCGTGGAAAATGGACGGTACAGTCCGTCAGGAAGTCTTCAGTCGCCGCGGCGGGTTGTGGTTTGGTACTTACCATTTACTGAATTATCCCGCCAGCTATAGCGCGCCGATATACCGTTTTGCTGATTTTAACGCTGGCTGGTACGCCAGCCGTAATGCCGCGTTTCAGAACGCGGTCAGTAAGGCCAGCGGCGTGAAGCTGGCACTGGACGGTGATTTAATTCGTTACGACAGTAAAGAGCCCGGGAAAACCGAACTGGCAACGCGCAAACTGGCGGGAAAACTGGGGATGAGTGACAGCGAAATTCGCCGTCAGTTAGAGAAAGGGGACAGCTTCTCTTTTGAGGAGACGGCGCTGTACAAGAAAGTTTATCAACTTGCCGAAGCGAAAACCGGTAAATCACTACCCCGCGAAATGTTGCCTGGCATTCAACTGGAAAGCCCGAAAATCACCCGCAATCTGACTACGGCCTGGTTTGCGAAGCGCGTAGACGAACGGCGGGCGCGTTGTATGAAACAGTGATCAAACAGGAATGTCACGCCAGATAAGGCGTTTTAGGCCGCATCTGGCAACGTAAATCTTACTGGCGGCGATGTCGCCAGTGCAGCCATAGCGCCACTACTGCAAAAATGAGGCAGCCTACTAAAAACGGGATCAGCCCAAAAATGGTGCCGACACCTAAACCAATTTCCACCCGTGGGCGACCTGTTTCCTGGACCTGCATTAAACGCTCATAGACGCCGGGCGCATGCACTAGCAGGTTCAGCAATTGTGCCCCAGCCCAAAAGCAAAACAGCACAAACAACGCATAGGCAATATTGCCAGGCGTTGAAGAGGCATTGCGATATTTTCCGCTAAACAGCGATTTTGACAGGGTGAAATCAGCCATAAAAACCTCCGGAAGTCATCTGCTTCTCTTCTGGTGTGATACCAGCGGCTTATGGCAAGTCTGACAGGTCATTTAGATTGTCAATATCAGAATCATGGTAAATTGATGTTGGGAATATTCCCGAAGCGTGAATCTTCGTTGCGAGTCACAAAATAGCAACCTTAAGTTAAATTTATTAACAATTGCGAAAGTGTTGTCTACACCACAGACAGTTGTTACAGAATATGAAAAGATGTTGTTTTTCGTTAACGGAGCTGCCATGAATCTGCCTGTAAAAATCCGCCGTGACTGGCACTACTATGCGTTCGCCATTGGCCTTATATTCATTCTTAATGGCGTGGTGGGGTTACTGGGATTTGAAGCAAAAGGTTGGCAGACCTATGCCGTCGGTCTGGTGACGTGGGTGATTAGTTTCTGGCTGGCGGGATTGATTATTCGTCGTCGCGATGAAGAAACTGAAAACGCCCAATAAGAATATTACCGGGCGTTTGAATATTACATTGTGGTTTTCAGTGCGTTATCCGCAGCGTGACGCTCCAGCGCCAGCTCAATCAAACGCGTGATCAGGTCGGTGTAACCCAGACCGCTGGCTTGCCACAGCTTCGGATACATACTGATGTTGGTGAAGCCAGGCAGGGTGTTGATCTCGTTGATCACCACTTCGTTCTCTGGGGTTAAAAACACGTCTACACGCGCCATGCCTGCGCATCCCAACGTCTGATAAGCCTGAACGGCAATCGCCCGGATCTTATCGTTGATTTCTGGCGCAATGGCTGCCGGAACTACCACTTTCGCGCCATCTTCGTCAATGTACTTGGTGTCGTAGGCATAGAAATCGCTGGTGAGTACGATCTCGCCACAGGTGCTTGCTTGCGGGTTATTGTTGCCAAGAACTGCGCATTCGATTTCACGACCTTTGATCCCTTGCTCAACGATCACTTTATGATCGAACTCGAACGCCAGATCGACGGCAATTGTGTACTGTTCTTCACTGGTTACTTTGCTGACACCAACAGAAGAGCCCTGATTAGCCGGTTTTACAAACAGCGGTAACCCCAGTTTAGACTCCACTTCGGCAAAACTGATGTTGTGACGATTAGCGCGCGTCAGGGTAATAAATGGCGCAATGTTCAGCCCGGCATCGCGCAGCAGACGTTTGGTGACATCTTTATCCATACAGGCCGCTGAAGCCAGAACATCAGAACCTACAAACGGTAAATTGGCGACCCGCAGCATTCCCTGCAAGGAACCATCTTCGCCCAGCGTACCGTGGACAATCGGGAAAATGACATCCACCGTCGGCAACGGCTGACCGTTTTGTGCGTCGATAAGCTGATGCTCATGTTTACCTGGCACCTGCGCAAGGCTGGTCGCCGAAGGACGCAACGCAATATGGGCAGGATCGTCTGCATTTAGCAGATAATTGCTGGCATCGCTGACGTGCCATTGCCCTTGTTTATCAATGCCCAGCAGCACAACATCGAAGCGACTTTTATCAATGGCATCGACAATGTTTTTTGCCGATTGCAGAGACACTTCATGTTCCGCTGATTTACCACCAAAAACGATTCCTACCCGCAGTTTTTCCATCTTAAAAACCTATCCCGTCTAACACAAAGTGCATACATTACCACGACAAAACGGGGGATTCGCGGCCTTCTGACAGAATGTTGCAATCTTCTGCTGACAAAGCGAGCAACGTACTGGTGAAGAAAGTGCGTTATCTCAAAGATGTGTGCAAGATCACAAAAATGATGAACGGGAAGCTAATTTATTCCTGGCTTAAATGACCATGTGGTGAGTTTTTTTCTCTTAATTATAAGATAACGAAGAGAATATATTTCATAACTTTTATTTATAATAAAGGTTGATAATTAAAGACCTATATTTTATGTGGGTAATTATTTAAATAAGAGAAACGTTTCGCTGGTAATCAAACAAAAAATATTTGCGCAAAGTATTTCCTTTGTCATAAAAATAATACTTCCAGACACTATGAAGTTGTGAAACATAATGTTAACTTCTCCATACTTTGGATAAGGAAATACAGACATGAAAAATCTCATTGCTGAGTTGTTATTTAAGCTTGCCCAAAAAGAAGAAGAGTCGAAAGAACTGTGTGCGCAGGTAGAAGCTTTGGAGATTATCGTCACGGCAATGCTTCGCAATATGGCGCAAAATGATCAACAGCGGTTGATTGATCAGGTAGAGGGGGCGCTGTACGAGGTAAAGCCCGATGCCAGCATTCCTGACGACGATACGGAGCTGCTGCGCGATTACGTAAAGAAGTTATTGAGGCATCCTCGTCAGTAAAAAGTTAATCTTTTCAACAGCTGTCATAAAGTTGTCACGGCCGAGACTTATAGTCGCTTTGTTTTTATTTTTTAATGTATTTGTACATGGAGAAAATAAAGTGAAACAAAGCACTATTGCACTGGCACTCTTACCGTTACTGTTTACCCCTGTGACAAAAGCCCGGACACCAGAAATGCCTGTTCTGGAAAACCGGGCAGCTCAGGGCGATATTACTGCACCCGGCGGTGCTCGCCGCTTAACGGGTGATCAGACCGCTGCTCTGCGTGATTCTCTTAGCGATAAACCTGCAAAAAATATTATTTTGCTGATTGGCGATGGGATGGGGGACTCGGAAATTACTGCCGCACGCAATTATGCCGAAGGTGCGGGCGGCTTTTTTAAAGGTATCGATGCCTTACCGCTTACCGGGCAATACACTCACTATGCGCTGAATAAAAAAACCGGCAAACCGGACTACGTCACCGACTCGGCTGCATCAGCAACCGCCTGGTCAACTGGTGTCAAAACCTATAACGGCGCGCTGGGCGTCGATATTCACGAAAAAGATCACCCAACGATTCTGGAAATGGCAAAAGCCGCAGGTCTGGCGACCGGTAACGTTTCTACCGCAGAGTTGCAGGATGCCACGCCCGCTGCGCTGGTGGCGCATGTGACCTCGCGCAAATGCTACGGTCCAAGTGCGACCAGTGAAAAATGTCCGGGTAACGCTCTGGAAAAAGGCGGAAAAGGATCGATTACCGAACAGCTGCTTAACGCCCGTGCCGATGTTACGCTTGGCGGCGGTGCAAAAACCTTTGCTGAAACGGCAACCGCCGGTGAATGGCAGGGAAAAACGCTGCGTGAACAGGCACAGGCGCGTGGTTATCAGTTGGTGAGCGATGCTGCCTCACTGAATTCGGTGACGGAAGCGAATCAGCAAAAACCCCTATTAGGACTGTTTGCTGACGGCAATATGCCAGTGCGCTGGCAAGGACCGAAAGCAACGTACCACGGTAATATAGATAAGCCCGCAGTCACCTGTACGCCTAATCCGCAACGTAATGACAGTGTACCGACCCTGGCGCAGATGACCGACAAAGCCATTGAATTGTTGAGTAAAAATGAGAAAGGCTTTTTCCTGCAAGTTGAAGGTGCGTCAATCGATAAACAGGATCACGCTGCGAATCCTTGTGGGCAAATTGGCGAGACGGTCGATCTCGATGAAGCCGTACAACGGGCGCTGGAATTCGCTAAAAAGGATGGTAACACGTTGGTCATAGTCACCGCTGATCACGCCCATGCCAGCCAGATAGTTGCGCCAGATACCAAAGCTCCGGGCCTCACCCAGGCGCTAAATACCAAAGATGGCGCAGTGATGGTGATGAGTTACGGGAACTCCGAAGAGGATTCACAAGAACATACCGGCAGTCAGTTGCGTATTGCGGCGTATGGCCCGCATGCCGCCAATGTTGTTGGACTGACCGACCAGACCGATCTCTTCTACACCATGAAAGCCGCCCTGGGGCTGAAATAAAACCGCGCCCGGCAGTGAATTTTCGCTGCCGGGTGGTTTTTTTGCTGTTAGCAACCAGACTTAATGACAGATCACGGGCGCATACGCTCATGGTTAAAACATGAAGAGGGATGGTGCGATGAAAATTACATTACTGGTTACCTTGCTTTTCGGTCTGGTTTTTTTAACCACCGTCGGCGCTGCCGAGAGAACCTTAACCCCACAACAACAGCGTATGACCTCTTGTAATCAGCAGGCGACGGCGCAGGCGTTGAAAGGGGATGCTCGTAAGACCTACATGAGTGATTGCCTGAAGAACAGCAAATCTGCGCCTGGTGAAAAAAGTTTGACGCCACAGCAGCAAAAGATGCGCGAATGTAATAATCAAGCAACACAACAATCTCTGAAAGGGGATGATCGTAATAAGTTTATGAGTGCCTGCCTCAAGAAAGCCGCCTGATACCTGATAGTGCTAACGGGTGAGCTACGAAAATGGCTCACCCGAAATTTCATACTTCTGCCTTTAGTCCCGTCTCTATAATTTGGGAAAATTGTTTCTGAATGTTCCCAAAAATAATGAATGATGAAAACTTTTTCAAAAAAGCGGCGGCGCATGGGGAGGAACCTCCTTTAACTCCTCAAAACGAACATCAGCGGTCCGGGCTGCGCTTCGCCCGTCGCGTCAGACTACCCCGCGCGGTTGGTCTGGCTGGCATGTTCTTACCGATTGCTTCAACGCTGGTTTCGCACCCGCCGCCGGGCTGGTGGTGGCTGGTGTTGGTCGGCTGGGCGTTCGTCTGGCCGCATTTAGCCTGGCAGATAGCGAGCAGGGCCGTCGATCCGCTTAGCCGGGAAATTTACAACTTAAAAACCGATGCAGTATTAGCGGGAATGTGGGTAGGCGTAATGGGCGTAAACGTGCTGCCTTCCACCGCGATGTTGATGATTATGTGTCTGAATTTGATGGGGGCAGGCGGCCCCCGTCTGTTTGTTGCGGGTCTGGTGTTGATGGTGGTTTCCTGCCTTGTCACCCTCGAACTGACGGGCATCACCGTGTCGTTCAATAGCGCACCGCTGGAATGGTGGCTCTCCCTTCCCATTATTGTCATTTATCCTCTGCTGTTTGGCTGGGTCAGCTACCAGACGGCGACTAAACTGGCGGAACATAAACGCAGGTTGCAGGTCATGAGTACCCGCGACGGTATGACGGGCGTGTATAACAGACGTCATTGGGAAACTATGTTACGCAATGAATTTGATAACTGTCGGCGGCATAATCGCGATGCAACGTTACTGATTATCGATATCGACCATTTCAAGAGCATCAACGATACCTGGGGCCATGATGTGGGTGATGAAGCGATTGTGGCGCTTACCCGACAGTTACAAATTACCCTGCGCGGTAGCGATGTGATTGGTCGGTTTGGCGGCGATGAGTTTGCAGTAATCATGTCCGGTACGCCAGCTGAGAGCGCCATCACCGCCATGTTACGGGTGCATGAAGGGCTAAACACGTTACGCTTGCCGAATACGCCACAGGTAACTTTACGGATTAGTGTGGGGGTTGCGCCGCTGAATCCACAAATGAGTCACTATCGCGAGTGGTTGAAATCGGCAGATTTGGCGCTCTACAAAGCAAAGAAAGCCGGACGTAACCGCACCGAAGTGGCGGCCTGACGTCCGGCAAAAGCCATCAGGATTTGCTGAGTTTTTCTGATTTTTCCATACACTTCGTCATCGCTTCGATCACTGCGGCACGGAAGCCTTTCTCTTCCAGTACGCGTACCGCCTCAATGGTGGTGCCTCCCGGTGAGCAGACCATATCTTTCAGTGTTCCCGGATGTTCTCCCGTTTCCAGCACCATTTTTGCGGAGCCCATTACCGCCTGAGCGGCAAATTTATACGCCTGGGCGCGTGGCATCCCGCCCAGCACGGCGGCGTCGGCCATCGCTTCGATAAACATAAAGACGTAGGCTGGCGAAGAACCGCTCACACCGACCACCGGGTGGATCATCGGCTCAGCAATCACTTCCGCTTCGCCAAAGCAGCGGAAAATATTCAGCACATCAGCGGTATCTTCTGGGGTTACCAGCGCGTTTGGCGTTACGGAGGTCATCCCGGCATTAACCAGCGCGGGAGTGTTCGGCATGGCGCGGATAATTTTCCGGTCATGGCCCAGCGCGCGGGCAAGCTGGTCGAGCGTGATACCTGCAGCAATAGAAACGACCAGAGAGTCTTTATTCAGGCTGGAGGTGATTTCGCTAAGCACTTTAATCATGATGCCTGGTTTAACGGCGGCAAAAATGATGTCGGCGATTTGCGCTACTTCTTGCGCCGATTCTGCGGCGTTGATGCCGAACTGTTCATGCAGGGCGGTGACTTTATCCGGGGAGGGGGTATATACCCAGATTTGCCCTGGAAGCACCTGACCGCTGGCAATCAGACCGCCGAGAATGGCTTTTCCCATATTGCCGCAGCCAATAAAACCGATTTTCTTTTCCATTGCCTCACTCCTGCCGTGAAATTCATTGTTTTGATAATCGCTGGCAGAAGCATAAACAGAACTATGCCGGAAGGCAAAAGCGCGACACAATAGAGGATTACCCAACAAAGGATGACTTTATGACAATTTGGGTGGATGCCGACGCGTGTCCCAATGTAATTAAAGAGATTTTGTATCGCGCGGCGGAACGTATGCAGATGCCGCTGGTACTGGTAGCAAACCAGAGTTTACGCGTGCCGCCATCACGATTTATTCGTACGCTGCGCGTCGCGGCAGGTTTCGACGTTGCCGATAACGAAATTGTTCGGCAGTGTGAAGCGGGCGATTTGGTGATCACCGCAGATATACCTTTGGCTGCTGAAGCCATTGAGAAAGGCGCGGCGGCGCTTAATCCGCGCGGCGAACGTTATACGCCAGCGACCATTCGTGAGCGCCTGACGATGCGCGATTTTATGGATACCTTACGTGCCAGTGGGATCCAGACCGGAGGACCAGATAGTCTTTCACAACGTGACCGCCAGGCTTTTGCTGCGGAGCTGGAGAAGTGGTGGCTGGAAGTGCAACGTAGTCGTGGCTAAATGTAATTTATTATTTACACTTCATTCTTGAATATTTATTGGTATAGTAAGGGATGTATTGAGATTTTCACTTTAAGTGGAATTTTTTCTTTACAATCGAAATTGTACTAGTTTGATGGTATGATCGCCATTCTCATGACACCGGCTTTCGCCGCATTGCGACCTATTGGGGAAAACCCACGATGACACAACCTCTTTTTCTGATCGGGCCTCGGGGCTGTGGTAAAACAACGGTCGGAATGGCCCTTGCCGATTCGCTTAACCGTCGGTTTGTCGATACCGACCAGTGGTTGCAATCACAGCTCAATATGACGGTCGCGGAGATCGTCGAAAGGGAAGAGTGGGCGGGATTCCGCGCCAGAGAAACGGCGGCACTGGAAGCGGTAACTGCGCCATCCACCGTTATCGCCACGGGCGGCGGCATTATTCTGACGGAATTTAATCGTCACTTCATGCAAAATAACGGGATCGTGGTTTATTTGTGTGCGCCAGTATCAGTCCTGGTTAACCGACTGCAAGCTGCACCGGAAGAAGATTTACGGCCAACCTTAACGGGAAAACCACTGAGCGAAGAAGTTCAGGAAGTGCTGGAAGAACGCGATGCGCTATATCGCGAAGTTGCGCATATTATCATCGACGCAACAAACGAACCCAGCCAGGTGATTTCTGAAATTCGCAGCGCTCTGGCACAGACGATCAATTGTTGATTTTCGAGCGCCTATACTTAACGTTCATCCCGTGAAATAAGGAAGAACGATGCCAACGAAACCGCCTTATCCTCGTGAAGCATATATAGTGACGATTGAAAAAGGAAAGCCAGGACAGACGGTAACCTGGTACCAACTCAGAGCCGATCATCCTAAACCAGACTCGTTGATCAGTGAACATCCGACCGCTCAGGAAGCGATGGATGCGAAAAAACGCTATGAGGACCCTGACAAAGAGTGACCGCATCAGACCGCTCGGAAGGGATTCTGAGTGCCGCCACAAGGGATCTGCGTCACATTTTTCACAATTCATGTTTTTCAAATAATTAGAATATTAAACAATAACAATCCATTACTGGAATCATTTGGAATCTTTACATTATGCAGTGCAGGTCTGCTGCTACGCTTTTTGTCATTTGTAGCACAAGTAAGTGTCAGCAGTGGTGCTTAACACTTGCCCGGTAATTAACGACGAAATAAAAGTAAGGTGGAAGAACAATGAGTGCGTCGTTGGCGATCCTGACTATCGGCATTGTACCTATGCAGGAAGTTTTGCCGCTCCTGACAGAATACATTGACGAAGATAATATTTCCCATCATAGCCTGCTGGGGAAGTTAAGCCGCGAAGAAGTGATGGCGGAGTACGCGCCAGAAGCAGGCGAAGACACAATTCTCACATTATTAAATGACAACCATCTGGCCCATGTTTCGCGTCGCAAAGTTGAGCGAGACCTGCAAGGTGTGGTTGAAGTGCTCGATAATCAGGGTTACGACGTCATTATATTAATGAGTACAGCAAACATTAGTAGTATGACCGCGCGTAATACGATCTTTCTTGAGCCGTCGCGGATATTGCCACCGCTGGTTTCCTCTATTGTTGAAGATCATCAGGTGGGGGTTATCGTACCGGTTGAGGAGTTGCTGACCGTTCAGGCGCAAAAATGGCAAATTTTGCAGAAACCGCCAGTATTTTCATTGGGTAACCCCATTCATGATTCGGAACAAAAAATCATTGATGCCGGGAAAGAATTACTGGCAAAAGGTGCAGATGTCATCATGCTGGATTGTTTGGGATTTAACCAGCGTCATCGCGATTTACTGCAAAAACAGCTCGATGTTCCTGTCTTGCTCTCTAACGTATTGATTGCACGGCTGGCTGCGGAATTACTGATGTAATTTTGCGTGACAGCCAGCGCCTCTGGCCCCTATAGTGAAGTAGATGTTCAACTACCAGACAGGGCCAGTTTATGCTTCAAAGTAATGAGTACTTTTCCGGCAAAGTGAAATCGATCGGCTTTTCCAGCAGCAGCACTGGTCGCGCCAGCGTGGGTGTTATGGTTGAAGGTGAATACACCTTCAGCACCGCTGAGCCTGAAGAGATGACGGTAATCAGTGGCGCGCTGAATGTGTTACTGCCTGACGCGACCGACTGGCAAGTGTATGAAGCCGGTTCGGTGTTTAATGTTCCCGGTCACAGCGAGTTTCATCTGCAAGTTGCCGAACCCACCTCTTATCTGTGCCGCTATCTGTAATTCCTCGCCTTCCCCTTGAACGGGAGGGCATTTTTCTGAAATGTCCTCTCTTTAACCCATAATAATATTTCCTTTGCTGGGATTTTTTCGATTTCCGATATATTCATAATTCATCAAGGTTGATATCAATATCAGCGAAGATCTCCAGATATTGTTGCGGAACTGGCGACGATAAAAGATAAATCAGATGATGAATGGTGGCGTGCATTGCTGCAAAGTCGCAATGATCATTTGCGCCAAACGGCATTGCACAACGCACATACCCCGGTGTTGTTGTTAACGACATTGACTGAGCCTCAGGAGCGGTCGCTGGCTATTAATAATTCACAGCTGGCTGCCGATGTGAAAACGGCGTGGTTAAAAGAGGATCCATCATTACTCTTATTTGTCGAACAACCCGATCTTTCGCTGTTACGTGATTTAGTGAAAACCGGGGCAACGCGAAAAATTCGCAGTGAAGCGCGTCACCGGCTTGAGGAAAAACAATGACACAACGCCCCTGGAGCAAGTTACAGCATAAAACGCATAATATTGCTGCGCTAAGAATTATTGCCCGCTGTAGCTAACGATTATATTCCTGGTGTGGCTTCGTACGCCGGATAAGACGCGGCAGGCGTCGCATCCGGCATTAAAGGTAAATCAGCAATTAACGTTGTGCTTCGCCACCTAATCCTTCAATCAGGTTTTGAATTAACGCTGCCAGTTCACCAGTCATCAGGATGAAATCGGCATCAAAGCGCTGGGCGAAATCTTCACGGTCGATATCTTCGTTTTGATCGCGCAGCTCGTCGCAGAACTTCAGACGCTTGAGCGAACCATCGTCGCACATCACAAACTGAATGCGCTGCTGCCAGTCGAGCGCCAGTTTAGTCACCACTTTTCCGGCTTCAATGTGGTTGGTGATCTCTTCGCTGGTCAGATCTTGTTTCTTCGCGCGGATCACGCCGCCATCTTCCAGCAACGATTTCAGCTCGGCTTCATCAAGCAGCTGGAAGCCCTGTGCCGCGCTGCCGGAACGTACCCATTCGGTCAGCGTCAGTTCAATCGGGTTTTCCATGCTCAATGGTACAACCGGTAACGACCCCAGGCTTTTACGCAGCAGTGCCAGCGTATCTTCCGCTTTTTTGGCGCTGGCGCAGTCCACCATAATCAAACCGTTAACCGTATCGATCCACATCATTGTCTGGCTAAAACGGCTGAAAGCACGCGGCAGCAGAGAGTGCAGCACTTCGTCTTTCAGCGAATCTTTTTCGGTTTTCTTCAGCTTACGCACCTGTTCCGCTTCCAGTTTGGCGATTTTCGCTTCCAGCGCCTGTTTAATCACCGGGGACGGGAGGATTTTTTCTTCTTTGCGCGCACAGATAACAATTTGACCATTGGCAACGTGCGTTAACGCATCGCTGTGCGATCCCATCGGAGGTACCCAGCCCATCTTCGCCATGTCCTGGCTGCCGCATGGGGTAAATGCCATCGAGGCTAGCTGTTTTTCCATCTCTTCTGCACGCAGCGAAATCTCGCGGCTAAGACGGTAAACCATTAAATTTTTGAACCACAGCATGATAATTTCCACGGCCTTGTCGTTAAATTTAGCGGGCATGATAACGAATTGTCGGCGGCCTTGCATTGCCAATCCGGTTGTCCGTCTCTACGCTATTGATATTGAAAAAAATAAGGAGAGTACCGTGCGTATAGGTATCGATTTAGGCGGCACCAAAACTGAAGTGATTGCATTGGGCGATGCAGGGGAGCAGTTGTACCGCCATCGTCTGCCCACGCCGCGTGATGATTACCGGCAGACTATTGAAACGATCGCCACGTTGGTTGATATGGCGGAGCAGGCAACAGGGCAGCGCGGAACGGTAGGTATGGGCATTCCAGGTTCGATTTCGCCCTACACCGGCGTGGTGAAGAATGCCAATTCAACCTGGCTCAACGGTCAGCCATTCGATAAAGACTTAAGCGCGCGGTTGCAGCGGGAAGTGCGGCTGGCAAATGACGCCAACTGTCTGGCGGTTTCAGAAGCGGTAGATGGCGCGGCAGCGGGAGCGCAGACGGTTTTTGCCGTGATTATCGGCACGGGATGCGGCGCGGGCGTGGCATTCAATGGGCGGGCGCATATCGGCGGCAATGGCACGGCAGGCGAGTGGGGACACAATCCGCTACCGTGGATGGACGAAGACGAACTGCGTTATCGCGAGGAAGTCCCTTGTTATTGCGGTAAACAAGGTTGTATTGAAACCTTTATTTCAGGCACGGGATTCGCGACGGATTATCGTCGTTTGAGCGGACATGCGCTGAAAGGCAGTGAAATTATCCGCCTGGTTGAAGAAAGCGATCCGGTAGCGGAACTGGCATTGCGTCGCTACGAGCTGCGGCTGGCAAAATCGCTGGCACATGTCGTGAATATTCTCGATCCGGATGTGATTGTCCTGGGCGGCGGAATGAGCAATGTAGACCGTTTATATCAAACGGTTCCGCAGTTGATTAAACAATTTGTCTTCGGCGGAGAATGTGAAACGCCGGTACACAAGGCGAAACATGGTGATTCGAGCGGCGTACGCGGCGCTGCATGGTTATGGCCACAAGAGTAAAAAACCCAGGCAATTGGCGTATCATGCCTGATGCGACGCTTGCCGCGTCTTATCAGGCCTACAAAGTGAGCCGTCCGGTAGGCCGGATAAGGCGCTCGCGCCGCATCCGGCAACAAATAACGCGCACAGTGGCGGCAACCCCCCGGTGCTCCGATGCCTGATGCGACACTGGCGTGTCTTATCAGGCCTACAAAATGAACAGTCCCGTAGGCCGGATAAGGCGTTCACGCCGCATCCGGCAATAAGCAACGTGCACCGTGACTGCAATCTACCCCAGTGGTTTCGCCAGCACCGGACTATCCGCCGCTTGCTGGCGCTTATAGCGACCATACAGCAGCAACGACGACATCGCAGCAAACGAAAGCAGGGCGGCGGGCAGCGCCACGTAATTATATGCCAGCCCCAGCGTCAGCATCATACCACCGCAATATGCGCCGACGGCGCTACCGAGGTTAAACGCTATTTGCCCACCTGCGGCACCTAATAACTCTCCGCCTTTGGCATTTTGCAGTAATAATATTTGTAGAGGTGCTGAAAGGGCAAATAATCCCGCGCAACAAATAAAAGCAAAAATAAGCGACGTTGTTTTCATACCGCCGAAGAAAAAGAGCATCAGCAGTGCCAGTACAATGATAAAGTCAGTCACTGCTGCAATGCGCAGTGGTGAATAACGTCCTGAAATCCTGCCACTTAGCATATTCCCCAGCACCATCCCTAGCCCAACTAACATCATAATAAAGGTCATCGCCGTTTCCGAAAAACCGGAAATAAACATCATGTATGGCTTTACGTAGCTGAACCAGGCAAACACACCTGCGTTGCCAAACATCGTAGCAGCGAAAATTAACCACGGGGCAGGGCTGCGTAAAAAGTGAAATTGTTCGCGTAGTTTTCCTTTCGCCTCGTCGCGAATATCCGGCACCCAAAAATAGACCGATGCCATCACCGCAATATTAAAAATAGCGATCAACAAAAAGGTGTAACGCCAGCTAAATTCCTGACTTAAATACGTTCCCAGTGGAATGCCCAGCAAATTGGCGACTGTCATCCCGGAAACCATCCCTGCCACGGCGGCGGTGACTTTGCCGGGTTTGATAATTTTTGATAACACGATCGCGCCGACGCCAAAAAATGCACCATGCGGGAAGCCGGAAACCAGCCGACCAATGGCGAGCATCAGGTAAGACGAAGAGAGCGTGAACATGGCGTTGCCAATGACGCACAACGCCACCAGAAACAACAAGATATGTTTGAGTGAGTAGCGACTGGAAAAAAGCGCGATGATTGGCGCACCGACCACCACCCCCAGCGCATAATACGAGATCATATGCCCGGCGGCAGGAATCGAAATTCCTACGTTATGCGCCAGCTCCGTGAGCACGCCCATAATGCCAAATTCGGCCATCCCCAAACCAAACGTGCCCAGAGCCAAAGATAAAATAACTTTTTTCATACCACCATCACAACCACCAGAACGGCTACCAATCACCGTAGCCAATAAAGTGATAGCTTGCAGGATAACGACCAGTCGGGCCAAGAGATAATTCGCCCCTCTGTATTCATTATCCTGCTGAATAGTTATTTCACTGCAAACGCACTTTCCAGTTTGCTGTAGCCCAGTCCATTGATCTTCTTCACTTTGATCTGCACCGGAATACGCTCTTTCATCGCTTCAACGTGGCTAATCACCCCGATGGTTTTGCCACTGGCATTCAGGGCATCCAACGCATCAAGGGCGGTATCCAGCGTTTCGCTATCCAGCGTGCCAAAACCTTCATCAAGGAACAGCGAGTCAATACGCGTTTTATGGCTGACCAGATCTGAAAGCGCCAGTGCCAGCGCCAGACTGACGAGGAAACTTTCGCCGCCGGAAAGGGTACGGGTATCGCGTACCGCATCAGCCTGCCAGGTATCAACAACCTCAACTTCCAGCGCCTCGCTGGCTTTGCGCTGTAACAGATAGCGCCCGTGCAGCCGGGTAAGTTGCTGATTAGCGAGATGGACTAAATTATCCAGCGTCAGCCCTTGGGCAAATTTGCGGAATTTATCGCCCTCTTTGGAACCTATTAGCGAATTCAGATATCCCCAGTCCTCAACCTGCTGCGTCATTTGAGCAATTTGCTGCATTAAGGTTTGTTGTTGCTGACGGTTATCTGCATCCTGCTTCAGCTGCTGGCGAATCTCGCCTTGACTCGTGGTGTTTTCACGCAACTTTTGGTGAGTTTGCGCTAACTCTTGCTGAATCTGCTCCACCGTCACAGTGAGAGACAACCCGCCAGGTCGGTGTTGCTGATGCTGTGTCAGCGTTTCTGCTGTCTGAGTGACCAGCGTTTGCGCCTGACGGCGCTGGTTTTCCAGATTCTGCTTGAGCTGTTCCAGCTGCGTTAGTGTTTGTTCATCCATTAGCGCCGCAAGGAACGCCTGCTGATCGTCAAAGACGCTCGCCTGTAGCGCGGTGTCAAACTGCGCCTGGGCTTTTTGCAGACTTTGCGCCGCCAGAACATCCTGTTGCTGTAACGTCTGCTGCTGGCTGTGTAATGCGAGACATTGTTCATGAACCTGCCGCCAGTTTTCCAGCGCCACAGTTTCTTCGCTGTGCGGGAGTTCATCACTTTGCGGCAACGTTTCCAGAATCGGCGTCAGCTGCTGCATACGGTTTTGCAGCGCGGTTAATTCGTTCTGGCGTTGCTGCCAGCTCTGCGCTTCTTGCTGACGCGTCGCCAACCAGCTCTCTTCTTCATCTTCCTGTGGCAATGTCAGTGCATAACCCGCCAATGCCGTTAAGAGCTGCTGCTGGCGTTGTTCAATTTGCTGTTGATACTGGATAATTTGCTGATTATGCGCGGCAATCTGCCCTTGTAATTCATGCCGTTGGCTGAGTAACCGCAGCTGGCGTTCGTGCTCATCTTGTGCATCCAGCCACGGTTGAATATCGTCCTGTGGCTGCAGGGTGATATTGAGGCTGGCCGTGACGGCTTGCCATTGTTGAGTAAGTGCTTGCTCATCTTGTCGGAGGCTTTGCGCTTCGTTTTCATCGCGCTGAAGTTGCTTTGTTAAGGCGTCCAGTTGCCCACGTAGCGTCGCACCTTCTTCGCCGAGCTTTTTCACTTCTTTTTCCAGCGTTAATAGCCGGGCCTGATTAACGCCCGGTTCCAGCGCCTGATACGCCTCGACCGCCGGGTGGCTGGTGGAACCACAAAGTGGGCAAGGCTGACCCGCCTGTAACTGTGCGCGCTGGGCTTCCAGCGTTTTAATGCGCGCTTCCTGCTCGCAAATGGTTTTCACATCGGCAAGTTGTTGCATCTTTTCTTTATAACGATGGCGCATTTTGTTAAGTGCGGCATTACGTTGCGTCTGCTCCAGAGTGACGTTCTGGATAGCGACCTGTAACTGCGCCAGACGTTTTTGTTGGGGAACAATCTGCCCATGCAGTGCGACCAGGCGCTGACGCAGTGGGCGTTGCTCAGCATGTTGCGCCTGGGCGCTAGCAACTTCATCGGCGGTTAACGTCAACGTGATCGCCGCAAGCGCATTAAGTTTTTGCTCAGCATGGGTTAACTGTTGCTGCCATTGCCGCAGATGCTCGCGATCGCTGGTTTGTTGGGAGAACTGCGCACGCCAACCCGCCAGTTCGTTGTTCCACTGACGGAAGCGGTCGTGTTCCTGTAACCAGGCATTCAGGCTTTGTTGCTGCTGCTGTAATTCTGCTGACTGCTTCGCCGCGTGGTGGCGAATGCTCGCACGAAGCGCCATTGTGCTCTGTAAGCGAGTATTTACTTCTTCAATCTGCTGGCGAGTATGCGCCAGCGCCGTGCTGTGTTCTGCGATGCGTTCCCAGTGCGGACGAAGATTTCGTGCCGGTTGTGCCAGACTGAGCGCCGCCAGTTGAGGTTGCGCTTGTTCTTCTTCGGCTAATGCCTGTTGCAAGGCCTGTTGACGGCGGCTGGCTTCTTGCTGCAATTCGTCCAGACGCGTTAACCAGTTTAGCGATTGTTGTTCTTGCTGCTGCGCGGTAATTAACTGTTTTTCTTCGTCAGTAAGTACCTGCAAACTCGCTGTCAGCGATTGCACTTGTTCCGGCGTGAGCAACGCGACGCCGCTGGCCTGCGCTTGCAGCTTCTCCAGCTCTGTGCGGGCCGATTTGTGCTGCTCAAAAACCATCGCCGAGATTTGCCCGTAGATTTCAGTGCCGGTTAACTCCTCGAGCAATTCTGCGCGTTCTTTGGGTTTGGCATTCAGGAAGGCAGCAAATTGCCCCTGCGAAAGCAGCATCGAACGGGTGAAGCGCCCGTAATCCAGTCCGGTTAACGTCGCCGTCAGTTCCAGCTTATCTTTCACTTTGTCGGCGAGAATTTTGCCGTCTGCACAGCGCGCCAGCTCTACGCGTGGCACCTGCAAATTACCGTCCGGCTGGTTACGCGCCCGATTCTGGCTCCAGAACGCGCGATACGCTTCATCTTTGACTTCAAACTCCACTTCCGCCAGACATTCGGCGGTATCGCGGGTCATGAGATCATTTTGCGATTGTGAAACGTTAGAGAGGCGCGGAGTTTCGTGATACAGCGCCAGACAAATGGCGTCCAGCAGGGTGGTTTTCCCCGCACCGGTTGGGCCGGTAATAGCAAACAGCCCGTTGCTGGCGAACGGCTCGCGGGTGAAATCAATCTTCCATTCGCCTTTTAATGAGTTCAGGTTTTTCAGGCGCAGGCTGAGAATTTTCATGCTTCGTGTTCTCCGGCGAGGCTATGCAACGTCGTGGCGAAAAGATGCTGCAGACGTTGCTGCTGTGATTCATCCAGTTCTTCCAGTGCCAGACGGCGATTGAACACCTCTTCGACGCTGAGTTCGCTGAGGGTTTCACGCTGTTGGCTGGCTAACACACGCTCGCGCTGTTCACGACTCCGGCGTACCAGCAATACTTCGACAGGCAATGATTCGGTTAATGCCTGGATTTTGCGCTGAATATCATGCAGATACTCATCAGTAGTGATTTCGATATCCAGCCAGACAGGCGGCTCCTGTGATACATCGCGCCACTGTTCCAGCTGTGCGGTAATCGACGCCAGATCGCCTTTCAGCACCGCCATGGGTTGCGTTACCGGTACGTTCAGGTTTTCCACGCTCTCTAATTTGCCGTTTGAAAATGTCACCAGATGGACATATTTACTCTTACCGCATTCATCAAAACTCAGTGGAATGGGGGAGCCGCAATAGCGAACATGTTCCATGCCGCCAATAAGCTGCGCGCGGTGAATATGCCCGAGCGCGATGTAGTCGGCTGGTGGAAAGTTTTGTGCCGGAAACGCGTCCAGCGTGCCAATATAAATGTCACGCACGGCGTCACTTTTACTGGCACCCACGGTCGTTAAATGTCCAGTGGCGATGATGGGCAGAGGCTGATCGCCGCGCAGTTTGCAGGCATCGGCATAATGTTGTTGATAATAATCAGTAATAGCCGCCAGCAAATGCTGCTGTTTTTCAATACCGTTAAGCCCCGCCTGGCTGGTAATAATGTCACGCGGGCGTAAAAAAGGTATGGGACACAGCACTGCGCCTGGCGTCCCGTCGCGACGGGGCAATATTTGCGGCGCATGTCCGGCGCTGGCGACCACGGTAGTATTGAGGAACGCCATGATATCGCGCGATTCATTCAGCGTGGCGACCGAGTCATGGTTTCCTGCCAGTACCACCAGATGACAGCCAGTTTGCTGTAAATTGACAACAAAACGGTTGTATAACGTGCGGGCGTAACTGGGCGGCGAGCCGGTATCGAAAACATCACCGGCAACAATAATCGCATCCACCAGATGGGCTTGTGCTGTCTCCAGCAGCCAGTCAAGAAAAGCCTGATGTTCAGCTTCGCGGCTTTTACTGTAGAAGTTCTGGCCGAGATGCCAGTCTGAGGTGTGAAGGATGCGCATAACGGTTCCCTGGCGAAAAAGCATGGGCGCGATTATACCCAAACAGATGTGCCATTTGCTTTTTTCTGTGCCACGGAAATCAATAACCTGAAGATATGTGCGACGAGCTTTTCATAAATCTGTCATAAATCTGACGCATAATGACGTCGCATTAATGATCGCAACCTATTTATTACAACAGGGCAAATCATGGCGAGACGTATTCTGGTCGTAGAAGATGAAGCTCCAATTCGCGAAATGGTCTGCTTCGTGCTCGAACAAAATGGCTTTCAGCCGGTCGAAGCGGAAGATTATGACAGTGCTGTGAATCAACTGAATGAACCCTGGCCGGATTTAATTCTCCTTGACTGGATGTTACCTGGCGGCTCCGGTATCCAGTTCATCAAACACCTCAAGCGCGAGTCGATGACCCGGGATATTCCAGTGGTGATGTTGACCGCCAGAGGGGAAGAAGAAGATCGCGTGCGCGGCCTTGAAACCGGTGCGGATGACTATATCACCAAGCCGTTTTCTCCGAAGGAGCTGGTGGCGCGAATTAAAGCGGTAATGCGCCGTATATCGCCGATGGCGGTGGAAGAGGTGATTGAGATGCAGGGGCTAAGTCTCGATCCGACATCTCACCGGGTGATGGCGGGCGAAGAACCGCTGGAGATGGGGCCAACTGAATTTAAACTGCTGCACTTTTTTATGACGCATCCCGAGCGCGTGTACAGTCGCGAGCAACTGTTAAATCACGTATGGGGAACCAACGTGTATGTGGAAGATCGTACGGTCGATGTCCACATTCGTCGCCTGCGTAAAGCACTGGAGCCCGGCGGGCATGACCGCATGGTGCAGACCGTGCGCGGTACAGGGTATCGTTTTTCAACCCGCTTTTAAGGCCTTGCTCATCGGACGTAGAGCAGGGCTTATGATTTCTTAACTGGAGTATCTTACGTGCTGGAACGGCTGTCGTGGAAAAGGCTGGTGCTGGAGCTGCTATTTTGCTGCCTCCCGGCTTTCATCCTGGGTGCATTTTTGGGTTACCTGCCCTGGTTTTTGCTGGCATCGGTAACAGGACTGCTTATCTGGCATTTCTGGAATTTATTGCGCCTTTCATGGTGGCTGTGGGTGGATCGTAGTATGACCCCGCCACCGGGGCGTGGTAGCTGGGAACCGCTACTATACGGCTTACACCAGATGCAGCTGCGAAATAAAAAACGCCGCCGTGAACTGGGCAATCTGATTAAACGCTTTCGTAGCGGCGCGGAGTCGCTGCCCGACGCGGTGGTGCTGACCACGGAAGAGGGCGGTATTTTCTGGTGCAACGGTCTGGCGCAACAGATTCTTGGCTTGCGCTGGCCGGAAGATAACGGGCAGAACATCCTTAACTTGCTGCGTTACCCGGAGTTTACGCAATATCTGAAAACGCGTGATTTCTCTCGCCCGCTCAATCTGGTGCTCAATACCGGGCGGCATCTGGAGATTCGCGTCATGCCTTATACCCACAAACAGTTGCTGATGGTGGCGCGAGATGTCACGCAAATGCATCAACTGGAAGGGGCGCGGCGTAACTTTTTTGCCAACGTGAGCCATGAGTTACGTACGCCATTGACCGTGTTACAGGGTTACCTGGAGATGATGGATGAGCAACCGCTGGAAGGCGCGGTACGTGAAAAAGCGTTGCACACCATGCGTGAGCAGACCCAGCGGATGGAAGGGTTGGTGAAGCAATTGCTGACGCTGTCGAAAATAGAAGCCGCACCGACGCATTTGCTCAATGAAAAGGTTGATGTGCCGATGATGCTGCGCGTCGTTGAGCGCGAGGCTCAGACTCTGAGTCAGAAAAAACAGACATTTACCTTTGAGATAGATAACGGCCTCAAGGTGTCAGGCAACGAAGATCAGCTACGTAGTGCGATTTCGAACCTGGTCTATAACGCCGTGAATCATACGCCGGAAGGCACGCATATCACCGTACGCTGGCAGCGAGTGCCGCACGGTGCCGAATTTAGTGTTGAAGATAACGGACCGGGCATTGCACCGGAGCATATTCCGCGCCTGACCGAGCGTTTTTATCGCGTTGATAAAGCGCGTTCCCGGCAAACCGGTGGTAGCGGATTAGGGTTAGCGATCGTGAAACATGCGGTGAATCATCACGAAAGTCGCCTGAATATTGAGAGTACAGTAGGAAAAGGTACACGTTTCAGTTTTATTATCCCGGAACGTTTAATTGCCAAAAACAGCGATTAATTCGCCTTTGTCATCTTTTATTGCCATAAGCCAGCCGATGCTGGCTTATTTTCTTTGCAGTCGAAATACGGGCGTTAGATTTTACAATGGTTGGTGATTTTTTGTTCGCATGATTAGCCATGTCTTTTTCATTGAAATAGTGTTTTATACTGGTTGGTGATTTCTTATCGCTATATACCTCTGGTTTTTAGATCCCTTCTTGCTTTAAAACGTTATAAGCGTTTAAATTGCGCTTCAGGTGCTGTCATACTGACTGCATTTACGCGGTAAATCGAAAAACTATTCTTCGCCGCGCCTGGTTGGGAGTATTTCCCGCTAAAATTGTTTAAATATACCGCTGTATCATCCCCAGGGATTGGCACAAAAATTTAACGTTACAACACCACATCCACAGGCAGTATGATTTATGACCCATCAATTAAGATCGCGCGATATCATCGCTCTGGGCTTTATGACATTTGCGTTGTTCGTCGGCGCAGGTAACATTATTTTCCCTCCAATGGTCGGCTTGCAGGCAGGCGAACACGTCTGGACTGCGGCATTCGGCTTCCTCATTACTGCCGTTGGCCTACCGGTATTAACGGTAGTGGCGCTGGCAAAAGTTGGCGGCGGTGTTGACAGTCTCAGCACGCCAATTGGTAAAGTCGCTGGCGTACTGCTGGCAACAGTTTGTTACCTGGCGGTGGGGCCGCTTTTCGCTACGCCGCGTACAGCTACCGTTTCTTTTGAAGTGGGCATTGCGCCGCTGACGGGTGATTCCGCGCTGCCGCTGTTTATTTACAGCCTGGTCTATTTCGCTATCGTTATTCTGGTTTCGCTCTATCCGGGCAAGCTGCTGGATACCGTGGGCAACTTCCTTGCGCCGCTGAAAATTATCGCGCTGGTCATCCTGTCTGTTGCCGCAATTATCTGGCCGGCGGGTTCTATCAGCACGGCGACTGAGGCTTATCAAAACGCTGCGTTTTCTAACGGCTTCGTCAACGGCTATCTGACCATGGATACGCTGGGCGCAATGGTGTTTGGTATCGTTATTGTTAACGCGGCGCGTTCTCGTGGCGTTACCGAAGCGCGTCTGCTGACCCGTTATACCGTCTGGGCTGGCCTGATGGCGGGTGTTGGTCTGACTCTGCTGTACCTGGCGCTGTTCCGTCTGGGTTCAGACAGCGCGTCGCTGGTCGATCAGTCTGCAAACGGTGCGGCGATCCTGCATGCTTACGTTCAGCATACCTTTGGCGGCGGCGGTAGCTTCCTGCTGGCGGCGTTAATCTTCATCGCCTGCCTGGTCACGGCGGTTGGCCTGACCTGTGCTTGTGCAGAATTCTTCGCCCAGTACGTACCGCTCTCTTATCGTACGCTGGTGTTTATCCTCGGCGGCTTCTCGATGGTGGTGTCTAACCTCGGCTTGAGCCAGCTGATTCAGATCTCTGTACCGGTGCTGACCGCCATTTATCCGCCGTGTATCGCACTGGTTGTATTAAGTTTTACACGCTCATGGTGGCATAATTCGTCCCGCGTGATTGCTCCGCCGATGTTTATCAGCCTGCTTTTTGGTATTCTCGACGGGATCAAGGCATCTGCATTCAGCGATATCTTACCGTCCTGGGCGCAGCGTTTACCGCTGGCCGAACAAGGTCTGGCGTGGTTAATGCCAACAGTGGTGATGGTGGTTCTGGCCATTATCTGGGATCGCGCGGCAGGTCGTCAGGTGACCTCCAGCGCTCACTAAATCACTGAACATTTGTTTTAACCACGGGGCTGCGATGCCCCGTGGTTTTTTATTGTGTTGATGGGTTAGGAATTGATGGAAAGTAAGAACAAGCTAAAGCGTGGGCTAAGTACCCGACACATACGCTTTATGGCACTGGGTTCAGCAATTGGCACCGGGCTGTTTTACGGTTCGGCAGATGCCATCAAAATGGCCGGTCCAAGCGTGTTGTTGGCCTATATTATCGGTGGTATCGCGGCGTATATCATTATGCGTGCGCTGGGGGAAATGTCGGTACATAACCCGGCAGCCAGCTCTTTCTCGCGTTATGCGCAGGAAAACCTCGGCCCGCTGGCAGGTTACATTACCGGCTGGACCTACTGCTTTGAAATCCTTATTGTCGCCATCGCCGATGTGACCGCTTTTGGTATCTATATGGGTGTCTGGTTCCCGACGGTGCCGCACTGGATTTGGGTACTGAGTGTGGTGCTGATCATTTGCGCCGTAAACCTGATGAGCGTGAAGGTATTCGGTGAGCTGGAGTTCTGGTTCTCGTTCTTTAAAGTCGCCACTATCATCATCATGATTGTCGCCGGTTTCGGCATCATCATCTGGGGGATTGGCAACGGCGGGCAACCGACCGGTATTCATAACCTGTGGAGCAACGGCGGCTTCTTCAGTAACGGCTGGCTTGGTATGGTGATGTCGTTGCAAATGGTGATGTTTGCTTACGGTGGGATCGAAATTATCGGGATTACCGCCGGTGAAGCGAAAGATCCTGAGAAATCGATTCCGCGTGCGATTAACTCCGTGCCGATGCGTATTCTGGTGTTCTACGTCGGTACGCTGTTCGTCATTATGTCTATCTACCCGTGGAATCAGGTTGGCACTGCCGGTAGCCCGTTTGTGCTGACGTTCCAGCATATGGGCATTACCTTTGCCGCCAGCATTCTTAACTTTGTTGTGCTGACCGCTTCGCTGTCGGCAATTAACAGTGACGTATTTGGTGTAGGCCGTATGCTCCACGGTATGGCAGAGCAGGGCAGCGCGCCAAAAATTTTCAGCAAAACCTCGCGTCGCGGTATTCCGTGGGTTACGGTGCTGGTGATGACTACCGCGCTGCTGTTTGCGGTGTATCTGAACTACATCATGCCGGAAAACGTCTTCCTGGTGATCGCTTCGCTGGCAACCTTCGCCACGGTGTGGGTGTGGATTATGATCCTGCTGTCGCAAATCGCCTTCCGTCGCCGTTTGCCGCCAGAAGAAGTTAAGGCGCTGAAATTTAAAGTGCCGGGTGGGGTAGCAACGACCATCGGCGGTTTGATTTTCCTGCTCTTTATTATCGGGTTGATTGGTTATCACCCTGATACGCGTATCTCGCTGTATGTTGGTTTCGCGTGGATTGTTGTGCTGTTGATTGGCTGGATGTTTAAGCGCCGCCACGATCGTCAGCTGGCTGAAAACCAGTAATCCTTGCGTTCTGTAAGCCGGTTCAGGAGGAAATCCTGATCCGGCTATTCCGAAAGTTATCCGCCCCCGTCCTCCTCCCCCAAATATCCTTCAGATGATGAGTGATCCTGCATTAGGCTATGGCAAGGTGATCAGATTTTCATCACAGGGGAATTATGATGTTAAATGCATGGCATCTGCCGGTGCCCCCATTTGTTAAACAAAGCAAAGATCAACTGCTCATTACACTGTGGCTGACGGGCGAAGACCCACCGCAGCGCATTATGCTGCGTACAGAACACGATAACGAAGAAATGTCAGTACCGATGCATAAGCAGCGCAGTCAGCCGCAGCCTGGCGTCACCGCATGGCGGGCGGCGATCGAGCTCTCCTGCGGACAACCTCGGCGGCGTTATAGTTTCAAATTGCTGTGGCACGATCGCCAGCGTTGGTTTACACCGCAAGGCTTCAGCCGAATGCCGCCGGCACGACAGGAGCAGTTTGCCATCGATGTACCGGATATCGGCCCACAATGGGCTGCGGATCAGATTTTTTATCAGATCTTCCCTGATCGTTTCGCCCGTAATCTTCCTCGTGAAGCTGAACAGGATCATGTCTATTACCATCACGCAGCCGGACAAGAGATCATATTGCGTGACTGGGATGAACCGGTCACGGCGCAGGCTGGCGGATCAACGTTCTATGGCGGCGATCTGGACGGGATAAGTGAAAAACTGCCGTATCTGAAAAAACTTGGCGTGACGGCGCTGTATCTCAATCCGGTGTTTAAAGCTCCCAGCGTGCATAAATACGATACCGAGGATTATCGCCATGTCGATCCGCAGTTTGGCGGTGATGGGGCGTTGCTGCGTTTGCGACACAATACGCAGCAGCTGGGAATACGACTGGTGCTGGACGGCGTGTTTAACCACAGTGGCGATTCCCATGCCTGGTTTGACAGGCACAATCGTGGCACGGGGGGAGCTTGTCACAACCCCGAATCACCCTGGCGTGACTGGTACTCGTTTAGTGATGATGGCACGGCGCTCGACTGGCTGGGCTATGCCAGCTTGCCGAAGCTGGATTATCAGTCGGAAAGTCTGGTGAATGAAATTTATCGCGGGGAAGACAGTATTGTCCGCCACTGGCTGAAAGCGCCGTGGAATATGGATGGCTGGCGGCTGGATGTGGTGCATATGCTGGGGGAAGCGGGTGGGGCGCGCAATAATTTGCAGCACGTTGCCGGGATCACCGAAGCGGCGAAAGAAACCCAGCCGGATGCGTATATTGTCGGCGAACATTTTGGCGATGCACGGCAATGGTTACAGGCCGATGTGGAAGATGCCGCCATGAACTATCGCGGCTTCACATTCCCGTTGTGGGGATTTCTTGCCAACACCGATATCTCTTACGATCCGCAGCAAATTGACGCCCAAACCTGTATGGCCTGGATGGATAATTACCGCGCAGGGCTTTCTCATCAACAACAATTACGTATGTTTAATCAGCTCGACAGCCACGATACTGCGCGATTTAAAACGCTGCTCGGTCGGGATGTTGCGCGCCTGCCCCTGGCGGTGGTCTGGCTGTTCACCTGGCCTGGTGTACCGTGCATTTATTACGGTGATGAAGTGGGACTGGATGGCAAAAACGATCCGTTTTGCCGTAAGCCGTTCCCCTGGCAGGTGGAAAAGCAGGATTCGGCGTTATTCGCGCTGTACCAGCGAATGATTGCGCTGCGTAAGAAAAGTCAGGCGTTGCGTCGTGGCGGCTGTCAGGTGCTGTATGCGGAAGATAACGTGGTGGTATTTGTCCGCGTGCTGAATCAGCAGCGTGTACTGGTGGCAATCAACCGTGGCGAAGCCTGTGAAGTGGTGCTACCCGCGTCGCCGTTGCTTAATGTCGCGCAATGGCAACGCAAAGAAGGTCACGGGCAACTGACGGACGGGATTCTGGCTTTGCCTGCCATTTCGGCTACGGTGTGGATGAATTAACGTCTTATAACGCCTTGCGTGACGCCTGCTCCATCATCCGCGGATAAAACTGCCAGAAGCGGGTTTCGAGAGCATCGTAATGGGCGTCTAAATCGTACCAGGAGTCACGCAGGGCATCCAGACGTGGGCGACGGCTTGCCATGCCGTTTAACACGCTCTGGATGAAATCCATATCGCGATAGCGCACCAACCACTGCTCTGACCATAAGTAGTTGTTCAGATTGATAAAGCGTGGCGGTGAGTCTGGAAGAATAGTCATCACTTGCTCCCGGGCATAACAGGTAAATTCCTGTAGCGGAAAATCGGGCGACAGCTGCGACCAGTGGCGGGACAGAAAGTGATCCCACATCACATCCAGCGTAATAGGCGCGACACGGCGCGTTTCATTACGAAACCACTCCCGCGCTTCGCGGACTTCTGGCAGATTGTCGGTTAATACGTCGATTCGCCGATGCATATGAATGCCAGCCACGACGTCGGGCGGAAAACTTTCTTCAGGATTTCCGCGTACGAAATCAGCCAGTAAATTGCCGGAAAGCGAGCTTTCCGCGAGATGGGCTAAATGCAGGTGAGCTAAAAAATTCATCGATTATATTCTATCCAAAGGGGGGTAAAGGTTGCAGGGAGAGCGCCCCGGCACTAGACTACCCGCCTCTTATTTTAGTCTGAGTCAGTGTCATGCGCGTTACCGATTTCTCTTTTGAATTGCCCGAATCCCTGATTGCCCACTATCCCATGCCTGAACGCAGTAGCTGTCGTTTACTGTCGCTGGACGGGCCGACGGGCGCGCTGACGCACGGTACTTTCACCGATTTACTCGATAAGCTCAACCCCGGCGATCTTCTGGTTTTTAATAATACCCGCGTGATCCCGGCGCGTCTGTTTGGGCGTAAAGCCAGCGGCGGCAAGATTGAAGTGCTGGTTGAGCGGATGCTCGACGACAAACGCATTCTTGCGCATATTCGCGCCTCGAAAGCGCCAAAACCTGGCGCAGAACTGCTGCTGGGCGATGACGAAAGTATTAACGCAACAATGACCGCGCGCCACGGCGCACTGTTTGAAGTCGAATTTAATGATCAACGTTCGGTGCTGGATATTCTCAACAGCATCGGCCATATGCCGCTGCCGCCGTACATCGACCGTCCGGACGAAGATGCAGACCGCGAACTTTATCAAACGGTTTATAGCGAAAAACCCGGCGCGGTAGCAGCACCGACCGCCGGACTGCACTTTGACGAACCTTTGCTGGAAAAATTACGCGCCAAAGGCGTGGAGATGGCGTTTGTGACGTTGCACGTTGGTGCGGGCACCTTCCAGCCGGTGCGCGTCGACACCATTGAAGATCACATCATGCACTCGGAATACGCTGAAGTGCCGCAGGATGTGGTAGACGCGGTACTGGCGGCGAAAGCGCGCGGTAACCGGGTGATTGCGGTTGGCACCACCTCAGTACGTTCGCTGGAAAGTGCGGCTCAGGCAGCGAAAAACGATCTCATTGAACCGTTCTTTGACGATACCCAAATCTTTATCTATCCGGGCTTCCAGTACAAAGTGGTCGATGCGCTGGTGACGAACTTCCACCTTCCGGAATCGACGCTGATTATGCTGGTTTCGGCATTTGCTGGTTATCAACACACCATGAATGCCTATAAAGCGGCGGTAGAAGAGAAATATCGCTTTTTTAGTTACGGTGATGCGATGTTTATCACGTACAATCCGCAGGCAATTAATGAGCGCGTTGGGGAGTAATTCCGCGGCGCTGGTTTAAACGTTGGACTGTTTTTCTGACGTAGTGGAGAAAAAATGAAATTTGAACTGGACACCACCGACGGTCGCGCACGCCGTGGCCGCCTGGTCTTTGATCGTGGCGTAGTGGAAACGCCTTGTTTTATGCCTGTTGGCACTTACGGCACCGTAAAAGGGATGACGCCGGAAGAAGTTGAAGCCACTGGCGCGCAAATTATCCTCGGCAACACCTTCCACCTGTGGCTGCGCCCGGGCCAGGAAATCATGAAACTGCACGGCGATCTGCACGATTTTATGCAGTGGAAAGGACCAATCCTTACCGACTCCGGCGGCTTCCAGGTTTTCAGCCTTGGTGATATTCGTAAAATCACCGAACAGGGTGTTCACTTCCGTAACCCGATCAACGGCGACCCGATTTTCCTCGACCCGGAAAAGTCGATGGAGATTCAGTACGATCTTGGTTCGGATATCGTCATGATCTTTGATGAGTGTACGCCGTATCCTGCTGACTGGGATTATGCAAAACGCTCCATGGAGATGTCTCTGCGTTGGGCGAAGCGTAGCCGTGAGCGTTTTGACAGTCTCGGAAACAAAAATGCGCTGTTTGGTATCATTCAGGGCAGTGTTTACGAAGATTTACGTGATATTTCTGTTAAAGGTCTGGTAGATATCGGTTTTGATGGCTACGCTGTCGGCGGTCTGGCTGTGGGTGAGCCGAAAGCAGATATGCACCGCATTCTGGAGCATGTATGCCCGCAAATTCCGGCAGACAAACCGCGTTACCTGATGGGCGTTGGTAAACCAGAAGACCTGGTTGAGGGCGTACGTCGCGGTATCGATATGTTTGACTGCGTAATGCCAACCCGCAACGCCCGAAATGGTCATTTGTTCGTGACCGATGGCGTGGTGAAAATCCGCAATGCGAAGTATAAGAGCGATACTGGCCCACTCGATCCTGAGTGTGATTGCTACACCTGTCGCAATTATTCACGCGCTTACTTGCATCATCTCGACCGTTGCAACGAAATATTAGGCGCGCGACTCAACACCATTCATAACCTTCGTTACTACCAGCGTTTGATGGCGGGTTTACGCAAGGCTATTGAAGAGGGTAAATTAGAGAGCTTCGTAACTGATTTTTACCAGCGTCAGGGGCGAGAAGTACCACCTTTGAACGTTGATTAATATTAATAATGAGGGAAATTTAATGAGCTTTTTTATTTCTGATGCGGTAGCGGCAACGGGTGCACCGGCGCAAGGTAGCCCGATGTCTTTGATTTTGATGCTGGTGGTATTCGGTCTGATTTTCTATTTCATGATCCTGCGTCCACAGCAGAAGCGCACCAAAGAACACAAAAAGCTGATGGACTCCATCGCTAAAGGTGATGAAGTGCTGACGAACGGTGGCCTGGTCGGTCGCGTAACCAAAGTAGCGGAAAACGGCTACATTGCTATCGCACTGAATGACACCACTGAAGTAGTTATTAAACGTGACTTCGTAGCTGCCGTTCTGCCGAAAGGCACCATGAAGGCGCTGTAATTAAAATTTTTCCCTAAGGGAATTGCCGTGTTAAACCGTTATCCTTTGTGGAAGTACGTCATGCTGATCGTGGTGATTGTCATCGGTCTGCTGTATGCGCTTCCCAACCTGTTTGGTGAGGATCCGGCTGTTCAGATCACTGGTGCGCGCGGAGTCGCCGCCAGTGAGCAAACGCTGATCCAGGTCCAGAAAACGTTACAAGAAGAAAAAATAACTGCTAAGTCTGTGGCACTGGAAGAGGGCGCTATTCTTGCGCGCTTCGACTCCACTGACACCCAGCTGCGCGCTCGTGAAGCATTAATGGGCGTTATGGGTGACAAATACGTCGTGGCGCTTAATCTTGCCCCGGCAACGCCGCGCTGGCTGGCAGCTATTCATGCTGAGCCGATGAAGCTCGGCCTTGACCTGCGTGGCGGCGTTCACTTCCTGATGGAAGTGGATATGGACACCGCGCTTGGCAAACTCCAGGAACAAAATATCGATAGCCTGCGCAGCGACCTGCGTGAAAAGGGCATCCCGTATACCACCGTTCGTAAAGAAAACAACTACGGCCTGAGCATCACTTTCCGCGATGCTAAAGCTCGTGATGAAGCCATTGCGTATCTGAGCAAGCGCCATCCGGACCTGGTGATTAGCAGCCAGGGCAGCAACCAGCTGCGTGCGGTAATGAGCGATGCTCGTCTGAGTGAAGCGCGTGAATATGCGGTGCAGCAGAACATCAATATCCTGCGTAACCGTGTAAACCAACTTGGCGTGGCGGAGCCGGTGGTTCAGCGTCAGGGTGCTGACCGTATCGTTGTTGAACTGCCAGGTATTCAGGACACTGCGCGTGCGAAAGAGATTCTGGGTGCGACGGCAACGCTGGAATTCCGTCTGGTAAACACCAACGTTGATCAGGCCGCTGCGGCATCCGGTCGCGTACCGGGCGACTCTGAAGTGAAACAGACCCGCGAAGGTCAGCCGGTTGTGCTGTACAAACGCGTAATTCTGACCGGTGACCATATCACCGACTCCACTTCCAGCCAGGACGAATACAACCAGCCGCAGGTTAACATCTCTCTCGATAGCGCGGGTGGTAACATCATGTCTAACTTCACCAAGGACAACATCGGCAAACCGATGGCAACCCTGTTTGTGGAGTACAAAGACAGCGGTAAGAAAGATGCAAACGGTCGTGCGGTTCTGGTGAAACAGGAAGAGGTGATTAATATCGCCAACATCCAGTCTCGTCTGGGTAACAGCTTCCGTATTACTGGCATCAATAACCCAAGCGAAGCGCGTCAGCTTTCACTGCTGCTGCGTGCCGGTGCGTTGATCGCGCCGATTCAGATTGTTGAAGAACGTACCATTGGCCCAACCCTGGGTATGCAGAACATTGAGCAGGGGCTGGAGGCTTGCCTTGCCGGTCTGCTGGTTTCTATTCTGTTCATGATCATCTTCTATAAGAAGTTTGGTCTGATTGCGACCAGTGCTCTGATTGCCAACTTGATCTTGATTGTCGGTATTATGTCGCTGTTGCCAGGCGCAACGCTGAGTATGCCAGGTATCGCGGGTATCGTCTTAACCCTTGCGGTAGCGGTCGATGCGAACGTACTGATCAACGAACGTATTAAAGAAGAGTTGAGCAACGGACGTACTGTTCAACAGGCAATTGATGAAGGTTATCGTGGCGCATTCAGTTCCATCTTCGATGCGAACATCACCACGCTGATTAAAGTCATCATCCTGTACGCAGTGGGTACCGGGGCAATTAAAGGGTTCGCGATTACTACCGGTATCGGTGTGGCGACGTCGATGTTTACCGCGATTGTCGGTACGCGTGCCATCGTAAACCTGCTATATGGCGGCAAGCGCGTCAAGAAGCTGTCAATCTGAGGAGTGCGATGTGGCACAGGAATATACTGTTGAACAACTAAACCACGGCCGTAAAGTCTATGACTTTATGCGCTGGGACTACTGGGCTTTCGGCATCTCTGGTCTGCTGTTAATCGCCGCTATCGTTATTATGGGCGTGCGCGGCTTTAACTGGGGGCTGGATTTCACCGGTGGTACGGTTATTGAAATTACGCTCGAAAAACCGGCTGAAATTGACGTAATGCGTGATGCATTGCAAAAAGCCGGTTTTGAAGAGCCGATGCTGCAAAACTTTGGTAGCAGCCACGACATCATGGTCCGTATGCCGCCTGCTGAAGGCGAAACCGGTGGTCAGGTGCTGGGCAGCCAGGTTCTGAAGGTGATTAACGAATCCACCAATCAGAATGCGGCAGTGAAGCGTATTGAGTTCGTCGGTCCGAGCGTGGGGGCAGACCTTGCGCAAACCGGTGCGATGGCGTTGATGGCGGCGCTGCTGTCTATCCTCGTGTACGTTGGTTTCCGCTTTGAGTGGCGACTGGCGGCAGGGGTTGTTATTGCGCTGGCGCACGACGTTATCATTACGCTGGGTATTTTGTCGTTATTCCATATCGAGATTGACCTGACCATTGTGGCATCGTTGATGTCGGTTATCGGTTACTCGCTTAACGACAGTATCGTGGTATCGGACCGTATTCGTGAAAACTTCCGCAAGATCCGTCGCGGTACGCCTTACGAAATCTTTAACGTGTCCTTGACCCAGACGCTGCACCGTACCTTGATCACATCCGGTACTACCTTGATGGTTATCCTGATGCTGTACCTCTTCGGTGGTCCGGTACTGGAAGGCTTCTCGCTGACCATGCTTATCGGTGTTTCCATCGGTACTGCATCTTCCATCTATGTGGCATCTGCGCTGGCTCTGAAACTGGGTATGAAGCGCGAACACATGTTGCAGCAGAAAGTGGAAAAAGAAGGGGCGGATCAGCCGTCAATTCTGCCTTAATCAAGTTTCAGCTGATGTTGAAAATCCCGGTCAGAAGATCGGGATTTTTTTTGATGTAAGGTGATTGCGAAAATCCCCGCATCTTGGGAAACTGCGCGTAACCCTACATTTCATCCAGGTAACTTTTTCATGGCTATCATCCCAAAAAACTATGCGCGGTTAGAAAGCGGCTATCGCGAAAAAGCATTAAAAATCTATCCGTGGGTCTGCGGTCGCTGTTCCCGCGAGTTTGTTTATTCCAACCTGCGTGAACTTACCGTTCACCACATTGATCACGACCATACTAATAACCCGGAAGATGGCAGTAACTGGGAATTACTTTGTCTCTATTGCCACGATCATGAGCATTCGAAATACACCGAAGCGGATCAGTATGGTACGACCGTTATCGCAGGGGAAGATGCGCAGAAAGATGTCGGTGAAGCGAAGTACAACCCATTCGCTGATTTGAAAGCGATGATGAACAAGAAGAAGTGATAAAAAATGCCGGATATGAAATCCGGCATTCTCACAATTAGAAGTTGTAACCTACTACCAGATAACCACCCCAGCCGGTAGAGCGAACGTTGAAGTTGCCGTTGCCGAAGTTCAGTTCTGCATCGTCATTCCACTGACCACCGTTATGCCAGTAACGGGCAACGACAGAGTAGTGCCAGTGATCGTAATTCAGCGCCAGAATATGGCTGGACGCAATAGAGTTATTGGTACGTGTTTTAATACCGTTGTTCGCATAACCGCTGTCATCGCCCAGGTCGGAACCCCAGTCGAAGTTGGTGAAGCCGATGTAGCTCAGCTGGCCGCCCCACAGATCGGTAATCGGCACAAAGTACTTCACTTTGAAACGGTAACCGTCCCACTCGTTTTCGTTCGCTGCGCCGTAGTTCTGCCACTGGTATTTCGCATAGACGTTCATGGACAGGCTCATCGGCAGACCAGTATCGATGTCGGTACCCAGACCCATGTACCAGGTGCTCTGGCGGCCATCTTTATTACGACCCATGTCGTAAATGTAGTTGTTCGCGAAGTACCACTCTTTGAACGGACCGAAGCTAAGGTCAGTATTGGTCAGCTTGTCAATGGAGAAACGCGGTTCGATTTCCATAAACAGCGGAGAACCGTGGTTCCAGATACCTTTTGCATCGGAGTTACCGCCGAAGAATACCGGCGCATCCGCATAACCATAGAAGTCGAACCAGTCTTTTTTAGCGAATGCTTCGTACTCAAGGTAGGTATCGTTGCGGAGCTGCGGTCCGAAACGGGTGTGATAGCTTCCGACAACGTTAACGCTCTGGTGCCACCAGTCGGAAAGATACTGCGGTTTGTCGTTTTCAGCTGCGTTGACAGTAAAAGACGAAGAGAGCGCCAGTACCGCACCGGCTGCCAGTAATGTTTTTTTCATATGTATGCCACTGTTTGAAAATCCCTTGCGGGAGTGAAAAAGGCGCAAATTGCGTTTCTAAATATTTCGTATACAGAGGAGCCTATTATAAAAATCATTGCTCACAAAAATATGTTTCGTTTCACAGTTCTATCATTTACGTAATCGATTGCGTTCACGTTTACACACATTCGGGCGGGGATTGTACTGACTTTCACCCTTGTTGCAAACTTTTACTATCAATCCAGGTGATGTAAGCGGAGTAACAAAATGACGGAGAAAGATGTTGCGGGACGCACAATATCGCCCCGCAATACGTTTACTGCATAACAGGTTGAATGTCGTGGATACGTACAAAGCCTAACTGATCCACAGAAATACCCTTTAACTGTAACGGAATATCAACATCGCTGGGGGCGAGGACGCTGGCAGGGGCGTTAATCAATTGATTCTGCACATTGATTTCCTGAAAGTTGTCTATTGTTCCCTGAATTTGCCCATATTCAACGGTTCCGCTGAATGCGGGTAAAGGGTCATTGGATTCGCCCTGAATACGTAGCGTCAGGGTAGTGCCATCTGTGTCAGGCGTAATATTCACCAGCGACATACGTAAAGTACCGATCTGGCTTTCCAGTCTTGCTGGTGTTTTTGCTCCAGGCAGAAGGTAAACCCCACTGCTGGATTTTGCATTCAGCTTGTTTTGCTGAGTGATTTTGACCGTTTCTTTATTGAGTTGCGTCATCTCCTGGTTCAGCGTGCTGACGCTGTGTTTCATCTGTCGCACTTCACTTTGCTGCACACAGGCGCTAAGGCTGAACAGGCTTCCCAGCAGGAGCAGTCGAAAAACGTTAGTATTCATAGGTCGTCCCTTTCTCGTCGCAATTAGCCTAATGGTAGAGGGTAAAAGCAGTGAAAGCATCGATCCTTTATCTCAAAAGCGTTGCGCCTTTGTTGTATCGTCAGTTCAGGGTAAAATAGATTTCTGTTAACCACCTGGTCAGGACGCCGTATGCATTGCCCATTCTGTTTCGCCGTGGACACTAAGGTAATTGACTCTCGTCTCGTGGGCGAGGGTTCATCCGTACGCCGCCGTCGGCAGTGTCTGGTGTGTAATGAACGTTTCACCACCTTTGAAGTGGCGGAGCTGGTTATGCCGCGTGTTGTAAAAAGCAACGACGTGCGTGAACCGTTTAATGAAGAGAAATTACGTAGCGGAATGCTGCGGGCGCTGGAAAAACGTCCGGTGAGTTCCGATGACGTCGAAATGGCAATCAATCATATAAAATCGCAGCTGCGCGCCACCGGTGAGCGCGAAGTGCCGAGCAAGATGATTGGCAATCTGGTGATGGAGCAATTGAAAAAGCTCGATAAAGTCGCCTATATCCGTTTTGCCTCTGTCTACCGCAGTTTCGAAGATATCAAAGAATTTGGCGAAGAGATCGCGCGCCTGGAGGACTAAGCCGTGCAGGACGAGTATTACATGGCGCGGGCGCTAAAGCTGGCGCAACGAGGACGTTTTACCACGCATCCCAACCCGAATGTCGGGTGCGTCATTGTCAAAGATGGCGAAATTGTCGGTGAAGGTTACCATCAACGAGCGGGTGAACCGCATGCCGAGGTACACGCGTTGCGCATGGCCGGCGAAAAAGCCAAAGGCGCAACGGCGTATGTCACACTCGAACCCTGTAGCCATCATGGTCGTACGCCACCGTGTTGTGATGCATTAATTGCTGCGGGCGTGGCGCGCGTGGTTGCTGCAATGCAAGACCCCAATCCGCAGGTTGCTGGACGTGGACTTTACCGTCTGCAACAGGCTGGCATTGACGTCAGCCACGGGCTGATGATGAGTGAAGCTGAGCAATTGAATAAAGGCTTTCTCAAGCGGATGCGCACCGGCTTTCCTTATATTCAGTTAAAACTTGGCGCATCGCTTGATGGTCGCACGGCGATGGCGAGTGGCGAAAGCCAGTGGATCACTTCGCCTCAGGCGCGACGCGACGTACAACGACTGCGCGCGCAAAGTCATGCCATTTTAACCAGCAGCGCCACGGTGCTGGCGGATGATCCAGCCTTAACAGTGCGTTGGTCTGAACTGGATGAACAAACTCAGGGGCTCTACCCGCAACAAAATCTCCGTCAGCCAGTACGTATTGTGATTGATAGCCAAAATCGCGTGACGCCGGAACATCGCATTGTGCAGCAGCCCGGCGAAACCTGGTTCGCGCGTACGCAGGAAGATTCTCGTGAGTGGCCGGAAACGGTGCGTACCTTGCTGATTCCAGAGCATAAAGGTCACCTGGATCTGGTTGTACTAATGATGCAACTGGGTAAACAGCAGATTAACAGCATCTGGGTGGAAGCGGGGCCAACGCTCGCTGGCGCATTGCTACAGGCGGGTTTAGTCGATGAGCTGATTGTCTATATCGCACCTAAACTATTAGGCAACGACGCCCGTGGATTATGCACGCTGCCAGGGCTTGAGAAATTAGCCGACGCTCCCCAATTTAAATTCAAAGAGATACGTCATGTAGGCCCGGATGTTTGCCTGCATTTAGTGGGTGCATGATCTCCCGGCTCGAAAGGGAAGCAGCGCACGAAATATTATGCTAAAATCCGCCCCCCTGCGGGGCCATACTCGAACCCGAAGGAAGAAAATGAACATTATTGAAGCTAACGTTGCTACCCCGGACGCTCGCGTCGCCATCACCATCGCGCGTTTCAACAACTTTATCAATGACAGCCTGCTGGAAGGTGCAATTGACGCACTGAAACGTATCGGTCAGGTAAAAGATGAAAACATTACCGTTGTTTGGGTGCCTGGTGCCTATGAGCTGCCGCTGGCGGCGGGTGCACTGGCTAAAACCGGTAAATACGACGCGGTGATTGCGCTGGGTACGGTTATTCGTGGTGGCACTGCCCACTTTGAATATGTCGCTGGTGGTGCAAGCAACGGCCTGGCGCATGTTGCCCAGGACAGCGAAATTCCGGTTGCTTTTGGTGTTCTGACCACTGAAAGCATTGAACAAGCGATCGAACGTGCTGGCACCAAAGCTGGCAACAAAGGTGCAGAAGCTGCACTGACCGCGCTTGAAATGATTAATGTATTGAAAGCCATCAAGGCCTGAAATTAGTAAGGGGAAATCCGTGAAACCTGCTGCTCGTCGCCGCGCTCGTGAGTGTGCCGTCCAGGCGCTCTACTCCTGGCAGTTGTCCCAGAACGACATCGCTGATGTTGAATACCAGTTCCTGGCTGAACAGGATGTAAAAGACGTTGACGTCCTGTACTTCCGTGAGCTGCTGGCCGGGGTGGCGACTAACACCGCATACCTCGACGGACTGATGAAGCCGTACCTGTCCCGTCTGCTGGAAGAACTGGGCCAGGTAGAAAAAGCAGTACTGCGCATTGCGCTGTACGAGCTGTCTAAACGTAGCGATGTGCCATACAAAGTGGCCATTAACGAAGCGATCGAACTGGCGAAATCGTTCGGCGCAGAAGACAGCCATAAGTTCGTCAACGGCGTACTCGATAAAGCAGCACCTGTGATTCGCCCTAACAAAAAGTAATATCCAAGCCGGTAGATTCACGGAAGACCGTTCCATGATCGCCGGCCTTTTCTTTTTTATCTGCTGAGGCGTAACGTATGGCATGTGGCGAGTTCTCCCTGATTGCCCGTTATTTTGACCGTGTAAGAAGTTCTCGTCTTGATGTCGAACTGGGCATCGGCGACGATTGCGCTCTTCTCAATATCCCCGAGAAACAGACCCTGGCGATCAGCACTGATACGCTGGTGGCGGGCAACCACTTCCTCCCTGATATCGATCCTGCTGATCTGGCTTATAAAGCACTGGCGGTGAACCTAAGCGATCTGGCAGCGATGGGGGCCGATCCGGCCTGGCTGACGCTGGCATTAACCTTACCGGACGTAGACGAAGCGTGGCTTGAGTCCTTCAGCGACAGCTTGTTTGATCTTCTCAATTATTACGATATGCAACTTATTGGCGGCGATACCACGCGTGGGCCATTATCAATGACGTTGGGTATCCACGGCTTTGTTCCGATGGGACGAGCCTTAACGCGCTCTGGGGCGAAACCGGGTGACTGGATCTATGTGACCGGTACACCGGGCGATAGCGCTGCCGGGCTGGCGATTTTGCAAAACCGTTTGCAGGTTGCCGATGCTAAAGATGCGGACTACTTGATCAAACGTCATCTCCGTCCGTCGCCACGTATTTTACAGGGGCAGGCACTGCGCGATCTGGCAAATTCAGCTATCGATCTCTCTGACGGTCTGATTTCCGATCTCGGGCATATCGTGAAAGCCAGCGACTGCGGCGCACGTATTGACCTGGCATTGCTGCCGTTTTCTGATGCGCTTTCTCGCCATGTTGAACCGGAACAGGCGCTGCGCTGGGCGCTCTCTGGCGGCGAAGATTACGAGTTGTGTTTTACGGTGCCGGAACTGAACCGTGGCGCGCTGGATGTGGCTCTCGGACACCTGGGCGTACCGTTTACCTGTATCGGGCAAATGACCGCCGATATCGAAGGGCTTTGTTTTATTCGTGACGGCGAACCTGTCACGTTAGACTGGAAAGGATATGACCATTTTGCCACGCCATAAAGATGTCGCGAAAAGTCGCCTGAAAATGAGTAATCCGTGGCATCTGCTTGCTGTCGGATTCGGAAGTGGATTAAGCCCGATCGTTCCTGGCACGATGGGGTCGCTGGCGGCGATTCCCTTCTGGTATCTGATGACTTTTTTGCCCTGGCAGCTCTATTCGCTGGTGGTGATGCTGGGGATCTGTATCGGCGTCTATCTTTGTCATCAAACGGCGAAAGACATGGGCGTGCACGATCACGGCAGTATTGTCTGGGACGAATTTATTGGTATGTGGATTACGCTCATGGCGCTGCCGACCAATGACTGGCAGTGGGTTACCGCCGGATTTGTGATTTTCCGTATTCTGGATATGTGGAAGCCGTGGCCGATCCGCTGGTTTGATCGCAATGTACATGGCGGCATGGGGATCATGATTGACGATATTGTCGCCGGGGTGATCTCCGCAGTCATCCTGTACTTTATTGGACATCACTGGCCGCTGGGTATTCTGTCGTAGTTGTGCACCGATGCCTGATGTGACGCTTGTCACGTCTCATCAGGCCTGTATACCTATTTAAATCCTACGACCGGATGCGGTTTATACGGCGTTTCCAGCTCGGCGATTTGTTCCGGCTTCAAGGTGATATCCACCGCGTTTAGCAGTTCATCAAGCTGTTCCTCCCGAGAAGTTCCGATAATCGGTGCGGCAATGCCCGGTTTACTCAACAACCAGGCCAGCGCAACTTGTGCTCGCGTTGCACCAAGTTCTTCACTGACGCCCGTTAAGCGTTCTGCAATTTGTGCGTCATTTTCATCGCTTTCTTGGTAGAGATTTTTCCCCACTTCATCCGACACCAGCCGTGCGGTGGTTTCTCCCCAAGGACGCGTCAGACGGCCCCGCGCCAGCGGGCTCCATGGAATCACCGCCACGCCTTCCTGATAACACAGCGGCAGCATCTCGCGCTCTTCTTCACGATAAATCAGATTGTAGTGATCCTGCATACTGACAAACTGCGCCCAGCCGTGCTGTTTTTGTAGTTCCAGTGCTTGAGCAAACTGCGAAGCGTGCATGGATGACGCGCCGATATAACGCGCTTTCCCGACTTTTACCACGTCGTTCAGGGCTTCCAGCGTCTCTTCGATCGGCGTGTTGTAATCCCAGCGATGAATTTGCAGGATATCGACATAATCCATGCCGAGACGGCGCAGGCTGTCGTCGATAGAGCGCAAAATTTGTGCACGGGATAATCCTTCAGGTAAATCACCAACGCGATGGAACACTTTGGTCGCAACGACCACGTCTTCACGACGGGCGAAATCCCGCAGTGCGCGACCGACGATCTCTTCGCTGCTGCCATCGGAATAGCTATTGGCGGTATCAAAGAAATTTATGCCGCCTTCCAGCGCACGTTTAATGATGGGACGGCTGCTCTCTTCCGGCAGTGTCCATGCGTGATTACCGCGATCTGGCTCGCCAAAGGTCATACATCCGAGGCAAAGTCGGGAAACGCGAAGGTCGGTTTTTCCTAAGGGGTTGTATTGCATGCTGCCACTCCTGCCATGAATAATTTCTTAAGCATAGCAGGAGTGGAGTAGGGATTATGCCAGCCAGGCTTTGATTTTGGCTTCCATACCGGTGGCATCGAGGCCGAGTTCGGCGCGCATTTCTTCCTGAGTTCCTTGTGGAATAAAGAAGTCCGGCAGGCCAATGTTCAGCACGGGTACTGGTTTACGATGGGCCATCAACACTTCGTTCACGCCGCTGCCTGCACCGCCCATAATGGCGTTTTCTTCTACGGTAACCAGCGCTTCATGGCTGGCGGCCATTTCCAGAATTAACGCTTCATCAAGCGGTTTCACGAAACGCATATCGACCAGCGTAGCGTTCAGCGATTCAGCGACTTTCGCCGCTTCTGGCATCAGCGTACCAAAGTTAAGGATCGCCAGTTTCTCACCACGACGCTTCACAATGCCTTTGCCAATTGGCAGTTTTTCCAGTGGCGTCAGTTCCACGCCAACTGCGTTGCCGCGCGGGTAGCGCACCGCGGACGGGCCATCGTTATAGTGATAGCCGGTATAGAGCATCTGGCGACATTCGTTTTCATCGCTCGGGGTCATAATGACCATTTCCGGTATGCAGCGCAGGTAAGAGAGATCAAAAGCGCCCTGGTGGGTTTGACCGTCAGCGCCAACAATGCCCGCACGGTCGATGGCGAACAGGACCGGAAGCTTTTGAATCGCCACGTCATGCAGCACCTGATCATAGGCGCGTTGCAGGAAGGTGGAGTAGATCGCGACAATGGGTTTGTAGCCTCCAATCGCCAGACCCGCAGCAAAGGTTACTGCGTGTTGCTCGGCAATTGCCACGTCAAAGTAGCGATCCGGGAATTTACGTGAAAACTCGACCATGCCGGAACCTTCACGCATCGCCGGAGTAATCGCCATCAGCTTGTTATCTTTCGCTGCGGTTTCGCACAACCAGTCGCCAAAGATTTTTGAATAGCTTGGTAAACCGCCGCTACTTTTCGGCAGACAACCGCTGGAGGGATCAAATTTAGGCACGGCGTGGAAGGTGATTGGGTCTTTTTCTGCCGGTTCATAACCACGACCTTTTTTGGTCATGATATGCAGGAACTGCGGGCCTTTCAGGTCGCGCATGTTCTTAAGCGTGGTGATAAGCCCCAGCACATCGTGACCGTCCACCGGGCCGATGTAGTTAAAGCCCAGCTCTTCAAACAACGTGCCAGGCACTACCATGCCTTTAATATGTTCTTCGGTACGTTTGAGCAGCTCTTTAATGGGTGGCACGCCAGAGAAAACTTTTTTTCCGCCTTCGCGCAGTGAAGAGTAAAGCTTACCGGAAAGCAGCTGCGCCAGATGGTTGTTGAGCGCGCCAACATTTTCGGAAATCGACATTTCATTGTCGTTGAGAACCACCAGCATATCAGGACGGATATCGCCCGCGTGATTCATCGCTTCAAACGCCATGCCAGCAGTAATCGCGCCATCGCCAATGACACAGACGGTGCGGCGATTTTTGCCTTCTTTCTCGGCAGCAACCGCAATACCAATTCCGGCACTGATGGAGGTTGATGAATGCCCGACGCTTAATACGTCATATTCGCTTTCGCCGCGCCACGGGAACGGGTGCAGGCCACCTTTCTGACGGATGGTGCCGATTTTGTCGCGGCGCCCGGTCAAAATTTTATGCGGATAAGCCTGATGCCCCACATCCCAGATTAACTGGTCAAACGGGGTATTGTAGACATAGTGCAGCGCCACGGTCAGTTCGACCGTGCCCAGCCCGGAGGCGAAGTGCCCGCTGGAACGGCTCACGCTGTCGAGTAAATAGCGGCGCAGTTCGTCGCAGAGTTTCGGTAAACTCTCTTTCGGCAACAGTCGTAACTCCTGGGTGGAGTCGACCAGTGCCAGGGTCGGGTATTTGGCAATATCAAAACTCATCAGGGGCCTATTAATACTTATTGTTTATTTATTACGCTGGATGATGTAGTCCGCTAGCGCTTCCAGTGCCGAGGTATCGAATGACTGTTCAGTCAGTTGTTTCAGCGACTGACGGGCATCGTCGATCAGATCCCGGGCTTTCTTCCGGGCTTGCTCAAGACCCAGAAGTGCAGGGTAGGTACTTTTACCAAGTTGCTGGTCGGCACCCTGGCGTTTTCCCAACGTTGCAGTATCTCCCACCACATCCAGGATGTCATCCTGAACCTGGAAGGCAAGGCCGATGCTCTCTGCGTACTTGTCGAGTACTGGCAGAGCACGACGTCCTTTATCTCCGGCGCTTAATGCACCAAGGCGAACGGCGGCGCGAATCAATGCGCCGGTTTTATGACGATGAATACGCTCAAGCGCGTCCAGAGGTACGTGTTTGCCTTCAGCGTCTAAATCTAATGCCTGACCACCGCACATTCCGGCAATACCGCTGGCGCTCGCCAACTCAGAAATCATCGAAATTCTGTCGCGATCTGACACTTCCGGCATATCGGCATCGCTTAGAATCGAGAACGCCAGCGTTTGTAAAGCGTCACCAGCGAGAATCGCGTTTGCTTCGCCAAACTTCACATGGCAGGTCGGCAAACCGCGACGCAGATCGTCATCATCCATCGCCGGTAAATCATCATGAATTAATGAGTAAGCGTGGATACACTCTACGGCGGCAGCGGGTGCGTCCAGTGTGTTTGTGCTAACGCCGAACATATGACCAGTGGCATAAACCAGGAAAGGTCGCAGGCGCTTACCACCTAATAATGCGCCATACTGCATGGTTTCGACCACGGGAGTGTTCTGAAAGGGCAGTGGGGCGATAAAACGGCTCAGCGCCTGGTTGGCCTGCTTAACGCAGGCTTCGAGTTGCTGCGGAAAGTCCATTACTCATTGTCCGGTGTAAAAGGGGTTAGAGAGGCGTCTTCATTGTCAGACAGCAGAATTTGTACGCGCTGTTCGGCTTGTTGTAATTTAGCCTGCCCCTGACGTGCCAGCTGCACGCCGCGTTCGAACTCGTTCAGCGCCTCTTCCAGCGGCAGGTCGCCACTTTCCAGACGGGTTACAATCTGTTCCAGCTCGCTCAGCGCCTTTTCAAAGCTGGCGGGAGCCTCATTTTTCTTCGGCATAATGAATGTCTGACTCTCAATATTTTTCGCCCCGTCATGGTAACGGACTCAGGGCAAATAGCAAATAACGCGCAATGGTAAGGTGATGTGCGCAGCAAAGCGATGTTAGTGGTATACTTCCGCGCCTGGATGCAGCCGCAGGTGTGGGCTGCTGTATTTTTCCCTATACAAGTCGCTTAAGGCTTGCCAACGAACCATTGCCGCCATGAAGTTTATCATTAAATTGTTCCCGGAAATCACCATCAAAAGCCAATCTGTGCGCTTGCGCTTTATAAAAATCCTTACCGGGAACATTCGTAACGTTTTAAAGCACTATGATGAGACGCTCGCTGTCGTCCGCCACTGGGATAACATCGAAGTTCGCGCAAAAGATGAAAACCAGCGTCTGGCTATTCGCGACGCCCTGACCCGTATTCCGGGTATCCACCATATTCTCGAAGTCGAAGACGTGCCGTTTACCGACATGCACGATATTTTCGAGAAAGCGTTGGTTCAATATCGCGATCAGCTGGAAGGCAAAACCTTCTGCGTACGCGTGAAGCGCCGCGGCAAACATGATTTTAGCTCGATTGATGTGGAACGTTACGTCGGCGGCGGTTTAAATCAGCATATTGAATCCGCGCGCGTGAAGCTGACCAATCCGGAAGTGACTGTCCATCTGGAAGTGGAAGACGATCGTCTGCTGCTGATTAAAGGCCGCTACGAAGGTATTGGCGGTTTCCCGATCGGCACCCAGGAAGATGTGTTGTCGCTCATTTCCGGTGGTTTCGACTCCGGTGTTTCCAGTTATATGTTGATGCGTCGCGGCTGCCGCGTGCATTACTGCTTCTTTAATCTCGGCGGCGCGGCGCATGAAATTGGTGTTCGTCAGGTGGCGCATTATCTGTGGAACCGTTTTGGTAGCTCCCACCGCGTGCGTTTTGTCGCCATTAACTTTGAGCCGGTCGTCGGTGAAATTCTCGAGAAAATCGACGACGGTCAGATGGGCGTTATCCTCAAACGTATGATGGTGCGTGCCGCGTCCAAAGTGGCAGAACGTTACGGCGTACAGGCGCTGGTTACCGGTGAAGCGCTCGGCCAGGTGTCCAGCCAGACGCTGACCAACCTGCGCCTGATTGATAACGTCTCCGATACGCTGATCCTGCGTCCGCTGATCTCTTACGACAAAGAGCACATCATCAACCTGGCTCGCCAGATTGGCACCGAAGACTTTGCCCGCACGATGCCGGAATATTGCGGCGTGATTTCCAAAAGCCCGACGGTGAAAGCGGTTAAATCGAAGATTGAAGCGGAAGAAGAGAAGTTCGACTTCAGCATTCTCGATAAAGTGGTGGAGGAAGCGAATAACGTTGATATCCGCGAAATCGCCCAGCAGACCGAGCAGGAAGTGGTGGAAGTGGAAACCGTCAATGGCTTCGGCCCGAACGACGTGATCCTCGATATCCGTTCTATCGATGAACAGGAAGATAAGCCACTGAAAGTCGAAGGGATTGATGTGGTTTCTCTGCCGTTCTATAAACTGAGCACCAAATTTGGCGATCTCGACCAGAGCAAAAACTGGCTGTTGTGGTGTGAGCGCGGGGTGATGAGCCGCCTGCAGGCGCTCTATCTGCGCGAGCAGGGCTTTAACAATGTGAAGGTGTATCGCCCGTAATATGTGGTTGTAACGTCGCATCTGGTCAGATGCGACGCTTACCGCATCCGACACTACTCGTAATAATTATAAATCCCTGCCGCCATCACCAGTTGTGATGCCACTTCATGGGCTTTCTCGCGCCCAACCAGCAGGTCGATAATTTTCAGACCAAAGTCGATAGCTGTACCCGGCCCCTGGCTGGTCAGCAATTTTACCCGTGCATCCCAGACGACGCGCTTGTCCTGCCATTGTTCGGCGGGAATTTTGTCTTTCAGCGTTGGGAAGCCGGTCATATTGCCAATCGGGAAGATATCGTGCGGGACCAGCACGGTGGCTGGCGCGGCGCAAATAGCCGCGACGATACGCCCGGAACGGTGGAACTGTTTAACGGTTTCAACCAGCAGGGTGCTATCGCGAAAACACTCTGCGCCTTTGATGCCACCAGGCAGCACAATCACGTCATATTCGCCATCAGCCACTTCGACCAGCGGCGCATCCGCCAGCAGCTTCACGCCGCGCGAGCAGGTAATCGCCAGGTTACCATCGCTGGCGACGCTGGCAGTGGTGACTTTGATACCGCCGCGAACCAAGAGGTCGATAGTGGTGACGGCTTCAGTCTCTTCACTACCAGGGGCGAGGCAAACCAGTGCCGATGCGCTCATATTCACTCTCCTTTCTTTTTACCATTTCAAACAGGCGGGTGTTTTCCGGTACGGCAATCCCATGCGCGCGGGCGCGGCGTAAGAGAAAACCATTGATATAGTCGATTTCGGTGTGGCGCAGCGCGCGGATATCCTGCAACATCGACGAGATATTTTCCGCTGTTGCATCAATCACCTGCATCACGTAATCACGCAAATCTTCTGCTGAAGTATGATGCCCTTCGCGTTCGATCACTGCCGCGACTTCTTCGCATATCTGCATAATTTCTTGCGGATGATGACGTAATTCACCATTCGGGCAATTCCAGATGGCGGTCAGTGGATTAATCACACAGTTGACTGCCAGCTTGCGCCACAGCTCGGCGCGAATATTGTTATGCCACGCGACGTCAGGCAATACGGATTGCAAAATATCCGCCAGATAACTGTAATCGCCGTCCTGTTGCCGTGCCGGACCAATATGCGTGATACCGTTTGCCACATGAATAATGACATTGCCGTCGCGGCGGGCGGCATGGGTGGTGGTGCCCATCAGTAATGGCTGCTGAATGTTTTGCAACTCTTCGATGGTGCCCATGCCGTTGTGAATTAACAGTATTGGCGTGGTTACAGGCAGTGTGGACGCGAGGCTTTTGACGGCATCGGAAACCTGCCATGCTTTCAGCGTCACCAGGAGCAGATCGCTGGTGGCGAGAAAATCGGGATCGTTGGCGGTCAGCGATTCATTAAATATCGAACCATCTGTCTCAACCAGATTCACACTACAATAAGGTTGCGGTACGCGCAGCCAGCCCTGAACGTCGTGACCCTGTTTACAAAGTGCTGTAAGCCATAATTGCCCTAAGGCACCGCATCCCAATACGGTAATTTTCATTGTTCCTCCTCACCCGCAACCACTCCGGGTGTTCAATAAGGCTATCCCTTAATTGTGCATGCTGTTGCGACTATGCACAATTAAGGGATACGTCCTGGTGCAGGACTGTTGGTTATTTAACTTTGCAGGTATTATGCTTCGCATCAAAAATGAAGGGAGAGGAAAAGATGCCATCTTTCGATATTGTCTCTGAAGTTGATCTTCAGGAAGCACGTAACGCGGTCGATAACGCGAGCCGCGAAGTGGAGTCCCGTTTTGACTTCCGTAACGTTGAAGCCTCATTTGAGCTGAATGACGCCAGCAAAACCATCAAAGTGTTGAGCGAGTCCGACTTCCAGGTCAATCAGTTGCTGGATATTCTGCGTGCCAAGTTGCTGAAGCGCGGCATTGAAGGCAGTTCACTGGATGTACCGGAAAATATCGTTCATAGCGGTAAAACCTGGTTTGTGGAAGCGAAACTGAAACAGGGCATTGAGAGCGCGACTCAGAAGAAAATCGTCAAAATGATCAAAGACAGCAAACTGAAAGTGCAGGCGCAAATTCAGGGCGATGAGATCCGTGTGACGGGCAAATCTCGTGATGATTTACAGGCTGTCATGGCGATGGTACGTGGTGGCGATCTGGGTCAGCCGTTCCAGTTCAAAAACTTCCGCGATTAATCGCGACAACCTGCGCTTTGTTCATGTCAGATGCGGCATGAACGCCTGATTCGGCCTACAAAGGTTTGTAACTCAGGAACTTAGTAGGCCTGATAAGCGTAGCGCAGCAGGCAATTTCGCCTCGCTTTTATGCCTGGCGAATTGCCTGTTCAACCTCAAAGCGATTCGTCACTTTGCTGTCGATTTTCACATAAGCTGAATGTTCTTCTTCTGCAATCAACACTTCTTTGATGCCTTCAGTTTCCAGCAAACGCACTTTTAACGCCTCGTTTGCGGCAATGTTCGCCGGGATTTCAATGCGCAAGCTGCTGACATACGGCGGTTCTTTCATGGTACTGGCGACTGCCAGCCACACTGCGGCCAGCATTGCGCCAGCGAGAAATACTCCCTGACCGTCAAACATGCCGTCAATCCAGCCGCCCAGCGAACCGCCAATCGCCACGCCAAGAAACTGGCTGGTGGAGTAAACACCCATCGCCGTACCTTTGTAACCTGCTGGCGATTCTTTACTGATAAGTGAAGGCAGAAGGGCTTCCATCAAATTAAACGCCACAAAGAAAAGCTGCACGCCGACCACCAGTTGCCAGAACTGCGTTTGTGCGTTCCACAACACAATTTCCGCAACCACGATCAACCCGACGCAGAAGACAAAGACTTGCTTCATTTTGCGCTTAACTTCAGCGTAGATAATGAAAGGCACGACCGAGCCAAAGGCGATTAACATCGTTGCCAGGTAGACCTTCCAGTGTTCAGCCGCCGGGAACCCCGCATCAGCCATCTGTCCGGGCAGGGCAACAAAGGTCGACATCAGCAAAATATGCAGACACATAATGCCAAAGTTGAGTTTCAGCAGCCGCGGTTCCGCCAGCACTTTACTGAAACTGCCTTTTACCATTCCGGACTCACGATTAAGTACATGAGTGCTACTGTTGGGCACAACCCAAATGGTCAACGCAATGCCGGTTGTTGCCAGAATAGCGATCATCCAGAACAGCACGTGCAGCCCAAGTTTGTGAGTGATGATCGGGCCAAGCACCATCGCAATGGCAAAGGTAATGCCAAAGCTCACGCCGATAAACGCCATCGCTTTGGTGCGGTTTTGTTCGCGCGTGAGATCGGAAAGCAGCGCCATAACGGCTGCGGCAATCGCACCGGAGCCTTGTAGCGCCCGGCCCAGAATAATTCCCCAGATGGAGTCAGAGAGCGCAGCGATAACGCTACCGGCGGCAAACACCGCCAGCCCACCGACAATTAATGGTTTGCGACCAATGCGGTCTGAAAGCAGGCCAAACGGAATCTGAAAAACGGCCTGAGTCAGACCATAAATACCAATGGCAATACCGATTAATGCTTCGCTGGCACCTTGCAGAGCCATGCCGTACGTGGTCAGAACCGGCAGAACCATGAACATGCCCAGCATGCGTAATGAAAATACGGTCCCTAAACCCCAGGTCGCGCGCCGCTCACCTGGCGTCATTTTATAATCGTTCATTACCACCTCTGTTTTAAATTCGCGACTAGTGTAAAGCGGCAAACGAATGGGGTAAACATGCGGATTTTTTAGTAAATATTTCGAGAGGGATATGATTCTAATGCTAAGAAAAAAGGTGCCGTAGCACCTTTTTAACTGAGAGGTTGTGTTACCACACAGCAGCCAGCAGCGTATGCGAGTCCGGCACCATAAAATCAACGGACATCATCACCGAGAGGGCAGTGATAGCGATGATAGAGAAACCGAACAGCTTGCGCGCCCAGATTCTGTCATCAGCAACTTTATAGCCGCGCAGAGCCATGCCTAACCACCAGACGCTCACCGCAGCGGCGACCACCAGATATTTATACCCAGCGTAGCCGCCAAGAGAGAGCATCAGCGTGGCAACGGCAAAGGCGATGATATACAGCGTGATGTGATTCTTCGCCACCGAAATGCCTTTCACCACCGGCAGTACCGGAATGTTTGCCGCCTGATAATCCTTAAAGCGGAAAATGGCTATGGCATAAGAGTGAGGCATCTGCCACAGGCTGAAGATAGCCAACAGGATCGCTGCGCCGCTATCGAACTCGCCGGTTACCGCACAGTAACCGATCACCGGAGGCGCAGCGCCGGAGAGCGAACCAATCAATGTGCCGTAGACAGAATGACGTTTCATGTACAGGCTATAAACGCCGACATAAACCACAAAGCCCATCACCCCCAGCCAGCAGGCCAGCGGATTCGCGCCAAACCACAGCAGCATAAAGCCAGCAATACCCAGCAAGGTGGCGTACACCAGCGAGACAGCAGGAGAGATCAGGCCTTTAACCAGCACCCGATTCTTCGTCCTTTCCATCTTTCTGTCGATATCCCTGTCGATGTAGTTGTTAAACACACAACCCGACGCCACAACCAGTGACACCCCAACCAGCGTGTAGATAAACAGGGGATAATCAATGCTGCCCTTTGAGGCCAGCAAGAATCCCCCAATCACCGAGATCAGGTTGCCAAAGATGATGCCTGGTTTCGTTACTTGCAGGTATTGCTTAAATATCATAACCGCCGCTCTTAGTGCATCATCATGTTGTAGTTGAGGTTCCACATAATCCAGATGGAGCCCACAACCAGGATGGCGATGATTAGCACGGTGAAGACAAACGCCGTCATATTCCAGCCTTCATCTGATTTGGTATTCATGTGCAGGAAGCACACCAGATGCACCAGAATTTGTACCACTGCCATTGCCAGGATTGTTCCCAGAATTACGGCCGGAGAGGCAGCCCCTGTCATCACCATCCAGAACGGAATTACCGTCAGGATTATCGACAGGATAAAGCCTGTCATGTAGGTCTTTACGCTGCCATGGGATGCGCCGCTGCTTGCGTTAGAATGACTCATTACATCGCCCCCATCAGATAAACAACAGTGAACACACAGATCCAAACCACATCCAGGAAGTGCCAGAACAGGCTCAGGCACATGATGCGGGTACGGTTAGTGCTGGTCAGGCCGCGACGGGCGATTTGCACCATCAGCACCGCCATCCAGATAAGACCGGAAGTGACGTGCAGACCGTGCGTGCCGACCAGCGCAAAGAATGCTGACAGGAAGCCGCTGCGATCCGGACCCATGCCGTTAACAATCAGGTGATGGAATTCATAGATTTCCATCCCGATAAATCCGGCACCAAACAACCATGTCAACGCCAGCCAGGAGATCACCTGGCTTTTGTTGTTTTTGTACATGGCGATAGCCGCCATGCCATAGGTGATGGAGCTGAACAACAGCAAGAAAGTTTCAACCAGAACGAACGGCAGTTCGAAAATGTCCTTACCTGTCGGGCCGCCTGCGGTGCCGTTCACCAGAACGGCATAGGTAGCAAACAAGATAGAGAACAGAATGCAGTCGCTCATCAGGTAGATCCAAAATCCGAAAATTTTGGTTCCGCCTGCATCGTGGTGCCCGTGTTCGTGCGCGTGGGCAGTCGCGTGCGTCAAAGTATCAGTTGCCATTTTTCAGCCCTGCCTTAGTAATCTCATCGAAATGCTGGTTTTCCAGTTTTTCGATTTCTGCCACCGGCACGTAGTAATCCACGTCCTCGTCGAAGCTTTTCACGATCCAGGTGATGATCATGCCTGCGAAGCCAACAATCGCTAGCCACCAGATATGCCAGATCATGGCGAAACCGAAGATGGTGGAGAAAGCCGCAATGACGATACCGGCACCGCTGTTTTTCGGCATATGAATTTCTTCATAGTGGTCAGGCTTTTTGTACGCTTCGCCTTTCTCTTTCATTTCCCAGAATGCATCACGTTCGTGAACGTGCGGCACAACGGCAAAGTTATAGAACGGAGGCGGGGAAGAGGTTGCCCACTCCAGCGTACGGCCACCCCACGGGTCGCCAGTCAGGTCACGGTTCTGGTCGCGGTCACGAATAGAAACGTATATCTGAATAACGAGGCAGAGAATACCCAGCGCAATCAGTACCGCACCGCTGGCTGCAATCATCAGCATGGTGTGGAACTGCGGGTCAATCTGCTGGCTCAAACGACGGGTCATGCCCATGAAGCCCAGCGCATACAGTGGCATAAAGGCAACGAAGAAGCCGATGATCCAGAACCAGAACGCGCGTTTACCCCAGGTTTCGTTCAGTTTGAAACCGAACGCTTTAGGCCACCAGTAGGTCATCCCTGCGAAGCAGCCGAAGACCACGCCGCCGATGATCACGTTATGGAAGTGCGCAATCAGGAACAGGCTGTTATGCAGAACGAAGTCCGCGCCCGGTACTGCCAGCAGCACGCCAGTCATACCGCCTACCGAGAAGGTAACGATAAAACCGATGGTCCACAGCATCGCAGAATGGAACACGATGCGGCCCTGATACATGGTGAACAGCCAGTTGAAGATCTTCACCCCGGTAGGGATGGCGATAATCATCGTGGTGATACCAAAGAAGGCGTTTACGTTCGCGCCCGCACCCATCGTAAAGAAGTGGTGCAGCCAGACGATGAACGACAGCACGGTGATACAGACGGTTGCCCATACCAGCGAGGTATAACCAAACAGACGTTTACGCGAGAAGGTTGCCGCAATTTCGGAGAACACACCGAATACAGGCAGGATCAAGATGTAAACTTCCGGGTGGCCCCAGGCCCAAATCAGGTTGATATACATCATCATGTTGCCACCCATATCGTTGGTAAAGAAATGGGTGCCCAGATAGCGATCCAGGGTCAACAACGCGACGGTAACCGTCAGAATTGGGAAGGAAGCAATAATCAGTACGTTTGCGCACAGTGATGCCCAGGTAAATACTGGCATCTTGAACATGGTCATGCCCGGTGCGCGCATCTTCAGAATGGTAACGAAGAAGTTGATACCGGTAAGCGTCGTACCTATACCGGATAGCTGGAGACTCCATATCCAGTAATCGACACCGACTCCCGGACTGTACTCTATTCCCGATAGCGGTGGATAGGCCAGCCAGCCGGTCTGCGCAAATTCGCCCACGCCGAGAGAAACGTTAACCAGAATCACACCAACAACGGTAAACCAGAAGCTTAAGTTGTTGAGGAACGGGAACGCAACGTCACGCGCGCCGATCTGCAGCGGAACCACCAGGTTCATCAGACCGATAACGAAAGGCATCGCCACGAAGAAGATCATGATCACGCCGTGTGCGGTGAAGATCTGATCGTAGTGGTGAGGTGGCAGGAAGCCCGCTTCGCCCGCAGAGGCAAGGGCCTGCTGACTACGCATCATAATGGCGTCAGCAAAACCACGCAGCAACATCACAATCGCCACGATGATATACATGATACCGAGACGTTTATGGTCAACGGAGGTCAGCCACTCTTTCCACAGGTAGGTCCACTTACCGAAGTAAGTGATCAGGCCAACGAGCGCCAGACCTCCCAAAATAATGCCAGCGATCGTAACCATGACGATAGGTTCATGGAACGGGACTGCATCAAGTGATAATTTTCCGAACATCTTTATTCTTCCTCAACCCCTTTAATGGGCGGATTCCGCGTGGCTCATGTCCATGCCTTCCATACCTTCATGTGCGCTGTGCTCACCTTCTGGCTGGGTCATGTCCATGCTCTTACCGTGAGCCATAAACTTGTTAATCACATCGGCAAACAAGTCTGGTTTCACGTTGGAGAAATATTCCACCTGGTTGTATTCGCTAGGCGCGGCCAGTTTTTCGAACGCTGCCATGTCAGACATGCTGTTCGGCGACTGTTTCGCTTTTGCGACCCATTGGTCGAATGCGGCGCGATCCGGTGTTGCAATAGCTTTGAACTTCATGCCTGAGAAGCCCGGGCCGCTGTAGCTGGCGGAGATACCGTCATAAGTACCGGGTTCGTTGGCGATCAGATGCAGGCGAGTCTGCATACCGGCCATGGCATAAATCTGGCTACCCAGACGCGGAATGAAGAAGGAGTTCATCACGGAGTTGGAGGTCACTTTGAAGTACACCGGAGTGTTCGCCGGGAAAGCGATTTCATTCACGGTTGCAATGCCCTGTTCCGGGTAGATGAAGAACCATTTCCAGTCCATGGAAACCACTTCGATGGTAATGGGCTTCTCGTCGTGTGCCAGCGGCTTGCTAGGCTCAAGAGCGTGAGTGGTTTTCCAGGTCAGTACCGCAAGGAAGATGATGATTAAGATAGGTACCGTCCAGACCACAGCTTCCACTTTATTGGAGTGTGACCAGTTCGGGCTGTACTTAGCATCTTTATTGCTCGCACGGTACTTCCAGGCGAAACCAACAGCCATCAAGATTGCGGGAATAACGACAATCAACATCAGGCCAAATGCCGTCAGTATCAGTGAACGTTGCTCCAGACCAATCTGTCCTTTGGGATCTAACAGCGCAGAATTACAGCCACTGAGCAATACAGTGCCTGCAAATAATGACAACCATCCCAAACTTTTATTGTATTTCCTGAGTCTCATTTAACGACCTCAATTCCACGGGATCTGGTGGCGTTTAAAGTGTGTGGGCATTTTACGGGAAGGTTACATTACTGTAAACATGATTAAATTCCTGTTACTTGGATTTGGCTATCAGGTCACATATGTTGCAAAACATATCAAGTTGATTTTAAGAAGCTGTTGCAAAAGGGCGTTATAACGAAAGGGAAGTGCAGAAGGAGTTTGGGCGGGCAATTGGTATAATCAATATAAAATAAAACAATTATTTAACAAATAACTATCATTAGGGTGACAACTGGGTGGTGAGAAAATAAGGACTCATCAGCTGAATCGTGTAAAAAAAATAGAATTCATAAATGGCGTCAATAATTTCCAGACGCTAAGCCGCACAAAAGAACAAATATCAATAAGCGATGCTGATGTTTATTTAGCCGTAATAATTACGGCGAGTGATTACTACAGCTAAATAATATTTACAGATTACGTCAGATGTGTTTTTCGTAGCGCCAGATAATCCAGCAAACCACCAAGCACGACGCCAGAGAGGGCGACTAAAACCCCGACTTCCAGCAGCGCAGGCAGGAAAGAGAAGTGCGTCAAATCCAGCGCGTCCATCGTCAACAGCAGTAACCACACGGCCAACAGGCTGATGCCCGCCGCCAGTGTCCACATGGCAAAGGCATAACCTGCAGGATATTCGGTACGGGAGATAAAGTTGTCATTTACTCGTGTATATTCAAGCGTCTGGCGGCAAACCAGCAGCAAAATAAGCCCTGGTACGGCAGCGGCGACGGAGAATAGATAGAATGTCGACCAGCCGTGTGCTTCAACAAACCAACCCGCCACGGGGCCGACATAAACTCGCCCTACAGCAGAAAGCGCTGAGAGCAGGGCAAATTGAGTAGCGGAAAATGACTTATTACACAGCGTCATTAACAGCGCGACAAAGGCTGATGTACCCATCCCGCCACAGAGGTTTTCGAAAAAGACGGCTGCACCCATGCTGTAGAGATGCTTATCAGTAATCGACAGCAGCCAGTAACCGGCGTTAGATGCACCTTGTAAAATGCCGAAAATCAGCAGTGCACGGAACAGCGACAGGCGCTGCATCAAAATCCCACCGTACAATGCGCCAACAATGGTCGCCAGTAAGCCAAGCGTTTTGTTAACCACGCCTACTTCACCCGCATCAAACCCGACGCCGCGAATCAAAAACGTGGTTGTCAGGCTCATAGCGAATGCGTCGCCCAGCTTATACAGCACGATAAGAAGCAAAATAAGCCAGGCATTATTGCGACCAAAGAAATCTCGCAGAGGTGCAACAACCGCTTGTTCCAGCGTTTTGGGCACAGGAATGGTGTCGGTGGGTTCTGGTGCAAGCAACGTCGCGATAATACAGGGGATCAACAGCGCCGCCATCAACCAGTACATGCCCTGCCAGCCCAGCCATTTATCTGCCAGCCACAGGGCTAAGCCGCCGGAAACCAGCATCCCTAAACGGTAACCCAGCACGCTGATTGCCGCGCCCGCACCACGTTCTTCTGCCGGGAGCACATCGGTTTTCCACGCATCGAAGACAATATCCTGGGAGGCAGAGCAAAAAGCGATCACCACCGCCAGTGCCGCCATCCAGCGGAGCTGGGTGCCTGGTTCGAGAAAACCCATCGCCGCAATGGCGACTAATAACAGAATTTGCGTGGCGAGCAGCCAACCGCGCCGCCGCCCGAAAAATGGGGGCGTGTAGCGGTCCATCAGTGGTGACCAGAGGAATTTAAAAACGTAAGCCTGGCCTACCAGAGAGAAGAAACCAATGGTTTTGAGATCGATATTCTCGACCGTCATCCAGGCCTGTAAGGTGCCGGACGTCAGGGCGAGCGGTAGCCCGGAAGCAAAACCCAGGATCAGCAATATGGCTGAACGCGGCTGTTGAAAAATACGTAAATATTGACTGGACATGGGCGTCTACAGGCCCGGCTTGCACCGGGCCAGAGGGCAGAAATTAACGCGCGTTCTGCTTGATGAATTCGTGGATGCTGGTGTCCTGAGACATATCAGCGATGGTATCGGTCAGCACACTGTTAACCGCATCGGCGATATTTTTGTTGGAGGCCTGGAACGCACCTTCAACGTTGTAGCTGGCACGATAGTTTTTGGTCATTTTGTTGCCATTCTGCGCGGTAGCGATGATGGCGATATCCGCTTTGGTCGCGATGTTGTAGCGCACGTTGCCCTGGGACACGTCAGCATACAGTTGGCTAACGATGATTTGCAGATTAACCGGGCCATTCGGACCAACCATGTATCCACGGGCGGTCATTTGTTTTTCCAGCACTTCTTGCAGCAGGAAACGCAGATCGCGGGAGGCGGTCAGGGTAACGATTTGATTATCGCGGGTGACTTTTGCCAGCGCCTGATCGGTACGCTGATCGGCACCATTAATGCTTACGGTGACGCCCATCAGGCTTGGATCCTGCTGTGGCAGTGTAATCGTCGGGGAAACTTCGATAGTTGTTGGCGGTTTTGCGCATCCTGCAAGCATAAACAGAGCAACTAACGGGAAGAGGATTTTTTTGAACATGTTCGGGCTCTCAGAGACTCTTAAGCGTGTTTGGTAAAAATTCCCGCCATCATAACATTGCCAACGGCGAGGGGAAGTGGGTAAGGCATGTAAATTCATCATGTTGACGAAATAATCACCCCTGGTAAAAGAAACGCTGATGCGAGGCCTGTGTTTCAATCTTTAAATCAGTAAACTTCATACGCTTGACGGAAAAACCAGGACGAAACCTAAATATTTGTTGTTAAGCTGCAATGGAAACGGTAAAAGCGGCTAGTATTTAAAGGGATGGATGACATCTCAGCGTTGTCGGAGGAGATATTTCATGATGATACGTGAGCGGATAGAAGAAAAATTAAGGGCGGCGTTCCAACCCGTATTCCTCGAAGTAGTGGATGAAAGCTATCGTCACAATGTCCCAGCCGGCTCTGAAAGCCATTTTAAAGTTGTGCTGGTCAGCGATCGTTTTACGGGTGAACGTTTTCTGAATCGTCATCGAATGATTTACAGTACTTTAGCGGAGGAACTCTCTACTACCGTTCATGCGCTGGCTCTGCATACTTACACTATTAAGGAGTGGGAAGGGTTGCAGGACACCGTCTTTGCCTCTCCTCCCTGTCGTGGAGCAGGAAGCATCGCGTAAAAACGCATTTGCAACTGTCGGCGCTTTTCCAGTATGTTGCTAAAGATTTTATGAAAAACGGCCTGCGGGCCGTTTTGTTTTGTCTGGATTTTGCGCTTTTTGCCCAGCATTCAGACGAAAATCGCCCGGGAATTGTGAAAAAATACGCGACAGCGCGCAATAACCGTTCTCGACTCATAAAAGTGATGCCGCTATAATGCCGCGTCCTATTTGAATACTTTCGGGATGATTCTGGTAACAGGGAATGTGATTGATTATAAGAACATCCCGGTTCCGCGAAGCCAACAACCTGTGCTTGCGGGGTAAGAGTTGACCGAGCACTGTGATTTTTTGAGGTAACAAGATGCAAGTTTCAGTTGAAACCACTCAAGGCCTTGGCCGCCGTGTAACGATTACTATCGCTGCTGACAGCATCGAGACCGCTGTTAAAAGCGAGCTGGTCAACGTTGCGAAAAAAGTACGTATTGACGGCTTCCGCAAAGGCAAAGTGCCAATGAATATCGTTGCTCAGCGTTATGGCGCGTCTGTACGCCAGGACGTCCTGGGCGACCTGATGAGCCGTAACTTCATTGACGCCATCATTAAAGAAAAAATCAATCCGGCTGGCGCACCGACCTATGTTCCGGGCGAATACAAGCTGGGTGAAGACTTCACCTACTCTGTAGAGTTTGAAGTTTATCCGGAAGTTGAACTGCAGGGTCTGGAAGCGATCGAAGTTGAAAAACCGATTGTTGAAGTGACCGACGCTGACGTTGACGGCATGCTGGATACTCTGCGTAAACAGCAGGCAACCTGGAAAGAAAAAGACGGCGCTGTTGAAGCAGAAGACCGTGTGACCATCGACTTCACCGGTTCTGTAGACGGAGAAGAGTTCGAAGGCGGTAAAGCGTCTGATTTCGTACTGGCGATGGGTCAGGGTCGCATGATCCCGGGCTTTGAAGACGGTATCAAAGGCCACAAAGCTGGCGAAGAGTTCACCATCGACGTGACCTTCCCGGAAGAGTACCACGCAGAAAACCTGAAAGGTAAAGCAGCGAAATTCGCTATCAACCTGAAGAAAGTTGAAGAGCGTGAACTGCCGGAACTGACTGAAGAATTCATCAAACGTTTCGGCGTTGAAGATGGTTCCGTAGAAGGTCTGCGCGCTGAAGTGCGTAAAAACATGGAGCGCGAGCTGAAGAGCGCCATCCGTAACCGCGTTAAGTCTCAGGCGATCGAAGGTCTGGTAAAAGCTAACGACATCGATGTACCGGCTGCGCTGATCGACAGCGAAATCGACGTTCTGCGTCGCCAGGCTGCACAGCGTTTCGGTGGCAACGAAAAACAAGCTCTGGAACTGCCGCGCGAACTGTTCGAAGAACAGGCTAAACGCCGCGTAGTTGTTGGCCTGCTGCTGGGCGAAGTTATCCGCACCAACGAGCTGAAAGCTGACGAAGAGCGCGTGAAAGGCTTGATCGAAGAGATGGCTTCTGCGTACGAAGATCCGAAAGAAGTTATCGAGTTCTACAGCAAAAACAAAGAACTGATGGACAACATGCGCAATGTTGCTCTGGAAGAACAGGCTATTGAAGCTGTACTGGCGAAAGCGAAAGTGACTGAAAAAGAAACCACTTTCAACGAGCTGATGAACCAGCAGGCGTAATTTACGTAGCATAACGCGCTAAATTCGCACAAAGGCCCGTCACCGCCAGGTGGTGGGCTTTTTTTTGTCATGAATTTTGCATGGAACCGTGCGAAAAGCCTCTTTCGGTGTTAGCGTAACAACAAAAGATTGTTATGCTTGAAATATGGTGATGCCGTACCCATAACACAGGGACTAGCTGATAATCCGTCCATAAGGTTACAATCGGTACAGCAGGTTTTTTCAATTTTATCCAGGAGACGGAAATGTCATACAGCGGCGAACGAGATAACTTTGCACCCCATATGGCGCTGGTGCCGATGGTCATTGAACAGACCTCACGAGGTGAGCGCTCTTTTGATATCTATTCTCGTCTACTTAAGGAACGCGTCATTTTTCTGACTGGCCAGGTTGAAGACCACATGGCTAACCTGATTGTGGCGCAGATGCTGTTCCTGGAAGCAGAAAACCCAGAAAAAGATATCTATCTGTACATTAACTCTCCAGGCGGGGTGATTACTGCCGGGATGTCTATCTATGACACCATGCAGTTTATCAAGCCTGATGTCAGCACCATCTGTATGGGCCAGGCGGCCTCGATGGGCGCTTTCTTGCTGACTGCAGGGGCAAAAGGTAAACGTTTCTGCCTGCCGAATTCGCGCGTGATGATTCACCAGCCGTTGGGCGGCTACCAGGGCCAGGCGACCGATATCGAAATTCATGCCCGTGAAATTCTGAAAGTTAAAGGGCGCATGAATGAACTTATGGCGCTTCATACGGGTCAATCATTAGAACAGATTGAACGTGATACCGAGCGCGATCGCTTCCTTTCTGCCCCTGAAGCGGTGGAATACGGTCTGGTCGATTCGATTCTGACCCATCGTAATTGATGCCAGAGGCGCAACTGTGCCGCTATACTTATCCAGGGCGGCACAACGCTGTAAGCGGCTTGCGCCTGAGAATGGCATTTGCGTCGTCGTGTGCGGCACAAAGAACAAAGAAGAGGTTTTGACCCATGACAGATAAACGCAAAGATGGCTCAGGCAAATTGCTGTATTGCTCTTTTTGCGGCAAAAGCCAGCATGAAGTGCGCAAGCTGATTGCCGGTCCATCCGTGTATATCTGCGACGAATGTGTTGATTTATGTAACGACATCATTCGCGAAGAGATTAAAGAAGTTGCACCGCATCGTGAACGCAGTGCGCTACCGACGCCGCATGAAATTCGCAACCACCTGGACGATTACGTTATCGGTCAGGAACAGGCGAAAAAAGTGCTGGCGGTCGCGGTATACAACCACTACAAACGTCTGCGCAACGGAGATACCAGCAATGGCGTCGAGTTGGGCAAAAGTAACATTCTGCTGATCGGTCCGACCGGTTCCGGTAAAACGCTGCTGGCCGAAACGCTGGCGCGCCTGCTGGACGTTCCGTTCACCATGGCTGACGCAACCACGCTGACCGAAGCCGGTTATGTGGGCGAAGACGTTGAAAACATCATTCAGAAGCTGTTGCAGAAGTGCGATTACGACGTACAGAAAGCGCAGCGCGGGATTGTCTACATCGATGAAATCGACAAGATTTCTCGTAAGTCAGACAACCCGTCCATTACCCGAGACGTTTCCGGTGAAGGCGTACAGCAGGCACTGTTAAAACTGATCGAAGGTACGGTAGCTGCTGTTCCGCCGCAAGGTGGGCGTAAACATCCGCAGCAGGAATTCTTGCAGGTTGATACCTCTAAGATCCTGTTCATCTGTGGCGGCGCATTTGCTGGCCTGGATAAAGTGATTGCCAATCGTGTTGAAACCGGCTCCGGCATTGGTTTTGGCGCGACGGTGAAAGCCAAGTCCGACAAAGCCAGCGAAGGTGAACTGCTGGCGCAGGTTGAACCGGAAGATCTGATCAAGTTTGGTCTGATCCCTGAGTTCATTGGTCGTCTGCCGGTTGTCGCAACGTTGAATGAACTGAGCGAAGAAGCTCTGATTCAGATCCTCAAAGAGCCGAAAAACGCCCTGACCAAGCAGTATCAGGCGCTGTTTAATCTGGAAGGCGTGGATCTGGAATTCCGTGACGAGGCGCTGGATGCTATCGCTAAGAAAGCGATGGCGCGTAAAACCGGTGCCCGTGGCCTGCGTTCCATCGTAGAAGCCGCACTGCTCGATACCATGTACGATCTGCCGTCCATGGAAGATGTCGAAAAAGTGGTTATCGACGAGTCGGTAATTGATGGTCAAAGCAAACCGTTGCTGATTTATGGTAAGCCGGAAGCGCAACAGGCATCTGGTGAATAATTAACCATTCCCATACAATTAGTTAACCGAAAAGGGGGGATTTTATCTCCCCTTTAATTTTTCCTCTATTCTCGGCGTTGAATGTGGGGGAAACATCCCCATATACTGACGTACATGTTAATAGATGGCGTGAAGCACAGTCGTGTCATCTGATTACCTGGCGGAAATTAAACTAAGAGAGAGCTCTATGAATCCTGAGCGTTCTGAACGCATTGAAATCCCCGTATTGCCGCTGCGCGATGTGGTGGTTTATCCGCACATGGTCATCCCCTTATTTGTCGGGCGGGAAAAATCCATCCGTTGTCTGGAAGCGGCGATGGACCATGATAAAAAAATTATGCTGGTCGCGCAGAAAGAAGCTTCAACGGATGAGCCGGGTGTAAACGATCTTTTCACCGTCGGGACCGTGGCCTCTATATTGCAGATGCTGAAACTGCCTGACGGCACCGTCAAAGTGCTGGTCGAGGGGTTACAGCGCGCGCGTATTTCTGCGCTCTCTGACAATGGCGAACACTTTTCTGCGAAGGCGGAGTATCTGGAGTCGCCGACCATTGATGAGCGGGAACAGGAAGTGCTGGTGCGTACTGCAATCAGCCAGTTCGAAGGCTACATCAAGCTAAACAAAAAAATCCCACCAGAAGTGCTGACGTCGCTGAATAGCATCGACGATCCGGCGCGTCTGGCGGATACCATTGCTGCACATATGCCGCTGAAACTGGCTGACAAACAGTCCGTTCTGGAGATGTCCGACGTTAACGAACGTCTGGAATATCTGATGGCAATGATGGAATCGGAAATCGATCTGCTGCAGGTTGAGAAACGCATTCGCAACCGCGTTAAAAAGCAGATGGAGAAATCCCAGCGTGAGTACTATCTGAACGAGCAAATGAAAGCTATTCAGAAAGAACTCGGTGAAATGGACGACGCGCCGGACGAAAACGAAGCCCTGAAGCGCAAAATCGACGCGGCGAAGATGCCGAAAGAGGCAAAAGAGAAAGCGGAAGCAGAGCTGCAGAAGCTGAAAATGATGTCTCCGATGTCGGCAGAAGCGACCGTAGTGCGTGGATATATCGACTGGATGGTACAGGTGCCGTGGAATGCGCGTAGCAAGGTCAAAAAAGACCTGCGTCAGGCGCAGGAAATCCTTGATACCGACCATTATGGTCTGGAGCGCGTGAAAGATCGTATCCTTGAGTATCTTGCGGTTCAAAGCCGTGTCAACAAAATCAAGGGTCCGATCCTCTGCCTGGTAGGGCCGCCGGGGGTAGGTAAAACGTCCCTGGGTCAGTCCATCGCCAAAGCCACCGGGCGTAAATATGTCCGTATGGCGCTGGGCGGCGTGCGTGATGAAGCGGAAATCCGTGGTCACCGCCGTACTTACATCGGTTCTATGCCGGGTAAACTGATCCAGAAAATGGCGAAAGTGGGCGTGAAAAACCCGCTGTTCCTGCTCGATGAGATCGACAAAATGTCTTCTGACATGCGTGGTGATCCGGCCTCCGCACTGCTTGAAGTGCTGGATCCAGAGCAGAACGTAGCGTTCAGCGACCACTACCTGGAAGTGGATTACGATCTCAGCGACGTAATGTTTGTCGCTACGTCGAACTCCATGAACATTCCGGCACCGTTGCTGGATCGTATGGAAGTGATTCGCCTCTCCGGTTATACCGAAGATGAAAAACTGAACATCGCCAAACGTCACCTGCTGCCGAAGCAGATTGAACGTAATGCATTGAAAAAAGGTGAGCTGACCGTCGACGATAGCGCCATTATCGGCATTATTCGTTACTACACCCGTGAGGCGGGCGTGCGTGGTCTGGAGCGTGAAATCTCCAAACTGTGTCGCAAAGCGGTTAAGCAGTTACTGCTCGATAAGTCATTAAAACATATCGAAATTAACGGTGATAACCTGCATGACTACCTCGGTGTTCAGCGTTTCGACTATGGGCGCGCGGATAACGAAAACCGTGTCGGCCAGGTAACCGGTCTGGCGTGGACGGAAGTGGGCGGTGACTTGCTGACCATTGAAACCGCGTGCGTTCCGGGGAAAGGCAAACTGACCTATACCGGTTCGCTCGGCGAAGTGATGCAGGAGTCTATTCAGGCGGCGTTAACGGTGGTTCGTGCGCGTGCGGAAAAACTGGGGATCAACCCTGATTTTTACGAAAAACGTGACATCCACGTCCACGTACCGGAAGGTGCGACGCCGAAAGATGGTCCGAGTGCCGGTATTGCCATGTGCACCGCGCTGGTTTCTTGCCTGACCGGTAACCCGGTTCGTGCCGATGTGGCAATGACCGGTGAGATCACTCTGCGTGGTCAGGTACTGCCGATCGGTGGTTTGAAAGAAAAACTACTGGCAGCGCATCGCGGCGGGATTAAAACAGTGTTAATTCCGTTCGAAAATAAACGCGATCTGGAAGAGATTCCTGACAACGTAATTGCCGATCTGGACATTCATCCTGTGAAGCGCATTGAGGAAGTTCTGACTCTGGCGCTACAAAATGAACCGTCTGGCATGCAGGTTGTGACTGCAAAATAGTGACCTCGCGCAAAATGCACTAATAAAAACAGGGCTGGCAGGCTAATTCGGGCTTGCCAGCCTTTTTTTGTCTCGCTAAGTTAGATGGCGGATCGGGCTTGCCCTTATTAAGGGGTGTTGTAAGGGGATGGCTGGCCTGATATAACTGCTGCGCGTTCGTACCTTGAAGGATTCAAGTGCGATATAAATTATAAAGAGGAAGAGAAGAGTGAATAAATCTCAATTGATCGACAAGATTGCTGCAGGGGCTGATATCTCTAAAGCTGCGGCTGGCCGTGCGTTAGATGCTATTATTGCTTCCGTAACTGAATCTCTGAAAGAAGGGGATGATGTAGCACTGGTAGGTTTTGGTACTTTTGCCGTTAAGGAACGTGCTGCCCGTACTGGCCGCAACCCGCAGACCGGTAAAGAGATCACCATCGCTGCTGCTAAAGTACCGAGCTTCCGTGCAGGTAAAGCACTGAAAGACGCGGTAAACTAAGCGTTGTCCCCAGTGGGGATGTGACGAAGTTCAAGGGCGCATCTACTGATGTGCCTTTTTTATTTGTATTCGGTGACTTTCTGCGTCTTGTGGGCTGACAATTGCCCCCGTTTCTTGTCACAATAGGCCTTTGCGCGCATCGATACGTTGCGTGAGGTACACAGTCATCTACAGCGGAGTGTTGTTACACCATGATGGACAGCTTACGCACGGCTGCAAACAGTCTCGTGCTCAAGATTATTTTCGGTATCATTATCGTGTCGTTCATATTGACCGGCGTGAGTGGTTACCTGATTGGCGGAGGCAATAACTACGCCGCAAAAGTGAATGACCAGGAAATCAGCCGTGGGCAATTCGAGAACGCCTTCAACAGCGAGCGTAATCGCATGCAGCAACAGCTGGGCGATCAATACTCCGAGCTGGCAGCGAACGAAGGCTATATGAAAACCCTGCGTCAACAGGTGCTGAATCGTCTGATCGACGAGGCGCTTCTGGATCAGTACGCTCGTGAGCTGAAACTGGGTATCAGCGATGAGCAGGTTAAACAGGCGATTTTCGCGACCCCAGCCTTCCAGGTTGACGGCAAATTTGATAACAGCCGCTATAACGGTATCCTCAACCAGATGGGGATGACCGCCGATCAGTACGCCCAGGCGCTGCGTAACCAGCTCACTACCCAACAGCTGATTAACGGCGTTGCCGGTACCGATTTTATGCTGAAAGGTGAAACCGACGAGCTGGCGGCACTGGTAGCTCAACAACGCGTGGTGCGTGAAGCGGCTATCGATGTTAACGCGCTGGCGGCGAAGCAGCCTGTGACCGAACAGGAAATTGCCAGCTACTACGAACAAAACAAAAACAATTTCATGACGCCGGAACAATTCCGCGTGAGTTACATCAAGCTGGATGCCGCGACGATGCAGCAACCGGTTAGCGATGCGGATATCCAGAGCTACTACGATCAGCATCAGGATCAATTCACCCAGCCGCAGCGTACCCGTTACAGCATCATCCAGACCAAAACTGAAGATGAAGCGAAAGCGGTACTTGATGAGCTGAATAAGGGCGGTGATTTTGCTGCATTAGCCAAAGAAAAATCTGCCGATATTATCTCTGCCCGTAACGGCGGTGATATGGGTTGGTTAGAAGATGCCACTATCCCGGACGAACTGAAAAATGCGGGTCTGAAAGAAAAAGGCCAACTGTCTGGTGTTATCAAATCTTCGGTCGGTTTCCTGATTGTACGTCTGGACGACATTCAGCCAGCGAAAGTGAAATCGTTAGACGAAGTACGTGACGACATTGCGGCGAAAGTGAAACACGAAAAAGCCCTCGATGCGTACTACGCGCTGCAGCAGAAAGTGAGCGATGCGGCAAGCAACGACACCGAGTCTCTGGCCGGTGCAGAGCAAGCTGCCGGCGTTAAAGCCACTCAGACGGGTTGGTTCAGCAAAGATAACCTGCCGGAAGAGTTGAACTTCAAGCCAGTTGCCGACGCTATCTTCAACGGCGGTCTGGTAGGTGAAAACGGCGCGCCGGGCATCAACTCTGACATCATCACCGTAGACGGCGACCGCGCATTCGTGCTGCGCATCAGCGAGCACAAACCGGAAGCGGTGAAACCGTTGGCAGATGTTCAGGAACAAGTTAAGGCACTGGTTCAGCACAACAAAGCTGAACAACAGGCGAAAGTGGATGCTGAGAAACTGCTGGTTGATTTGAAAGCCGGCAAAGGTGCGGAAGCGATGCAGGCTGCCGGTCTGAAATTTGGCGAGCCGAAAACCTTAAGCCGTTCCGGTCGTGACCCGATTAGCCAGGCTGCGTTTGCACTGCCGCTGCCAGCGAAAGACAAACCGAGCTACGGTATGGCGACCGATATGCAAGGTAATGTGGTTCTGCTGGCGCTGGATGAAGTGAAACAAGGTTCAATGCCGGAAGATCAGAAAAAAGCGATGGTGCAGGGTATCACCCAGAACAACGCACAAATCGTCTTTGAAGCTCTGATGAGTAACCTGCGTAAAGAGGCGAAAATCAAAATTGGCGATGCGCTGGAACAGCAATAATCCTGAAGCCGCCTCGCAAAAAAATGCTTTGCAGCTGTAACAAGAAAAGGTCGCTTTCGCGGCCTTTTCCATTTCTGAACATTGCCATTTGTTTACTGTTTTCACTGCCGTTAAGGTGATTCCACTGTTAACAAACAAGGAGAAAACAGTATGAAACACGGAATTAAAGCACTGCTCATTACCCTGTCCCTGGCCTGTGCCGGAATGTCTCATAGTGCTCTGGCGGCAGCTCCTGCGGCAAAACCGACAACGGTAGAAACCAAAGCGGAAGCTCCTGCAGCACAAAGTAAAGCAGCAGTACCGGCGAAAGCCAGTGACGAAGAAGGCACCCGGGTCAGCATTAATAATGCCAGCGCGGAAGAGTTAGCCCGCGCGATGAATGGCGTTGGCCTGAAGAAAGCGCAGGCGATTGTCAGTTATCGCGAAGAGTACGGTCCGTTTAAAACGGTGGAGGATCTAAAGCAGGTGCCGGGGATGGGCAATTCGCTGGTGGAACGTAATATGGCGGTATTAACCCTGTAATTAATTTGCATAGTGGCAATTTTTTGCCAGACTGAAGAGGTCATACCAGTTATGACCTCTGTACTTATAACAGTTCTTATAACAGTTCTTATAACAGTTCTTATAACAACAACGTAAGGTTATTGCGCTATGCAAACACAAATCAAAGTTCGTGGATATCATCTCGACGTTTACCAGCACGTAAACAACGCCCGCTACCTTGAATTTCTCGAAGAAGCCCGCTGGCATGGGTTGGAAAATAGCGACAGTTTTCACTGGATGACGGCCCATAACATCGCTTTCGTCGTGGTCAATATCAATATTAACTATCGCCGCCCGGCGGTATTAAGCGACCTGTTAACCATTACCAGTCAGTTGCAGCAATTAAACGGTAAAAGTGGCATCTTAAGCCAGGTCATTACACTGGAGCCGGAAGGACAGGTGGTAGCGGATGCGCTTATTACGTTTGTTTGTATTGATCTTAAAACGCAGAAAGCATTAGCTCTGGAAGGGGAATTGCGCGAAAAGCTGGAGCAGATGGTTAAGTAAACGTTTTGTGGTGCCGGATGCTCAAGCCGCATCCGGCGACACCCGGAATAATTACTTCAACCCGGTTTTCTGCTTCATCGCTGCCATCACCGTCGGTTTATCGGCCAGATAATGATTCAAACCGTTGGCACGTAAATTACACGCCGCACAATGACCGCAACCGTCGCCTTTAATGCCGTTATAACAGGTCAGCGTTTCGTTACGGACTAAATCCAGCTTGCCGTAATAATCTGCCAGCGCCCAGGTTTCCGCTTTATCAATCCACATCAGCGGCGTTTCAAAACGAATATCTTTCGCCATGCCCAAACTGACGGCATGGTTTAGTGCTTTCACAAACTCATCGCGACAATCCGGGTAGCCGGAGAAATCCGTTTCGCAGACGCCGGTAATTACGGCTTCTGCTTTTACCTGATACGCATATATTGCCGCCAGCGTCAGGAACAAAATATTACGCCCTGGGACAAACGTATTCGGGATACCATCGGCTTCAGGTTCATAATCAGGCACCGGAATGCTGTCACGCGTCAGGCTGCTGACCGCCAGCTCGTTGAGCAGCGTTACATCAAGAACCTTATGCGCGCGTGCCCCCAGTTTCAGCGCCAGTTCGCGTGCCACGTCGATTTCTGCGCGATGGCGTTGACCGTAATCGAACGTCACGCAATGGACTTCATCATATTGTTGTAATGCCTGCACCAGACAGGTGGTGGAATCCTGGCCTCCACTGAACACAACGACAGCACGTTTCATAGATAATCCTGCTTGAACAATAAAAGCGTTATGGTAACGCCTGCGATTAACCCGGACCAGCTATTCATTGCGACGGCGCGGGAAGCCAGGCTTCGGTAAATTCAAACCAGCCGCGCGGTGTCAGTCGCACACCGTTCACGCCGGGAGGGGCGCTAATGCGATAGTGATAGTTGAACAGCGGCGTCAGCGTCGCATCTGCCATTAACTGGCTAAAAACCGCTTTCAGGGCATTAAATCGGTTTTCCTCATCAGGCATTACTTGCACTGCGTCCAGTGTCGATTGCAAATGTGCATATGCTGGAGCGTCGAAAACATGTGGCCACAGTGGATCGCAACGCAGCCATTGCTCCAGGGTATATTCCGGTGCTTCGCCAATTAATCTGTCGCCCATCATGAGGTCTGCGTGTGCCAGTAGGGTCGTGTCGTCCCAGTTTTTTGCGTTATGAAAAATAATTGTGAGTTCACAGCCTTCCGCTGCCAGTGTCGCCTGTAGGCGTTCTGCCATGGTATGAAGTTCTATCGGTAGGTGATAAACCAGCGTCAAGGTTTTCGGTAGTTTAACTTCATCCGGTACCTGCCAATGCGGAATAGTCCAGCCAGGCAGTAATGCATGACTGGCGGTGATCAGGTTTTCTCCGACTTCTAACGTTTGTAATAAACCGGATTGATGAATAATGGAGATTACTTTTCGCGCCTGCCAGAGGGACAGTCGGAGACTTTTGCGCAATGTTAAATAGCAAAAACCTAAACTGATGCCGCTACTGACCTGGCTGACCCGTTGCAGCTCCTCCGGTTTGCCAATGGTGATTTGCACGGGATGCCGACAACTGGTTCCCAAATCTTTTTCGAAAAGCGGCGGAGTTATCCAGTACTCAACCGCTTTAAGCAGCGGATGACGTAAATGGTAATAATCATGGCTCTCCAGGCGCACCAGTTCCGCTGTGAATTGTGTTAAGCGAAAAGGACCTGTGCCGATCAGTGGGAATTGCGGATGCGCCAGATGGCTGCAATAGCTCGCCAGTCGGTGCGCAAGCCAGTAATCGGGGCGATGTAAAAAGAAGGTCAGACACTGCGGATGGGTGACTTCAATACGCTTCACGCTAATAAATAATTGATCCAGTGCTGGCAGTTGTAACAGCATCAATAATCGCTGGTGTAAGTGTGAGGCTTTTACTGCATCGCCGTTATGCCAGTGTAGCGTTGAACGAAGATAAAAGTCCCAGCGTAACCCGTCAGTAGAGGTTTCCCAGTGATGTGCTAAATCGCCAATCGGGCGCTGAGTATTATTATCGAAGCGGGTCAGGCCGGAAAATATCTGCCCGGCCAGATGCTGCTCGGCACGGCCGGGCAAAAAGCCCGGTTGTAGCGGTTCGAGCGGGCGATAGTAGGGAATACGCAACGTGGGCGTATCGTTTTGCCATTGTCCGCCCATAAACGGCTGTAACAGAGTGCGCAGCTCACCTGGGGCCAGTTGCGCCAGCTCCAGCACATCTTGCTGCTTTCCGGTTTCCAGCGCCTGTTCCATCATCGCATTGCGTAGCGATTCTGGCGTGACCAGAAAGCGTAGTTGACCGCGCTTTCCGCGTCCTGACTGCGCCTGCCACTCCAGCCATCCCGCCTCCTGTGCCTGACGCAACACCGTACGAACATGGCGTTCGCTGCAAAAACAGCGTTCGGCCAGTTCGCTGACGGTGACGGTTTGCGGCTTTCCGGCGGAAGGTTGCCACAGACGTTGATACTGGTTAAGACGGTTGAGCAGTCGCATATAAACCCGGAACAATATTATTTAACTATTCACTATTACTTCCGTATATATCAGGTGATACTCAATCACCATTAACTGTGTCACAGAGTGGAGAAAGAAATGGCTCGTCTGGCAGCATTTGATATGGATGGCACTTTATTGATGCCTGACCATCATTTAGGTGAGAAAACCCTCTCTACTTTGGCGCGGCTGCGTGAACGCGACATTACCCTCACTTTTGCCACGGGGCGTCATGCGCTGGAGATGCAGCATATTCTCGGGGCGCTATCGCTGGATGCATATTTGATTACTGGCAACGGAACGCGCGTGCATTCTCTGGAAGGTGAACTTTTACATCGTGATGATTTACCTGCGGATGTCGCGGAGCTGGTGCTGTATCAGCAATGGGATACCCGAGCAAGCATGCATATCTTCAATGACGATGGTTGGTTTACCGGGAAAGAGATCCCTGCGTTGTTGCAGGCATTTGTCTATAGCGGTTTTCGTTATCAGATAATCGATGTCAAAAAAATGCCACTCGGCAGCGTCACCAAGATCTGCTTCTGTGGCGATCACGACGATCTTACACGCTTGCAGATCCAGCTATACGAAGCATTAGGCGAGCGTGCACATTTATGTTTTTCCGCCACGGATTGCCTCGAAGTGCTGCCGGTGGGCTGCAATAAAGGCGCTGCATTGACGGTGCTGACCCAACATTTAGGTTTATCGTTACGCGATTGTATGGCCTTTGGTGATGCGATGAACGATCGCGAAATGTTAGGCAGCGTCGGTAGCGGATTTATTATGGGCAATGCGATGCCGCAACTGCGCGCGGAGCTCCCGCATTTACCGGTGATTGGACATTGCCGAAATCAGGCTGTCTCTCACTATTTGACGCACTGGCTGGACTATCCACATCTACCTTATTCCCCCGAATAACGAGATCCCTTCCAGCACCGGGCAATTGCCCGGTTTTTTTTGCGTTGAATTTGTCATTTTGTGCCGTGGTGCTTAAACCGCACAGAATAAATTGTCGCGATTTCACCTTTAAAATAGAATTAAAAGAGAAAAAAATTCTCTGTGGAAGGGCTATGTTAGATAAAATTGACCGTAAGCTGCTGGCCTTGCTACAGCAGGATTGCACCCTCTCTTTGCAGGCACTGGCTGAAGCCGTTAATCTGACAACCACCCCCTGCTGGAAGCGTCTGAAACGGCTGGAGGACGACGGTATTCTTATCGGCAAAGTCGCCCTGCTGGATCCGGAAAAAATAGGCCTCGGCCTGACCGCCTTTGTGCTGATAAAAACGCAACATCACAGCAGCGAATGGTATTGCCGCTTTGTCACGGTGGTTACCGAAATGCCAGAAGTGCTGGGGTTCTGGCGCATGGCTGGTGAATACGATTATCTGATGCGCGTCCAGGTTGCCGACATGAAACGCTACGACGAGTTTTATAAGCGTCTGGTAAACAGTGTACCGGGGCTGTCGGACGTCACTTCCAGCTTCGCGATGGAACAGATTAAATACACCACTTCTTTACCCATCGAATAAATATCCAGAATCAAGTCAGGACACAACGCGTGCGATTATTTGCTCAATTAAGCTGGTATTTCCGTCGGGAATGGCGTCGCTATCTCGGGGCTGTCGCCTTGCTTGTCATTATCGCGATGCTGCAACTGGTTCCGCCAAAAGTGGTTGGTATTGTTGTTGATGGCGTGACAGAACAACACTTTACTACCGGGCAGATCCTGATGTGGATCGCCACCATGGTGCTGATTGCCGTTGTGGTTTATCTCCTGCGTTACGTCTGGCGCGTATTGCTGTTTGGTGCGTCTTATCAACTGGCTGTTGAACTGCGTGAAGATTATTACCGCCAGCTAAGCCGGCAGCATCCTGAGTTTTACCTGCGTCATCGCACGGGCGACCTTATGGCCCGTGCGACAAATGACGTCGATCGCGTCGTGTTTGCCGCCGGAGAAGGGGTGCTGACGCTGGTGGATTCACTGGTAATGGGCTGCGCTGTGTTGATTATGATGTCTACGCAAATTAGCTGGCAGTTGACCTTATTTGCCCTGTTGCCGATGCCAGTGATGGCGATCATGATCAAGCGCAACGGCGATGCCTTGCATGAACGCTTTAAGCTGGCACAGGCGGCGTTTTCCAGTCTTAATGACCGCACCCAGGAAAGCCTCACCAGTATCCGCATGATCAAAGCCTTTGGTCTGGAAGATCGTCAGTCGGCGTTATTTGCCGCGGATGCCGAAGATACCGGCAAAAAAAACATGCGGGTGGCGCGTATTGATGCTCGTTTCGACCCGACCATCTATATCGCGATTGGTATGGCGAACTTGCTGGCGATCGGCGGCGGTAGTTGGATGGTGGTGCAGGGCAGTTTAACGCTGGGCCAGCTCACCAGTTTTATGATGTATTTAGGTCTGATGATTTGGCCAATGCTGGCGCTGGCATGGATGTTTAACATTGTGGAACGTGGCAGCGCGGCGTATAGCCGAATTCGTACCATGCTGGCCGAAGCGCCAGTCGTTATTGATGGTAGTGATAAGGTGCCAGAAGGTCGTGGTGAACTGGATGTGAATATTCGCCAGTTTACGTATCCGCAGACTGACCATCCTGCGCTGGAAAACGTCAATTTCGCCCTGAAACCCGGTCAGATGCTGGGTATCTGCGGGCCGACTGGTTCCGGCAAAAGTACCCTGTTGTCGCTCATTCAGCGTCATTTCGACGTCAGCGAGGGTGATATCCGTTTTCATGATATTCCTCTGACGAAGTTACAACTCGATAGCTGGCGTAGCCGTCTGGCGGTGGTCAGCCAGACACCATTCCTTTTTTCCGACACCGTGGCGAACAACATCGCGTTGGGTTGCCCGAATGCCACCCAGCAAGAGATTGAACACGTAGCGCGGTTAGCCAGCGTACATGACGATATTTTGCGTCTGCCGCAAGGTTACGACACAGAAGTGGGCGAGCGCGGTGTGATGCTTTCTGGCGGACAAAAACAGCGTATCTCCATTGCTCGAGCGTTATTAGTCAACGCGGAAATCCTCATCCTTGATGATGCGCTTTCAGCGGTGGACGGACGCACAGAGCACCAGATCCTGCATAACCTGCGTCAGTGGGGGCAGGGAAGAACGGTAATCATCAGTGCCCATCGCCTTTCTGCACTGACGGAAGCCAGTGAAATTATTGTGATGCAGCACGGGCATATCGCCCAGCGTGGCAATCATGATGTGCTGGTACAACAAAGCGGCTGGTATCGCGATATGTATCGCTATCAACAACTGGAGGCGGCGCTCGACGACGCCCCGGAAATTCGCGAGGAGGCCGTCGATGCGTAGTTTTAGCCAACTGTGGCCGACTCTCAAGCGTCTGTTAGCGTACGGTTCACCGTGGCGTAAACCGTTGGGGATTGCGGTCCTGATGATGTGGGTTGCGGCGGCGGCAGAAGTCAGTGGGCCGCTGCTTATCAGCTATTTTATCGACAATATGGTAGCGAAAAATAACCTGCCGTTGAAAGTGGTTGCAGGGCTGGCGGCGGCGTATGTTGGGCTGCAACTGTTTGCAGCCGGGCTACATTACGCGCAGTCGCTGCTGTTTAATCGGGCGGCAGTAGGCGTAGTGCAACAGTTGCGTACCGACGTGATGGATGCTGCGTTACGCCAGCCATTAAGCGAGTTTGATACCCAACCCGTCGGGCAGGTGATTTCCCGCGTCACTAATGACACTGAAGTGATCCGCGATCTCTACGTTACCGTAGTGGCAACTGTCCTGCGTAGCGCCGCACTGGTGGGCGCGATGCTGGTGGCGATGTTCAGCCTCGACTGGCGAATGGCGCTGGTGGCGATAATGATTTTCCCGGTGGTGCTGGTGGTAATGGTGATATATCAGCGTTACAGCACGCCGATTGTCCGTCGTGTGCGCGCTTATCTGGCGGATATCAACGACGGCTTTAACGAAATCATCAATGGCATGAGCGTTATCCAGCAGTTCCGTCAGCAGGCGCGATTTGGCGAACGTATGGGTGAGGCCAGTCGTTCACACTATATGGCGAGGATGCAAACCCTGCGCCTCGACGGTTTTCTGCTGCGTCCGCTGCTGAGTCTGTTTTCATCGCTCATTCTTTGTGGCTTGTTGATGCTGTTTGGCTTCTCCGCCAGCGGCACCATTGAAGTGGGCGTGTTGTATGCGTTCATCAGTTATTTGGGGCGACTTAACGAACCCTTAATCGAACTGACCACGCAGCAGGCGATGCTGCAACAGGCTGTTGTTGCTGGTGAGCGCGTTTTTGAGCTGATGGACGGACCGCGCCAGCAATATGGCAATGATGATCGCTCGTTGCAGAGCGGCACCATCGACGTCGATAACGTGTCATTTGCTTATCGCGATGACAATCTGGTGCTAAAGAACATTAATCTCTCTGTGCCTTCGCGCAACTTTGTGGCGCTGGTCGGGCATACCGGCAGTGGCAAAAGCACCCTCGCCAGTTTATTGATGGGCTATTACCCGCTAACGGAAGGTGAGATTCGCCTTGATGGTCGTCCATTAAGTACGCTAAGTCACAGCGCGCTGCGCCAGGGCGTGGCAATGGTGCAGCAAGATCCGGTGGTGCTGGCGGATACCTTCCTCGCCAACGTGACGCTGGGACGTGATATCTCTGAAGAACGCGTCTGGCAGGCGCTGGAAACCGTGCAGCTGGCGGAGCTGGCGCGTAGCATGAGTGATGGTATTTACACGCTGCTTGGCGAGCAGGGGAATAATCTCTCAGTCGGGCAAAAGCAACTGCTGGCACTGGCGCGCGTGCTGGTGGAGACGCCGCAAATCCTGATCCTTGATGAGGCAACCGCCAGCATTGACTCCGGGACTGAACAGGCGATTCAACATGCTCTGGCGGCGGTGCGTGAACATACTACGCTTGTGGTGATTGCTCACCGCTTATCGACTATTGTTGATGCCGACACCATTCTGGTGCTTCATCGTGGGCAAGCCGTGGAGCAGGGCACTCACCAGCAACTGCTGGCGGCCCAGGGACGATACTGGCAGATGTATCAACTGCAACTTGCGGGCGAAGAGCTGGCAGCCAGCGTGCGTGAAGAGGAATCATTGAGCGCCTGAATAGCGCAATATTTCATCGTTGGTGCAAAAATGTAACGCACTGTGCACTGTCATAGTGCGTTTTCATTTTCAATCTTCTTAACTTCCTGCTCTCTTTCTCGTTTTTCATTTCTGGCACACCGCTTGCAATACCTTCTTCGTGTAGCAGAACCATTACCGAATTCTGACCGGAGGGGATCTATGAAGCTGGTGACCGTGATAATCAAACCATTCAAGCTGGAAGACGTTCGTGAAGCGTTATCTTCCATTGGTATTCAGGGCCTGACCGTCACCGAAGTGAAAGGTTTTGGGCGTCAGAAAGGGCATGCCGAGCTGTACCGGGGGGCGGAATACAGCGTCAACTTCCTGCCAAAAGTAAAAATTGATGTGGCGATTGCTGATGACCAACTCGATGAAGTGATCGATATCGTCAGCAAAGCGGCTTACACCGGAAAAATTGGCGACGGCAAAATCTTCGTCGCTGAATTGCAACGCGTCATTCGTATTCGTACCGGCGAAGCCGACGAAGCGGCGCTGTAATCTCTGGCACACAGCAACAGGAACGAAAAATGAAGATAGCAACGATAAAAACTGGGCTTACTTCACTGGCGATGCTGCCGGGACTGGTAATGGCTGCACCTGCGGTGGCCGATAAAGCCGACAATGCATTTATGATGATTTGTACTGCGCTGGTGCTGTTTATGACTATTCCGGGGATTGCCCTGTTTTATGGAGGGCTGATTCGTGGCAAAAACGTGCTGTCGATGCTGACGCAGGTGACCGTGACGTTTGCACTGGTCTGTATTCTCTGGGTGGTTTACGGCTACTCGCTGGCGTTTGGCGAAGGCAACAACTTCTTCGGCAACATTAACGGGTTGATGCTGAAAAACATTGAACTGACGGCGGTGATGGGCAGCATTTATCAGTATATCCACGTGGCGTTTCAGGGATCGTTTGCCTGCATTACCGTAGGCTTGATAGTTGGGGCGCTGGCGGAACGAATCCGCTTCTCAGCTGTGTTGATTTTTGTGGTGGTATGGCTGACGCTCTCTTACATTCCGATTGCGCATATGGTCTGGGGCGGCGGTTTGCTGGCTTCTCACGGTGCGCTGGATTTCGCGGGTGGCACGGTAGTGCACATTAACGCCGCAATCGCCGGTCTGGTGGGCGCGTATCTGATAGGCAAACGCGTGGGCTTCGGCAAAGAGGCGTTTAAACCGCACAACCTGCCGATGGTCTTCACCGGGACTGCCATTCTCTATATCGGTTGGTTTGGCTTTAACGCCGGGTCAGCGGGCACGGCGAATGAAATCGCGGCACTGGCATTTGTGAATACTGTGGTCGCAACCGCGGCGGCAATTCTTGGCTGGATCTTCGGTGAATGGGCGCTGCGTGGTAAGCCTTCACTGCTGGGAGCGTGTTCTGGCGCGATTGCCGGTCTGGTCGGCGTGACGCCAGCCTGTGGTTACATTGGGGTTGGCGGCGCGTTGATTATCGGCGTGGTAGCTGGTCTGGCGGGCTTGTGGGGCGTTACCATGCTCAAACGCTTGCTGCGGGTGGATGATCCCTGCGATGTCTTCGGTGTGCACGGCGTTTGTGGTATTGTCGGCTGTATCATGACCGGGATTTTTGCCGCCAGCTCGCTGGGCGGCGTGGGCTTCGCTGAAGGTGTGACGATGGGCCATCAGTTGCTGGTACAGCTGGAAAGCATCGCCATTACGATTGTCTGGTCTGGTGTGGTGGCATTTATCGGCTACAAACTGGCGGATCTGACGGTTGGTCTGCGTGTACCGGAAGAGCAGGAGCGAGAAGGGCTGGACGTCAACAGCCACGGCGAGAATGCCTATAACGCGTAACAAGCACTGCAAAAAACAGCCGGACGGTTTTCACCTCCGGCTATTTTTTTAATTGTGATTACGCATCACCCCTTCCTGAACGGTCGAGGCAACCAGCACGCCGTCCTGGGTATAAAACTCACCGCGCACAAAGCCGCGTGCGCTGGACGCCGAGGTGCTTTCCACGCTATACAGCAGCCATTCATTCAAATTAAACGGGCGATGGAACCACATGGAATGGTCAATGGTGGCAATCTGAATCCCCGGTTCGAGAAAACCGATGCCGTGCGGCTGTAGAGCTACCGGCAGGAAATTAAGATCAGAAGCATAACCGAGCAGATACTGATGAACGCGCAGATCATCCGGCACGCTACCATTTGCGCGGATCCACACCTGACGATGCGGTTCTGCGACGTGACCTTTCAGTGGGTTATGAAACTCCACCGGACGGACTTCCAGCGGACGATCGCAGATGAATTTATCTTTCAGCACTGGCGGCAGCAGGTGCGCCAGCGATTGGGCGATTTGCGTTTCTGAAGGCAGGCCATCAGGCGCTGGTGCGGACGGCATTGTTTTTTGATGTTCGAAACCCGCTTCTGGTGCCTGGAAAGAGGCAGTCATATAAAAAATCGGTTTGCCGTTTTGAATAGCAGCAACCCGGCGGGCGCTGAAGCTGTTACCGTCACGCAGTGTTTCGACATCATAAATAATCGGCTTCTTACTATCGCCAGGGCGAAGAAAGTAGCTGTGAAAAGAATGTACCAGCCGCTCGTCAGGGACGGTCTCTTTTGCAGCATACAAGGCCTGACCCACGACCTGGCCGCCAAATACCTGGCGTAAACCTAAATCTTCACTCTGGCCGCGAAAGAGTCCTTCCTCAATTTTTTCCAGATTTAACAATGTCAGTAAATTTTTTAGCGCCTGACTCATATAACTCTCCAGTAACAAAGCTGCCGCAGCAAGCCAAAGTGAGTTGAGTATAACGCAAATTTGCCACTGGTCCGATGGGTGCAATGGTCTGAATTACGGGCTAATTACAGGCAGAAATGCGTGATGTGTGCCACACTTGTTGACGTTACTATTTTGTTAACCACTCTTCCGGCGAGGAAAGTTAGCCCGCTGGTGCATTGATAATAAGGAGAAGTGAATGAAACTCGTGCACATGGCCAGTGGTTTAGCGGTTGCGATTGCGTTGGCGGCTTGCGCAGATAAAAGCGCGGATATTCAGACGCCAGCACCGGCTGCAAATACGTCTATTTCAGCAACACAACAACCTGCTATCCAGCAACCGAATGTCTCCGGTACCGTTTGGATCCGTCAGAAAGTCGCACTGCCGCCTGATGCCGTGCTGACCGTGACACTTTCTGACGCGTCGTTAGCCGATGCGCCGTCGAAAGTGCTGGCGCAGAAAGCGGTGCGTACCGAAGGTAAACAGTCACCATTCAGCTTTGTTCTGCCATTTAACCCGGCAGATGTTCAGCCGAACGCGCGTATTCTGTTGAGTGCGGCGATTACCGTGAATGACAAACTGGTATTTATTACCGATACCGTTCAGCCGGTGATCAACCAGGGCGGAACTAAAGCCGACCTGACATTGGTGCCGGTGCAGCAAACCGCCGTGCCGGTTCAGGCTAGCGGTGGCGCAACGACTACCGTACCTTCAACTTCACCAACCCAGGTGAATCCGTCTTCGGCAGTTCCAGCTCCAACGCAATATTAAGCGAAGTTAACCCTCTCCGCCCGGAGAGGGTTAGTAGTTCCAGCGATAAAGCTGCAAGTCGATTTGCCCGCTTCCCGACACCATCACACCTTCTGCCAGTAATGCCTGTCGCTGACGCTGTAAATCCGGTCCGGTCAGTGAAATGGTGCCGTGGCGATTAACCACCCGGTGCCAGGGCAAGGTGCTGCCTTCGGGGAGACGCTTTAACACACCGCCAACCTGGCGCGCGGCACGGGGCGAGCCCGCCAGTTTCGCCACATCACCGTAAGTGGTGACATAGCCTTCGGGAATAGCGGCTACGATTTGCCAGACGCGTTGGGGAAATGAATCTTCTTTTTCCATCTTTTCTTCCTGAGGTAATTTTTCAGCATAATCTGGAAAAACGCCCGAGTGAAGCCGCATTGCGCAAGAAACCAGCATCTGGCACGCAATGGGTTGCAATTAGCCGGGGCAGCAGTGATAATGCGCCTGCGCGTTGGTTCTCAACGCTCTCAATGGGGGCTCTGTTGGTTCTCCCGCAACGCTACTCTGTTTACCAGGTCAGGTCCGGAAGGAAGCAGCCAAGGCAGATGACGCGTGTGCCGGGATGTAGCTGGCAGGGCCCCCACCCATTTCTGCCTCCTACCATTTCGTCAAAAAATCCCAACATGGCTAAACTTTAACCACAACTGACGTCGCAAGAATTGTCTGGCTGCGCAGTACGCTTCGGAGGTATGTCTGATGAAGTATGTTGATGGTTTTGTTGTTGCCGTTCCTGCCGATAAAAAGGATGCCTATCGGGAAATGGCCGCTAAGGCCGCGCCATTATTTAAAGAGTTCGGGGCGCTTCGTATTGTCGAATGCTGGGCCAGCGATATACCGGATGGTAAAGTGACCGATTTTCGTATGGCGGTGAAAGCGGAAGAGAATGAAGAGGTTGTCTTTAGCTGGATTGAATACCCTTCAAAAGAGGTCCGCGACGCTGCTAATCAAAAGATGATGTCGGACCCACGGATGAAAGAGTTCGGCGAGTCCATGCCGTTTGATGGTAAGCGAATGATCTATGGCGGATTCGAGTCAATCATCGACGAGTAGGTAGCGTGACGGGCTGTGCGGCGTGCCGTCAGCCCTATAATTCACAAATGTTGCTCGGCCCAGCGTAAGAAATCCTCTTTCGGTAATGCCTTGCTGTAGAGCCAGCCCTGACCGTAGTGCACGCCATGCTGGCGTAGCCACTCTTCTTGTTTACTGGTTTCGATTCCCTCCGCAACCATTTTCAGTTTCAGTGTTTTTGCCATTTCGATGATATGTGGCGTGACATTCTTATATTCCAGCGCATCAACGAAAGATTTATCGATCTTCAGAATGTCGACATCCAGATCCTGTAAATAGCTTAAACTTGAATACCCTGTACCAAAATCATCGAGATAAATTTCATGGCCCGCCTCCCGGTAGCGAGAAATTATCGGGGCGCTGGTTTTCGGATCGGCAAACTCGCGTTCAGTGAGTTCAAGCGCGATCTGTCTGGGATTAACCTGATAGTGATTGATCATTTCACGCAGCAATTGCGGGATTTTTTCCGAGGTGAGCACGGTGGATTCAAGATTGATCGAAATATGCTGCTGAGGATGCTGACGCAGCCAGTCGCCCATATCTTCAAAGACGCTTCTTATAATCAGTAGCGTCAATGGCTCAGAAAGGCCCGTTTGCTGTGCCAGCGGAATAAAACTATCTGGTGACAACCAACTACCGTCTGTCTGCGGCCAGCGCGCCAGTGCCTCAGCACCGACAATTTTGCCATTGGCTAAGGAGACAATCGGCTGATAGTGCACGCAAATATCACGATTTTCGATAGCATCCTGCAGCCGATGATGCGGTGACTGGATACGGCGCAAAATACGCAGCACAAACATCGCTGCCAGCAGGCCAATCACCAACCCGAGCGGTAACCAAATAAAGACTTGCCGATACCAGCCTTTCTGCAACATTTTCGTTGAAGCCCAGGTGATGATCGAAATATTCATCTCCGGTAAGGGCAGGATATCGTAAATGATTCCATTATTTTCGATATGCTCACCGGGTGTTTTTTGTAGCCTGGTAATAATTCCCTGAGCAAGTTCATCGCTGCTGGTTATGACAACGTTATGGGCATTGCCAATAATGGCGGCATCAATTTGCCATGAGCTATAGGGAATGACATCAATAAAGGAAGCGGGGTCGATCATGACGACATAATGTGCCGTTCCCATGGCGACCATGTAACGGATAATGCCTAAATCGTTATGCGATGTTAACCAGACACGATAACCATCTTTCGAAATTTTACCTGGCTCGGGGAAGGTATCGGGCGGGCTTTCATGCTCCAGAGACGAACATTGGGGAACGTTGTTATCGATATAAACCACTTCCTGAATATAGCGATAACTGTAAGATACCCGACGCATTTCCATGAGATGGGCTTCGCTACAGGCAGCGCCTTGCCATCTTTCCAGCTCTTGCAGCGCATCTTTCCCTTGTGTCGCCACCTTATTGGCCCGAATAGCGACGCGGGAGGAATACGTATTCAGCTCTTCAATAAATGACGTTTCTACCTGCTGATGGGCCAGCCAGATGCTTAAGCCGACAGGCAGCAATACTGAAAGAATCAGTACTCCCGAAATAAGGCCGACCAGATGTCGTGTTCTCACCAGCATATCCTTATTAACACAGTGTAGGGAAAGTATATCTGATTGTGGAAAAAGGCTGGCAGGAGATAAGGAGGTAGAGCTGGTATTTCATGAAGTGATGGGTGGAAGCAATCGTTGTCATTTGACCAGGCGTAGAGCTTTACGCCTGGTATGTACCCCTAACTTAAGATGTTGATTCGGCTCGAGCGAGGGTAAAAATATCGTAAAAAGATAGTTCACCTTTACGGACGATCATTTTTTGCAGTTGTTCTTTATGAACATCCGCGACACGTGGAGAGTTCAGGATGGCTTCAACCAGCGCGGCAGGTACAAAGCGCGTGTTGTACCATTCGCCGTTATAGCAAACGCGGAAATCCAGCACGTCGATATCTTCATAGCGGTAGCGTGGGTAGACATCGAAAAAGAAGAAACCATTAAGCAGGATAAATAATACAACCAGTAGCCAGACAGAGCCTGAAAGCGTTTCGGATTGCAACATCACCGCCAGGGTAGCAAAAAAAGCAACGTACATACCGATAAACAGCCCCGGATGTTTACGGATAAAACTGATACTAAAGCGGGGTTTGTTGTCGCGTTTTTCGCGGGTATTCAGAGACTCAATCGTTTCGGTCAGCAGGCGTTGTATTTCGGTCATCGTTTGCCTTCGTGATATCTGCAACTTTCCAGGGAACACCCTATTTTAACGTGGGAATAGTAGAGGGGAAGTAACAGATTTGCCACGATTTTGCATAACAGTTGAGAAAAGCTGGTTACAATTTTTTAATGATTCTGGCTGGATTACCGCCCACGACAACGTTGTCCGGGACATCTTTTGTGACAACTGCACCTGAGGCTACCACGACGTTATCACCAATGGTCACACCAGGGTTAATGACTGCACGTCCGCCAATCCAGACGTTATTACCGATGGTGACGGGTTTCCCCAGTTCAGCACCGCTATTACGTGCTACAGGGTCGATGGGATGTGTTGCCGTGTAGATATGAACGCCTGGTGCCAACATACAGTTATCACCAATGCGAATAGGGCAGACATCAAGCATCACGCAATCGAAGTTGGCGAAAAAATTATTGCCGAGAAAAATGTTATAGCCATAGTCACAGCGAAACGTTGGCTCAATATAAGCCTCTGTCACCTGACCGAATAAATCAGCAAGAATTTGCTGGCGTAATGTGTGCTCTTCCGCCAGGGAATGATTGTATCGGTGAATAAGCCGACGAGCGCGCAGGCGATCGCGAGATAACGCCTCATCTGCCGAGTGATACAACTCACCAGCAATCATCTTTTCTTTTTCTGTGCTCATTACTGACTTCCGGTTGCTGAAAATGCGGCAACACAGTAAGACGAAAAGTCAGTGAAGAGAACGTTCCCATTACATCTGTGTGATGAAGATCACATAGGGTATGCCTTCATGGCGAAAAAAAGTATAAAATTCTTAATAAACAGCCGGTTATAGCTCCGAAAGCGAGTTATTTATTAGCGAATAAATTTCCATACTGAGGAAGGGATCTTGTCGTACAGTTTATTCATGGTCAATTCGGCGAGGCGGTGATCTGCGGCTGAGTAAAATACCGCCAGTTCATTATCTGATAATTCGTATTTATTTTTCTCGATAACACGCTCCAGCGTGTCAATTGTCTGGCAACGACGTAAACGCATTAAATAATCGGTTTTCGTTAAAGGTTTTTCGGACATACTTCTACCCATGGTTGTAATAATTCTAACAAGATAAACTCGCAGGATTCTCTTTCGTCGCATTGACAAAACAACGGAATAGTCGATTACCTGACTTCCGCCATTTCTGAAGATCCTGCATATTAATACCATAACTACTGAACAACATAAAGGTGTCATCCAGATATTCGTCGATCTGCTCAATGAGCTTATTGTCTTCATTATACTTAATTTTGTAATTAAGTGCGAAGGTCGCAATATGCTCAATCAGTTCATTCAACTGGAGGTTGATCGCCGAGGTTGGGTCGTTAACCCAGCCATGATTGCTTTCTTCAAGGTTTGCAAGGCAGTCATGATACAGGGTTTCACAGAGAAACTTAAGCTGTGCGATATCATGTCTTTTGGGTGAGTATTCATCCATAACGCGTCCCCTTCTTAGCGGTTGAACTAACGGACACCTTTCGGGATGGAAAAAACTTACTGACCTGGACTTGCCCTCTCGTTTGTTAGCTTAACTATAAGCCACTCTTTGCAGGTTTTCATCGCATTATTACGAAAAATTACAATTAGGAAGGAAGCGGGACAGGACTCACTTTTTCATACTAGCACCAACCCGCAGCAGGTAAAAGCAGTTTGCTCGAACTGTTCATAACATTTCAGAATTATCGCCAGAAGAAATTGGTGACACTAATACCAGGATTGCTCTGAATATGACGTAATAACCGAGGAATGAATAAAGAATTACCGCAAATAATTAAGAATAGCCTCTAAATGGTTATGGATTATTAAATCTATTAGCGCTACTTAATATAAATTAACTAACAATCAGTATTTTTTATGAATTTTATACGTGGTTAATACTGGTTTTCGTATGGGATCCTGAGTTGGTGGTTCAATACATCCTTAATGTTCGTAGGTTATGCATAAAAAAGGCCGCTTGCGCGGCCTTAGTGATTACACGTTGTATCAATGATGATCGACAGTATGGTTGTGCTCGATATCTTCATTCTTGCGGCTAAAGCGGCGGCGAACCACCACAAAGAATACCGGAACGAAGAAGATTGCCAGTACCGTTGCGGTCACCATCCCGCCCATTACACCGGTACCTACTGCGTTCTGCGCGCCGGAACCAGCACCAGTACTGATAACCAGCGGCATAACGCCGAGGATAAACGCCAACGAGGTCATCAGGATTGGGCGTAAACGCATCCGCACCGCATCAAGCGTCGCTTCAATCAGACCTTTACCTTCTTTATCCATCAAGTCTTTGGCGAATTCGACGATAAGTATCGCGTTCTTCGCCGACAAACCAATGGTTGTGAGCAGGCCTACCTGGAAGTAAACGTCATTGGTCAGGCCACGGAAGGTGGCAGCCAGCAACGCACCGATAACCCCCAGCGGAACGACCAGCATAACGGAGAACGGAATCGACCAGCTCTCGTACAGCGCAGCCAGACACAGGAACACGACAATCAACGAAATCGCGTACAGTGAAGGTGCCTGGTTGCCGGAGAGACGTTCCTGATAGGACATCCCCGTCCAGTCATAGCCAACACCGGTAGGCAGTTTGCTCGCCAGTTGTTCCATCAGCTCCATTGCTTCACCGGTACTTTTACCCGGTGCCGCCTGGCCTAAGATTTCCATAGATGGCAGGCCGTTGTAACGTTCCAGACGCGGCGAACCGTACTCCCAACGAGAAGAGGAGAACGCCGAGAACGGCACCATCTGACCATCAGCAGCACGAACATACCAGTCGCCGATATCATCCGGCAGCATACGGTATTTCGCCTCTGACATGACGTAAACTTTCTTCACACGACCGCGGTCGATAAAGTCGTTCACATAGCTACCGCCCCATGCAGCGCCCAGAGTGGTGTTAATGTCGTTGATAGAAACACCCAGCGCCTGCGCTTTTTCCTGGTCGATATCAATCTTAAACTGCGGGGTATCTTCCAGACCGTTTGGACGTACGCTGGTCAACATATCAGGGTGCTTCGCTGCTTCTGCAAGCAACTGGTTACGCGCCTGAGTCAGTTTTTCGTGACCAAGGCCAGCCTGGTCAATCAGCTCAAAGTCAAAGCCGGTTGCGGTACCCAGTTCCACGATTGCGGGCAGGTTAAAGGCGAAAACCATCGCATCTTTGATTTGCGAGAAAGCACGTGTTGCACGCATGGTAATCGCTTCAACTTTGTTTTCTTCGCCCGGACGATCGGCCCAGTCCTTCAAGGAAACGAACGCAATACCGGTATTCTGACCACGTCCCGCAAAGCCGAAGCCGTTAACGGCGAACACCGACTCAACGTTGTTCTTTTCTTTGGTCAGATAGTAATTCGTTACCTCATTGAGCACTTTCTGCGTACGTTCCTGCGTTGCACCTGCTGGCAGCTGAACCATGGTCATAAATACGCCCTGGTCCTCATCTGGCAAGAAGGAGCTTGGCAGACGCACGAACAGATAGGCCATGCCGACCACGATGATCAGATACAGCACCAGGTAACGCCCCGTACTGCGTAGAATACCGCCTACGCTGTCGGTGTAGTGGTGCGTGCTCTTCTCGAACATGCGGTTAAACCAGCCGAAGAAGCCTTTTTTACCTTCCCCGTGATCGCCTTTGGCAATCGGTTTCAGCATGGTGGCACAAAGAGCCGGAGTCAGGATCAACGCCACCAGTACCGACAGCGCCATTGCTGAAACAATGGTAATAGAGAACTGACGATAGATAGCACCAGTAGAACCGCCAAAGAAGGCCATCGGTACGAATACCGCCGACAGTACCATCGCGATACCGACCAGAGCGCCCTGAATCTGCCCCATCGACTTACGGGTGGCTTCTTTTGGTGGCAAACCTTCTTCCGCCATCACACGCTCAACGTTTTCTACCACAACGATGGCGTCATCCACCAACAGGCCGATGGCGAGCACCATCCCGAACATTGTTAGCGTGTTTATCGAGAAGCCAAAGGCGGCAAGGACGGCAAAGGTCCCGAGCAATACCACCGGTACGGCAATGGTCGGAATCAACGTCGCGCGGAAGTTCTGCAAGAACAGATACATTACCAGGAACACGAGGATGATCGCTTCGACCAGCGTTTTAACCACTTCGTGAATAGAGATTTTCACGAACGGTGTGGTGTCATACGGGTAAACAATTTTCAGACCCGACGGGAAGAACGGTTCCATCTTCGCCAGTTCAGCACGGATTGCCGCAGCGGTATCCAGCGCGTTCGCACCGGTCGCCAGCTTGATCCCCAGACCGGAAGCCGGTTGGCCGTTAAACTCTGCGATGATGTCGTAGTTCTCACCACCCAGCTCAATTTTCGCCACATCACGCAGCAGCACGCGGGAACCATCCTGATTCACTTTCAGCAGGATTTTGCCGAACTCTTCAGTAGAGGTCAGACGCGTCTGAGCAATAATAGAGGCGTTAAGCTGTTGGCCTTTCACCGGCGGCGTACCACCGAGCTGACCAGCTGCAACCTGGGCGTTCTGTGCTTTGATGGCGGTAATGACATCAACCGGCGTTAGCTGGAATTTGTTCAGTTCATTCGGGTTCATCCAGATACGCATCGCGTACTGTGAACCGAACAACTGAACGTCACCCACGCCCGACGTACGGCTGATGGCATCTTTCATATTCGCCGCCACGTAGTCGGAGATATCCTCCTGCGTCATGGTGCCATCGGTGTTGATAACGCCGACAACCATCAGGAAGCTGCTGGATGATTTCTCAACGCTCACCCCTTGCTGCTGTACTTCTTGCGGCAGCAACGGCATCGCCAGCTGCAGTTTGTTCTGCACCTGAACCTGCGCGATATCCGCATCAGTACCAGACTCAAAGGTCAGGGTGATCTGCACGGTACCCGTGGAGTCACTGTTAGAGGACATGTACATCAGGTTATCGATACCGTTCATATTCTGTTCGATAACCTGTGTCACCGTGTCCTGCACTGTTTTCGCATCAGCGCCAGGGTAGGAGGCGGAGATCGTTACTGCCGGCGGTGCAATCGTAGGATATTGCGCCACCGGCAGTTTGAGGATCGCCAGCCCCCCTGCCAACATGATGATAATGGCGATCACCCACGCAAAAATTGGGCGATCGATAAAGAAATTAGGCATGTCTTAACGGCTCCTGTTTAAGTTAAGACTTGGACTGTTCAGGCTGAGCACCGCTTGCGGCTTGCTGGTTATTATCAGCGGTAACTTCTTGTGCTTTTACCTGGACACCAGGACGCACTTTCTGCAGCCCACTTATTACTACGCGATCGCCTGCTTTCAGACCTTCTGTCACCAGCCACTTATCGCCGATAGCCTGGCTTGCAACGATCGGACGGGTTTCCACTTTGTCATCCGCGCCAACCACCAGTACGGTGGCATCGCCACGTGGCGTACGGGTTACGCCCTGTTGCGGGACTAAAATAGCGTTTGGATTAAGCCCTTCTTCCAGACGTGCACGCACGAACATACCCGGCAGCAGAGTGTGATCCGGGTTCGGGAAGATAGCGCGTAGGGTGATAGACCCAGTGGTCTGATCAACGGTAACGTCAGAGAATTCCAGCGTACCGTCCTGCGGGAACTTAATGCCGTCACTGGTGATCAGCGACACTTTGGCTTTGCCGTTCTCTTGTTTCAGCGTGCCATTCGCCAGTTCCTGTTTCAGGCGCAGGAAGTCGTTGCTGGACTGGGTCACATCAACGTAGATCGGATCAAGTTGCTGCACGGTTGCCAGCGCAGTCGCCTGACCGTTCTGTACCAATGCGCCTTCCGTCACGTTTGACTTACCAATGCGACCACTAATCGGAGAGGTGACTTTGGTGTAAGCCAGATTGATTCGCGCAGTTTCAACGGCAGCTTTCGCCGCAGTTACCGCAGCATTCGCCTGTTGCGCATCAGCCAGAGCCTGATCGTACTCTTGTTTACTGATGTACTGAGTACCGAGCAATTTCTGATAACGATTCACCGTCAATTGCGCGATATTGGCTGCAGCCTGGGCTTTCGCCAGATCACCTTTCGCACTGTCGTATGCCGCCTGATAGGTCGCAGGATCAATCTGATAGAGAGAGACACCTGCTTCGATGTCGCTACCTTCTTTGAAATTACGCTTCAGGATAATCCCGCTAACTTGAGGACGAACTTCTGCGATCCGGTAGGCACTGGTGCGACCCGGAAGCTCGGTTGTGATCTGCAGAGGTTCAGTTTTGACTGTTACTACGCCAACGGCGGGCATCTGCTGGCCACCTTGTTGGGCCTGTTTGTCGTCACATCCTGTTAGGGCTAAGCTGCCTGAGAGCATCAGAACGACCGCCAGAGGCGTAAACCCTCTGTTTTTGTTCATATGTAAACCTCGAGTGTCCGATTTCAAATTGGTCAATGGTCAAAAGTTAATAAACCCATTGCTGCGTTTATATTATCGTCGTGCTATGGTACATACATTCACAAATGTATGTAAATCTAACGCCTGTAAATTCACGAACATATGGCACGAAAAACCAAACAAGAAGCGCAAGAAACGCGCCAACACATCCTCGATGTGGCTCTACGTCTTTTCTCACAGCAGGGGGTATCATCCACCTCGCTGGGTGAGATTGCAAAAGCAGCTGGCGTTACGCGCGGTGCAATCTACTGGCATTTTAAAGACAAGTCGGATTTGTTCAGTGAGATCTGGGAACTGTCAGAATCCAATATTGGTGAACTCGAGCTTGAGTATCAGGCAAAATTCCCTGGCGATCCACTCTCAGTATTAAGAGAGATATTAATTCATGTTCTTGAGTCCACGGTGACAGAAGAACGGCGTCGATTATTGATGGAGATTATATTCCACAAATGCGAATTTGTCGGAGAAATGGCTGTTGTGCAACAGGCACAACGTAATCTCTGTCTGGAAAGTTATGACCGTATAGAACAAACGTTAAAACATTGTATTGAAGCGAAAATGTTGCCTGCGGATTTAATGACGCGTCGCGCAGCAATTATTATGCGCGGCTATATTTCCGGCCTGATGGAAAACTGGCTCTTTGCCCCGCAATCTTTTGATCTTAAAAAAGAAGCCCGCGATTACGTCGCCATCTTACTGGAGATGTATCTCCTGTGCCCCACGCTTCGTAACCCTGCCACTAACGAATAACCCTGAATCTGACTCCAGGAATTTTCCTGGACATTTTCGTCGTTGCTATTCTGGTTCACTGCGTCGTGATATTCTTGCGGTTTGACTTTTTCAGGTCGTTCTTCAGGTTCAGAAACCTTCATTCATCATGACTATGTTCCAGTATTACAAACGATCACGGCATTTTGTTTTTTCAGCATTTATTGCTTTTGTTTTTGTCTTGTTATGCCAGAACACGGCGTTTGCACGGGCGTCATCGAATGGTGATTTACCGACAAAAGCGGACCTGCAGGCACAACTTGACTCACTGAATAAACAAAAAGATCTTTCTGCTCAGGACAAACTGGTGCAGCAGGATCTGACAGATACATTAGCCACCCTCGATAAAATCGATCGCGTAAAAGAAGAGACAGTTCAGCTACGGCAAAAAGTCGCTGAAGCGCCGGAAAAAATGCGCCAGGCGACCGCGGCGTTAACAGCACTTAGTGATGTCGATAACGACGAAGAAACGCGCAAAATTCTGAGCGCGCTTTCGTTGCGCCAGCTGGAAACTCGCGTTGCCCAGGCGCTGGACGATTTGCAAAACGCACAAAATGATCTGGCGTCTTATAACAGCCAACTGGTTTCGTTACAGACGCAGCCCGAACGCGTGCAAAATGCGATGTATAACGCTTCGCAGCAGCTGCAACAAATTCGCAGTCGTCTGGATGGGACTGATGTCGGCGAGACTGCCTTACGTCCCAGCCAGAAAGTGTTAATGCAGGTCCAGCAGGCTTTGCTGAATGCCGAGATTGACCAGCAGCGTAAAAGCCTGGAAGGGAACACTGTCTTGCAGGATACCTTGCAAAAGCAGCGTGATTACGTGACGGCGAACAGCGCCCGTCTGGAGCACCAGTTACAACTGTTGCAAGAAGCGGTAAACAGCAAGCGCCTGACTTTAACCGAAAAAACGGCGCAGGAAGCTGTCTCCCCGGATGAAGCCGCGCGTATTCAGGCTAATCCGCTGGTGAAGCAGGAACTGGAAATTAACCAGCAGTTAAGTCAGCGTCTGATTACCGCGACTCAAAACGGTAATCAGTTGATGCAGCAAAACATTAAAGTCAAAAACTGGCTGGAGCGTGCGCTGCAATCGGAACGTAATATTAAGGAGCAGATTGCCGTTCTGAAGGGCAGTCTGCTGTTGTCACGTATCCTGTACCAGCAACAACAAACACTCCCCTCGGCAGATGAACTGGAAAACATGACCAACCGCATCGCGGATTTGCGTCTCGAACAGTTTGAAGTCAACCAGCAGCGTGACGCGCTGTTCCAGAGCGATGCGTTCGTCAGCAAACTGGAAGAAGGTCACACCAACGAAGTCAACAGCGAAGTTCACGATGCATTATTGCAAGTAGTTGATATGCGTCGCGAATTGCTGGATCAGCTTAACAAACAGTTGGGTAATCAGCTGATGATGGCCATTAACCTGCAAATTAACCAGCAGCAGTTAATGAGCGTATCGAAAAATCTGAAATCCATCCTGACGCAGCAAATTTTTTGGGTGAACAGTAACCGCCCGATGGACTGGGACTGGATTAAAGCGTTCCCGCAAACGCTGAAAGATGAATTTAAGTCGATGAAAATCACGGTGAACTGGGAAAAAGCCTGGCCCGCCGTATTCATCGCCTTCCTCGCTGGTTTGCCGCTGCTGTTGATTGCCGGGCTGATCCACTGGCGTCTGGGCTGGCTGAAAGCGTATCAACAAAAACTGGCTTCCGCTGTGGGTTCCCTGCGTAACGACAGCCAGCTCAACACACCAAAAGCGATCCTTATCGACCTGATCCGCGCACTGCCGGTGTGCCTGATTATTCTCGCTGTCGGCCTGATTCTGCTGACTATGCAGCTCAATATCAGCGAGTTATTGTGGTCGTTCAGCAAAAAACTGGCGATTTTCTGGCTGGTGTTTGGCCTGTGCTGGAAAGTGCTGGAGAAAAATGGTGTTGCCGTGCGTCACTTTGGTATGCCGGAACAGCAGACCAGCCACTGGCGTCGGCAAATTGTCCGCATCAGCCTCGCGTTGCTGCCGATCCATTTCTGGTCTGTGGTGGCAGAACTCTCCCCGCTGCATCTGATGGATGATGTGCTGGGGCAGGCGATGATTTTCTTCAACCTGCTGCTGATTGCCTTCCTGGTGTGGCCGATGTGCCGCGAAAGCTGGCGTGATAAAGAGTCGCACACCATGCGACTGGTCACCATTACCGTGCTGTCGATTATCCCGATTGCGTTGATGGTGCTGACCGCCACGGGTTACTTCTACACCACGCTGCGCCTCTCCGGGCGTTGGATTGAAACCGTTTATTTGGTGATCATCTGGAACCTGCTGTACCAGACGGTATTGCGCGGCTTAAGCGTAGCGGCGCGGCGTATCGCCTGGCGCCGTGCACTGGCGCGTCGGCAGAATCTGGTGAAAGAGGGCGCAGAAGGTGCCGAACCGCCGGAAGAACCCACCATTGCGCTGGAGCAGGTTAACCAGCAGACGCTGCGTATTACCATGTTGCTGATGTTTGCGCTGTTCGGTGTCATGTTCTGGGCAATTTGGTCTGATTTGATCACCGTGTTCAGCTATCTCGACAGCATTACGCTCTGGCATTACAACGCTACTGAAGCTGGTGCTGCGGTGGTGAAAAACGTCACCATGGGCAGTCTGTTGTTTGCGATTATCGCCTCAATGGTGGCCTGGGCGTTGATTCGCAACCTGCCTGGTTTGCTGGAAGTGCTGGTGCTCTCGCGACTGAATATGCGCCAGGGCGCGTCGTATGCCATTACTACCATCCTTAACTACATCATTATTGCCGTTGGTGCGATGACGGTGTTCGGATCGCTGGGCGTCTCGTGGGATAAACTCCAGTGGCTGGCGGCAGCATTATCCGTAGGTCTTGGTTTTGGTTTACAAGAGATCTTCGGTAACTTCGTTTCCGGTTTGATCATTCTGTTCGAACGTCCGGTGCGCATTGGCGACACGGTAACCATTGGTAGCTTCTCGGGTACGGTCAGCAAGATCCGTATTCGTGCGACAACGATTACCGATTTCGATCGCAAAGAAGTGATTATCCCGAACAAAGCGTTTGTTACCGAGCGTCTGATCAACTGGTCGTTGACTGACACGACTACGCGTCTGGTGATCCGTCTCGGCGTAGCCTATGGCTCCGATCTGGAAAAAGTGCGTAAAGTGTTGCTGAAGGCGGCGACTGAGCACCCAAGGGTGATGCACGAACCAATGCCGGAAGTCTTCTTTACGGCATTTGGTGCCAGCACGTTGGATCATGAGCTGCGTCTGTATGTGCGTGAACTGCGTGACCGTAGCCGTACTGTCGATGAGCTGAACCGTACTATTGATCAGTTGTGCCGTGAAAACGACATCAACATTGCCTTTAACCAGCTTGAAGTGCATCTGCACAACGAGAAGGGCGATGAAGTGACGGAAGTGAAACGCGACTACAAAGGCGACGATCCGACGCCAGCGGTAGGGTAAGGACAATAAAGGGCGACAGTGATGCCGCCCTTTATTTTTTACTCGCTTTGTGAAGTCTCATCGCTCTGTAACTTCTTTTCATAATCGCGTTTTACAATATCCAGCGCGCGCAGCACGGTGCGGGCTGGGATCTGATTTTCTTCCAGCAGCACAATCAAATCGACGGCCAGTTTGACATCGTCAGGGGCATTTTCCAGTGACATACTCTCTCCATTGCTAGCGGGTTAAACGCGCTAACCTGTTTTCGATTTTTTCCAGCGCATGGCGGCAACGTGCCAGGCGCGCTTCATAGGCTTCCACTTCACGATGCAGCGTCTGCTGTTCCACGAGATCGGTCGCTCGCGCCAGACGGGCTCTACGTTCGGCAACCATCTCACGTAGCCGCCGCTCAAAATCCTGATGCTGAATACGTTTACGCTGCCAGCGGGCAATTTTCGGTGGTGCGCTATCCCACTCGCGTAGCGACCAGGCTGTGGCTTCACGCGCTATAGCCTCCAGTTGCGCCGCCAGATGTTCTGCCAGCCAGGCGACTTGCGGCAGCTGTTGCTGCTCAACCGCATGACGAAGCGCAGCCAGGTTATCGCCCGACTCATCGAGACAAGCCTGTAGTGTTGTCGCACGGGTCTGAAAAAGGTGCCTGTCAAAACGGGCACTTAGCGTGGCAAATTGCGCTACCGGGGCACAACGCTGACGCAGCGTGGCGAGCTGTCCTTCCAGTTTTTCCAGTAGCAGGGCGGTTTTCACGATAAGACCTCAATGAAAATGATAATTGTTATGCTAAAGTAGCCACTCTGTAAGCTGACAACACTCAATATGCAACGAATCATTTTAATCATCATTGGCTGGCTGGCGGTAGTGCTGGGTACGCTGGGCGTGGTATTACCGGTATTACCGACGACGCCGTTTATCCTGCTGGCGGCCTGGTGCTTTGCCCGTTCTTCCCCGCGCTTTCACGCCTGGTTGCTGTACCGCTCATGGTTTGGCAGCTATCTACGTTTCTGGCAGAAACATCATGCGATGCCGCGCGGCGCAAAACCACGGGCGATTTTGCTTATTTTGATTACGTTTACGATTTCGCTGTGGTTCGTCCAGATGCCGTGGGTGCGCATCATGTTGCTGGTAATTCTCGCCTGTTTGCTTTTTTATATGTGGCGAATTCCGGTGATTGATGAAAAGCAAGAAAAGCACTGAAGCACAACAATCGCAGTTGCAATTATTGCGTACAGCCAGTACATTCTGGCGTTTTCGAGCACAGGCGCAGGCGGTCAAAGGTTAAACAACTGTTACTTTTGATACGTTCAAAACGCGCCGTGAGTACCACCGTAACAAGCAGGCATACACTTATGACCGCGACTGCACAGCAGCTTGAGTATCTCAAAAATAGCATCAAAAGCATTCAGGACTACCCAAAACCCGGCATTCTTTTCCGCGATGTCACCAGCTTACTGGAAGACCCGAAAGCTTACGCTCTCAGCATCGACTTGCTGGTTGAGCGTTACAAAAATGCGGGCATTACCAAAGTGGTCGGCACCGAAGCGCGTGGCTTCTTGTTTGGCGCTCCGGTAGCTCTGGGTCTGGGCGTTGGCTTTGTACCGGTCCGTAAACCGGGCAAACTGCCGCGTGAAACCATCAGTGAAACTTACGACCTGGAATACGGCACCGATCAACTGGAAATCCACGTTGATGCCATCAAACCGGGCGACAAAGTTCTGGTGGTGGACGATCTGCTGGCAACCGGCGGCACTATCGAAGCGACCGTTAAACTGATCCGTCGTCTGGGTGGTGAAGTAGCTGACGCTGCGTTCATTATCAACCTGTTCGATCTCGGCGGTGAACAGCGTCTCGAAAAACAGGGCATTACCAGCTACAGCCTTGTCCCGTTCCCGGGCCATTAATTATCGTCAGTCTTGCGCTGCTCACGCTACGGGCAGCACAAGATGTGCATTCAGCCTCGCCGTTCTGACGGGGCTGTGTTAGCATTACCCCTTCGTGAATCCACCTTCCAGCGTTTCAGAGCCTGCCAATGAGTTATCAGGTCTTAGCCCGAAAATGGCGCCCACAAACCTTTGCTGACGTCGTCGGCCAGGAACATGTGCTGACCGCACTGGCGAACGGCTTGTCGTTAGGGCGTATTCATCATGCTTATCTTTTTTCCGGCACCCGTGGCGTCGGAAAAACCTCTATCGCCCGACTGCTGGCGAAGGGGCTAAACTGCGAAACCGGCATTACCGCGACGCCGTGCGGCGTGTGCGATAACTGTCGTGAAATCGAGCAGGGGCGCTTTGTCGATCTGATTGAAATCGACGCCGCCTCGCGTACCAAAGTTGAAGATACCCGCGACCTGCTGGATAACGTCCAGTACGCTCCGGCGCGTGGTCGTTTCAAAGTTTATCTCATCGACGAAGTGCATATGCTGTCGCGTCACAGCTTTAACGCACTGTTAAAAACCCTTGAAGAGCCGCCAGAGCACGTTAAGTTTTTGCTGGCGACGACCGATCCGCAGAAATTGCCGGTGACGATTTTGTCACGCTGTCTGCAATTTCATCTCAAGGCGCTGGATGTCGAGCAAATTCGCCATCAGCTTGAGCACATCCTCAACGAAGAACATATCGCTCACGAGCCGCGGGCGCTGCAATTGTTGGCACGCGCCGCTGAAGGCAGCCTGCGAGATGCCTTAAGTCTGACCGACCAGGCGATTGCCAGCGGTGACGGCCAGGTTTCAACCCAGGGGGTCAGTGCGATGCTGGGTACGCTTGACGACGATCAGGCGTTATCGCTGGTTGAAGCGATGGTCGAGGCCAACGGCGAGCGCGTAATGGCGCTAATTAATGAAGCTGCTGCCCGTGGTATCGAGTGGGAAGCGTTGCTGGTGGAAATGCTCGGTCTGTTGCATCGTATTGCGATGGTACAACTTTCGCCTGCTGCACTTGGCAACGACATGGCCGCCATCGAGCTGCGGATGCGTGAACTGGCGCGCACCATACCGCCGACGGATATTCAGCTTTACTATCAGACGCTGTTGATTGGTCGCAAAGAATTACCGTATGCGCCGGACCGCCGTATGGGCGTTGAGATGACGCTGCTGCGCGCACTGGCGTTCCATCCGCGTATGCCTCTGCCTGATCCAGAAGTGCCACGCCAGTCCTTTGCGCCCGTCGCGCCAACGGCAGTAATGACGCCAACACAGGTGCCGCCGCAACCGCAATCAGCGCCGCAGCAGGCACCGACTGTACCGCTCCCGGAAACCACCAGCCAGGTGCTGGCGGCGCGCCAGCAGTTGCAGCGCGTGCAGGGAGCAACCAAAGCAAAAAAGAGTGAACCGGCAGCCGCTACCCGCGCGCGGCCGGTGAATAACGCTGCGCTGGAAAGACTGGCTTCGGTCACCGATCGCGTTCAGGCGCGCCCGGTGCCATCGGCGCTGGAAAAAGCGCCAGCCAAAAAAGAAGCGTATCGCTGGAAGGCGACCACTCCAGTGATGCAGCAAAAAGAAGTGGTCGCCACGCCGAAGGCGCTGAAAAAAGCGCTGGAACATGAAAAAACGCCGGAACTGGCGGCGAAGCTGGCGGCAGAAGCCATTGAGCGCGACCCGTGGGCGGCTCAGGTGAGTCAACTTTCGCTACCAAAACTGGTCGAACAGGTGGCGTTAAATGCCTGGAAAGAGGAGAGCGACAACGCAGTATGTCTGCATTTGCGCTCCTCTCAGCGGCATTTGAACAACCGCGGCGCACAGCAAAAACTGGCTGAAGCGTTGAGTACGTTCAAAGGTTCAACGGTTGAACTGACTATCGTTGAAGATGATAATCCCGCGGTGCGTACGCCGCTGGAATGGCGTCAGGCGATATACGAAGAAAAACTTGCGCAGGCGCGCGAGTCCATTATTGCGGATAATAATATTCAGACCCTGCGTCGATTCTTCGATGCGGAGCTGGATGAAGAAAGTATCCGCCCCATTTGATCGTAAGCACAGCTTACGTTCGTCATCCTTAACGTGATTGAGAGAGAAACCTATGTTTGGTAAAGGCGGTCTGGGTAACCTGATGAAGCAAGCCCAGCAGATGCAAGAAAAAATGCAGAAAATGCAGGAAGAGATCGCGCAGCTGGAAGTCACCGGCGAATCTGGCGCAGGTCTGGTAAAAGTGACCATCAACGGTGCACACAACTGCCGTCGCGTAGAGATCGACCCGAGCCTGCTGGAAGACGACAAAGAGATGCTGGAAGACCTGGTGGCTGCAGCATTCAACGACGCAGCACGTCGTATTGAAGAAACGCAGAAAGAAAAAATGGCCTCTGTATCCTCCGGAATGCAGCTGCCGCCTGGCTTTAAGATGCCGTTCTGATGCAAACCAGCCCGCTGTTAACACAGCTTATGGAAGCACTGCGCTGTCTGCCGGGCGTTGGCCCGAAGTCGGCGCAGCGTATGGCGTTCACGCTGCTTCAGCGCGATCGTAGCGGCGGGATGCGTCTGGCGCAGGCGCTCACCCGGGCGATGTCGGAAATCGGCCACTGCGCCGATTGTCGCACCTTCACCGAACAGGAAGTCTGTAACATCTGTTCGAATCCACGTCGTCAGGAAAACGGTCAAATCTGCGTGGTGGAGAGTCCGGCGGACATTTACGCCATCGAGCAGACGGGGCAGTTTTCAGGTCGTTATTTTGTGTTGATGGGACACCTGTCACCGCTGGACGGCATCGGTCCTGATGATATCGGGCTTGATCGTCTGGAACAGCGTCTGGCAGAGGAAAAAATCACTGAAGTGATCCTCGCCACCAACCCCACGGTTGAAGGTGAAGCTACCGCTAACTACATTGCCGAGCTTTGTGCGCAATATGACGTGGAAGCCAGCCGAATCGCTCATGGCGTACCGGTTGGCGGCGAACTGGAAATGGTCGATGGCACCACGCTGTCACACTCCCTTGCCGGGCGTCATAAGATTCGTTTTTAAGCAAACGAGAGCAGGATCACCTGCTCTCGCTTGAAATTATTCTCCCTTGTCCCCATCTCTCCCTCATCCTGTTTTTAACCTTAAAATGGCATTATTGAGGTAGACCTACATGAAAGGACAAGAAACTCGTGGTTTTCAGTCAGAAGTGAAACAGCTTCTGCACCTGATGATCCATTCTCTCTATTCCAATAAAGAAATCTTCCTGCGTGAGCTTATCTCTAACGCCTCCGATGCGGCGGACAAGCTGCGTTTCCGCGCGCTTTCTAACCCGGACCTGTACGAAGGTGATGGTGAACTACGCGTTCGTGTCTCTTTCGATAAAGACAAGCGCACGCTGACCATCTCCGATAACGGCGTGGGGATGACCCGCGACGAAGTGATTGACCATCTGGGGACTATCGCTAAATCCGGCACCAAATCATTCCTCGAATCCCTGGGTTCTGACCAGGCGAAAGACAGCCAGCTGATCGGTCAGTTTGGTGTTGGTTTCTACTCTGCGTTTATCGTGGCTGACAAAGTGACCGTGCGTACTCGCGCGGCAGGCGAAAAACCAGAAAACGGCGTCTTCTGGGAATCGGCTGGCGAAGGTGAATACACCGTTGCCGACATCACTAAAGAAGATCGTGGTACTGAAATCACCCTGCATCTGCGTGAAGGCGAAGACGAGTTCCTCGATGACTGGCGTGTGCGTTCCATCATCAGCAAATATTCCGACCATATCGCGCTGCCGGTAGAGATCGAAAAACGCGAAGAGAAAGACGGCGAAACCATTATCTCCTGGGAGAAAATCAACAAAGCGCAGGCGCTGTGGACTCGTAACAAGTCGGAAATCACCGATGAAGAGTACAAAGAGTTCTACAAACACATCGCCCACGACTTTAACGATCCGCTGACCTGGAGCCACAACCGCGTTGAAGGTAAGCAGGAGTACACCAGCCTGCTGTACATTCCGTCTCAGGCACCGTGGGATATGTGGAACCGCGATCATAAACACGGTCTGAAACTGTATGTTCAGCGTGTGTTCATCATGGACGACGCAGAACAGTTCATGCCGAACTATCTGCGCTTCGTGCGTGGTCTGATTGACTCCAGCGATCTGCCGCTGAACGTTTCCCGTGAAATCCTCCAGGACAGCACGGTAACGCGTAACCTGCGCAATGCGCTGACCAAGCGTGTGCTGCAAATGCTGGAAAAACTGGCGAAAGACGACGCGGAAAAATACCAGACCTTCTGGCAACAGTTTGGCCTGGTACTGAAAGAAGGTCCGGCGGAAGATTTCGCTAACCAGGAAGCGATCGCCAAACTGCTGCGTTTTGCTTCTACCCATACCGATTCTTCTGCGCAGACCGTGTCTCTGGAAGACTACGTTTCCCGCATGAAAGAAGGGCAGGAGAAAATCTACTATATCACCGCAGACAGCTACGCGGCAGCGAAGAGCAGCCCGCACCTGGAACTGCTGCGTAAGAAAGGCATCGAAGTTCTGCTGCTTTCCGACCGCATCGATGAGTGGATGATGAACTATCTGACTGAGTTCGACGGTAAACCGTTCCAGTCTGTGTCTAAAGTTGACGAGTCGCTGGAAAAACTGGCTGACGAAGTTGATGAGAGCGCGAAAGAAGCGGAGAAAGCACTGACTCCGTTCATCGACCGTGTGAAAGCCCTGCTCGGCGAGCGCGTGAAAGATGTCCGTCTGACTCACCGTCTGACCGATACGCCAGCGATCGTTTCGACCGACGCGGACGAAATGAGCACTCAGATGGCGAAACTGTTCGCTGCGGCGGGCCAGAAAGTGCCAGAAGTGAAATACATCTTCGAACTGAACCCGGATCACGTACTGGTGAAACGTGCGGCGGATACTGAAGATGAAGCGAAGTTCAGCGAGTGGGTAGAACTGCTGCTGGATCAGGCGCTGCTGGCAGAACGCGGCACGCTGGAAGATCCGAACCTGTTTATTCGTCGTATGAACCAGCTGCTGGTTTCCTGATGTCATGCCGGATGACCTTCGTGTCATCCGGCATTTTTCTTTTCTTCATCTGCACTTTCCGCAAATTATCTTGCCATTAACCGTTTCAGCCTCAGGTGCCTTTCTTGAGGCAATCGCCTGTTGGTGGTATCGTTTATCGCTTTTTCAAAAAATTCGACACATTTTAAGGGGATTTTCGCAATGCGTATCATTCTGCTTGGCGCTCCGGGCGCGGGGAAAGGGACTCAGGCTCAGTTCATCATGGAGAAATATGGTATTCCGCAAATCTCCACTGGCGATATGCTGCGTGCTGCGGTCAAATCTGGCTCCGAGCTGGGTAAACAAGCAAAAGACATTATGGATGCTGGCAAACTGGTCACCGACGAACTGGTGATCGCGCTGGTTAAAGAGCGCATTGCTCAGGAAGACTGCCGCAACGGTTTCCTGTTGGACGGCTTCCCGCGTACCATTCCGCAGGCAGACGCAATGAAAGAAGCGGGCATCAATGTTGATTACGTTCTGGAATTCGACGTACCGGACGAACTGATTGTTGACCGTATCGTAGGCCGCCGCGTTCACGCGCCGTCTGGTCGTGTTTATCACGTTAAATTCAATCCGCCGAAAGTAGAAGGCAAAGACGACGTTACCGGTGAAGAGCTGACTACCCGTAAAGACGATCAGGAAGAGACCGTACGTAAACGTCTGGTTGAATACCATCAGATGACTGCACCGCTGATCGGCTACTACTCCAAAGAAGCGGAAGCGGGTAACACCAAATACGCGAAAGTTGACGGCACCAAGCCGGTGGCTGAAGTTCGCGCTGATCTGGAAAAAATCCTCGGCTAATCAAGCCGCAGCAGATCTGCTTTCGGGCAGGTCTGCTCATCCTCCTCAGGCAATACCTCTTACAGCAATTAGTTCTTCTTCTTCACTTTTCCGCTACAATTATCAACAAGTTGAATCGATAAGAGGCGGTAATGCGTCAGACTAAAACCGGTATCCTGCTGGCAAACCTGGGTACGCCCGATGCCCCCACACCTGAAGCGGTAAAACGCTATCTGAAACAATTTTTAAGCGACAGACGCGTGGTTGATACCTCACGGTTGTTATGGTGGCCGTTGCTGCGCGGCGTGATTTTGCCGCTGCGTTCGCCGCGTGTGGCGAAGCTGTATGCCTCTGTCTGGATGGAAGGTGGCTCGCCGCTGATGGTTTACAGCCGCCAGCAACAGCAGGCGCTGGCGCAACGTTTACCGGAGACGCCCGTGGCGCTGGGAATGAGCTACGGCTCGCCATCACTGGAAAGCGCCGTAGATGAACTTCTGGCAGAGCATGTAGATCATATTGTGGTGCTGCCGCTTTATCCGCAATACTCCTGTTCAACGGTCGGTGCGGTATGGGATGAACTGGCACGCATTCTGGCGCGCAAACGTAGCATTCCGGGGATATCGTTTATTCGTGATTACGCCGATAACCACGATTATATTAATGCACTGGCGAACAGCGTACGTGCTTCTTTTGCCAAACATGGCGAACCGGATCTGCTGTTGCTCTCTTATCATGGCATTCCCCAGCGTTATGCAGATGAAGGCGATGATTACCCGCAACGTTGCCGCACAACAACTCGCGAACTCGCTTCCGCACTGGAGATGGCACCGGAAAAAGTGATGATGACCTTTCAGTCGCGCTTTGGCCGGGAACCCTGGCTGATGCCTTATACCGACGAAACGCTGAAAATGCTCGGAGAAAAAGGCGTGGGTCATATTCAGGTGATGTGCCCGGGCTTTGCTGCGGATTGTCTGGAGACGCTGGAAGAGATTGCCGAGCAAAACCGTGAAGTCTTCCTCGGCGCTGGCGGGAAAAAATACGAATATATTCCGGCGCTTAATGCTACACCGGAGCATATCGAAATGATGGCTAATCTTGTTGCCGCGTATCGCTAAAGCTGAGCGGTAAAGAACTGAGCGCCGTCGCGAAGAGCCTCGTCGGCGGTTTTCATCATCCGTGAATAATGCAAAAAGGCGTGCAGCGTGCCTGGGTAGAGTTTGAACTCACAGGGCTGCTGATGCGCCGCTAACGTCTGGTAAAGCAGATGGCTGTCATCCAGCAGCGGATCGAACTCCGCCCCGGCAATAAAACAGGGCGGAACTTCGCGAGTGAGATCATTATTAAACAGGCAGTAATATGGCGACTCGCGGTCCGCGTCGTTGCTTAAATACGCCTCTTCATACATCTGCAAATCCTGTTGCGTTAAGCCATCCCAGACACCACCCAACAGACGACGAGCCACGGAATCCCGTAATCCGTAAAGCCCATACCACAGCAAAACGCCCGCAACTTTACCGCAATCGATCTGTTTATCGCGCAACCACAACGCACTGGCGAGCGCCAGCATGGCACCTGCGGAATCACCGGCAAAACCAATGCGGGACATATTGATTTGATAATCCTCCGCCTGCTGGTGGAAATAACAACAGGCAGCCACAATTTCCTCTATCGCTTGCGGAAAACGCGCTTCAGGTGAAAGGGTGTAATCAATGCCAATCACCGTACATTGGCTGTAGCTTGCCAGCAGGCGCATGATGCGATCGTGGGTATCGAGATTGCCGAGAATAAAACCGCCTCCATGCAAATAAAATAGCGTCGCCGGGCTATCTGGCTGCGGATAAAAGATACGTGTTTTCACCTGCCCATATTTTGTTGGAACCCTGTAAGCTCTGGTTGCCATTTCTGGAGCGTCCGCATTCCAGAATCGGCGCTCAAGCGTGTAATACTGTCGTTGCTCAGCAATCGCTCCCGTTGCAGGCCAGGGCGGTAAATCCGGCTGAAGAGTATTCACAACGGTCTTCATTTCAGCAGAGATAAGGTCCAGAACGGGTAATTTGTTTTCCGGCTTCATGCAAAAACTCCTTTCAAATTACGTCATTGTAAGGAACCACTGCCATGAAAATGCGATCCCGCCTGCTGATATTGAAACTGGCTGCGTCTCGCGCGCTCCCGTCAGATTGTGTTAACATTCGCCGCTCAGTTAACCACCCGTAAAAACAACCATGAAATTTCCCGGTAAACGTAAATCCAAACATTACTTCCCCGTAAACGCACGCGATCCGCTGCTTCAGCAATTCCAGCCAGAAAACGAAACCAGCGCTGCCTGGGTAGTGGGTATCGATCAAACGCTGGTCGATATTGAAGCGAAAGTGGATGATGAATTCATTGAGCGTTATGGATTAAGCGCCGGGCATTCACTGGTGATTGAGGATGACGTTGCCGAAGCGCTTTATCAGGAACTAAAACAGAAAAACCTGATTACCCATCAGTTTGCGGGTGGCACCATTGGTAACACCATGCACAACTACTCGGTGCTCGCGGACGACCGTTCGGTGCTGCTGGGCGTCATGTGCAGCAATATTGAAATTGGCAGCTATGCCTATCGTTACCTGTGTAACACCTCCAGCCGTACCGATCTTAACTATCTACAAGGCGTGGATGGCCCGATTGGTCGTTGCTTTACGCTGATTGGCGAGTCCGGGGAACGTACCTTTGCTATCAGCCCGGGCCACATGAACCAGCTGCGGGCTGAAAGTATTCCGGAAGATGTGATTGCCGGAGCCTCGGCACTGGTTCTCACTTCTTATCTGGTGCGTTGCAAGCCGGGTGAACCCATGCCGGAAGCAACCATGAAAGCCATTGAGTACGCGAAGAAATATAACGTACCGGTGGTGCTGACGCTGGGCACCAAGTTTGTCATTGCCGAGAATCCGCAGTGGTGGCAGCAATTCCTCAAAGACCACGTCTCTATCCTTGCGATGAACGAAGATGAAGCCGAAGCGTTGACCGGAGAAAGCGATCCGTTGTTGGCATCTGACAAGGCGCTGGACTGGGTAGATCTGGTGCTGTGCACCGCCGGGCCAATCGGCTTGTATATGGCGGGCTTTACCGAAGACGAAGCGAAACGTAAAACCCAGCATCCGCTGCTGCCGGGGGCTATAGCGGAATTTAATCAGTATGAGTTTAGCCGCGCCATGCGCCACAAGGATTGCCAGAATCCGCTGCGTGTCTATTCGCACATTGCGCCGTACATGGGCGGGCCGGAAAAAATCATGAACACTAATGGAGCAGGGGATGGCGCACTGGCAGCGTTGCTGCATGACATTACCGCCAACAGCTACCACCGTAGCAACGTACCAAACTCCAGCAAACATAAATTCACCTGGTTGACGTATTCGTCATTAGCGCAGGTGTGTAAATATGCTAACCGTGTGAGCTATCAGGTACTGAACCAGCATTCACCTCGTTTAACGCGCGGCTTGCCGGAGCGTGAAGACAGCCTGGAAGAGTCTTACTGGGATCGTTAAGTTATCGTCGGTTCGTAGGCCAGATAAGGCGTTCACGCCGCATCTGGCATTTTGCTCTCAATGCCTGATGCGACGCTGGCGCGTCTTATCAGGCCTACATATCCGCGCCTATTATCCGGCAACCACCGTTTACCTCGTCACCACCTCACCCGCCGGTGGCGTTTCCAGCAGTTCCAGCATAGTACGGGCAATTTCACGCTCACCCATCACTACCTGATTCGCACCACGTTCGGTGATATACGCCACTTCATCGTCATAATGGGCGCGGGCAATAATCTCAATATCCGGATTTTTCGCGCGGGCAGATGCCACAATCTCGCCCGCTTCATAGCCGTTGGGAATCGTCAGGATCAGCCATTTTGCACATTCCAGATGCGCCAGTTGCATAATTTCTTCGTTAGCCGCATTGCCCAATACTGCGCGGACCCCGCGCTCGCGCAGCTCATCAACACGGGTTCGTGACGTCTCAATCACCACCAGCGGAATATCAGAGGCGAGCAATTTCTCCCCCAGCAGGCTGCCTACACGACCGTAACCCACCAGTAGCGCATGGTTGCAAATATCCACTGGGATCTGCTTCTCTTCTTCGATTGCCTCTTCCAGCGTCTGCTCTTCCAGCGTTTCGGTCTTCGCCAGATATTTCTCCAGTAGTGCGAACAGTACCGGGTTGAGCATAATCGACAGGATCGCCCCTGCCAGTACCAGGTTTTGTCCGGCCTGCGGCAGTAAATTCAATGCCATTCCTAGTCCCGCCAGGATAAACGCGAACTCACCAATCTGCGCCAGGCTGGCGGCGATGGTTAACGCCGTGCGCTGGGAGTGACCAAACAAACGCACAAGGAACAGGGCCGCGACCGATTTACCAAACAGAATAATTGCCAGCGTCGCCAGTACTGCCAGCGGTTGCTGAATCAGAATTAACGGATCAAACAACATCCCGACGGAGACAAAAAACAGCACCGCAAACGCGTCGCGCAATGGCAGTGTATCGTGGGCGGCACGGTGACTCAGTTCAGACTCGTTCAGTACCATCCCGGCAAAGAACGCACCGAGTGCAAAGGAGACATCAAACAGCTCTACCGCACCAAAGGCAATCCCTAACGCCAGCGCCAGCACCGACAGGGTAAACAGCTCGCGGGAACCGGTTGCTGCGCTGCGTGCCATAATCCACGGCACCAGACGGCGACCTACCAGCATCATAATGGCGATAAATGCGATCACCTTGCCGATGGTGATCCCCATATCGACTGCAAGAGTGGCAAAGCCCACATCGCCCTGTTCCATCATTCCTGCTACCGCGGGTAGCAATACCAGTGTCAGGACCATCACCAGGTCTTCCACAATCAACCAACCGATGGCGATTTGCCCACGCTGACTGTCAATTAATTGCCGTTCTTCAAGTGCGCGCAGTAACACCACGGTACTGGCGGTGGAAAGACATAAGCCGAACACGATACCGGTCATTAACGACCAGCCCAGCACGGCGGAGAGCGCCATACCCAGCAGCGTCGCCACGGCTATCTGGGCGATCGCGCCGGGAATGGCGATGGACTTTACCGCCATCAAATCCTTGAGCGAAAAATGCAAACCGACGCCGAACATCAGCAAAATAACGCCCAGTTCAGCCAGTTCCGGCGCAAGCTTAGTATCGGCAACAAAGCCCGGAGTGAATGGTCCTGCCAGCACACCCGCTAACAGATATCCCACCAGAGGAGAAATACGTAGTTTATTGGCCAGCATGCCGAGGATAAAGGCGAGCACAAGGCCGCCAACAATGGTGGTGATAAGCGGGGTGGCGTGATGCATTCCGTCTCCTTTTCCTGGTGGTTATTGTCCATTTTTGGCCGGGAAAACCAAAATTACAGGTAATAGTTTATGACAATTTCATTGATGATGTTTATGAATAATTGTTGAATTTTGCAGAAAAATGGAATTAGCTGCAAAAAAAAGCACGGATCGGAAAACAGAAGGCGGTTTAACAGAGGAAAGGCTTATGGCGACTGTAAAACGATGCAGCCAAAGTTTGCCTTTGGCTGCAATGAAATCAGTCTTTATGCCGGTTATCAGGCAGGAATATGGTCAACATCCCCAATAGTGGCAGGAAAGCACAGATTTTATAGACTAACTCTATGCTGGTGTGGTCGGCGATAAGCCCCAGAACTGCCGCCCCCAGACCTCCCATGCCGAAAGCAAAACCGAAAAATAGTCCAGAAACCATACCGATACGTCCCGGAAGCAGCTCCTGGGCATAGACCAGAATGGCAGAGAATGCCGAAGCGAGGATAAATCCAATAATCACCGTTAAAACCCCCGTCCAGTGCAGGCTGGCGTAGGGTAAAATCAGCGTAAACGGCGCAACGCCGAGGATAGAGCCCCAAATCACATATTTCCGTCCAATTTTATCCCCTACAGGCCCGCCAATCACCGTACCTGCCGCAACGGCAAACAGGAAGGCAAACAAATGAAGCTGAGCATTCTGGATAGATAATCCGAATTTTTGCATCAGATAAAAGGTGTAATAGCTGCTGATGCTCGCCATATAGAAATATTTCGAGAAAATGAGGATTAACAGAATGCTGACCGCCAGAACAACTTTATTGCGCGGCAGTGGATTGATAATCGTCGCTTTGGGTTTTCCTTTATTCATTCGGTGCTGTGCCGAGTACCAACGGCTGATTTGCGCCAACACCACGATCGCCAGCAGTGCCGCAAGCACAAACCAGGCAACGTTGCCTTTGCCATAAGGTGCGATAATCACCGCCGCCAGCAAGGGGCCCAGGGAACTGCCAAAGTTGCCGCCGACCTGAAATATAGATTGCGCCAGGCCATGACGCCCGCCGGAAGCCATACGGGCCACGCGAGAAGATTCCGGATGAAAGACCGATGAACCGGTACCGACCAGCGCCGCTGCCAGCAGAACTGCGCCGAAACTGCCCGCCAGCGCCAGCAGCACCAGACCACTTAAGGTAAAGCACATGCCAATCGGCAACGACCACGGCATCGGATATTTATCGGTCCAGTAGCCGACCACCGGTTGCAGTAGCGAAGAGGCGAGCTGGAAGGTGAGGGTTATCATGCCAATCTGCATAAATGTCAGAGAAAATTCTGACTGAAGCAGTGGATAAATCGCCAGAATCAGCGATTGGATCATGTCGTTCAGCAGATGTGAGAGGCTGATAGCACCTAAAATACCAAACGATGTTCGGGCCTTAGTCGTTGACGCAGCCGCGCCCGCCACAGGCTGGGTTTGTTCACTCATTGCCATAGGAAAGTCACTTTTTCAGGGTTGCGATGTAAAGAATGATCTTATTTGTGATTATTACCCGACTAACATACCTGTATGCGCCGCCTGAAGGAAGTCTCAACACGGAATACAGAATTTCTAATCTGGATGCAGATTTATCTTCACCGGACGCAGACTTGTTTATGATGTCGCGTCATACTATTTTTCAACACGTTGAAATCAGGTCAGGGAGAGAAGTATGAAATTATTGCAGCGGGGCGTGGCGTTAGCACTGTTAACCACATTTACACTGGCGAGTGAAACTGCTCTGGCGTACGAGCAGGATAAAACCTACAAAATTACAGTTCTGCACACCAATGATCATCATGGGCATTTTTGGCGCAATGAATATGGTGAATATGGTCTGGCGGCGCAAAAAACGCTGGTGGATGGTATCCGCAAAGAGGTTGCGGCTGAAGGCGGTAGCGTGCTGCTACTTTCCGGTGGCGACATTAACACTGGCGTGCCCGAGTCCGACTTACAGGATGCCGAACCTGATTTTCGCGGTATGAATCTGGTGGGCTATGACGCGATGGCGATCGGTAATCATGAATTTGATAACCCGCTCACCGTATTACGCCAGCAGGAAAAGTGGGCTAAGTTCCCGTTGCTTTCCGCCAATATCTACCAGAAAAGTACCGGCGAGCGCCTGTTTAAACCATGGGCGCTGTTTAAGCGTCAGGATCTGAAAATTGCCGTTATTGGCCTGACGACGGATGACACAGCCAAAATTGGTAATCCGGAATATTTCACTGATATCGAATTTCGTAAGCCCGCTGATGAAGCGAAGCTGGTGATTCAGGAGCTGCAACAGACAGAAAAGCCAGACATTATTATCGCGGCGACCCATATGGGGCATTACGACAATGGTGAGCACGGCTCTAACGCACCGGGCGATGTGGAGATGGCACGCGCGCTGCCTGCCGGATCGCTGGCGATGATCGTCGGTGGTCACTCGCAAGATCCGGTCTGTATGGCGGCAGAAAACAAAAAACAGGTCGATTACGTGCCGGGTACGCCATGCAAACCGGATCAACAAAACGGCATCTGGATTGTGCAGGCGCATGAGTGGGGCAAATACGTGGGACGGGCTGATTTTGAGTTTCGTAATGGCGAAATGAAAATGGTTAACTACCAGCTGATTCCGGTGAACCTGAAGAAGAAAGTGACCTGGGAAGACGGGAAAAGCGAGCGCGTGCTGTACACCCCTGAAATCGCTGAAAACCAGCAAATGATCTCGCTGTTATCACCGTTCCAGAACAAAGGCAAAGCGCAGCTGGAAGTGAAAATAGGCGAAACCAATGGTCGTCTGGAAGGCGATCGTGACAAAGTGCGTTTTGTACAGACCAATATGGGGCGGTTGATTCTGGCAGCACAAATGGATCGCACTGGTGCCGACTTTGCGGTGATGAGCGGAGGCGGAATTCGTGATTCTATCGAAGCAGGTGATATCAGCTATAAAAACGTGCTGAAAGTGCAGCCATTCGGCAATGTGGTGGTGTATGCCGACATGACCGGTAAAGAGGTGATTGATTACCTGACAGCCGTCGCACAAATGAAGCCAGATTCAGGTGCCTACCCGCAATTTGCCAACGTTAGCTTTGTGGCGAAAGACGGCAAACTGAACGACCTGAAAATCAAAGGCGAACCGGTCGATCCGGCGAAAACTTACCGTATGGCGACATTAAACTTCAATGCCACCGGCGGTGATGGCTATCCGCGCCTTGATAACAAACCGGGCTATGTGAATACCGGCTTTATTGATGCCGAAGTGCTGAAAGCGTATATCCAGAAAAGCTCGCCGCTGGATGTGAGTGTTTATGAACCGAAAGGTGAGGTGAGCTGGCAGTAATGAACCCCGTCGCGGCGTCATGATATGACGCCGCCATTTATGAATATTGAAATCTTGCATCGTAATCGCGATGTGTCAAACCAAATGCCATCAGCATATAATTCTGCGGATCACCAGGCTGTTCTTCATCTGCTTCAAACCAAAGTGTCACGCCTGAGCGATTGACGTGGATTAAGAGTGTATGGGGCGATTGACGGCGGATTTGCAGATCAGCGCCTTCGTTAACAAGCATGTTAAATACACGCGTAACGTTCAACTCAGCGACGTTATTCAATATTCCTTTATCAAATCGGATCGCTTTGCCCAAATGGATTTGGCTCAGATAATCGCACCAAATCATATATAGCTTGTTGTTTTCGAAATGAAACTCAACATTACCAAATAGCCAGATATAAAAACCATTTCCCATATCATTTTTAGAGTCCGGCTCAACAAAGTTTTGTTCCAACCATGCCATTGTTTGCCCCAGTTCGACAAAATCGAATTTTCCGTTAAAGACAAAATTGTGGAAGCTAACATCAACAAGATGGTCAAATTTCATCTTTCGCTCCTTTGTGAATTTTTTACATGCTTCAAAAGCCAGCGTAATTTACATCGGTGCAGGCGACTCTCCAGTGTTGAGCGAAAATTTGCGATGTCGACATTGGACCGATCTACCGCAGCAACCCCCGTGTATTGTGGGATCGGTGAAGGGATTTTTTGTAACTTTCCCAGCGCCAGCAGTTGTTGAATGATCCTGCTACCGTCGTGGTAATCATCGTAAATAGCCACTGGCAGAGGCTGCCAGGCGGGGGGCGATTTGATAAATCCGGAAAAAAAATACGGGTCCAGATCGCCGAAATCAAAGCCGTAGGCGAGGGGAACTTCAATATTTTGCTCTGTTTTTTTATTCTCAAATGTACAATGAAAACCGTGAAAACAATACTGCCACTTTCCCATTTTGCCTTTTCGCTTACGGTTGCATTTGAAGGGGGCAAAGGTAACTAGCGGGTTATTTTCCGCCATCTCAACGTTCAGTTGTTCAGCCAATGCAAATATAAGCTCTGTCGCCAGCTTACGATATTCTTTCGCGCAGTGTTCGAAAAAATCCTGATGGCGGTTAATCTCTTCAAGCGATATTAATCTGGCGATCCTGATAACCGGGTCGGCAGAATGCATGCCAACAACAAATTCATCGAGCTGTGCTTTCAGCACCAGCCCGAATTCCTCACGATACCTCTCTGCTTCGCTGGCAAAATGCAGATGTAATACCTTCTCTCTCGATGTTTGCCGAAGTAAGGCGATATCCGGTATCTCATCTGCACAAGCGATACTTAATGTCTCTGTAATCCTTTCCACATCTCATCTTCCGTGTGCATCACTTAATCGCGACGGGCGATATCAGCAAATTTGGCATCGAGTATCTTTGCCAGGTCGCTTGCCGCCAGTTCGATATCCAGTCCGCGCTTGCCGCCGGAAACATAAATAGTGGCAAATTCTTGTGCGGGGGCGTCGATAATCGTTGGCAGACGTTTTTTCTGCCCCAGTGGGCTAATCCCCCCTACCAGATACCCCGTCGAACGCTGCGCGACCATCGGATCGGCCATCTCAACTTTCTTGGCACCCAGCGCTTTTGCTACTTTTTTAAGATCCAGTTGACCTGCGACCGGCGTAACAGCCACGGCAAGGTGTTTCATATCACCGTTCACTGCGACCAGCAGCGTTTTGTAGACCTGATCCGGATTCAAACCTAATTTTTTGACGACTTCATCGCCAAAATTGGTTTCAGCAGGATCGTGCTCGTAGGTGTGGATTTGAAACGAAATCTTGTTTTTTTCGAGTAATTTAACTGCGGGTGTCATGGTAATTTTCCTGCCTTAAACAAAAAAACGAAGCAAGCATACGCCTGATGGCGGTCCAAAAAAAAGAGTCATCTTGCCTAAGAGTATTGGCAGGATGGTGAGATTGAGCGACAATCGAGTTACACCGTCGCTTAAAGTGACGGCATAATAATAAAAAAATGAAATTCCTCTTTGACGGGCCAATAGCGATATTGGCCATTTTTTTAGCGCAACATCTGCGGCAAATTCCCTTCTCCATACAGGTGTAGTGCACCGACCGCGACCACATAGCGCCCCGGCGGCATGGCGCGTAATTTGTCCCGCCAGGCGAGGTTTCGCTGATGCATCAGCACATCGTACAGCGACTGACTGAACGTATTGGGCAGCGTTATATCATTATTTTGCGGCGGTGCATTCAGCCACCAGCTCATCATTTGTTGCAGCAACCGTGCGTTGGTGTGCCAGTGGGTCAGCGTATCGTCCAGCAGCGCCAGTCCTTTGTCAGGGAGCTGGAGCAACATGGCAATCTGGTTTTCAGCCCCTTCCAGTTCAATCACGGGTTTATGTTGTTGCTTAGCCGCCTGCAATAGCTGGTAATCGATACCGTATTCTGCCCGCAGCCCCAGTTTTTGCGCCTGCGTCGCCTGAAGAACCATCGCGATTTGCCACAGCGGTTGGGTAGAAAAGAGCGACGGAGAAATGCCCATCTCCTGGCTAATGTGCTGCAGGTTTTGGAGTTGGTCCTCGCTAATGCGCTCTTCCAGGGCCTCGCAGGCAGGCAAATTGGCAAAAGGCGTATCGCTGGTGGAAACATCCGCCTCGACGATCAGCGCATCGGCGTTTTTGAGCTTTTTGAGCAAACGGGTGGGCAGGGGAGCCATATCGTGGCTACCCATATGAATACTGCCGATCAGATGAAAATGGCGATTGCCGGGAAGAGAGATATCGATAGCAGGCCAGGTGTAATGATTACCGCGCAGCGCGGCCCAAAGCGTTTTTACCCGGTACAACAGATCCATACGACCTCCCTTTGTGAAATATCATGCTAGCGCGCGGGGAGGGATGGCGCAAATGGAGTTGATTGTTGCACTTGTGCACAGTGCTTGTGTGCATTACAATGATTAAATAATGGACAAGGAGATGAGAGAGGAATGGCTCAAAAGAAAAATATAAGGAGTTTTCGTGATGCCTGGTTGGCTGATTTTTTTGTCCATTCAACGCCACATCGAAAGATCCCTGCTGAAATCCATACCACGTTATCACGAAAGTTGGACATCATTAATGCTGCCACTTCTCATCGGGATTTACGCTCCCCTCCGGGGAACCGATACGAAGAGTTATCCGGGAAATTACAGGAATACTCCTCCATTAGAGTGAATAAACAGTACCGACTGATTTTTAAATGGGTTAATGGCAAGGCCGAAGAATTGTTTTTAGACCCACACAACTACTAAAACATAGCTGTCGTATTGACGAGAAAGGTAAAACTATGAAACAGGCAACAAGAAAACCGACGACACCCGGAGATATTCTTCTCTATGAATATCTGGAACCGCTCGATTTGAAAATCAATGAGTTAGCAGAGTTGCTGCATGTTCATCGTAATAGCGTCAGTGCACTGATCAATAACAATCGTAAACTCACCACTGAGATGGCATTCCGTCTGGCGAAAGTTTTTGATACCACAGTCGATTTTTGGCTAAACCTCCAGGCGGCAGTTGATCTTTGGGAAGTTGAAAACAACATGCGTACCCAGGAAGAATTGGGACGGATTGAAACAGTGGCTGAATATTTGGCACGCCGTGAAGAGCGTGCAAAAAAGGTCGCGTAGAATAATTTCCCTATAACGGATGCGCCACCCTAAAGCAGCGCATCCGCAATGATGTACTTATTCCTTCGGTTTAAACCGCAGCAATCGGTTGGCGTTACTCACTACGGTGATCGACGAGAGCGCCATTGCCGCTCCGGCAACCACCGGGTTAAGCAGTGTTCCAGTGAACGGCCACAAAATACCGGCGGCGACCGGAATACCAATGCTGTTGTAGATAAACGCACCGAGCAGATTCTGCTTCATGTTGCGCAGCGTTGCGCGGGAAATTGCAAGCGCATCCGCAACACCCATCAGGCTATGGCGCATCAGGGTAATCGCCGCGGTTTCAATGGCAACATCACTGCCGCCACCCATCGCAATACCGACATCCGCCTGAGCCAGCGCTGGCGCGTCGTTAATGCCGTCGCCTACCATTGCCACCTGACGTCCTTCACTTTGCAGACGTTTGATCGCTTCGGCTTTACCGTCTGGCAGCACGCCGGCTATCACCTCATCAATCCCTGCTTCTTTGGCGATCGCATTGGCGGTGGTCGGGTTATCCCCGGTTAGCATCACCAGGCGATATCCCGCTTTATGCAGGCGTTGCAGCGCCGCCACGCTATCACTACGCAACGGATCGCGTACAGCCAGCAGGGCTACCGCTTTCCCGTCAACCGCCAGCAGCACAGGCGTTGCCCCTTGCGATGCCTGAGCTGAAATATCTGCTTCAATTGCTTTGGTATCGACCTGTTGGTCATTTAACAGCGCCTGATTGCCCAGCAATAACGCATGACCTTCAGCTTCACCGCTCACGCCCAGCCCGCGCAATGTGCGGAAACCGTTGACCTGCGGTAGCTGCATATCACCTGCTTTATCGAGGATCGCCCGTGCCAGAGGGTGGCTGGAACCTTGCTCCAGCGCCGCCGCCAGACGCAATGCTTGCGCTTCATCAATATCAGCAAATGTTTTTACTGCGACAACCTGCGGCTTCCCTTCGGTCAGCGTCCCGGTTTTATCGAACACTACGGTGTCGAGCGTACTGGCGCGTTGCAGCGCGTCGGCGTCCCGTACCAGCACGCCAAACTCAGCCGCCCGCCCGACGCCCGAAATAATCGACATCGGCGTCGCCAGCCCCAGCGCACACGGACAGGCAATAATCAGCACCGTGGTGGCAATCACCAGGGTATAGACAATCTGCGGTGCCGGACCAAAGAAATACCAGATTGCCGCACTGATCAGCGCAATCACCACCACTACCGGCACAAATACGGCTGAGATTTTATCCGCCAGCTGACCGATTTCTGGCTTACTGCTCTGGGCCTGGCGCACCATACGAATAATCCGCGACAGCGTAGTATGGCTGCCAACCGCACTGGCGCGAAACAGCACGCTACCGTCCTGCACCACTGTCCCGGCATGGACGCTATCGCCTTCGCCTTTTTGCTGCGGGATAGGTTCGCCCGTCAGCATCGCTTCATCCAGCCATGCTTCGCCCTGGGTAATCTCTCCATCTACCGGTACGCGATCGCCGGTCGTCAGGCGCAGCAACATACCTGGCTGCACTTCCGCCAGTGGCACGCTTTTTTCACCTTCGTCAGTAACCAGGCGCGCCGTCGGCGGAGTTAAATCGAGCAATTTCTCCAGCGCCTTTGAAGAACGCTGACGTGCGCGCGCTTCCAGCATATGACCGAGATTAATCAGACCGATAATCATCGCACTGGCTTCATAGTAAAGATGCCGCGCTTCCATCGGGAACCACTGCGGCCACAGGTTGACGCTCATCGAATAGAGCCACGCCACACCCGTTCCCAGCGCCACCAGCGTATCCATCGTCGCCGCACCGTTCAGCAGGCTTTTCCATGCGCTGCGGTAAAAATGCCCGCCGGCGAAAACCATTACCGCCAGGGTTATCAGGCCGATAACTAACCACAGGCTGCGGTTGTCAGCGGTGACCATCATGTTATCGCCGATCATCCCCCAGACCATCACCGGGATACCCACCGCCAGCGCGACAATTGCCTGCCAGCGGAAGCGCTTCATCGTAGCGACGGCGGTTTCTTGCTGGCGCTCGCGGCGTTTAGCGTCATCTTCAATCGCTTCCGCGCCGTAGCCCGCTTTTTCCACCGCCTGCACTAAATCTTGTGGGGAGGCACTGCCCATCACCAGCGCAGTACGCTCCGCCAGGTTTACCCGTGCCTGAGTGACGCCCGGTACGCTTTGCAACGCATTTTGTACGCGGGTGACACAGCTGGCGCAGCTCATGCCGCTCAGCAGCAACTGCTGGCTGTCATCGTCATCGGCGGTCGCTGCCGGAAGCGCCTCAGAAACCGCTGTCAGTGCTTCCGACGGGATTGATGACTCCGCCAGCGGTTTAGCCTTTGGGTGGCTTACAGATGCGTCATAACCCGCTTGTTTGATGGTTTCGATTAGCTGTTCTGCACTGGCAGTCCCGGTAACGTGCGCTTCAGTGATAGACACATCCGCCTGTTCAACATCCGGGCGCTGTTCGAGACTTTCTTTCACGCGTTTAACGCAGTGACCGCAGGACAGGCCGTCCAGGGTCAGGTCGATAGTTTGTGACATAAAACACTCCTTTAAGACAGTTTTGACTGGCTGTGATAAAGGTTAAACCTTCCAGCAAGGGGAAGGTCAAGAAATTAATAAACCAGGCGGGTAAAAGTCCGTAAAGATTAAAAAATCGGCTCGATTTGCATCAGGATTAGACATTTATCTCTTTGTTTTCCTGTAGTTAAGTTGCGGGTGCTAAGTTAAATCAGGATGCATGAAAATCGGCACCGGGGTGAGGAATTACCTCCCGCATCTATAAAAAGGAGTTAACAAAAAATGTTAGATGCAAACAAATTACAGCAGGCAGTGGATCAGGCTTACACCCAATTTCACTCACTTAACGGCGGACAAAATGCCGATTACATTCCCTTTCTGGCGAATGTCCCTGGTCAACTGGCGGCAGTGGCTATCGTGACCAGCGATGGCAACGTCTATAGTGCGGGTGACAGTGATTACCGCTTTGCGCTGGAATCCATCTCGAAAGTCTGTACGTTAGCCCTTGCGTTAGAAGATGTCGGCCCGCAGGCGGTACAGGACAAAGTTGGCGCTGACCCGACCGGATTGCCCTTTAACTCAGTTATCGCCTTAGAGTTGCATGGCGGCAAACCGCTTTCGCCACTGGTAAATGCTGGCGCTATTGCCACCACCAGCCTGATTAACGCTGAAAATACTGAACAACGCTGGCAGCGAATTTTACATATCCAACAACAACTGGCTGGTGAGCAGGTAGCGCTCTCTGATGAAGTCAACCAGTCGGAACAAACAACCAACTTCCATAACCGGGCCATTGCCTGGCTGCTGTACTCAGCCGGATATCTCTATTGTGATGCAATGGAAGCCTGTGACGTGTACACCCGTCAGTGCTCCACGCTCATCAATACTATTGAACTGGCAACGCTTGGCGCGACGCTGGCGGCGGGTGGTGTGAATCCGCTGACGCATAAACGCGTTCTTCAGGCCGACAATGTGCCGTACATTCTGGCCGAAATGATGATGGAAGGGCTGTATGGTCGCTCCGGTGACTGGGCGTATCGCGTTGGTTTACCGGGCAAAAGCGGTGTAGGTGGCGGTATTCTGGCGGTCGTTCCTGGCGTGATGGGAATTGCCGCGTTTTCACCACCACTGGACGAAGAAGGCAACAGTGTTCGCGGTCAAAAAATGGTGGCATCGGTCGCTAAGCAACTCGGCTATAACGTGTTTAAGGGCTGATCATGATGAACACGGAAGGTAATAACGGTAACAAACCCCTCGGTCTATGGAACGTCGTTTCCATCGGCATTGGGGCAATGGTGGGGGCGGGGATCTTCGCGCTGCTGGGGCAGGCTGCGTTGCTAATGGAAGCCTCGACCTGGGTCGCCTTTGCTTTTGGCGGTATTGTGGCGATGTTTTCCGGTTATGCCTATGCGCGTCTGGGGGCGAGCTATCCCAGCAATGGCGGTATTATCGACTTCTTTCGTCGCGGATTAGGCAACGGCGTTTTTTCGCTGGCGCTCTCGTTATTGTACCTGTTGACGCTGGCGGTGAGTATCGCCATGGTCGCCCGTGCTTTTGGCGCTTATGCCGTGCAGTTTTTGCATGAAGGCAGTCAGGAGGAGCACCTTATTTTGCTCTACGCATTGGGGATCATTGCGGTGATGACGCTTTTCAACTCCTTAAGCAACCATGCGGTAGGGCGGCTGGAAGTGATCCTCGTCGGCATTAAAATGATGATCCTGTTATTGCTGATTATTGCCGGTGTCTGGTCGCTGCAACCGGCGCATATTTCCGTTTCTGCGCCCCCCAGCTCCGGGGCGTTCTTCTCCTGTATCGGGATAACCTTCCTTGCCTATGCGGGCTTTGGCATGATGGCGAACGCGGCGGATAAAGTGAAAGATCCGGAGGTCATAATGCCACGGGCGTTTCTGGTGGCGATTGGCGTTACCACGTTGCTTTATATCTCGCTGGCGCTGGTTTTGCTTAGCGATGTATCGGCATTAGAGTTAGAAAAATATGCCGATACCGCCGTAGCGCAGGCTGCTTCTCCGCTCCTCGGGCATGTGGGGTATGTGATCGTCGTCATCGGCGCTTTACTGGCGACGGCTTCAGCCATCAACGCAAACCTGTTCGCCGTGTTTAACATCATGGACAACATGGGTAGCGAACGCGAACTGCCGAAGCTAATGAATAAACCTCTGTGGCGGCAGAGTACCTGGGGTAACATCATCGTCGTGGTGTTGATTATGCTGATGACGGCGGCGCTGAATTTAGGCTCACTCGCCAGCGTTGCCAGTGCCACCTTTTTGATCTGCTATCTGGCGGTGTTTGTGGTGGCGATCCGCCTGCGTCATGATATTCACGCCTCGTTGCCGATTCTTATCGTTGGTACGTTGGTTATGTTGTTGGTGATCGTTGGCTTTATCTACAGTCTCTGGTCCCAGGGCAGCCGTGCGCTGATATGGATTATTGGCGCACTCTTACTCAGCCTTATTGTGGCAATGGTCATGAAGCGCAATAAAACCGTATAACATCTCTCTGTGCGCAGTACCTCCTGTATTATTGTGGTGGCGGTCGATATTCGCACTGGCAAAAAAACGTGCTTGAATATCTGTTGAAACCCTTTAACAAAGCACAGGAGGCGTTGCGCGAACGATGAACATTAGCGATGTAGCAAAAATTACCGGCCTGACCAGCAAAGCCATTCGCTTCTATGAAGAGAAGGGGCTGGTGACGCCGCCGATGCGCAGCGAAAACGGTTATCGCACCTACACGCAGCAGCATCTCAACGAACTGACCTTACTGCGCCAGGCACGCCAGGTGGGCTTTAACCTGGAAGAGAGCGGCGAACTGGTGAATCTGTTTAACGATCCGCAGCGTCACAGCGCCGACGTCAAACGTCGTACGCTGGAGAAAGTAGCGGAGATCGAACAGCATATCGAAGAACTGCAATCCATGCGTAACCAGCTGCTGGCGCTGGCGAATGCCTGCCCCGGTGATGACAGCGCCGACTGCCCGATTATCGAAAATCTCTCCGGCTGCTGTCATCATCGGGCGGGGTGATTAAGGCTTGCGAAAATAGTCGTCCATTATTTTCGTTAGCTCCGGACGTTCCCCGTCATCATTGATGGCAAAATCCAGAAAAAAAGCATCTGCTTGCGGCGTTCGGTTTTGCGCCATCAACCGGAAGGTGAGGGGGCCTGACCAGGTTTCGGATGGGCTGATGTGCTTATCAGGGCCGAAACTCTCCCATGCGCTGGGCGGTAATGTTTTGCACGCGGTGAGTTTTGGTATGTGGTATTGCAGCTCTGTTTTGTGCAGACATTCCCCGCCAGGAAATACCAGGGTTTGTTGCTCATCATTAAAATGGGTTGCCGTGCTGAGCACCAGTGTTTTGAGCGGTCGCCCTTCCAGCGCGGCGGCAGTAGCCTTATGGTGTCCGTCGAGTAGAACGCAGAGATAGGAATCAGGGAGATACCAGGCCAGACCACGGGCAATTCCAGTTTTCGAGAGCAGACAAAAACCGGGCGGCTCCCTGTTCATCCTCCGCAAAACCGCTGTAGACAAATTCCGCACAGGTAGGGCATCCAGCCTCGGACCAGAAACGTATTAACGGGACATCCTGCCAGCAGAGCGAATGGATAAGACCGTGCGAGTGCGGATCGTAAATCACACATTGACGCAGAAATCCTTTCCCGGACTTCACCGAAAAAATGACGCCCGCAGCGGTATTTTTCAGCAGACGTACTTCAGGTTTTCGAAAGGGGGAAACATGGCTACTCCTTAGCCGAACATTCAATTAACACTATGTGGGGGGCTATATGCCGGATGCGGCGTAAACGCCTTATCCGGCATGGGTTTTGGTACAGATTTCCAGGTGTGATAAGACGCGTCAGGCGATGACCGCACGGATAATCAGCGTTATTCCTTCTATCGCAATCACCTCAACATGCGTACCAGCGCCGAGATCCTCGCTGGCGCTGACAGGCCATGAACTGTCACCGACGCGCATATGACCGCGCCCGTTGACCAGCGGAGATTCCAGAACAAAACGTCGGCCAATCAACTGCTGCCCGCGCTGGTTTAAATGACTGTCGCTGTGCTTTTGTTCGCGCACCCGCCGCGACAACCATTTCCACCACAGCCAGGCGGCGAGCAGCGTCAGGACGGCAAACATTACCCCTTGCCACTCCCAACCCAGCGGCAGCAACCAGACCACCAGACCGGTAATCACCGCTGCCACGCCGCTCCACAACAGATAACCATTGCCGCCCAACATCTCGGCTGCCAGCAGCAAACCGCCGAGACTTAGCCAGAAAATATGTGGATGAACGACCATTAACTCCATCATGGCTGAGTCCGTTTGTTGGCGCTGTCTTTCACCAGCTCAGCAATCCCGGCAATCGACCCCATCAGGCTGCTGGCCTCTAATGGCATCATCACCACTTTGCTGTTACTGGACGAACCGATCTGCTGTAACGCTTCGGTGTATTTCTGTGCGACGAAGTAGTTCACCGCCTGAATATCACCGGAGGCGATGGCTTCAGACACCATTTTGGTGGCGCGGGCTTCTGCTTCAGCGGAACGTTCACGCGCTTCAGCCTGTAAAAACGCCGACTGACGTTCGCCTTCCGCTTTCAGGATTTGTGACTGTTTTTCACCTTCGGCTTTGAGGATTTCCGCCTGACGGATCCCTTCCGCTTCAAGGATGTAAGCGCGTTTGGTACGTTCCGCTTTCATCTGCGCGTTCATTGAAGAGATAAGCTCTGCGGGCGGGCGCACATCACGAATTTCGATACGGGTGACTTTAATCCCCCACGGGTTGGTGGCCTCATCGACAATATGCAGCAGACGCGAGTTAATGCTGTCGCGCTGAGAGAGCATTTCATCAAGTTCCATTGAACCCAGCACGGTACGGATGTTAGTCATGGTCAGGTTGATGATCGCCAGCTCCAGATTGCTGACTTCATAAGCCGCGCGCGGCGCGTCAATCACCTGAATAAAGCACACAGCGTCGATGGTAACGTTGGCGTTATCTTTCGAGATAACTTCCTGGGAAGGGATGTCGAGCACTTGCTCCATCATATTGATCTTGCGACCAATGCGATCCATAAACGGCACCACCAGGCTTAGACCTGGCTGTAACGTTTTGGTATAGCGACCAAAGCGTTCTACCGTCCATTGATAGCCCTGCGGCACGATTTTGACGCCCGCGCCGACAATGACCAGCGCGACAAAAATGAGAATCGGGATAAAGATAAGCATCGGAAAAACCTCCTGTTGTACCGTCCATAATCAGCAAAATTGCTGCTTGATTAAACAAATTATACCTGATTACTGAAAGAGAGTTCCCCCTTATTCCTGCGAAGGATAAACTGTTTTTAGTAAAAATCAGAAAAAGGGAACAGCGATGCAGGAAAATAGTCCTTTGCTTCAGCTACAAAACGTAGGATATCTGGCGGGTGATACGAAGATTCTTAATAACATCAATTTTTCGCTGCGTGCTGGCGAATTTAAGTTAATTACCGGTCCTTCTGGTTGTGGCAAAAGTACACTGCTAAAAATAGTTGCTTCATTGATCAGCCCAACCAGCGGAACGTTACTGTTTGAAGGTGAGGATGTCAGCACACTAAAGCCAGAAATCTACCGTCAGCAAGTCTCTTACTGCGCCCAGACGCCGACGCTGTTTGGCGATACGGTATACGATAACCTGATTTTTCCCTGGCAGATCCGTAACCAGCAGCCTGACCCGGCCATTTTTCTCGATTTTCTTGAACGCTTCGCTTTACCGGACAGCATTTTGACGAAGAATATCGCCGAGCTATCTGGTGGTGAAAAACAACGCATCTCATTGATTCGTAACCTGCAATTTATGCCGAAGGTTTTATTGCTCGACGAAATCACCAGTGCGCTGGATGAAAGTAATAAACATAACGTTAATGAGATGATCCACCGTTATGTACGCGAGCAAAATATTGCTGTGCTGTGGGTGACACACGATAAAGACGAAATTAATCATGCGGATAAAGTGATTACACTGCAACCGCATGCTGGAGAAATGCAGGAAGCACGCTATGAACTCGCATAATATTACTAACGAATCATTAGCACTGGCATTAATGCTGGTGGTGGTGGCAATCTTAATTAGCCATAAAGAAAAACTGGCGCTGGAGAAAGATATTCTCTGGAGCGTCGGGCGCGCGATAATCCAGCTGATTATTGTCGGCTATGTGCTGAAGTATATTTTCAGCGTGGATGATGCCAGCCTGACATTATTGATGGTGTTATTTATCTGCTTTAATGCGGCGTGGAACGCGCAAAAACGCAGTAAATATATTGCTAAAGCTTTTATCTCATCGTTTATTGCCATTACGGTCGGGGCGGGAATTACCCTGGCGGTACTGATCCTCTCTGGGTCGATTGAATTTATCCCGATGCAGGTGATCCCTATCGCCGGGATGATAGCCGGTAACGCCATGGTAGCGGTGGGGTTGTGTTACAACAATTTAGGGCAACGGGTCATTAGCGAACAGCAACAGATTCAGGAGAAACTGAGTCTTGGCGCGACGCCGAAACAGGCTTCAGCGATATTGATTCGCGACAGTATTCGCGCGGCTTTAATTCCGACGGTCGATTCAGCAAAAACGGTAGGCTTAGTGAGTTTACCAGGAATGATGTCCGGGCTGATATTTGCCGGGATTGATCCGGTGAAGGCGATTAAATATCAGATTATGGTGACCTTTATGCTGCTCTCAACCGCCAGCTTGTCGACCATTATTGCCTGCTATTTAACCTATCGTAAGTTTTACAATTCGCGCCACCAATTGGTGGTGACGCAATTGAAGAAGAAATGATGCGATGCCGGATGCGTCTTATCAGACCTACATGGCACCTGCAATGTATTGAATTAGCACGGTTTGGTAGGCCGGATAAGGCGTTCACGCCGCATCCGGCGGCTATGCGCGGATGCCTGATGCGACGCTGGCGCGTCTTATCAGGCCTACAAACCAGCACAGCATCGCATTTCAACGGAAAATCAATACAACAACGCATACAGCTGGCGGCGATACTTCGACGCCAGTGCATCACCCGTACCCAGCGCAGCGAGGATCTCCTGGAATGTTTTACGTGTCTGACCATCTGCGGCGGTGAGATCTTTACGCAGATGCCCAAACAGTAACTCCAGCGCCTCTTCATTGCGCCCAACCTGGTGCAGTTGCAGTGCCAGTTGCGTCGCCAGTGCGGCATCTTCTGGATTCTCCGCCACCTGCTGTTGCAACTGTTGAATTTCCGGCGTATCAGCCGCCTGCTTCAGCAGTTCGATTTGCGCCACCAGCCCCTGATAGCGGGTGTCCTGATCCTGCAACGGAATGGTTTTCAGCACGGCTTCTGCATCTTCAGAACGGTTCAGCGCAATCAGCGTTTCTGCCAACAGCAGGCCGATTTCCCCGTTCTGATTCGACAACTGCCAGGCGTCTTTCAGCAATGGCAGGGCGTCGGTGTAATTGCCTTCCTGCATCAGTTGCATCGCCTGCTGCGCTTTCAGCTCTTCTTCACGCGGCAGCACTTTATCCAGCAGGGCGCGGATCGCCTCTTCCGGTTGCGGCCCCTGGAAGCCGTCTACTGGTTGCCCGTTCTGGAACAGATATACGGTCGGAATCGCGCGCAGACCAAACTGGGCGGCAATCATCTGCTCCGCGTCGCAGTCCAGCTTCGTCAGAATAAATTGCCCGTTGTACTGCGCCGCGAGGCTTTCCAGAATTGGGGTTAACTGCAAACAGTGCTGGCTACGTTCAGACCAAAAATAGAACAGCACCGGAGTGGTCATCGACTGTTCAAGAACCTGTTGCAGGTTAGATTCGTTAATGTTGACAATATTTTCTACGGACATGGAGTCGCTCTCTGTTGTCGATATTTTCTTTGACATGGGGGCTTAAGCGCGCGCTTCAACTCACCCCTGCAATATTTTGTCCATCACGCGCCCCGGCAGCAGGCGCTTAAGCACCATTACCGCCCTGGTCACCAGCGTCACCGGATAGCGCATCTTCGGCTTCTCGCTAATAAAAGCATGGCGCACTTTGCCGACCACCGCTTCCGGTCCCAACGTAAAGCGGGCGGCGATGCCAGGATTTTCGACTGGTTTATCACTTTGCGTCTGGTTGACGTTGTCGGTGAAGCGAGTACGAATGGGACCAGGTTCGATCAGGCTGACTTTAATTCCGCTGTGGCGCAGCTCCATGCGCAGTGCGTCTGACCACGCCTCCAGCGCATATTTACTGGCCGCGTAAGCGCCACGACCCGGTGTGGAGATTAATCCCATCACCGATGAGGTCATCACAATACGCCCTTCACGGTGCGGCAACATCGCGGGTAACAGGCGCATGGTGAGCTGGTGTGCGCCGAAAAAGTTAGCGGAAAACTGCTGTTCCATCTGCGCACGGCTGATGGTGGAAAGGGGGCCATACATGCCGAATCCGGCATTGTTAAAGATCCCATACAGACAATTATCGGTCAGGGCGATCACTTCGTCGGCTGCGCGATCAACACTTTCTGGCGAATCCAGATCGATCAACACGCCGGTAAATCCCATGCTGTTCATGCGCTCAACATCATCCGGTTTCCGGCAACCTGCCAGCACATGAAAACCCTGGCGTTTTAATTCGAGTGCGCTTTCCAGGCCAATACCACTGGAACATCCGGTAATTAAGACCGATTTTTGCATAACTTTACCTGTCAGGATCTCCGTTGCTTTATGAGTCATGATTTACTAAAGGCTGCAACTGCTTCGCCATCCAGTCGGCAATAAACGGCTGGGCGTCGCGGTTGGGATGAATACCGTCATCCTGCATCCATTGTGGCTTGAGGTAGACCTCTTCCATAAAAAAGGGCAGCAGCGGAACATCAAACTCTTTGGCGAGTTTGGGGTAAATGGCGCTAAAGGCTTCATTATAACGGCGACCATAGTTTGCAGGCAGACGTATTTGCATTAACAATGGTTCAGCGTTGGCGGCTTTGACATCCTGCAAAATCTGGCGCAGCGTTTGCTCGGTTTGCTGTGGCTGAAAACCACGCAAACCGTCATTGCCGCCCAGTTCAACCAGCACCCAGCGCGGCTGATGCTGTTTCAGCAGAGCCGGAAGGCGCGCCAGCCCTTGTTGCGAGGTGTCACCGCTGATGCTGGCATTGACTACCGACGTTTTACTCTGCCACTTATCATTCAACAAGGCAGGCCAGGCCGCGCTGGCAGACATTCGATACCCGGCGCTCAGGCTATCACCCAGAATCAATAACGTGTCCGCTGCGGCGGCACGGAAGGTTAACAGGACCAGGAACAGGAAGGGCAAATGCCAGCGGAAAACATTGTTGAAGTTCATCATCTTAAGAAGTCCGTCGGTCAGGGGGAGCATGAACTCTCCATCCTCACCGGAGTTGAGCTGGTTGTCAAACGTGGCGAGACCATCGCACTGGTGGGCGAGTCGGGATCGGGTAAGTCAACCTTGCTGGCGATCCTCGCCGGGCTGGATGACGGCAGCAGTGGCGAAGTGAGTCTGGTGGGACAACCGCTACATAATATGGACGAAGAAGCGCGGGCAAAGTTGCGCGCGAAGCACGTAGGCTTTGTTTTTCAGTCATTTATGTTAATTCCTACCCTTAACGCGCTGGAAAACGTCGAGCTTCCGGCGCTGCTGCGCGGTGAGAGTAGCGCAGAAAGTCGTAACGGGGCGAAAGCGTTGCTCGAACAGTTAGGGCTGGGTAAACGTCTTGATCATCTTCCGGCACAGCTTTCTGGCGGCGAACAGCAACGAGTGGCGCTGGCGCGAGCCTTTAATGGTCGACCTGATGTGCTGTTTGCCGACGAACCCACCGGTAACCTTGACCGCCAGACGGGCGATAAAATTGCCGATCTGCTTTTTTCCCTCAACCGTGAGCATGGCACCACGTTGATTATGGTGACCCACGACCTGCAACTGGCGGCACGCTGTGACCGCTGCTTACGGCTGGTGAACGGGCAGTTGCAGGAGGAAGCATGATTGCACGTTGGTTCTGGCGCGAATGGCGCTCGCCGTCGCTATTAATTGTCTGGCTGGCGCTTAGCCTGGCGGTGGCCTGCGTGCTGGCGCTGGGCAATATCAGCGATCGCATGGAGAAGGGCTTAAGCCAGCAAAGCCGTGAGTTTATGGCGGGCGATCGGGCGTTGCGCAGTTCGCGCGAAGTGCCGCAAGCATGGCTGGAGGAAGCGCAAAAGCGCGGCCTGAAAGTTGGCAAGCAGCTGACTTTCGCCACCATGACCTTTGCAGGCGACACGCCGCAACTGGCGAACGTCAAAGCGGTGGATGATATCTACCCGATGTATGGCGATCTGCAAACTAATCCCCCTGGCCTGAAACCGCAGGCGGGCAGCGTATTGCTGGCCCCACGCCTGATGGCACTGCTTAACCTGAAAACGGGCGATACCATTGACGTGGGCGATGCCACCTTGCGGATTGCCGGAGAAGTGATTCAGGAACCGGATTCCGGTTTTAATCCTTTCCAGATAGCCCCACGCCTGATGATGAATCTGGCGGATGTTGATAAAACCGGAGCCGTGCAGCCGGGGAGTCGGGTCACCTGGCGTTATAAATTCGGCGGCAGCGAGAACCAGCTCGACGGCTATGAGAAATGGTTGTTACCCCAGCTTAAACCCGAACAACGCTGGTACGGTCTGGAACAGGACGAAGGCGCGCTGGGGCGATCGATAGAACGTTCGCAACAGTTCCTGCTGCTTTCGGCGCTTCTGACCTTGCTGCTGGCGGTGGCGGCGGTCGCGGTGGCGATGAATCATTACTGTCGCAGTCGCTACGATCTGGTGGCGATCCTCAAGACGCTGGGGGCAGGGCGAGCGCAACTGCGTAAGTTAATCGTCGGTCAGTGGTTGATGGTGCTGGTACTTTCAGCCGTTACCGGTGGGGCGATAGGCCTGTTGTTCGAAAACGTGTTGATGGTGCTGCTCAAGCCCGTTCTGCCTGCTGCACTACCGCCAGCCAGCCTCTGGCCGTGGCTGTGGGCGCTCGGCACCATGACGGTTATTTCGCTGCTGGTGGGGCTACGACCATACCGCCTGTTGTTGGCAACGCAGCCTTTACGCGTATTACGTAATGATGTGGTAGCGAACGTCTGGCCGCTGAAGTTTTATCTGCCGATTGTCACCGTGGTGGTTGTGCTACTGCTCGCCGGGCTGATGGGCGGCAGTATGCTGCTCTGGGCGGTGCTGGCGGGCGCGGTAGTACTGGCTTTGCTGTGCGGTGTCCTGGGCTGGATGCTGCTGAATGTACTTCGCCGCATGACGCTGAAATCGCTACCTCTGCGCCTGGCGGTTAGCCGCCTGTTACGTCAGCCGTGGGCGACGTTGAGCCAGCTTTCGGCATTTTCGCTCTCCTTTATGCTGCTGGCACTGTTGCTGGTGTTGCGTGGCGATCTGCTCGACCGCTGGCAACAGCAGCTACCGCCAGAAAGTCCTAACTACTTTTTAATCAACATCGCTACGGAACAGGTTACGCCGCTGAAAGCGTTTCTCGCGGAACATCAGATAGTCCCGGAATCGTTTTATCCGGTGGTGCGGGCGCGGTTGACGGCGATTAACGACAAGCCGACAGAAGGCAATGGAGATGAGGCGCTCAACCGCGAGCTGAATCTCACCTGGCAAAATACGCGGCCTGATCATAACCCGATCGTCGCCGGTAACTGGCCGCCAAAAGCCGGTGAAGTGTCGATGGAAGAGGGGCTGGCGAAACGCTTAAACGTTGCCCTCGGCGATACCGTGACTTTTATGGGCGATACCCAGGAGTTCCGCGCTAAAGTGACCAGCCTGCGCAAAGTGGACTGGGAAAGTCTGCGGCCTAATTTCTATTTTATTTTCCCGGAAGGGGCATTAGACGGGCAACCGCAGAGCTGGCTTACCAGTTTCCGCTGGGAGAATGGCAACGGCATGTTGACGCAACTCAACCGCCAGTTCCCGACCATTAGCCTGTTAGACATTGGCGCGATTTTAAAACAGGTCGGTCAGGTGCTGGAGCAGGTAAGTCGGGCGCTGGAAGTGATGGTGGTGCTGGTCACCGCCTGCGGTATGTTGCTGTTGCTGGCACAGGTGCAGGTGGGAATGCGTCAGCGTCATCAGGAGCTGGTGGTGTGGCGCACTCTCGGTGCGGGCAAAAAACTGCTGCGCACGACATTGTGGTGTGAGTTCGCCATGCTCGGGTTTGTATCCGGCCTGGTGGCCGCAATTGGTGCGGAAACGGCACTGGCGGTACTGCAATCGAAAGTGTTTGATTTCCCGTGGGAGCCAGACTGGCGATTGTGGATTGTGCTGCCGTGCAGCGGTGCGCTACTGCTGTCGCTTTGCGGCGGCTGGCTGGGTGCGCGACTGCTTAAGGGTAAGGCGCTATTCAGGCAGTTTGTGGGGTGATGTGATAAAGCCGTTTATTTCTACCTGGTAGATAAACGGCTTTATTATTAGTGCATCACGTAATTAAAAAAATGTTATGCCCAAACATATAATTAATATACATTACTAAATGAGATGTTTATTAAGTTTATATTATATAATTAAAATCTATGAAATGGGTATAATCATATGGGTGACATTATATATTTACGCATTACAGGGGAGCAACAAGGGGATATTTCTGCAGGATGCGGGACGCAAGTCTCTGTCGGGAATCGGTATCAACAGGGACATGAGGATGAAATATTTGTTTTTAGTTTTCAGGGAGGAGTAAGTAACACAGGATTTGGCATTAATCATCAAGCGATACAATTTTGTAAAATTCTCGATAAAAGCTCACCGCTGCTGATGAATTGCATTAATAATAACGAACGATGCCGTTTTGAGTTTTATTTTTATCGTATTAATAAATATGGAAAATGGGAAAGGTATTATTATATTGAAGTCCGTGGTGCCACGTTAACTCAGAATCAGATTATAATAAAAGAAAATGAACTCGACTATCAGTATATAACAATACACTACGAATATATCTACTGTAAGCATCTTACAGCCAATACAGAATTTAGTTATTTACTCACACCTGAAAATTATAATCGCCTTTTCCCACCGACGCTCTTACCTGTCGAGGAAAAACCAGAAATACCGCCTGAACGAGAAATTATCCTCACCATTGGCGTATTCTTTGATGGCACAGGAAACAATTTAACCAATACGAATTTACGTATGAGTTTTTGCCAACCAGAAACCTATGGTCTGGATGTCCAGGATTTGGCCTCGTTTAATAAACAATGTATGAGCAAGCAGGGTAAAACGGGATCCGGAGTACAGAGCTATTTGAATTACTATACGAATATTCATTGGTTGAATAAGTTGTATCATCGGCAATTAGTTTTAGATGATGATGTATTTAATATTCAGGAAAAAATATATATTGAAGGTATTGGCACTGAAAATAATAAAGCAGACTCTCTGGTAGGAATGGGGCTAGGAAATAATGATACTGGGGTAATTGCCAAAACTGACCGTGCGATATCACTGCTTCGTGAGACACTGGCAAAGATTATTGTTGATTTAAAGGATGCTAAACTAGTAATTAAGCGTCTACAGTTTGACGTATTTGGCTTTAGTCGTGGGGCGGCAGCCGCACGGCACTTTACTAATCGCGTATTTGAACGTGATCCCGTACTGATTAAAACCATTGCGACGGCATTTCAGTCAGTTGAATATTTAGGTAAACCTTCCGGGGAAGTGCAATTTTTAGGTATTTTTGACACAGTTGCAGCCATCGGAGGGCTGATGGATGGTTTTGACCCTCATGATGGTAATAACTTTCCGGTAAAAGTGAAGTTACCGCCAGGTGTGGCCAAACATGTATTCCAGCTCACAGCAATGAACGAATGTCGCTATAACTTTTGCCTCAACAGCATAAAGGAAAGCTGGCCAGAATTAAGTTTCCCTGGATCACATGCTGATATTGGTGGCGGCTATGACCCACTGGAAGATGAGTACCTGTTTTTAAGTCGCCCGGCGATTGAAACGGTACTGGGAAATGTGCCGGTGGAAGCGACAAGCGCTTACCAAAAAGCAGCACAGCAGGCAGAGTTATTGTGGCGCCATTCAACGCTGGCTCCGATTCTGCCTTCTGGTGTCCTAAAAATTGAATCCAATATTGATGAAATAGCGTCGCCTGACCACTTAGGTAATGTGAGAAAACGGGTCGCTGCAGCGGTGACATTTCGCAGAACGATCACCAATGACTGGTCAAAGATTGCGTTAAGAGTAATGTATGAAGTCGCTAAAGAGGCAGGGGTAGTATTTGATGCCATTTCTGTTGCTGATAAGGAATTAAAAGTTCCCAGTCATTTAAAGGTAATATGTGAAAAAGCAATTTCTCAGGGTAAAGCCGTTCTCTTGTGTACAGCGCCGATGCCTTTTTCTGATGATGAGCTTAAAACCATTGGGAAATATTTACACTGCTCTTCCAACTGGAATACCGTCGATTATCGATTAAAAAATAAGGTGTCTGCTGAAGTATCAGCGTTTAAGACGTTTAGTTTTGTTAATCGGCCGGATGAAAATTGGACCAGAACTATATACGATATGCAAGGGAATAAACAAAATGGAATTTAATATAAAATTACTGTTTGTTATTACGTCTATGGTTCTTAACTTTAACGCAGCAGCGAAAGAAAAAATATCACTGCTTGCACCCTATGATGAATGGTATTTCAATTTTTTTTACCCTAATTCCCTACCAGCAGAAGTTACCTATGTGGAGTTATTAGATACCGATGGCATCTATTATCAGTTCAGAACTCTGGCGAGTACTAATGCCAGTCCAGGAAGTGTTGGACAATGGAGCGAGAAAGTATCAGGGATGTCGTCAGTTTTTAATAAAGCCAAAAACCCACCAATGTCTATCCATTTTTGCTGGGATTCAGTGATTGATAAAAAAGTGTATGAAACCTGGATAACACTGGCGGGAGACGTCTGGAAATTGATGCTCACACCTTATTCACCACCAGGCGGTGGCAGTGAAAAGTATTATCTGCGGTATCTGTTAATCGGGCTGGCTCCGGAAGGGAAAATAGGAGTGTGGCTGGAGAAACCTGACAAGCCCAATATTCGCCTGACGGATAAGCAGATTCTGATAGAAACGGTTTCAGGTGAAAAAATGGAAATGTGTAACGGCCGAAGTGCCTATAAACATGGGTATTCTTATCCGGAAAGTACAAAAAACTTTATCAAAGATAAAAAATATCCCTATGGTAACTGGTAAGTAACAATGAAAATAACAGCTAAAATAATTTATAGATTAACCATTGCGTTAATGATAGCCGGATCAGTCCAGACAGCAGCGAAAGAAAAAATATCACTGCTTGCACCCTATGATGAATGGTATTTCCTTTTTTTCTACCCTAATGCGCTACCAGCACAAGTTACCTATGTAGAACTATTGGACACTGATGGTATCTATTATCAGTTCAGAACGCTGGATGCTACCGCTCCGAGTTCCACTACTATTGGTCAGTGGAGAGATAATCTTCGGGTTGGGGTGTTATCATTCAATAAAGCCAAAAATCCCCCTATGTCTATCCATTTCTGCTGGGATTCAGTGATTGATAAAAAAGTGTATGAAACCTGGATAACGCTGGCGGGAGAAGTCTGGAAATTGATGCTCACACTTTATTCACCACCAGGCGGTGGCAGTGAAAAGTATTATCTGCGGTATCTGTTAATCGGGCTGGCTCCGGAAGGGAAAATAGGAGTGTGGCTGGAGAAACCTGACAAGCCCAATATTCGCCTGACGGATAAGCAGATTCTGATAGAAACGGTTTCAGGTGAAAAAATGGAAATGTGTAAAGGAATTTCCCGGCATGATTTTTCTCTTGGAGACGATGAATATGTTCTTGAGTTTATCAAAGATAAAAAATATCCCTATGGTAACTGGTAAGTAACAATGAAAATAATAGCTAAAATAATTTATAGATTAACCATTGCGTTAATGATAGCCGGATCAGTCCAGACAGCAGCGAAAGAAAAAATATCACTGCTTGCACCCTATGATGAATGGTATTTCAATTTTTTTTACCCTAATTCCCTACCAGCACAAGTTACCTATGTGGAATTATTAGATACCGATGGCATCTATTATCAGTTCAGAACTCTGGATAGCACTATCCCTGTCTCAACAACAATAGGACAATGGCAGGAAAATCTTAGTGGTGGAATGACGGCATTCAATAAAGCCAAAAATCCCCCTATGTCTATCCATTTCTGCTGGGATTCAGTGATTGATAAAAAAGAGTATGAAACCTGGATAACGCTGGCGGGAGACGTCTGGAAATTGATGCTCACACCTTATTCACCACCTGGCGGTGGCAGTGAAAAGTATTATCTGCGGTATCTGTTAATCGGGCTGGCTCCGGAAGGGAAAATAGGAGTGTGGCTGGAGAAACCTGACAAGCCCAATATTCGCCTGACGGATAAGCAGATTCTGATAGAAACGGTTTCAGGTGAAAAAATGGAAATGTGTAACGGCCGAAGTGCCTATAAACATGGGTATTCTTATCCGGAAAGTACAAAAAACTTTATCAAAGATAAAAAATATCCCTATGGCAACTGGTAGTTAACCAGTTGCACAATTTATTAAAGAGGAACGGAAAAGCATTTTTGTGGGTTAATAACCACAGGCATAAGTCTTAACCCATTCCGCCACTTCCGCCCACTCACCGCGAAAGACAACTTTTTCCGCTTTTTTCTCAAGCTGATAGCGATACATCGGGTCGTAATATTCTTCAAGTAACGGCACCAGCCAGGCCAGATGACCGTCGGTGCTGCCGGTGGTGAGTTGCGTTGTCAGCGCCGCATCCAGCCTTGCAGCCAGTTCGTTATAGCGTTGTAGTCCCAGCCGACGTTTAATCGCCGAAAGCCCGTGATGCAGGTATTCGCAATACTCCTGCCAGCCCTGTTCGTCGCCATAAGCGTGGGTAAAATCATGATGCATACGCAAGAAATATTCTTCGTTCAGGCGTTCAAGACGGATCTCAAACGGATCTTCTACCACCGCAATCGTCGCCTGAGTCATTCGTTCGCGCAGACATTCCGGCAGGTGATTCGAACCGATCATCCGGCTTTCATCTTCCAGCACCCACAGGCGCAAATCCTGATGGGCGTCGGTTTTTAGCATTTCGGCAGCCAGCATGTTTTCAAAACTCGCCTGGCTAAGTTGTGGTTGTAAGGTGCGACCAAACGCCGAACCGCGATGACGCGCCAACCCTTCCAGATCAACACCGTTCGGCTGTTGCTGCACTAACAGCGTTTTACCGCTGCCGGTACAACCGCCAATCAGCACTATCGGTTTTTGTGCCAGTTCAATAGTCGCCTGAATCGCGGTCTGGCGCAGTGCCTTATAACCGCCTTCCACCAGCGGATAATCAATCCCCGCGTCATGCAACCAGCTTTGCACAATATGTGAGCGCTGACCGCCACGGGCGCAGCAGAGAATACCGTGCGGATTTTGCAGGCACGCTGCCCGCCAGGCGTCCATGCGCTGCTGACGAATTTCACCCGCCACCAGTTTATGCCCCAGTGCCAGCGCCGCGTCTGACCCTTGCTGTTTATAGCAGATGCCAACGGCGGCGCGTTCATCGTTATTCATTAACGGCAGGTTGATAGCGGCGGGCATTGCGCCTTGCTCAAACTCGATGGGGGCGCGAACATCAATAATGGGCGTATCAGCAATCAGCAGGGCACGATAGTCCTGTTCCGTGTGTCTCTCTTGCATAGTAAAAAGTGAACCTCAAATCAGCTTGCGCGCTATTTTACGCGCCAACGCGCAAGGAAACTTGATTTTTAACTGCGTGGGTTGCCGAAAATTTCTAAAAATCCGCTGATTTCCGGCCTGCGCTGGGTAAACAAGGTCACAATATCTTCTACCGCTTTGCCGCTGCCAAATTTGCGCCATGCCAGACTCAATGGCGAAGGAGGGCGCATCGTTGGGATTACCCGGCTGACCAGTTGTTGATTATCGAGCATTGACTGGCAAAGTGATTTTGGCAAAAAACCAATGCCAACGCCCGCCAGATGGGCGGCGATTTTCGTTTCCATATCGGGAACAATAATCTCTTTTTGCCCCGGCAATCGCCAGGCGACGCGTTTGGTTAAGGTGCGGGCGCTGTCTTCAATATTGACCGCCGGAAAGCGCCGCAACTGTGCTTCTGTTAGCGGCTCTTCAACGTTCGCCAGCGGATGATCCGCCGCCATGACAAAGCGCCATTGCACCGATCCTAAGGGATCAAGACTAAAGGTATTTGCCAGCGCCTCGGTTCCCGTGACGCCGATAGCCAGTGAAAAACCTTCGTACAATAGCGAGTCCCAGACGCCCATATAGATTTGTCGGGAGATGTGAAATTGGGTAAACGGGTAACGTTCATTTAGCCACGCCAGCAGCCTGGCAACGGCCTGGGGGTTATAGAGCAGGTTGTTGATGACGATATTCACCTGGCGTTCCACGCCATCATTCACCTGTTGTAACTCGCTGGGCATACTTTCCAGCCAGCTCAGCCAGTCTCTGGCCTGACAAAGTAGATGCTCGCCAGCCGCCGTCAACGTCACGCTGCGAGTCGTGCGGAAAAACAGCGCCACTCCGGTATTCTCTTCCAGAAGTTTAATGCGATAACTGATCGTCGCCGTGGTTTTACATAATCGTTCTGCCGCTTTTGAAAAACTACCTGTTTCAGCAACCGCAATGAAAGTCCGCAAGGTTTCTGGATCGAACATCTTCAGGTATCCCCTTTTAAATCCGCAAGTTGCGTGATTTTCTTATCCTCTGATTTATCAGTATTTTTACATGATAACCCTGTTCAATTTGTGGACTAAATCTAGTTTTGGAAAAATATTCCAACTTTTGTGTTGATGTTGTTCTCTTAAGGTTTTAGATTGCCTGTTATTGAAACCAAGCTGACCGGTCGGCGGTGGTTGAACGGAATTATGTTACAAGGACAAAAAGATGAAACTTCAGGTATTACCGTTAAGTCAGGAAGCCTTTAGTGCTTATGGCGACGTAATCGAAACGCAGAAACGGGATTTTTTCCATATTAACAATGGACTGGTGGAGCGTTACCACGATTTGGCGCTGGTTGAGATTCTTGAGCAAGACCGTACGCTTATCAGCATTAACCGCGCGCAACCGGCGAATCTGCCGCTGACCATTCACGAACTCGAACGTCATCCGCTGGGTACACAGGCGTTTATCCCGATGAAAGGTGAAGTGTTTGTGGTGGTGGTGGCGTTAGGTGACGACAAACCAGACCTGTCAACCCTGCGGGCGTTTATTACCAATGGCGAACAGGGAGTGAATTACCATCGTAACGTCTGGCATCACCCACTTTTCGCCTGGCAGCGCGTCACCGATTTTCTGACCATCGATCGCGGCGGCAGTGACAACTGTGATGTTGAAAGTATTCCTGAACAGGAACTCTGTTTTGCGTGACGCCTGCAACCGACTTGCATAAGATAAACGAATTGTTCATTGTTTATGCTCATTTGTAGGTCGGAGTTAACGTAGGTATGACGGAAGTTAGACGGCGCGGCAGGCCAGGACAGGCGGAGCCTGTAGCACAGAAGGGCGCACAGGCGTTAGAGCGGGGAATTGCGATTCTGCAATATCTGGAAAAAAGTGGGGGAAGTTCGTCGGTTAGCGATATCTCTCTCAATCTGGATTTGCCGCTCTCCACGACCTTTCGCTTGCTGAAGGTTTTACAGGCAGCGGATTTTGTCTATCAGGACAATCAGTTAGGCTGGTGGCATATAGGATTAGGTGTCTTTAACGTCGGTGCAGCGTACATCCATAACCGCGATGTCCTCTCCGTCGCCGGGCCGTTTATGCGCCGCCTGATGTTACTTTCCGGCGAAACGGTCAATGTCGCGATCCGTAACGGCAATGAAGCGGTATTAATTGGTCAGTTAGAGTGTAAATCGATGGTCAGGATGTGTGCGCCGCTGGGCAGTCGTCTGCCGCTGCATGCTTCCGGAGCGGGCAAGGCGCTGCTTTATCCGCTGGCGGAAGAAGAGTTGATGAGCATCATTCTGCAAACCGGTTTGCAGCAGTTTACGCCAACGACACTTGTGGATATGCCCACCTTGCTGAAGGACCTGGAACAAGCGCGTGAACTGGGCTATACCGTAGATAAAGAAGAGCATGTTGTCGGCCTGAATTGCATAGCTTCAGCAATTTACGATGATGTAGGTAGTGTTGTTGCCGCTATCTCCATCTCCGGGCCTTCATCAAGACTGACAGAAGATCGTTTTGTCAGTCAGGGTGAGCTGGTCAGAGACACCGCCCGCGATATCAGCACGGCGTTGGGACTGAAAGCACATCTATAGTGTCTGTCGTATCCCGCTCTGCGGAGCGGGTTTTTTTGACAAAATTTGAAAGTTGGAAAATTTTTCCAATTAATAGAGGTAGGAATAAAATGGCAAAAATGAGAGCCGTTGACGCGGCAATGTATGTGCTGGAGAAAGAAGGTATCACCACCGCCTTCGGCGTTCCGGGAGCTGCAATCAATCCGTTCTACTCAGCGATGCGTAAGCACGGCGGTATTCGTCACATTCTGGCGCGTCATGTGGAAGGTGCTTCGCACATGGCGGAAGGTTATACCCGCGCAACGGCAGGGAATATCGGCGTATGTCTGGGGACTTCCGGTCCTGCGGGCACGGACATGATCACCGCGCTCTATTCCGCATCTGCTGATTCCATTCCTATTCTGTGTATTACCGGCCAGGCTCCGCGCGCCCGTCTGCATAAAGAAGATTTCCAGGCCGTTGATATTGAAGCAATTGCTAAACCGGTCAGCAAAATGGCGGTTACAGTTCGTGAAGCGGCGCTGGTGCCTCGTGTGCTGCAACAGGCGTTTCACCTGATGCGTTCTGGTCGACCGGGTCCGGTACTGGTGGATTTACCGTTCGACGTACAGGTTGCGGAAATCGAGTTTGATCCTGATATGTACGAACCGCTGCCGGTCTACAAACCTGCTGCCAGCCGTATGCAGATCGAAAAAGCTGTAGAAATGTTAATCCAGGCCGAACGTCCGGTGATTGTTGCCGGAGGCGGGGTAATTAATGCTGACGCAGCTGTACTGTTACAACAGTTTGCTGAACTGACCAGCATTCCGGTGATCCCAACGCTGATGGGCTGGGGCTGTATCCCGGACGATCATGAACTGATGGCCGGGATGGTGGGCCTGCAAACCGCGCATCGTTACGGTAATGCAACGTTGCTGGCGTCCGACATGGTGTTTGGTATCGGTAACCGTTTTGCTAACCGTCATACCGGTTCGGTAGAGAAATACACCGAAGGGCGCAAAATCGTTCATATCGATATTGAGCCGACGCAAATTGGCCGCGTGCTGTGTCCGGATCTTGGCATTGTCTCTGATGCTAAAGCGGCGCTGACGCTGCTGGTTGAAGTGGCGCAGGAGATGCAAAAAGCCGGTCGTCTGCCGTGTCGTAAAGAGTGGGTCGCCGACTGCCAGCAGCGCAAACGCACTTTGCTGCGCAAAACCCACTTCGACAACGTGCCGGTGAAACCGCAGCGCGTGTATGAAGAGATGAACAAAGCCTTTGGCCGCGATGTTTGTTATGTCACCACCATTGGCCTGTCACAAATCGCTGCGGCACAAATGCTGCATGTCTTTAAAGACCGCCACTGGATCAACTGTGGGCAGGCAGGCCCGCTGGGCTGGACGATTCCGGCGGCGCTGGGGGTTTGTGCCGCTGATCCAGAGCGCAATGTGGTGGCGATTTCCGGTGACTTCGACTTCCAGTTCCTGATTGAAGAATTAGCCGTTGGCGCACAGTTCAACATTCCGTACATCCATGTACTGGTCAATAACGCCTATCTGGGTCTGATTCGCCAGTCGCAACGTGCCTTTGATATGGATTACTGCGTACAGCTCGCGTTCGAAAATATTAACTCCAGCGAAGTGAACGGTTATGGCGTCGACCACGTAAAAGTAGCGGAAGGTTTAGGTTGTAAAGCAATTCGCGTTTTCAAACCGGAAGATATTGCACCAGCCTTTGAACAGGCGAAAATCTTAATGGCGCAATATCGGGTACCGGTAGTCGTGGAAGTTATTCTCGAGCGTGTGACTAATATTTCGATGGGCAGTGAACTGGATAACGTCATGGAATTTGAAGATATCGCCGATAACGCAGCGGATGCACCGACTGAAACCTGTTTCATGCACTATGAATAAGGGAGATAAATAATGTTACGTTTCTCTGCTAATTTATCGATGTTATTTGGTGAATATGATTTTCTCGCCCGTTTTGAGAAAGCTGCGCAGTGTGGTTTTCGCGGCGTTGAATTTATGTTCCCTTATGACTACGACATTGAAGAATTAAAACAGGTGCTGGCGAGTAATAAACTTGAACATACGCTGCACAATTTACCGGCAGGTGACTGGGCGGCGGGCGAGCGGGGTATTGCCTGTATTCCTGGCCGTGAAGAAGAGTTTCGGGATGGCGTAGCAGCAGCGATTCGTTATGCTCGTGCGCTGGGTAATAAAAAAATTAACTGTCTGGTCGGTAAAACACCGACTGGTTTCAGCAGTGAACAGATTCACACAACGCTTGTAGAAAACCTGCGTTATGCTGCGAATATGCTGATGAAAGAAGATATTTTATTACTGATTGAACCTATTAACCATTTTGATATTCCTGGTTTTCATCTCACCGGAACCCGGCAGGCACTGAAACTGATTGACGATGTTGGTTGCTGCAATTTGAAAATTCAGTATGACATTTATCACATGCAGCGGATGGAAGGTGAATTAACCAATACCATGACTCAGTGGGCCGATAAAATTGGTCACCTGCAAATTGCTGATAATCCGCATCGCGGCGAACCGGGAACCGGAGAAATTAATTACGAATATCTCTTTACGGTAATTGAAAATTCTGACTACAACGGTTGGGTTGGCTGTGAATATAAACCCCAAACCACCACGGAAGCCGGTTTACGCTGGATGGACCCGTACCGTTAAAACGTAACGCTATTCAGACAATGCTTTTTTAGGCCGCTAAGTTGGCAGGGGATCGTGTTGTCTGAATTCAGGAAAAGCGAAATTTAAAAGAGGTTAATTATGAAACTGGGATTTATTGGCTTAGGCATTATGGGTACACCGATGGCCATTAATCTGGCGCGTGCCGGTCATCAACTGCATGTCACAACCATTGGTCCGGTTGCTGATGAATTACTGTCACTGGGCGCCGTTAGTGTTGAAACTGCGCGCCAGGTAACAGATGCATCGGACATCATTTTTATTATGGTGCCGGATACGCCACAGGTTGAAGACGTTCTGTTTGGTGAAAATGGTTGTACCAAAGCCTCGCTGAAGGGCAAAACCATTGTTGATATGAGCTCCATTTCCCCGATTGAAACTAAACGTTTCGCTCGTCAGGTGAATGAACTGGGCGGCGATTATCTCGATGCGCCAGTCTCCGGCGGTGAAATCGGCGCGCGTGAAGGGACGTTATCGATTATGGTTGGCGGTGATGAAGCAGTATTTGAACGTGTAAAACCGCTGTTTGAACTGCTCGGTAAAAATATCACTCTCGTGGGCGGTAACGGCGACGGTCAAACCTGCAAAGTGGCAAATCAGATTATCGTGGCGCTCAATATTGAAGCGGTTTCTGAAGCCTTGTTGTTTGCTTCAAAAGCCGGTGCGGACCCGGTACGTGTGCGCCAGGCGCTGATGGGCGGCTTTGCTTCCTCACGTATTCTGGAAGTTCACGGTGAGCGCATGATTAAACGCACCTTTAATCCAGGTTTCAAAATTGCGCTGCACCAGAAAGATCTCAACCTGGCACTGCAAAGTGCGAAAGCACTGGCGCTGAACCTGCCAAACACCGCGACCTGCCAGGAATTGTTTAATACCTGTGCGGCAAACGGTGGCAGCCAGTTGGATCACTCTGCATTAGTGCAGGCGCTGGAATTAATGGCTAACCATAAACTGGCCTGATACCCGCAATAAAAATGGCCGATATCAGAAAATGAATCGGCCAGCAATATTAAAAAAAGAAAGCAGCCAAAGATGTTGCTTCAGTATTAAAAATAATATTTTTATTTTATTTGTTCCTCATAGCTAGATTAAAACAACGTTATTCGATACGTGAAATTAAGAGGGATTTATGGAACATCAGAGAAAACTATTCCAGCAACGCGGCTATAGCGAAGATCTACTGCCGAAAACGCAAAGTCAGCGGACCTGGAAAACATTTAACTATTTTACCTTATGGATGGGTTCGGTTCATAACGTTCCCAATTATGTGATGGTTGGCGGCTTTTTTATTCTCGGCTTGTCTACCTTTAGTATTATGCTGGCAATTATCCTCAGTGCCTTTTTCATTGCCGCGGTAATGGTATTAAACGGTGCTGCGGGCAGTAAATACGGCGTACCGTTTGCCATGATCCTGCGTGCTTCTTACGGCGTACGTGGTGCACTGTTTCCCGGATTATTAAGAGGCGGTATTGCTGCCATTATGTGGTTTGGCCTGCAATGTTACGCGGGGTCACTGGCCTGCTTGATTCTGATTGGCAAAATCTGGCCGGGATTTTTGACTCTCGGTGGCGATTTCACGCTGTTAGGCCTTTCTCTACCGGGATTAATTACTTTCTTACTCTTCTGGCTGGTTAACGTTGGTATTGGTTTTGGCGGCGGAAAAGTTTTAAATAAATTCACTGCCATTCTTAACCCGTGCATCTATATCGTTTTCGGCGGTATGGCGATTTGGGCGATTTCGCTGGTCGGGATCGGTCCAATCTTTGACTACATTCCGGGCGGTATTCAGAAAGCAGAAAACAGTGGCTTCCTGTTTCTGGTGGTGATAAACGCGGTGGTTGCGGTCTGGGCGGCACCGGCGGTGAGCGCATCCGACTTTACGCAAAACGCCCACTCGTTTCGTGAGCAGGCGCTGGGGCAAACGCTGGGTTTAGTTGTGGCCTATATTCTGTTTGCGGTCGCCGGGGTATGTATTATTGCCGGAGCCAGTATTCATTACGGCGCTGACACCTGGAACGTGCTGGATATTGTTCAGCGTTGGGACAGCCTGTTCGCCTCGTTCTTTGCGGTACTGGTTATTCTGATGACGACTATCTCTACTAACGCCACCGGTAATATTATTCCGGCTGGTTATCAGATTGCCGCCATTGCACCGACGAAACTGACCTATAAAAACGGCGTACTGATTGCCAGTATTATCAGCCTGCTGATCTGTCCGTGGAAATTAATGGAAAATCAGGACAGTATTTATCTGTTCCTCGATATTATCGGCGGAATGCTTGGTCCGGTAATTGGTGTGATGATGGCGCATTATTTTGTGGTGATGCGTGGGCAAATTAATCTTGATGAACTGTACACCGCACCTGGCGATTATAAATATTACGATAACGGTTTTAACCTCACCGCGTTTTCAGTAACTCTGGTGGCCGTTATTTTATCTCTTGGCGGTAAGTTTATTCCCTTTATGGAACCGTTATCACGTGTTTCATGGTTTGTCGGCGTCATCGTCGCCTTTGCGGCCTACGCCTTATTAAAGAAACGTACAACAGCAGAAAAAACAGGAGAACAAAAAACCATAGGTTAATTAATCACGATATTGAACATTGAGTTAAAAACCAATCTGTATTTTACAAGGAGTTTGTTATGTCTTTTGATTTAATCATTAAAAACGGCACCGTTATTTTAGAAAACGAAGCTCGCGTTGTAGATATCGCCGTTAAAGACGGAAAAATTGCTGCTATCGGCCAGGATCTGGGCGATGCAAAAGACGTTATGGATGCGTCTGGTCTGGTGGTTTCGCCGGGCATGGTTGATGCGCACACCCATATTTCTGAACCGGGTCGCAGCCACTGGGAAGGTTATGAAACCGGTACTCGCGCAGCAGCAAAAGGTGGTATCACCACCATGATCGAAATGCCGCTCAACCAGCTGCCTGCAACGGTTGACCGCGCCTCAATTGAACTGAAGTTCGATGCCGCTAAAGGAAAGCTGACTATCGATGCGGCACAACTCGGTGGCCTGGTGTCTTACAACATTGACCGTCTGCATGAGTTGGATGAAGTGGGTGTTGTCGGTTTCAAATGCTTCGTTGCGACCTGTGGCGATCGCGGTATCGACAACGACTTCCGTGACGTCAATGACTGGCAATTCTTCAAAGGCGCGCAGAAGCTGGGCGAACTGGGCCAGCCAGTGCTGGTGCACTGCGAAAACGCGCTGATCTGTGACGCACTGGGCGAAGAAGCGAAGCGTGAAGGTCGCGTAACTGCCCATGACTATGTGGCTTCGCGTCCGGTATTTACCGAAGTGGAAGCGATTCGCCGCGTACTGTACCTGGCGAAAGTCGCTGGTTGCCGTCTGCACGTTTGCCACGTCAGCAGCCCGGAAGGTGTTGAGGAAGTGACTCGTGCACGTCAGGAAGGTCAGGATGTTACTTGTGAATCCTGCCCGCATTACTTTGTGCTGGATACCGATCAGTTCGAAGAAATCGGTACTCTGGCGAAGTGTTCACCGCCGATCCGCGATCTGGAAAACCAGAAAGGCATGTGGGAAAAACTGTTTAACGGTGAAATAGACTGCCTGGTTTCCGACCACTCTCCATGCCCGCCGGAAATGAAAGCCGGTAACATCATGAAAGCGTGGGGCGGTATCGCTGGTCTGCAAAGCTGCATGGACGTGATGTTCGATGAAGCGGTACAGAAACGCGGAATGTCTCTGCCAATGTTCGGCAAATTAATGGCGACTAACGCAGCAGATATTTTCGGTCTGCAGCAAAAAGGCCGTATCGCCCCAGGAAAAGATGCCGACTTCGTCTTCATTCAGCCGAATAGCAGCTATGTTCTTACCAATGACGATCTGGAATATCGCCACAAAGTCAGCCCGTATGTTGGCCGTACTATTGGCGCGCGTATCACGAAAACCATCTTACGTGGTGATGTGATTTACGACATCGAACAGGGCTTCCCTGTTGCGCCGAAAGGTCAATTTATCCTTAAACATCAGCAGTAATCTGGCCCTGCAATGCCCGTCCTTGTGGCGGGCATTCTCCGGTTAAGGTGTGTTTATGTTCAATTTTGCAGTGGGCCGCGAAAGCCTGTTATCAGGATTCCAGTGGTTTTTCTTTATTTTTTGCAACACGGTTGTGGTTCCTCCTACGCTACTTTCTGCTTTTCAGTTGCCGCAAAGTAGCCTGCTTACGCTCACGCAATATGCTTTTCTTGCTACCGCACTGGCCTGCTTCGCTCAGGCGTTCTGCGGTCATCGTCGCGCTATTATGGAAGGGCCGGGCGGCCTGTGGTGGGGAACCATCCTGACTATCACCCTTGGCGAAGCATCGCGCGGGACACCGATCAACGATATCGCTACCAGTCTGGCGGTGGGGATTGCGCTCTCCGGCGTGCTGACGATGTTGATTGGTTTTAGCGGATTAGGCCATCGCCTGGCACGGTTATTTACGCCGTCGGTGATGGTCTTGTTTATGTTGATGCTGGGTGCGCAACTGACCACTATCTTTTTCAAAGGTATGCTCGGGCTGCCGTTTGGCATAGCCGCCCCGAATTTTAAAATTCAATTACCGCCGTTCGCGCTCTCGGTGGCGGTGATGTGCCTGGTACTGGCGATGATTATTTTCCTGCCACAACGTTTTGCCCGTTACGGCCTGCTGGTCGGCACGATAACTGGCTGGTTGTTGTGGTACTTTTGCTTTCCTTCTTCGCATTCGCTCTCCGGTGAGTTGCACTGGCAGTGGTTCCCGCTCGGCAGTGGCGGTGCTTTGTCGCCGGGGATTATTCTGACGGCGGTGATTACAGGTCTGGTAAATATCAGCAATACCTACGGTGCGATTCGGGGCACGGATGTTTTTTATCCGCAGCAGGGCGCGGGGAATACGCGTTATCGTCGCAGCTTTGTGGCGACCGGATTTATGACACTGATAACCGTGCCGCTGGCAGTAATTCCATTTTCACCGTTTGTTTCATCCATTGGTTTATTAACCCAGACAGGCGATTACTCGCGGCGTTCGTTTATTTATGGCAGCGTTATTTGCCTGCTGGTGGCACTGGTTCCGGCACTCACGCGACTGTTTTGCAGTATCCCTTTACCAGTGAGTAGTGCGGTCATGCTGGTTTCTTATCTGCCTTTACTCTTTTCCGCGCTGGTGTTTAGCCAGCAAATAACGTTTACCGCTCGCAATATTTATCGACTCGCATTGCCGTTATTTGTCGGCATATTTTTAATGGCATTACCGCCTGTGTATCTGCAAGACCTTCCATTAACGCTTCGTCCTCTGCTCAGTAACGGCTTACTGGTCGGAATTTTACTGGCTGTTCTTATGGATAATCTTATTCCGTGGGAACGCATCGAATAATTTGTTGAAAAAGGATTGATAATGAAGATTGTCATTGCGCCAGACTCTTTTAAAGAGAGCTTAAGTGCAGAAAAATGTTGTCAGGCAATTAAAGCCGGGTTTTCGACCATATTTCCCGATGCGCACTATATCTGTTTGCCGATAGCGGATGGCGGCGAAGGGACGGTGGAGGCGATGGTCGCCGCGACGGACGGTAACATCGTGAAGCTTGAAGTCTGCGGGCCGATGGGCGAAAAAGTGAATGCTTTTTATGGCATTACCGGCGACGGGAAAACGGCGGTGATTGAGATGGCAGCAGCAAGTGGCCTGATGCTGGTCGTGCCTGAAAAGCGTAATCCGTTGCTGGCCTCCAGTTTTGGTACGGGGGAGTTAATTCTCCATGCGCTGGATAATGGCATTCGCCATATTATTCTCGGCATTGGCGGCAGTGCGACGGTCGACGGCGGTATGGGCATGGCGCAGGCGCTCGGTGTGCGTTTCCTTGATGCCGACGGTCAGCCGCTGGCGGCTAACGGCGGCAATTTAGCGCGCGTGGCAAGTATTGAGATGAATGAATGCGATCCGCGTCTGGCGAACTGTCATATTGAAGTAGCATGTGACGTTGATAACCCGCTGGTAGGGGCACGCGGCGCGGCGGCGGTGTTTGGCCCGCAAAAAGGGGCAACGCCGGAGATGGTCGAAGAGCTGGAACAGGGGCTGCAAAATTACGCCCGTGTTTTACAACAGCTAACTGAAATCAACGTCTGCCAGATGGCGGGTGGTGGCGCGGCGGGCGGTATGGGCATTGCGGCGGCGGTATTCCTCAATGCGGATATTAAACCGGGTATTGAGATTGTGTTGAATGCGGTCAATCTTGCGCAGGCAGTGCAGGGTGCAGCACTGGTGATCACCGGGGAAGGGCGCATCGACTCGCAAACGGCAGGCGGTAAAGCGCCGCTGGGTGTGGCATCGGTGGCGAAGCAGTTTAATGTCCCGGTGATTGGGATTGCTGGCGTATTGGGTGATGGCGTGGAAGTGGTGCACCAGTACGGCATTGATGCGGTATTCAGCATTTTGCCACGTCTGGCTCCTTTAGCCGAAGTGCTCGCCAGCGGTGAAACCAATCTCTTCAACAGTGCGCGAAATATTGCCTGCGCCATTAAAATAGGTCAGGGAATTAAAAACTGACTATTACCTTTAAAGCGGATGCGATTTATATCGCATCTTTTTTTACCTGAATTGACTACAAAAAAAGCCACGGAATAAACCGTGGCAAAATCCAACATAGCTAAAAATAATCAGGCGAGTGGTATGACTTAAATCTCTACGTCGCGGTTGCAATCTTTCGAGTAAATATAGCTGAACGCTTCACCACGCCCTACGCCATAACCAGCCTGTAAAGAATAAGCGCCCATAAAGATGTAATCGCCTTTTTTCACCGGGATCCAGTTATTGTCGAGGTTATAAACCCCCTGACCGGAAAGAATATAGGCACCGTGTTCCTGAACGTGGGTTTCGATATAACCGTGGCTGGCACCTGGTGCAAAAGAGAGGATATGCATGTTCATATCAAAACCTAACTCTTTGGGCAGAAAATCCAGCAGAATAACATCGTCCATGCCTTCATAATGAATGCGTTCCAGTTCGCTGGCATTGCCATAAACCAGCCACGGCGCATGACCTTCTACCGGAATATAGCGACGCTTATATAAAAAGATTTGGCTGTCTTCGGCCTGGGCGTTAACAAACGTCATTAAGGAGCCTGGCGGGCAATAAAGATAGCCACCTTCGCTTAAGGCAAATGTTTTCCCTTCGGCTTTGGCAGTGATATTTCCAGAGATCACATACAGGAACGTTTCAATGCCTTCGCCACCGAAGCCCTGTTGGTTGCCGCCGTTTTGATGCAGTGTGACCAGATAATCAACAAAAGAGGCACCCAGCTTTGGCGTGGAGAGGATTGTCGCGTCACAATTTACAAAGCCCGGAATAATATTTTTTACCAGACCGTCTGGTGTTAACAGTGCGAAATTACCGTGTTTAACAATCGCACGGTTAGCCAGTAAATCATCGCGGTAACCGGTGACGTTATTTAAATATCCCATTTATAACTCCTTATTTCTGCCAGGCAAGTTGATAAAGCATGAGTGCCAACGTTTTGACCCCTTCGGCAAGGTCGGTAATATTGGTGCGTTCCGCCGGGTTATGGCTGATCCCGTTGATGCTGGGAATGAAAATCATGCAGGTCGGCACGCGAGGCGCGAAAATTTGCGCGTCGTGCCCGGCACCACTGTGCATCACCCGGTAATTCAGTTTTTCGCTTTCACACAATTCTGTCAGGGTGGCGACCAGCTCCTTATTCATCGGCACGGGTTCTTCGTCCATCCATAAATCGATATCAATACCAATATCCATTTCATCGCAAATCGCCCGCATGTCGTTTTCTAACTGTTGGGTGAAATCGCGCAGCACGGTAGCATCGGTATGACGACAATCAATGGTGAACGTGGTTTTACCCGGCACTACATTCACCGTATTCGGGCGCGGCTCTACTTTGCCAAAAGTCAGAACCAGCGGGTCGCCCATCTTTTTCGCTTTTTCGACAGACTGATGGCAAATGCGACTGAAAGCGTAAACCGTATCACGACGATAACCCATCGGCGTGGTGCCTGCATGGTTTGATTCACCGTTCAGCGTCACCGTATAGCGACGTTGCCCGACAATTGCATTCACCACGCCAATTGACTGCCCATTACTTTCCAGCACACAGCCCTGTTCGATATGCAGTTCGACAAAGGCTTTAATATCCTGACGCGGAGTTAGTGGGGCGTTCGGCAGAGTAAATCCGCAAGCCTTCATCGCATCGACAAAACTATTTCCTTTGGCATCACAGATATTCCGCACGTCGTCAGGATTCGCCAGCCCAAAAATATTTTTACTGCCCCAGAAAACATACGGGAAGCGGCTGCCTTCTTCTTCTGCCATCGCCACCACTTCGACCGTACGTAACGGCGCGCCGTATTGCGTTTTCAGCCAGTCAATTGCCAGCCACGCCGCCAGCGCACCGAATTGCCCGTCGAGGTTACCGCCGTTAACCACGGTATCGATATGCGAACCGCTCAGAACCACTTCCTGTGGATATTCGGTGCCATTCAGGCGACCGTATAAATTCCCCACTTCATCGAAACGTGTTTCCAGCCCGCTTGCTGCCATTCTTTTTTTAAACTGCTGCTGGGTTTCCAGCCATTCCGGCGAATAAAGTAAACGGGTCATCCCACCCGCTGGGTCAGCGCCAAAAGAGGAAAGCCAGGGCAGCGTTTCTTCTATAGCTTGACGGAAATGTGTAATCATAAGAAAGTCCTGTCTCAATAATTATTGCGCAAAGGGATTTTTCGTTTCGTATGACGTGTTATAAAGCGCGTCGGAAATTAAATACTGGTAAATATCATCAACAATTTCGATGCCTTCGACGGCGGCTTTGCGTTGTTTAATATCCTGATCCTGTCCGGGATAATAAACCTGATTAAAACCGGGCGCGGGGGTAATGGTATTTAATTCGCGCATGGTCTGGCTAAGATGTTGACGGAATAATTCGCTGGAGGAGAAAAAGTTCGGGTTAATAACTATATGTAATTGCCCCAAATTACGCCCGGCGTGTAAATCGTCATACATCGAACTAACCTGTCGCCCGAACGGTAAGCCGAGTAAGACGCCTGAGAGGACGTCAATCATCATCATCAGGCCATACCCTTTTGGCCCAGCGGCGGGGAGCAGAGCATGTACCGCGAACGGATCGGTTGTTGGTGCACCGTTTTTATCGACTGCCCAGGTATCCGGGATAGACATATTGCGCGAGCGGGCGTCGAGTACTTTTCCCCATGCCTGTACGGTAGTCGCCATATCAAAGGTAAGGATCTCGTCGCCTTCTCCCGGCGCGGCAAAGGCCAGTGGGTTAGTGCCGTAGTAAATTTCCGCGCCGCCAAACGGCACCACCATTGGATCGGACTGGCACAGCGAAATGCCAATCAATCCGGCGCGGGCAGCCTGCTGCACAAAATAAGAGATTGCGCCGCTGTGACCCATCCGGCTGATACCGACCACCGCAACGCCTTTTTGCTGGGCGGTTTTGATGGCATGTTCCATACCCATTTTCGCCGCGACCTGTCCGGCGGCATTGTCGGCATGTAAAATTGCCGAGCACGGTCCGGTTTCCTCAAGACGAAACTCCGGTTCGCGGTTGGTGCCGCCTTTTGAAATGCGTTCGGCGTAGTATTCAACGCGCACCGCGCCATGAGAGTGGATCCCTCTGGCATCGGCGTAAACCAATACTTCAGCCACGGTTGCAGCGTGCTCACGTTTTAACCCAGCCTGGCAGAGTTTATTCTCGATTAGCTGGTGGAGTGTTTCCCGACTGATTTTCATCTGTCTTCCTTTTTAACGACGGTGTGAAGCATGACTGCAATTAACATACAGGGAAAATATCTGGATTATGTGATCCAGACAGGCAAAAAAATATAGTTAGAATTTATTTGATAATCTTCGTGCTTTTAACCTGGTTTTTAAAACAACCATGCTTATTAAAAAATAACGCGTAATAGTCTGGCGGTTATTTGAATTCTTTTGTTAATAATCCCCGTGTGATATTCATCACCTTATTTACTCGTTGTCATCGATACCGTAATCGCCACATTAACACTGCTCGTGCAATTGCCATGGGTGCAATTTTTAAGGAGTTGTTATGATCCACGCCTTTATTAAAAAAGGGTGTTTTCAGGATTCGGTCAGTTTAATGATTATTTCACGAAAACTCAGCGAATCAGAAAATGTTGATGATGTTTCCGTAATGATGGGTACGCCCGCCAATAAAGCGTTATTAGATACTACAGGTTTCTGGCATGACGATTTTAATAACGCCACGCCGAACGATATTTGCGTGGCAATTCGTAGCGAAGCGGCGGATGCGGGGATCGCGCAGGCGGTTATGCAGCAGCTTGAAAAGGCGCTAAAACAACTGGCGCAGGGTTCAGGCAGCAGCCAGGCGTTGACGCAGGTGCGTCGCTGGGACAGTGCCAGTCAGAAATTACCCGATGCCAATCTGGCGCTGATTTCAGTGGCTGGTGAGTATGCGGCGGAGTTGGCGAACCAGGCGCTGGATCGCAACCTCAACGTGATGATGTTCTCCGATAACGTCACGCTGGAAGATGAAATCCAACTTAAAACCCGCGCGCGGGAAAAAGGCTTGCTGGTGATGGGGCCAGACTGCGGTACGTCGATGATTGCTGCCACGCCGCTGGCTTTTGCTAATGTGATGCCGGAAGGCAACATTGGCGTCATAGGCGCTTCCGGTACCGGGATTCAGGAGCTGTGCTCACAGATTGCGCTGGCAGGGGAGGGAATTACTCACGCGATTGGTCTTGGCGGGCGCGATCTCAGCCGTGAAGTGGGCGGCATCAGTGCGCTAACGGCGCTGGAAATGCTCAGTGCAGACGAGAAAAGCGAAGTGCTGGCATTTGTTTCAAAACCACCTGCCGAAACTGTGCGTCTGAAAATTGTTAATGCCATGAAAGCAACTGGCAAACCGACGGTGGCGCTGTTTTTAGGTTATACCCCGGCGGTGGCCCGCGACGAGAATGTCTGGTTTGCCTCCTCGCTGGATGAGGCCGCTCGTCTGGCTTGTCTGCTTTCACGCGTCACTGCGCGACGTAACGCGATAGCGCCTGTCAGCAGCGGATTTATTTGCGGTTTGTATACCGGCGGTACGCTGGCTGCTGAAGCGGCGGGATTACTTGCCGGACACCTTGGCGTGGAAGCCGACGATACCCATCAACATGGCATGATGCTGGACGCCGACGGACATCAGATCCTCGACCTGGGCGATGATTTTTACACCGTCGGGCGTCCCCATCCGATGATCGACCCGACCTTACGCAACCTGTTAATTGCCGATCTCGGCGCTAAACCGCAAGTGCGAGTGTTGCTGCTTGATGTCGTGATTGGCTTCGGCGCGACCGCCGATCCTGCCGCCTCGCTGGTGAGCGCCTGGCAAAAAGCCTGTGCCGCGCGTTCAGACAATCAACCACTGTATGCCATTGCCACGGTGACAGGCACTGAACGTGACCCGCAATGCCGCTCGCAGCAAATCGCCACGCTGGAAGATGCGGGGATCGCGGTAGTGAGTTCGCTACCGGAAGCCACCTTGCTGGCTGCGGCGTTAATTCATCCGCTCTCGCCTGCCACACAGCAACACACACCGTCATTACTGGAAAACGTCGCCGTGATTAACATCGGATTACGCAGCTTTGCGCTGGAGCTACAAAGCGCCAGCAAACCGGTTGTGCATTACCAATGGTCGCCAGTCGCCGGCGGCAATAAAAAACTGGCTCGTTTATTAGAACGTTTGCAATAAGGGGTTCCCATGTTTACATCAGTGGCGCAAGCCAATGCTGCGGTTATCGAACAAATTCGTCGTGCTCGTCCACACTGGCTGGATGTGCAACCGGCTTCTTCACTTATCAGCGAACTAAACAAGGGCAAAACACTGCTTCACGCCGGGCCGCCAATGCGCTGGCAGGAGATGACCGGACCCATGAAAGGGGCGTGCGTGGGCGCATGTCTGTTCGAAGGCTGGGCGAAAGATGAAGCGCAGGCGCTGGCAATACTGGAGCAGGGGGAAGTGAACTTCATTCCTTGTCACCATGTGAATGCCGTCGGGCCAATGGGCGGCATTACTTCTGCCAGTATGCCGATGCTGGTGGTCGAGAACGTGACCGACGGCAACCGGGCGTACTGCAACCTCAACGAAGGTATCGGCAAAGTGATGCGTTTTGGCGCTTACGGCGAAGATGTCCTGACTCGCCATCGCTGGATGCGCGATGTGTTAATGCCAGTATTAAGCGCGGCGCTGGGGCGCATGGAGCGCGGTATCGATCTCACGGCAATGATGGCGCAGGGCATTACCATGGGCGATGAGTTCCATCAACGCAATATTGCTTCCTCAGCACTGTTAATGCGTACGCTGGCCCCACAAATTGCTCGCCTCGATCATGATAAACAGCACATTGCGGAAGTGATGGATTTTCTCAGCGTGACCGATCAGTTCTTCCTCAACCTCGCGATGGCCTACTGCAAGGCGGCGATGGATGCAGGCGCGATGATCCGCGCAGGCAGCATCGTTACGGCTATGACCCGCAACGGCAATATGTTCGGGATTCGGGTAAGCGGGCTGGGTGAACGCTGGTTTACTGCGCCTGTAAACACTCCGCAAGGTCTGTTTTTCACCGGCTTCTCGCAGGAGCAGGCGAACCCGGATATGGGCGATAGCGCGATTACCGAAACCTTTGGTATCGGAGGTGCGGCAATGATCGCAGCGCCTGGCGTAACGCGCTTTGTCGGTGCGGGTGGCATGGAAGCGGCCAGAGCGGTATCTGAAGAGATGGCGGAAATTTACCTTGAACGCAATATGCAGTTGCAGATCCCCGGCTGGGATTTCCAGGGGGCGTGCCTGGGGCTGGACATTCGTCGCGTGGTAGAAACCGGCATTACGCCACTCATCAATACCGGTATCGCCCATAAAGAGGCGGGGATCGGGCAGATTGGCGCAGGCACCGTGCGGGCACCGCTGGCGTGCTTTGAACAGGCGCTGGAAGCACTGGCTGAAAGCATGGGGATTGGTTGAGGAACGCACAATGACGATCATCCATCCTCTGCTTGCCAGCCGTAGCGCACCGAATTATCGCCAGTCCTGGCGGTTAGCGGGAGTGTGGCGGCGGGCGATTAACCTGATGACGGAAAGCGGCGAACTGTTAACGCTGCATCGTCAGGGGAGTGGTTTCGGCCCCGGCGGATGGGTGCTTCGCCGCGCGCAATTCGATGCGTTATGCGGTGGATTATGCGGCAATGAACGACCACAGGTTGTGGCACAAGGTATTCGTCTCGGGCGTTTCACGGTTAAACAGCCACAGCGTTATTGTTTGCTACGTATTACGCCGCCTGCGCATCCTCAACCGCTTGCCGTTGCATGGATGCAACGCGCGGAGGAAACCGGGCTTTTCGGGCCACTGGCATTGGCGGCAAGCGATCCGCTGCCTGCTGAATTACGCCAGTTTCGTCACTGTTTTCAGGCCGCGCTCAATGGCGTTAAGACCGACTGGCGGCACTGGCTGGGTAAAGGCCCCGGATTAACGCCAAGTCATGATGACACGCTGAGCGGAATGCTGCTGGCGGCCTGGTATTATGGCGCTTTAGATGCGCGCTCCGGTCGCCCGTTTTTTGCCTGTTCCGACAATCTTCAACTCGTTACCACTGCGGTGAGCGTCAGTTATTTACGTTATGCCGCGCAAGGATATTTCGCCTCGCCACTCCTGCACTTTGTTCATGCGCTGAGTTGCCCGAAACGTACCGCAGCGGCGATCGATTCGCTGCTGGCGCTGGGGCATACGTCAGGGGCAGATACGCTGCTGGGGTTCTGGCTTGGCCAACAATTATTACAAGGGAAACCATGAAAACACTGGTTGTGGCTCTTGGGGGCAACGCCTTACTCCAGCGCGGTGAGGCGCTGACGGCAAAAAATCAATATCGCAATATTGCCAGTGCTGTACCCGCGCTGGCGCGCCTGGCCCGTTCTTATCGGCTGGCAATTGTTCACGGCAACGGACCGCAGGTGGGGCTGCTGGCGTTACAGAATCTGGCGTGGAAAGAGGTAGAACCGTATCCGCTGGATGTACTGGTGGCGGAAAGCCAGGGGATGATTGGCTATATGCTGGCGCAGAGCTTGAGCGCACAGCCGCAGATGCCGCCTGTCACGACGGTGCTGACGCGCATTGAGGTTTCGCCTGATGATCCGGCGTTTTTACAGCCAGAGAAGTTTATCGGTCCGGTTTATCAGCCAGAAGAACAAGAGGCACTGGAAGCGGCTTACGGCTGGCAGATGAAACGTGATGGTAAATATTTACGTCGGGTGGTGGCGTCTCCGCAACCGCGTAAAATTCTCGACAGCGAAGCCATCGAGTTGTTGCTCAAAGAGGGGCATGTGGTGATTTGCAGTGGCGGCGGTGGTGTGCCTGTGACGGAAGACGGGGCAGGGAGTGAAGCGGTGATTGATAAAGATCTCGCCGCTGCGTTGCTCGCCGAGCAGATTAATGCCGATGGACTGGTGATCCTCACCGATGCTGATGCGGTATATGAAAACTGGGGAACGCCGCAGCAACGTGCCATTCGCCATGCCACACCGGATGAGTTAGCGCCATTTGCCAAAGCCGATGGTTCGATGGGGCCGAAGGTAACGGCGGTGAGTGGCTATGTCAGAAGCCGTGGTAAACCCGCGTGGATTGGGGCGTTATCGCGGATTGAAGAGACGCTGGCGGGCGAAGCGGGGACTTGTATTTCGCTGTAGTGATGGGCACCAGGCAATTGGCACATCTAGCCTGATGCGATGCTGGCGCGTCTTATCAGGTCTACAGGCGGTGTCGGAACGGTAGGCCGGATAAGGCGTTCACGCCGCATCCGGCAATCGGCACACCATGCCTGATGCGATGCTGGCGCGTCTTATCAGGCCTACAGTCGGTGTCGGAACGGTAGGCCGGATAAGGCGTTCACGCCGCATCCGGCAATCGGCACACCATGCCTGATGCGATGCTGGCGCATCTTATCAGGTCTACAGGCGGTGTTGGAACGGTAGGCCGGATAAGGCGTTCACGCCGCATCCGGCAATCGGCACACCATGCCTGATGCGATGCTGGCGCGTCTTATCAGGTCTACAGGCGGTGTCGGAACGGTAGGCCGGATAAGGCGTTCACGCCGCATCCGGCAATCGGCACACCATGCCTGATGCGATGCTGGTGCGTCTTATCAGGTCTACAGGCGGTGTTGGAACGGTAGGCCGGATAAGGCGTTCACGCCGCATCCGGCAATCAAATGAGCACCAGGTTAACTGAACTTACTCTGCGCCCACATCACGCCGCTGGCATACTCCGGTGGCAGCAGCGGGATTAAGGCTTCCAGCGTCGCGGTCAGATGCGATGTGTCGCTGTCGGTCAAATTTAAATGCCCCACTTTACGGCCCGGACGGACTTCTTTGTCGTACCAGTGCAGATGCACAAGCGGCAGTTTCAGCCAGTCATAATTCAGATCGCTACCAATCAGATTGATCATCACCGACGGATTATTCACTACTGGTTGCGGTAACGGCAGATCGGTAATTGCCCGCAGATGTAGCTCAAACTGGCTGATGCTGGCACCGTTTTGCGTCCAGTGCCCACTGTTATGCACACGCGGAGCCAGTTCGTTGATCAGCAGACCTTGCGGCGTGACAAAACACTCCATCGCCATCACGCCCACATAGCCCAGCTCCTGCATAATCGCCGACAACATCTCTTCAGCTTGCGCCTGCAGCTGTGCGTTGGCCTGCGGGAAAGCGACGCTGGTGCGCAAAATGCCGTCCTGATGCAGGTTATGCGTCAGCGGATAAAACACGGTGCTGCCATCAAAACCGCGCGCGCCAACCAGCGACACTTCACCTGAGAAGTTTATGCCCTGCTCGACAATACATTCGCCGTAGCATTCAGCCGGTAACTGTTCGGTTTCAGCGGCGCGTAAACGCCATTGACCGCGTCCGTCATAGCCACCAGTGCGGCGCTTAACAATCGCCAGCTCACCTAAACGATCAAACACCGCAGGCCACTCGCTGCGTTCGGCAAGTAACTGCCACGGTGCGGTCGGCAGGTGGAGCTTATCGAAAAGCTGCTTCTGAGTCAGACGGTCGGCAATAATCGGGAACACATCGCGGTTCACAAAGGCCGGCTGGCGCGCCAGCTCGCGGGTTAATGCAGTTTCCGGCCAGCGTTCGATCTCAGCGGTAATCACGCTTTGTTGAAAAGGCACCGCCGCCGGTTCAGCGTCCAGCCCGACCGGCCAGACAGCAATGCCTAACGGTTCGCCTGCCTGACGCAGCATACGGCCTAACTGCCCGTTACCGAGGACGCAAACCTGTTTCATGCCGCACCTCGCGGGTCCGGGTTTTCCAGCACTTCATCAGTTTGTGCTTTGCGCCAGTCATTCAGACGCTGGTGCAGTTCTTTATCATGAGTCGCAAGAATTTGTGCTGCCAGTAACGCCGCGTTTGCCGCGCCAGCTTTACCAATCGCCAGCGTACCCACCGGAATGCCGCGCGGCATTTGTACGATGGAGTAGAGGCTATCGACACCGCTCAGTGCGGCGCTCTGTACTGGCACGCCCAGCACCGGCACCAGCGTTTTGGCGGCAATCATGCCAGGCAGGTGCGCTGCGCCGCCTGCGCCCGCAATAATCACCTGATAACCGTTCTCTTCGGCGCTTTCGGCGAAGCTGAACAGTTTATCGGGGGTGCGGTGAGCAGAAACCACTTCAACGTGGTGCGGGACATTCAGGATTTCGAAGATTTCGGCGGCGAACTGCATGGTAGCCCAGTCGCTTTTGGACCCCATCACGATGGCGACACGCGCCGGATTATTGCGGGAAGACATGCGTCTTAAAACTCCTGTGGTGCACAACTCTCGGCTTTAGAGGGCACAGAGAATAGCACGGAAAGAGTGCTAGGAAAACGGTTGCGTAGGCGGAATTAACCGTCAGTTGTTGAGTTTTTAATTTGTTCTGCGTGTTGATTATGCGCTCTGGCTGAACTGGCAAAGAATGCCCATATCAGCACAATGCTCCACGGTAAAAAGCATATACCGACAATCAATATATATCTTTCTACAAAGCGTTGGTTATGGGGGCGGGTGAGTACTAAATAAATGAGCCAGAAATAGACTATCCAGGAAATGACCGCCGCAGCTACCAGTGACAATGCGCCAAAATAGAAGCCGACAAGACCGAACCAGCTAATACACAGTGGCGCTCCTGCCGTAAGGGCGATGCCAGAAATCAAAAATCCGTTGCAGCGTTGCATAATAATATTCCCTGTTGTTATTTCACTCAGAGATTATTACCTTGCTGATTTTAAAAAAGATATACAGGTTGCGTTAGTTCGGTGCTTTTTCAGAATCTGTCCATTCGTGGTCAGAAAGGAAAATGGATTAGCTCAACGTCATCCGCCGTGACTTTCACCATCGAACCTTCTGTATGCCAGGCACCCAGTACCACGCGAAAAGCAGGTTGCTGATTGGCGATAAGTTCATGCACCGCCGGGCGATGGGTATGCCCGTGGATCAGCCATTGCACTTGATGTTTTTCCATCGCACTGACCACCGCGTTTTGGTTAACGTCCATGATCGCCAGCGATTTACTGCTGTTGGCTTCTTTACTGTTCGCGCGCATTCGCGCGGCAATGCGTTTGCGCACAAACAACGGCAGGGCGAGGAATAGCGTTTGCAGCCAGGGTTTGTGGACTTTGGCGCGAAAAGCCTGATAACCCGCGTCATCGGTGCACAGCGTGTCGCCATGCATAATCAACACCCGACGACCATAAAGTTCGAGCACCTTTTCTTCCGGCAATAACGTCATGCCGCTTTCACGGGCAAAGCGTTTGCCGAGCAGAAAATCACGGTTGCCATGAATGAAATAACAGGGAACGCCGGAATCGGATACCGCTTTGATCGCTGCGGCCATCTGGTGATGAAGTGGGTTGGGATCGTCGTCGCCGATCCAGGCTTCAAACAGATCGCCAAGAATATACAGCGCATCGGCCTTGCGGGCCTCCCCTGCTAAAAAACGCAGAAAACCGGCGGTGATCGCCGGTTCTTCCACGCAGAGATGAAGATCTGCAATAAAGAGTGTCGCCACGATTACTCGCTAACGGTCACGCTTTCAATGATAACGTCTTCTTTTGGCACGTCCTGGTGCATACCGCTACGACCGGTTGCCACACCTTTGATTTTGTCTACCACGTCCATGCCTTCAACCACTTCAGCAAATACGCAGTAGCCCCAACCTTGCAGGCTTTCGCCAGAGAAGTTCAGGAAGTCGTTATCAACCACGTTGATGAAGAACTGGGCAGTTGCAGAGTGCGGTGCCTGAGTACGGGCCATTGCCAGCGTACCACGGGTATTTTTCAGACCGTTGTTCGCTTCGTTTTTGATCGGGTCTTTGGTGGCTTTTTGTTTCATGCCCGGTTCAAAACCGCCGCCCTGAATCATAAAGCCGTTGATAACACGGTGGAAAATGGTGTTGTTGTAAAAACCTTCGCGGCAGTAGTCCAGGAAGTTTTTAACTGTTTCAGGTGCTTTATCGTCAAAAGTTTTGATGACAATATCGCCGTGATTGGTGTGGAAAGTAACCATTTTTGCATCCTGTTCCGTTTGATTGGTGCTTCAACCCGGTTCGGGTCATATATAGGGTGGTGTTATAGCATAACCGCACGATCGGATCATCTCGCAATGTATGCTGATTCGCGCGGGAAATATGGGTATTATACGCAACTCAATTACCCACACATGTCTAAACGGAATCTTCGATGCTAAAAATCTTCAATACTCTGACACGCCAAAAAGAGGAATTTAAGCCTATTCACGCCGGGGAAGTCGGCATGTACGTGTGTGGAATCACCGTTTACGATCTCTGTCATATCGGTCACGGGCGTACCTTTGTTGCCTTTGACGTGGTTGCGCGCTATCTGCGTTTCCTCGGCTATAAGCTGAAGTATGTGCGCAACATTACTGATATCGACGACAAAATCATCAAACGCGCCAATGAAAATGGCGAAAGCTTTGTGGCGCTGGTGGATCGCATGATCGCCGAAATGCACAAAGATTTTGATGCTTTGAACATTCTGCGCCCGGATATGGAGCCGCGCGCGACGCACCATATCGCCGAAATTATTGAACTCACTGAACAACTGATCGCTAAAGGTCACGCTTATGTGGCTGACAACGGCGACGTGATGTTCGACGTCCCGACCGATCCGACATATGGCGTGCTGTCGCGTCAGGATCTCGATCAGCTGCAGGCAGGCGCGCGCGTTGACGTGGTCGACGACAAACGCAACCCGATGGACTTCGTTCTGTGGAAAATGTCGAAAGAGGGCGAACCTAGCTGGCCGTCTCCGTGGGGCGCGGGCCGTCCTGGCTGGCACATTGAATGTTCGGCAATGAACTGCAAGCAGCTGGGTAACCACTTTGATATCCACGGCGGCGGTTCTGACCTGATGTTCCCGCACCACGAGAACGAAATTGCCCAGTCCACCTGTGCGCACGATGGCCAGTATGTGAATTACTGGATGCACTCCGGTATGGTGATGGTTGACCGCGAGAAGATGTCTAAATCGCTGGGTAACTTCTTCACCGTGCGTGATGTGCTGAAATACTACGATGCGGAAACTGTGCGTTACTTCCTGATGTCGGGTCACTATCGCAGTCAGTTGAACTACAGCGAAGAGAACCTGAAACAGGCGCGTGCGGCGCTGGAACGTCTCTACACTGCGCTGCGCGGCACAGACAAAACCGTTGCGCCTGCCGGTGGCGAAGCGTTTGAAGCGCGCTTTATCGAGGCGATGAACGACGATTTCAACACTCCGGAAGCCTATTCCGTACTGTTTGATATGGCGCGTGAAGTGAACCGTCTGAAAGCAGAAGATATGGCAGCGGCGAATGCAATGGCGTCTCACCTGCGTAAACTTTCTGCCGTATTGGGCCTGCTGGAGCAAGAACCGGAAGCGTTCCTGCAAAGCGGTGCGCAGGCAGACGACAGCGAAGTGGCTGAGATTGAAGCGTTAATTCAACAGCGTCTGGATGCCCGTAAAGCGAAAGACTGGGCGGCGGCAGATGCGGCGCGTGACCGTCTTAACGAGATGGGGATCGTGCTGGAAGATGGCCCGCAAGGGACCACCTGGCGTCGTAAGTAATTGCGCTATTGCCGGATGCGAGTTTTCGCATCCGGTTATCGTCTGCGCCACCACAACATTCCCATCAGTAACATCCCCGGCAACCACACCCACATCAATTCAGAAATAATCACCTGATGCCCGTACGGCGTGGTGTAACGAGACAATGCAAACGGCGCGACTTTAATCACCTGCCAGGGAGCGAAAAAGCGTTCATCTGACCACGGCCACAGCCAGCCAACCCATTTACCGCCAGTGGTTACCGAATCCAGCAAGCTGTGCGATAGCAACGAGACGGTTAAAAACAGCCAGCAGCGAATCAGCCCAGCCCTGAACCATCGACGTCCAATCAGCACACATAACAGCGGGACAACAAACGCAAACACCAGCGAATGGGTAAACCCGCGATGACCAAAAACATTTCCGTAAGCAACGCCAAATTTAAACGACAATACATCGGCATCGGGCAGCATCGCCAGGATGATTCCGGCAAATAACAGACGCGGAGGGATGGCTTTCGAACCCAACCCTAAACCAATGCATAGGGGAACGGCGGCGTGCGTAATAACGGTTGGCATGATGGTCGCTTCGGCAAAATGTCGATGCTATCAGCATGGATGAACGGGGCGTAGAGGGCAAAAGTCTGAAAAGAGAACCGGCCTGTTGATACAGGCCGGGAAAGGGATCAGGCAACAACCTGTACGCTGTGACCTGCAAAACTCACTGTCTGACCGGCGACGATTTTGCAGCGTTTGCGCGTTTCAACCGCACCGTCGACTTTCACCAGGCCTTCGGCTATCGCGATTTTCGCCTGCGCGCCGCTTTCGCTCCAGCCTTCCAGTTTCAGCAAGTCGCACAGCTCAACGTGCGGATGTTTACCTAAAGAAAATGTCGCCATGTTACTCACCCTGTGGATCATGATATTCAACGCACGCCTGTAGCGTGTTTTCAATCAGCGTGGCAACCGTCATCGGGCCAACGCCGCCCGGAACAGGCGTAATGTATGAGGCGCGTTTAGCCGCGTCTTCAAACACGACGTCGCCCACAACTTTGCCATTTTCCAGACGGTTGATGCCGACATCAATCACAATTGCGCCTTCTTTGATCCAGTCACCAGGAATAAAGCCCGGCTTGCCGACGGCAACGATCAACAAATCGGCATTTTCTACGTGGTGACGCAGATTTTTAGTGAAACGGTGAGTCACGGTGGTGGTGCAACCTGCCAGCAGCAGTTCCATGCTCATTGGGCGACCGACGATATTCGATGCGCCAATCACCACGGCGTTAAGGCCGAAGGTATCAATGTTGTAACGCTCAAGCAGCGTGACGATACCGCGCGGGGTGCAGGGACGCAGACGTGGCGCGCGCTGGCACAGACGACCGACGTTGTAAGGATGGAAACCGTCCACGTCTTTGTCCGGATGAATACGTTCCAGCACTTTGACGTTATCAATACCCGCCGGTAACGGCAGTTGAACCAGAATGCCATCAATGGTGTTGTCGGCATTCAGCGCATCGATAAGCTCCAGCAGCTCCGCTTCGCTGGTGGTTTCCGGGAGGTCATAAGAGCGGGAGACGAACCCGACTTCTTCACAAGCCTTGCGTTTGCTTGCGACATAAATTTGCGATGCAGGGTTGCTACCCACCAGCACAACGGCCAGTCCTGGCGCCCGCAGTCCGGCTGCAATACGCGCCTGAACTTTTTGAGCAACTTCAGAGCGCACCTGCTGCGCAATCGTTTTACCGTCAATAATCTTTGCTGCCATCAGAGAGAGGATTCCATCTGTTACGTAGGTCGAAGGGGATGCGCCTATTTTGTCAGAAGCGTGGCGCGCTGTCAGTTTTCGTTTTCTGAAAAGTAAAACCTTCTGTACCTGGCTGATTCACACCTATCATGATAACCGTCGTTGGTTTGCCGCCATAGTGAGCTACATCTGATGCGGTCGTACACTTGTTCAGCAACTGGTTCAAAAGCCATTGACTCAGCAAGGGTTGACCGTATAATTCACGCGATTACAGCACACCGTGGTATCAATGCGCCCTTAGCTCAGTTGGATAGAGCAACGACCTTCTAAGTCGTGGGCCGCAGGTTCGAATCCTGCAGGGCGCGCCATTAAAATTCAATCAGTTACGCCTTCTTTATTTCTTCTATAATTCCAGAGTGGGACATTATCACCAAAAATGTCGTCTATTTTCCTCGCGTGCTCAGTCAAATGATTAGGCGCAAGGTGAGCATATCTACGAACCATTTCTCTGGACTCCCATCCGCCCATTTCCTGAAGCACTGATAATGGGACGCCTGACGGAATCAACCTGCTTGCCCGGGTATGCCAGAGGTCATGGAAACGGAAATTTTCAACTCCTGCACGACGACAAGCTGATAGCCATGCTGTCTTGCTGTCAATGCGCATCTTCCTGAGCGCAGGCATTGATGTTCCATCTGCTCGCTTAGCCGCCCTGGTATGTACACCCACATTTGTGATGCTTGCCTGTTTGATCACGCAACACTTTAGAGGCGGTATCGTTCAGCGCCACACCAATGGCGCGATTTGATTTGCTATCTTCTGGATCCACCCTGGCAACTTGTCGCTGCATGTCAATCTGTTGCCACTCCAGATTTATGATGTTCGACTTTCTCAGAACAGTTACCAGCGCAAATTTGACGACAGATTTCAGTAGTTCGGGGCTCTCATCAATCAGGCGTTTTGCCTGATTCTTTTGTAAGTCTCTTGTGCCATTCCACCTCATACAGGTTTGCCTGCAAACAGTACCGATATTGCACCGCCAGATATTCCGGCTGGCTTCGTGGTTGTTTTCAACAGTGATGAGGCATCGTGGCATCTCGTTGAAGACCATCTGGGTAAAACGGTTTATGACGTGGCATCAGGGGACGCGTTATTTATTTCTGAACTCGGTCCGTTACCGGAAAATGTCACCTGGTTATCCCCGGCAGGGGAGTTTCAGAAGTGGAACGGCACATCATGGATAAAGGATACGGAGGAAGAAACCTCGTTGCTGGAAGCCTGGAAGATGTATCGGGTGTTGCTGAACCGAGTTGATACATCAACTGCCCCTGATATTGAGTGGCCTGTGAACCCTGTCAGAGAGTAATCATTGGGATTATGCCGCAGCACGTCGTGCGCAAGAACGTGCTGCGTCTGGATGCTATTTTTTCCCTGAAGCGGAAAACATTACTACAGTACCTTTAACCTTGGTTTTAACATTCTCGAAATGCTCTGAGAGTATATGTGTTAAGCCTTCTTCGGAATCTTTTGTGTTTGAAAAGATGCCTTTCTGATTGTAAATGCGCATCAGTTTTTGACCGAAGCTATTGTGCACAACGCCGTCACCAAGAATTGTGGCTCCGTATAGAGTTCCATCGTCAGTTAAGGCCTGCGCCGCATTGCGTATTACACAGCTTTTTGTAGATATATTTCCAGGCAGGCAGTGAAGAAGGTAAAACATGGAAATGGAATCAAATTGACCATGTAACGCCGCGGGATAAGGATCAAAAACATCATGGCTAATTTTATGTTTAATTTTTGATTCCCCAGCCCTTGTCGATGCCGCGTTCAGGCTAGCTTCGTTCAAATCCATTAAAGATATCAGACTACTCTCAGGTACGTGAGTAAGGTAAAACCCAGTTCCAACGCCAATATCCAGATGGTTGTTACCTAAATGTTCCAGAAAGTGTGGAAGAAGGTGTTCCTTTGTAGGACATCCCCATGCAAGCCGATTTGATACACCCAAAACCCACCAGTCATAAAGCTTTAGGGTAAGTGGTGTGTAAATTTTAGCCCCATCATCTGTGTTTTTTTTCATTAGTTTCACCATGTTATAGTTTTATTTGTGAATTAAATCAATTATAGCGATGAATTACAAGGGGTTAAATGATGCCACGGCATAACGAATTTGAATATATTGAGTCTTGTGTTGCGGTAAGAGGTTACACGCCAGGACGCAGGTTAAATGCTTACAAGATTAGGGGATATTGTTTGCTTTTAACGGTAAACAAATTCCCCGGGGCTATACAATACCACCGGGGAGAAAATCTATTTAACGTTGTTAAAAGGTGTACTTAAGACCAGCAGTAGTGATGAAGTTATAGTTTTCTATGCCTGCACCATTTTTGCTGTAGTCTGAAGTGTTATCATTGTGATCATAAAGTGAAGTATTACCTTTTTTATTCGTAACCCGATTCCATGCGCCTTCAATATAAACTTTTGCGTTAGGTGTTACGTAATAACCTGCATTGACTGCAACAGAATAGTAATTTTGGTCTTTGACTTTACTGCGATAAGTGATTCTTTTTCCTGGGTCATAGTGCTCATCGTTATCAGATGCTTCCACCCAGCCGCTGTATTTAAATGTGCCACCTAGCTCAAAATCTTCATAACGATAACTTCCAGTCAAGCCAATGTAGGGCATTTTAAAACGTTGTTTGTAGCCGATTGCTCTTTCTCCATTCGGGAAGGAGCCGATATCATCTCTGAATCCCTCCTCAGAACTGTAGATATAGGAACCACCTCTGGCTGTAAAGCTATAACGGCTTTCCTGATATCCGGCCATGAGTCCCAGGCGGTAATTGGGTTCGTTGAGGAGCCAGCCTTTGATATTCAGATCAAATTCGTTGGTATAATTGAGTTGTGTATCAGGGTGTCTACTTTCATCCGTCCAGGTTCCGGGGTTACTGGAATCCATCCAGTCCTGATCGACCATATTGCCACCTCGGCTGCCGAGTGTTGTCCAGCCAGCAGCCCCGATAGATATCTGGGGCATCAAATCCCAATTAATTGCCCCTTTAATAATTGCAGCGTTATTGAATTTCCAGTCAAGTTGACTGACTTTTCGGCCTCCTTCTTCGGCCAGATAAACACGCTCTTTTGTTTTTCCGCTCAGAGTTCCAAGACTAATGTCCGCATTTATGTTGTCAGGAGTAAACGATAAAGTCTCGGTAGAAGCAAAAGAGCTGATCGCAATAGGGGTTGTCAGGACTATTCCCAGAAGTTTCGCCCGCATAAAAGGTCTCCATTCAATCGTTTTAATGATTGAGTATGTATTTTTTATATCTAACTTAATGAGTCAATTGTATATTGCCCCACTGTTTATATTTTGTTTAACATTGAATTTTTGTCACAATGCACTGTCAGTTTTTTAGTTTAATTGTCTGTTTGTGTTTTGCATTGTGGTTTTATGGGCTAATTATTTTTTTCTTTGTGGAGTTTTTATCTATTCAAGTGCCATGCCTTTAGATGCATATTAGCGATAATAGCATGAGGTTTATCCTCAATTGCTGTGTTTTTTAGTATAAAAAAGAGGAACAAAACTGAGACACATAAGGCCTCGCAATGGCTTGCAAGGTTTTACATATTTTGAGGTAGTGGGACGTGTGAACGCAGAGATGGCGCGGTAATTTGTTGACTTAAAATGTCGTTCCTGGAGTTTCTAAGCCGTGGGCTACAGGTTCGAATCCTGCAGGGCGAGCCATTTATTTGTTCCCTTTTACAAATTACACCATCACTTTGTTGTCGCGGTTTTGCTAAATAATTGGAACACGTCAGACGAATAAAATGAAAACAGATATTCTGCTAAATAATTCATCTTGCCAGGATTTTGATTAGGAAAGTGAAAAGGAAAGGAGCAAGCTAAGTTGCTCCCTTTAATCATTAATACTCAAGGATACTCTGCGCGACGGGCAAATAGCGCAGAGAGAAATAGAGCGTGTCTTTACCGCAAGAGGAACGTTTCGCTAACAGCGAGGCGATCTCTGCATCCGGTTTCGGTTTCGCTGTAAACGTTTTACCTTTACCAGCGACAAACAGTTCATAAACAATGCCGCTTGCTGGGGCGGAACTTTGGCAATCGGCGCTGGCCTGTAGATAACGTTCACGCTGTTCAGCGGTCAGTTTATCCACGCCGCTGCCATCCTGTACCCAGACATTAACACCGGTTGCTTTAACTTGTTCCAGCAGTTGGCGATAGCCATCTGGCGACATGTTTCCGGCGAAAAAAATACTGATATAAACCGGTTTTGCTGAAACATCGCTAATCAACCGCTGCGCGTTGTTTAACCATGTTAGCAAAGGCTGACGGGCGGCTTCGCTGCGCCAGTTCAGGTCGTCAATTTCCGCGCTGATGTACCAGCCATCCGGCGTTACGCCAGGCACGGCGCTCCATAATCTGGCTTGCTGGAGATCGGCAGCCAGCAGGCGATTAAGATAGCTTTCCAGCGCTGCGGACGACTGTTTCTGGTGCATAAAAAATTCCGGATCGGCGTTCAGCCCGACAATCAGCTTCAGGCCAGCCTGTTGCGCAGCTGTAGCACGCTTAAACAATAACGCGCGCTGTTCTGGCTGGGTGAATGCATCGCCGTAACGGGTCCATTGCAAAACCAGTGTATCGAAGCCTTGCAAACGTAACTGACTCATCAGCCCCTGCCACTGGGTATCGGTAACCTGACTATCACGGTTTTGTGGTTGCCAGATAATACCTTTCATCGCAAAGGAAAAAGGGCTGACCAAAAGCAGTGTCAGCAATACGAAAATGAACTTACGCATTTACCAGTGCACTCCAATGGTGAGAAACGCGTTGTTGCGCTCTCCGTTACGTTGATTAATCGCCTTAAAGGTATGTTGATATTCGACGCCGAGACTGACTTTGTGCGGCCAGGCGTCGTAGTGCGTCTCGCCGGTCCAGATATTCCAGCGGACCCCGACACCGCCAAGCTGCGCGCCCTGAGTGCCTTTATCACGATAGCCGTTGTCCTGAACGTGAGCATAAGGCTCAATAGTCTGCCCGTTCGCCACCTTCTGATGCCAGCTGACGCGATAATCTGCCGTCCACGCCTGAATATCCTGGCGGATATATTGCGCCGCATCGAGGTACAGGTTTTGGGCAAACCAGCCTGAACCGTTCGGGTGCCATTCGTCGCTGTATTTGCCGCCATTAAAGAATGAGGCGCTGGCGCGCAGCATGGTATCGGATGCGCCATTTTGTCCGTTCAGCGGCAACTGCTGTTCGACGGCGAGGAAAAAGATCTGATCGCGCAGTGGCTTCCAGCGCAGACCGGTGCCGGACATCGGATTTTTCACCGGCATCATCACCCCGTTTTCACCGGTATCGGCAAAGACGCGGCTATAAACTGAGAGCAGGTCGCCTTCCAGCAGCATATTGCGTCCGAGGCGGTACTCGGCTTCCAGTTGCCCGTAGCTACGATAGCTTTTCCCTGGCGCTGCGCCGCCGACATTATTGTTAGCGGTACTCATTGCGCCGGAACGCAAGCCGATAGAAGAATCGAAACTGAACGACCAGCGGCGACCGACCTCCTCATGCAGACGGCGGAAATTGAAGCGTTGCTGATTTTGCTCTGGGGTCAGTGGGGTTATCAGCGCCTGATTATCAATGTCATCAATCACCAGTCGGGCGTAGTGCTGCGTCGCAGGCATGTCATCCAGACGTTGGTTCACGTAGGCCAGTTGTCGGATAAGTGCCGGATCGTCCGGTAGCCCTTTATGCGCCTGTTCGAGCATTTCCCGCGACTGTGCGATATCACCGCTATCCCACAAGGCGTAACCAAGCGCTGCCTGGGTGTTGCTATTATTCGGTTCCAGTTCCAGCGCGGCGCGCAAATCACTCACCGCCGCCGGGATATTATGACGTTGGCGATAAATTGTTGCCCGCGCAACGTAAGCGTTGGCAGAAGGCGCAATATTGATTGAGCGCGTGAGATCGTTCAGTGCGAGTTCCGGCTGACCTGGAATGTAACGTTGCGCATGCAGCCACCAGTAGAGGGCATTGTTTCCCAGTCCACGTTGTTCTGCCTGTTGTAACCAGCGATCGCGAGCCGCGCCATTTCCTGCCGCCTGGGCGGTATTGGCGGCAGCAAGCAGATCCTCATTGCTCATGTCGTGAAGACTGATTTTCTGCCAGGCTGTCAGTGCGGTGGCATAGTCCTCAACCTGATACGCCTGATAGGCTACCGCACGATGTTGCCAGGCGTCCGGTTGTCGTTGTTCGGCCTGAAGCCATGCATACAACGCCACACCGGGTAGCGTGTCCCGATAACACTTTGCCAGACGGTTCCAGGCGGCAGCATCGTAAGAAGGCGACATATCGCCCAGCAAGCGAACTATTGCCGGGCAATTATCAGCAATACCCGGCAACTGACTTTGCCACTGACGTTGCTCCGCCAGCGGTAAAGGTTTCGATAAAATTGCCACCTTCGCCGGCGTTGCCAGGTAAGGATGACTTTCCAGCAGAGACGCCAGTCGCGCCATTAACGTCTGGCTGACACGCGCATCGCCCTGAAAAGGATAGCGTTGCAGCAATAAATCGGCAGCTTCGCGTGACTGCCCGTTCTGCATCAGTTGCCAGGTCAGTTGATCCAGACGGGTAAGACTTGCCGGTTCTTGCTGATACAGCAATCGTGCCAGACGCAGAGCTTCAGCCTTGTTACGGGTTGCTACGCTAACGGCATAACGCTCCTCAAGCATTTCATTGGCGGGGAGGGTGGCGAGCAGTTTTTGCGCTGCGTCGTACTGACCTTCTTTTAACAGCACTGGTAGCGTCGCGCCAACAACATACTGGCGGTTATCGGCAAACTGCACCGTATAATTCGCCAACGCCTGAACGGGGTTGGCGCTGTATTTAGATAACAGATAGAGCCAACTTTTCTCTTGTGCGTCCGTGGTAAACAGCGGCTTATTTTCAATGAGATAATGCTGGAGGCGTGCTTTTTCGCCACGATAAGCCAGCGCGGTCGCATAAGTAATATATGACTGAGGATCGGTGAAGATCCCCTGTGATTGCAGCGCCAGGATCCGATCATCCAGCTGCGCGGCAAGAAGCACGTCAAACCACTGACGGCGTTCTGCCGCGCTTAATGTGTTCTGCTGGCGTGCTTCATTATATAGCGTATCTGCCTGGGACCATTGTTTCAGGTAGATTGCCCGTTGCAGCAGATCGGTTCGCAACGTTTTTCCTTCCGGCGATGCAGCAAACGTCGCATCGTTAAGTTGCGCTCTGGCGACAGGTAATTGTGCCAGCCGCAGGGCATTCTGCCCGACTTCACTGCGACAACGCAGGGTCGGCGCAGCATCGCACGCTTTTTGCTGGGCAAGCAGTTCTTCAACAGTCGTAACGCTTTTCACTTCAACTGGAATAGCCGCCAGACTGCGCTCAAGCCGGTCATCTCCAGGGTGACGTTTCAGTTGATCCTCAAGCAACAGCCGCGCCCGGTCATCATGACCAAAATGGCGATAGGCTTCCGCAAGGTATAAAGTCAGCGGAATATTATCCGGCACCTGCTGGTGTATATATTCAAATTCGCGGATGGCGGTTGCTTCGTCGTTATTTTTCTGTGCCTTCAGCGCCTTATCGAGACGGGGATAAATAACAAAATGGCGATAATCGCTCAGCCCCAGCTCTTCTGCGCTGGTGCCGATATTGTCTGCGAGTGCGCTGGTACTCAATAAAGATGTCAGCAGTAAACCAGACCATCCGATGACGCGATTAAGGTTATTCTCCTTCATTTTCGGACTCCAGTTGTGCAACCTGTTCAGTGTTTAAACCTGCTTTGAGTAATAGTGATTGCATCGAAACTTGTAATTCGCGTTGAATTGTCAGGACGCGATCCAACGTTTCCTGGCTAATAACGCCTTCGGTGACCAAAAACTTGCCGAGCGGCAGAGAACTGCGTTCATGGCGCAATAACAACACGTTAATTGCTGAACGATTAATATGACCGAGCGTGGTCAGTATTTCTGCGAACAGGAACTGATGCGGCACATATTGCCGCCAGATTTCACCGGCCTGCTGTTCCGTGAGCCACTGATGCTGAACTGCATTGTACAACATTGCCCGCGGATCGTGACCGCGTCGGCGTGCATACCAGTGGCGTAATCCGGTGACAATTTGTCCTCGCAGAACAATGACGTAACGCACTTTGCGTCCGACTTTACGCGTCAGGGCCGCCAGCGAAACCGGGTCAATACCATCTTCACTGCCGACAATTAACTCATCATTGTCCAGACGCAGCGGCAGTACCGCATAATGCAACGCCACGGAGGCCGGCATTTCGGCAATCAGCGAGGAAGGGATCTGCCAGGCATCGATGGATTCCCACGCCACGCCGTTTTGCTCTGCCAGCGCCTGTGCCAGTTGCTCGGCGCTAATCAGCCCCTGCATCAGCATTGAACCGCCCAGGCGTAGACCTTCGACGCGATTACGCAGTGCTGTATCGAGTTGTTCTTCAGTGATGACCTGATTTTCCAGCAGGATTTGACCTAACGGACGCAACGAGCGGGTATCGCCAGTCACGCTGGGGAAGTCATGCGTTGTTTTATCCCACGCGACACGACGTGGATCGCCGTGTTGAAGTACCTGTTTTAACGCGCGCCAGTTGGCCATGAAGTTAATCAGGTTGCCCCAGAAAAGACGCAGGACAGATAGCAGCCCCTGCGTCAGGCCGTAGTAGCCAGTAACGAAAATCACCCGCTGCACGATGCGGTTAATCATCAAGCCAAAGTTTAGCCACAGCAGAGTCATTAACCATGCGCTGCCGCTGAAAATAGAAAGGAAATGCCAGGCATCGGGCCACAAACTTTCATACGCCAGCAACAGCAAAAGCTGGATCATCACCAGCATCGCGAGGAAGCTGACAAAGTTACTGATTGCCCCTTTGCGGTCGCGCCAGAGAAAGTAGTTCAGCGTCAGGCTGGAGGTCCATTTGTGGGTTTTAAAGCCCTGGAAAACAATGCCGATGATCCAGCGAGATTTTTGCCGAACCGCAGTCGAAAAGGTATCGGGGAAATATTCGCGCACACAGATCATGTTTGACGTCCGCGCATGCTGTAAAAATTTACGCTGCTCGCGTTCTTTGGCTTCGTCCACCACCGGAAAACGGACAAAAATTTCCGTCATACCTTTCTCTTTCAGGCGGAAGCCAATGTCGTAATCTTCAGTCAGACTCTGCACGTCGAAAGCAATACCGTCACCGTCAGCTAACAGTGCGGTCACGGCGCGGCGGCTGAAACAGGTGCCGACTCCTGCGCTGGGCACCTGTCCGGCGAGGGCTTCACGCACCGGAACATCTTTGCCATGCAGTTCTGAAAACTCATCAATGTAGGTCATGCTGGTGAAGTGCGTCCATTCGCGTTCGAACGGATACACTGGGATCTGAATCAGATCTTTACGCTCGACCAGATAGTTGAACAGACGCAATTCCATTGGTGAAATCACATCTTCGGCGTCATGCAGAATAAAACCAGCAAAAGCGAAATTGGCGCTACGTTCAAATTGGGTGATGGCGTCCAGCACGTTGTTCAGACAGTCGGCTTTGCTGGTGGGGCCAGGACGCGCGCAGACTACCTTATGCACGTTCGGGAAGCGAGCGCACACTTCGTCAACATCACGCTGAGTATCGGGGTCGTTGGGGTAGGTGCCAACAAAGATATGATAGTTTTCGTAGTCGAGCGTGGTCGCCGCCAGCTCGGCCATATTGCCGATGACGCCCGTTTCATTCCACGCCGGAACCATAATCGCTAACGGTTTTTCATCTGGTTTATACAGTTCGCGGTAACTCATTCGCGGGTAGCGGCGATAAACACTCAACTTGCGTTTAATGCGGCGTACCCAGTAGACGACATCAATAAAAAAATCGTCCAGCCCGCTGATGAACATAATGACCGCTAACGTTATCGCGATTACTTTTAAGCCGTAGAGCCAGGTAGCAAAAACATCAAGAAGCCAGTCCACACAAAAACCTTACATTAACGCTGGTTATGTTTAGGGTGGCGTATATTAAGGTTTTTTATGAATTGTGACAGCTTTTTATCATTAATAGGTATTACTATTGCGGCATGTTATTTTTACACTGGTTATAAAAGTTGCCGTTTGCTGAAGGATTAAGCGGGTAATATGATAACAAACCTTGTCCCCCGAGCATCTGACGTTACCGCAACTGTGCCTTTATGCGCGACAACAATCGATTTCACTATCGCCAGGCCAATGCCGCTACCTTCGCCTTTTCGCTGGCGGGAAGGATCAACGCGGTAGAAACGGTCAAACAATCGCGGTAAGTGTTCGGGCGCAATGGGCGTACCGGGGTTTTCGACGGTAACTTGCACCAGGTGATCGACCGTCTGGCAGCGCACAACAATTGTCTCTCCGGTTGGCGTATAACGCAGGGCATTAGAAAGCAGGTTGCTTAACGCCCGACGCAGCATCAGCGGATCGCCCGCAACCTGACACTCGTCGCCAACAAACCGCAGCTCCACGCCGCGATCTTCTGCTAACGCCTCGAAAAAATCGAACACTTTGCCGACTTCATCCGCCAGGTTGAGCATTTTCTTTTCGGGGATTAGCTGGTTGTTATCGGCCTGAGCGAGAAACAGCATATCGCTGACCATTTTCGCCATTCGCGTCAGTTCTTCGAGATTAGAGTAGAGCACATCTTCCAGCTCCTTCTGGCTGCGCGACTGGCTGAGGGCGATTTCCGTTTGCGTAATGAGATTAGTAATAGGTGTGCGAATTTCGTGGGCGATATCCGCTGAGAAATTGGACTGTCGGGTAAAGACATCCTCAATACGCTCGATCATATGGTTGAACGACAGTACCAGCTGTTCCAGCTCAATGGGCACGGTCTGCGGGTCAAGGCGAACGTCGAGATCTTTCGAGGTGATATTCTGGATTTGACGGCTGACGCTGCGGATCGGCGCGTGACCTTTATGTACCGCCAACAGCACGATAAAGACGATCAGGATGCTGATTACCGATGCGGTCATAATAAGTTTATTCATCAAATCATTGATGTAATGAAGATGAAAATCGATCGAAAGCGCGATGTAGAGCGTATAAATCGGTTTGCCGTCAACCAGCGGGCCAACCGGCAAGTTAATCATCCGCCAGTTGCTGTGTTCCATATGCCCGTGACCGTGCCCTGGCATCATCATCGTCGGGCCGGAAAGGAGATACACCTCGCCAGCCTGCGCGTCTTTATCGGGTATGGCGTCACGCGTAAACTCGCGGATATCCGGCGCACCGGGGGAGTGATACACCGTTTTACCGTGGCTATTTGCCAGGGAGATCAACACATTGGAATAACCACTGACGATATCTTCCAGCGTCATTAAGCGTCGGGCTTGCGTTTCGTCAGGGTGATTAAGTACCCGTTCAAGGGTGGCGCTAATCTCCTTTAAATCATTAATATCCTGCTCGGCAAAATGCACTTTTACCGAGTGGATCATGATCCATGCAAAGGCGAAAAACGCCGCGATGGTGGCGAGGCTGATAAAAAAGGTCAGGCGGGTTGCCAGCGAAAACGGGCGCTGAAATGGCTTACTGACCATCCGGCACCTCTAGCATGTAACCCACGCCGCGCACGGTCTGAATCAACTTTGGCTCAAAGTCGTTGTCGATTTTGCCGCGCAGCCGCTTCACCGCCACATCAATGGCGTTGGTATCGCTGTCAAAATTCATGTCCCATACCTGCGAGGCGATAAGCGAGCGGGGCAGCACTTCGCCCTGATGGCGGAGGAAAAACTCCAGCAGAGTAAATTCTTTACTGGTCAGAGTGATGCGCGTGCCGCTGCGGGTGACTTTGCGGCTGACGAGATCGACCATCAGATCGGCAACCTGAAACTGACTTTCGATAATTACCGCCGCTCCGCGCCGCAGTAGAGTGCGCACCCGCGCCAGCAGTTCAGCAAAAGCGAACGGCTTCACCAGATAGTCATCCGCCCCCAACTCCAGCCCCTTGACGCGATGTTCAATGGTGCCAAGCGCGGTAAGCAACAGAATCGGCATCCCCTTATTGGCGGAACGCAACATGCGCACGATATCCCAGCCGTTCACGTCCGGCAGCATAATATCGAGGATTATCAGATCATAATCACCGGTCATCGCCAGATGGTAGCCATTCAGCCCGTTGTCGGCCAAATCGACCACAAAACCGGCTTCGGTTAACCCTTTGGTCAAGTATTCTCCGGTTTTCTTTTCATCTTCGACAATCAACAGTTTCATATTTCCTCCGCATGTTGCCCGGGCAATTCTAGAGTAGCGGGATCAGATGGCAATCGCTTATTGGCAAAATGACAATTTTGTCATTTTCCTGTCACCGGAAAATCAGAGCCTGGCGAGTAAAGTTGGCAGCATAAAATCACCAGAAATTATGAGCCTATGTCTCCTTGTAAACTTCTGCCATTTTGTGTGGCCCTTGCGCTAACCGGTTGTTCACTGGCACCGGATTATCAGCGTCCGGCAATGCCCGTGCCGCAGCAGTTCTCACTCAGCCAGAACGGCCTGGTTAACGCAGCAGATAACTACCAGAACGCGGGCTGGCGCACCTTTTTTGTTGATAATCAGGTGAAGACGCTGATTAGCGAGGCGTTGGTGAATAACCGGGATTTGCGCATGGCGGCGCTGAAAGTGCAGGAAGCGCGGGCGCAATATCGTCTGACCGATGCCGACCGCTACCCACAGCTCAATGGCGAGGGCAGCGGCAGCTGGAGCGGCAATCTTAAAGGCGATTCAGCCACGACGCGGGAGTTATCGACTGGCCTTAACGCCAGCTTTGATCTCGATTTTTTCGGTCGCTTAAAGAACATGAGCGAAGCCGAGCGCCAAAATTATTTAGCCACTGAGGAAGCTCAGCGCGCGGTGCATATTCTGTTGGTTTCTAATGTCGCGCAAAGCTATTTCAATCAGCAACTGGCGTATGCGCAATTGCAAATAGCCGAAGAAACGCTGCGTAATTATCAGCAGTCATATGCGTTTGTCGAAAAACAACTGTTGACCGGTAGCAGCAATGTTCTGGCGCTGGAACAGGCTCGCGGGGTGATAGAAAGTACCCGCAGCGACATCGCTAAACGTCAGGGGGAACTGGCGCAGGCGAATAATGCATTGCAACTGTTATTGGGAAGCTACGGCAAGCTGCCGCAAGCGCAGACAGTAAACAGCGACAGCCTGCAAAGCGTTAAATTACCGGCGGGCTTGTCGTCGCAAATCTTATTGCAGCGCCCTGATATTATGGAAGCTGAACACGCGTTAATGGCGGCTAATGCCAATATTGGTGCTGCGCGTGCGGCATTTTTCCCGTCTATCAGCCTGACCAGCGGAATATCAACCGCCAGCAGCGATCTGTCGTCATTATTTAACGCCAGCAGCGGGATGTGGAATTTTATTCCTAAAATTGAGATCCCCATTTTTAATGCCGGACGCAACCAGGCCAATCTGGATATCACCGAAATTCGCCAGCAGCAGTCGGTGGTGAATTATGAACAGAAAATCCAGAACGCCTTTAAAGAAGTGGCAGATGCGCTGGCATTACGTCAAAGCCTGAACGATCAAATCAGCGCCCAGCAGCGTTATCTTGCGTCGCTGCAAATTACCCTGCAACGGGCGCGGGCATTATATCAGCACGGCGCAGTCAGTTATCTGGAAGTGCTGGATGCTGAACGTTCTTTATTTGCAACCCGACAAACTTTACTTGACCTGAATTATGCCCGTCAGGTTAACGAAATTTCTTTATATACCGCCTTAGGGGGCGGTTGGCAGCAATAATTTTTAACTCCAGGAGAGAATAAATGAAAAAAGCACTGCAAGTCGCAATGTTCAGTCTGTTTACCGTTATTGGCTTTAATGCCCAGGCTAACGAACATCATCATGAAACCATGAGCGAAGCACAACCACAGGTTATTAGCGCCACTGGCGTGGTAAAAGGTGTTGATCTGGAAAGCAAAAAAATCACCATCCATCACGATCCGATTGCTGCCGTGAACTGGCCGGAGATGACTATGCGCTTTACCATCACCCCGCAGACGAAAATGAGCGAAATTAAAACCGGCGATAAAGTAGCGTTTAATTTTGTCCAGCAGGGCAATCTTTCTTTATTACAGGATATTAAAGTCAGCCAGTAATCCGGGTTTAATGAGATGAAAAAAATCGCGCTTATTATCGGCAGCATGATCGCGGGCGGTATTATTTCTGCGGCAGGTTTTACCTGGTTTGCAAAGGAGGAACCGCCCGCAGAAAAAACGTCGACCGCAGAACGTAAAGTCTTATTCTGGTACGACCCGATGTATCCCAATACGCGGTTCGATAAACCAGGGAAATCGCCGTTTATGGATATGGATCTGGTGCCGAAATATGCCGATGAAGAGAGTTCTGCGTCTGGTGTGCGCATTGACCCGACTCAGACGCAGAATCTGGGGGTGAAAACGGCGACCGTCACGCGCGGGCCGCTGACTTTTTCCCAGAGTTTCCCGGCGAATGTCAGTTACAACGAGTATCAGTATGCCATTGTGCAGGCCCGCGCCGCCGGGTTTATCGACAAGGTGTATCCGCTTACCGTGGGCGATAAAGTGCAAAAGGGCGCGCCGCTTCTCGACCTGACCATTCCCGACTGGGTGGAAGCGCAGAGTGAGTATTTACTGCTGCGCGAAACCGGCGGTACGGCGACCCAGACTGAAGGCATTCTTGAGCGACTGCGACTGGCGGGAATGCCGGAGGCTGATATTCGCCGCCTGATCGCCACGCAAAAAATCCAGACTCGCTTTACGCTCAAAGCGCCCATTGATGGCGTGATCACCGCGTTTGATCTGCGCGCGGGAATGAATATCGCCAAAGATAACGTGGTCGCGAAAATTCAGGGTATGGACCCGGTGTGGGTCACTGCTGCGATCCCGGAGTCCATCGCCTGGCTGGTGAAAGATGCCTCGCAGTTTACGCTCACCGTTCCGGCGCGACCTGATAAAACACTCACCATTCGCAAATGGACCCTGCTACCCGGCGTGGATGCCGCGACCCGCACGCTGCAGTTGCGTCTGGAAATCGACAACGCCGACGAGGCGCTAAAACCGGGCATGAACGCCGGGTTGCAACTCAATACCGCCAGCGAACCGATGCTGCTCATTCCGTCACAGGCGCTGATTGATACCGGCAACGAACAGCGGGTGATTACCGTTGATGCTGACGGGCGCTTTGTACCGAAACGCGTTGCCGTTTTCCAGGCATCGCAAGGCGTCACCGCGTTACGCTCTGGTCTGGCGGAAGGTGAAAAGGTGGTTTCCAGCGGCCTGTTCCTGATTGATTCTGAAGCCAATATTTCTGGCGCACTGGAGCGGATGCGCTCTGAAAGTGCTACCCATGCGCATTGAGGGAATAGCCAATGATTGAATGGATTATTCGTCGCTCGGTGGCGAACCGTTTTCTGGTGCTGATGGGCGCGTTGTTTCTGAGTATCTGGGGCACCTGGACCATCATTAACACGCCAGTGGATGCACTGCCGGATCTTTCCGATGTGCAGGTGATTATTAAAACCAGCTATCCCGGTCAGGCACCGCAAATCGTTGAAAATCAGGTGACTTATCCGCTAACCACCACCATGTTGTCGGTGCCTGGCGCGAAGACTGTGCGCGGTTTCTCGCAGTTTGGCGACTCTTATGTGTATGTCATTTTCGAAGATGGCACCGATCCGTACTGGGCGCGCTCGCGGGTGCTGGAGTACCTCAACCAGGTACAGGGTAAGCTGCCTGCGGGAGTCAGCGCCGAGCTGGGGCCAGATGCCACGGGTGTTGGCTGGATCTATGAATATGCACTGGTGGATCGCAGCGGTAAGCACGATCTGGCCGATTTACGCTCATTGCAGGACTGGTTTCTCAAATATGAGCTAAAAACCATCCCTGACGTTGCGGAAGTGGCGTCGGTGGGCGGTGTGGTGAAAGAGTATCAGGTGGTTAGCGATCCTCAGCGCCTGGCGCAGTATGGCATCAGTCTCGCCGACGTAAAAAGCGCGCTGGATGCTTCAAACCAGGAAGCGGGCGGTTCGTCGATAGAACTGGCGGAAGCGGAATATATGGTGCGCGCCAGCGGCTATCTGCAAACGCTCGACGACTTTAATCACATCGTTTTAAAAGCCAGTGAAAATGGCGTGCCCGTTTATCTGCGTGATGTTGCGAAGGTCCAGGTTGGCCCGGAGATGCGCCGGGGCATTGCCGAACTGAACGGCGAAGGCGAAGTGGCGGGCGGGGTGGTGATCCTGCGTTCCGGCAAAAACGCCCGTGAAGTGATCGCCGCTGTGAAGGACAAACTGGAAACGCTGAAAAGCAGTCTGCCGGAAGGCGTGGAGATAGTTACAACATACGATCGCAGCCAGCTCATTGACCGCGCCATTGACAACCTCAGCGGCAAGTTGCTGGAAGAGTTTATTGTGGTGGCGGTAGTCTGTGCGCTGTTTCTCTGGCATGTGCGCTCGGCGCTGGTGGCGATTATTTCGTTGCCGCTGGGGTTGTGTATTGCTTTTATTGTCATGCACTTTCAGGGACTGAACGCCAATATTATGTCGTTGGGTGGCATTGCGATTGCCGTCGGGGCGATGGTCGATGCCGCTATCGTCATGATCGAGAATGCGCATAAACGGCTGGAAGAGTGGCAGCACCAGCATCCTGACGCCACGCTGGATAATAAAACGCGCTGGCAGGTGATCACCGATGCATCTGTTGAAGTGGGGCCGGCGCTGTTTATCAGTCTGCTGATTATCACGCTGTCGTTTATCCCGATCTTCACCCTGGAAGGGCAGGAAGGTCGTCTGTTTGGCCCGCTGGCGTTCACCAAAACCTATGCGATGGCGGGCGCGGCGCTACTGGCGATCGTAGTGATCCCGATCCTGATGGGCTACTGGATCCGTGGCAAAATTCCGCCGGAAAGCAGTAACCCGCTCAATCGCTTTTTGATTCGTGTTTATCATCCGCTGTTGCTGAAAGTACTGCACTGGCCGAAAACCACGCTGTTGGTGGCAGCGCTTTCGGTGCTGACGGTTCTCTGGCCGCTCAATAAAGTTGGCGGGGAATTTTTACCGCAGATCAATGAAGGCGACTTGTTGTATATGCCATCGACGCTGCCGGGGATTTCCGCAGCAGAGGCGGCGAGCATGCTGCAAAAAAACGACAAGCTGATTATGAGCGTACCGGAAGTGGCGCGGGTATTTGGCAAAACCGGGAAAGCGGAAACCGCCACCGATTCAGCTCCACTGGAGATGGTAGAAACGACTATCCAGCTTAAGCCGCAGGATCAGTGGCGGCCTGGCATGACGATGGACAAAATCATTGAGGAACTGGATAACACCGTGCGTCTGCCGGGGCTGGCGAATCTGTGGGTGCCGCCAATTCGTAACCGTATCGATATGCTCTCGACTGGCATTAAAAGCCCTATCGGCATTAAAGTTTCCGGCACTGTGCTGGCGGATATCGACACGATGGCGGAGCAAATTGAAGAAGTGGCGCGAACGGTGCCAGGCGTGGCTTCTGCGCTTGCTGAGCGTCTGGAAGGTGGGCGTTATATCAACGTTGAGATTAACCGTGAAAAAGCCGCGCGTTACGGTATGACGGTGGCGGATGTGCAGTTGTTTGTGACTTCTGCGGTGGGCGGGGCGATGGTTGGCGAAACGGTGGAAGGGATTGCTCGTTATCCAATTAATCTGCGTTATCCGCAAAGCTGGCGCGATAGCCCGCAGGCACTGCGCCAGTTGCCGATCCTCACGCCGATGAAGCAGCAAATCACTCTGGCGGACGTGGCCGACGTTAAAGTCTCTACCGGACCGTCGATGCTGAAAACCGAGAATGCGCGCCCGACGAGCTGGATTTATATCGATGCCCGCGATCGTGACATGGTGTCGGTGGTTCACGATCTGCAAAAAGCGATAGCTGAAAAAGTGCAGTTAAAACCGGGTACCAGCGTGGCATTCTCCGGGCAGTTCGAGCTACTGGAGCGCGCCAACCATAAGCTGAAACTGATGGTGCCGATGACGCTGATGATCATCTTCGTGCTGTTGTATCTGGCGTTCCGTCGGGTGGGCGAAGCGTTGCTGATTATCAGCAGCGTACCGTTTGCGCTGGTGGGCGGCATCTGGTTGCTGTGGTGGATGGGCTTTCATCTTTCCGTGGCGACGGGCACCGGTTTTATTGCCCTTGCCGGGGTCGCCGCCGAATTTGGCGTGGTGATGCTGATGTATTTACGTCACGCCATAGAGGCCGAGCCGTCGTTGAATAATCCGCAAACATTCAGCGAGCAGAAGCTGGATGAGGCGTTATATCACGGCGCGGTACTGCGCGTGCGCCCAAAAGCGATGACGGTGGCGGTGATTATCGCTGGTCTGCTGCCGATTCTGTGGGGAACAGGAGCAGGGTCAGAGGTGATGAGCCGGATTGCCGCGCCGATGATTGGCGGCATGATCACCGCGCCTTTGCTGTCGCTGTTTATTATCCCGGCGGCGTATAAGCTGATGTGGCTGCACCGACATCGGGTACGGAAATAAAAGCAGGATACCCCGTTTAACCGTGTGGATTGTGTCTTGCGACGATGGGCACTAAATGTTAAAAGGTGCCCCTCAACAAAAAAGACACACAGGGGAAAGGCGTGAAAAACGCGTCAACCGTATCGGAAGATACTGCGTCGAATCAAGAGCCGACGCTTCATCGCGGATTACATAACCGTCATATTCAACTGATTGCGCTGGGTGGCGCAATTGGTACTGGTCTGTTTCTTGGCATTGGCCCGGCGATTCAGATGGCGGGTCCGGCTGTATTGCTGGGCTACGGCGTCGCCGGGATCATCGCTTTCCTGATTATGCGCCAGCTCGGCGAGATGGTGGTCGAAGAGCCGGTATCCGGTTCATTTGCCCACTTTGCCTATAAATACTGGGGACCGTTTGCGGGCTTCCTCTCTGGCTGGAACTACTGGGTAATGTTCGTGCTGGTGGGAATGGCAGAGCTGACCGCTGCGGGCATCTATATGCAGTACTGGTTCCCGGATGTTCCAACGTGGATTTGGGCTGCCGCCTTCTTTATTATCATCAACGCCGTTAACCTGGTGAACGTGCGCTTATATGGCGAAACCGAGTTCTGGTTTGCGCTGATTAAAGTGCTGGCGATCATCGGTATGATCGGCTTTGGCCTGTGGCTGCTGTTTTCTGGGCACGGCGGTGAGAAAGCCAGTATCGATAACCTCTGGCGCTACGGCGGTTTCTTTGCCACCGGCTGGAATGGACTGATTTTGTCGCTGGCGGTAATTATGTTCTCCTTCGGCGGTCTGGAGCTGATTGGGATTACTGCGGCTGAAGCGCGCGATCCGGAAAAAAGCATCCCTAAAGCAGTGAATCAGGTGGTGTATCGCATCCTGCTGTTTTATATCGGTTCACTGGTGGTTTTACTGGCGCTCTACCCGTGGGTGGAAGTGAAATCCAATAGTAGCCCGTTTGTGATGATTTTCCATAATCTCGACAGCAACGTGGTAGCTTCTGCGCTGAACTTCGTCATTCTGGTGGCATCGCTGTCGGTGTATAACAGCGGGGTTTACTCTAACAGCCGCATGCTGTTTGGCCTTTCTGTGCAGGGTAATGCGCCAAAGTTTTTGACTCGCGTCAGCCGTCGCGGCGTGCCGATTAACTCGCTGATGCTTTCCGGAGCGATCACTTCGCTGGTGGTGTTAATCAACTATCTGCTGCCGCAAAAAGCGTTTGGTCTGCTGATGGCGCTGGTGGTAGCAACGCTGCTGTTGAACTGGATTATGATCTGCCTGGCGCATCTGCGTTTTCGCGCGGCGATGCGACGTCAGGGGCGTGAAACACAATTTAAGGCGCTGCTCTATCCGTTCGGCAACTATCTTTGCATCGCCTTCCTCGGCATGATTTTGCTGCTGATGTGCACGATGGATGATATGCGCTTGTCAGCGATTCTGCTGCCGGTGTGGATTGTGTTCCTGTTTGTGGCGTTTAAAACATTGCGTAGGAAAGTGAATTAAGCTGATGTGAGGCTGATTTGCCCGATGCGCAAGCTTATCGGGCCTACAATTTGTAACGATTCTGTAGGTCGGATAAGGCGTTCACGCCGCATCCGACAAAATGATGTCAACAATCTGAAAGCCGCTCTCATCCATTCGATGAGAGCGGTTTTTTTAATTACTGCTTAAATGCACCCGCCAGAGAGCGAATATCATTGCCGGTTGGCGACTGATGAAGTCGCAGACCAAACTCTTCGACAATCGCAAATATGTGATCGAATATATCAGCCTGAATGCTTTCATATTCCAGCCACACCACGGTGTTGGTAAACGCATAGATCTCAAGCGGTAAACCGTTATCACCAGGAGCCAGTTGGCGTACCATTAAGGTCATATCTTTGCGAATCCGCGGATGATTCCGCAGATATTCGTTCAGATAGGCACGAAAGGTTCCAATATTGGTCATTCGGCGCAGGTTTAATACCGACTCCGTAGAACCTTGCTGGCGATTCCACTCATTAATTTCCTGATGGCGGCTGGTTAAATAAGGCTTTAACAAATGCGCTTTATTCAGGCGTTGCATTTCGTCTTCATCAAGAAAACGAATACTGGTGACATCAATACTGATACTGCGTTTAATACGTCGCCCGCCAGAAGCTGACATCCCGCTCCAGTTTTTAAAGGAGTCAGAAACCAGAGACCAGGTGGGAATAGTGGTAATGGTATTGTCCCAGTTACGCACTTTGACGGTGGTTAACCCAATATCGATCACCGCGCCATCCGCGCCGTATTTCGGCATCTCCAGCCAGTCACCCAGTTTCAGCATATCGTTCGCGGAAAGCTGAATACCTGCCACCAGACCAAGAATCGGATCTTTAAATACCAACATTAGCACGGCAGCCATTGCACCAAGACCACTGATCAGAATCGCTGGCGACTGACCAATCAGCAGCGAGATCATCAAAATGCCGACCAGAATCGCGCCGATCAGTTTAATCCCCTGAAAAATCCCTTTCAGCGGTAACTGAGATGCCGCCGGGAATTTCTGCGCCAGATTCAAAATCACATCCAGCAACGAGAAGACTGAAAGCAGCGCATACATCATGATCCACAACTGCGCGCAGGTAGTCAGAATATCTGCCGCTTCGGTGCCTTTTTGTAGCCAGAATACCGCCTGAATATTGACGATAATCCCCTGCAGGGTAAAAGCTAAACGGTGGAAGAGTTTATTCTGGGTAATGATTTGCAACCAAAGCCGTGAACTGGCGATGGCACGTTTTTCGAAGGTCCGCAGTACCACCCAGTGCAAAAAAATATGCACCACGACGGCGGTCAGAAAAATAATACCGAAAATCATCACCATCGAGGTGGTGTGATCAATCTCAATACCCGCTAAATCTTCAACCTGGGATATTAAATCCTGCATAACGTCTCCTTTATACAACAGCAGCCTATGATGACGGCTGAAACAGGGTTATGCAAATCAGGAGAATCTGAGGGGAAATAGCCGGGCAGATGCCCGGCAAGGGAGAATTACACTTCGGTTAAGGTAATGTTTTGCGGCAGACGAGATTTCGGCAGCGTAGCGTTAAAATCTTCAACGCTGTGATGACCCACCGGAACAACCACCAGACTGGTGTAGCCTTTCTCTTTCAGACCAAATTCTTCATCGAGGATGGCGGCGTCAAAACCTTCGATGGGCACCGCGTCCAGACCCAGCGCCGCCACGCCCAGCAGAAAGTTACCGACGTTGAGATAAACCTGTTTTGCCATCCACTCTGCATCATCATGCAGATCTTTACGGTGCATATCGGCGAAGAACTTGCGACCTTTATCGTTCGCGGCTTTCGCTTCCGGCGTGGCAAAGCGGCCATCGGCATCTTCCTGGTCAACAACCAGCTTCAGCCAGGCATCGTCCATCGCGGTTTTTGCACAGAACACCACGACGTGCGAGGCATCAAGCATTTTACGCTCGTTGAACACGTAATTATCGGCAGCGGATTTGGCAACACGCGCTTTACCTTCTTCCGTGCTGGCAACAATAAAATGCCACGGCTGGGAGTTGGTGCTGGATGGGCTGTATTGCAGTAGAGTTTTGATCTGCTCGGCCTGTTCCGGGGTAAGTTTTTTGCTGGCATCAAATGCCTTAGTGGAATGACGCTTTAAGGCGACAGAAATGATATCCATAAAGACTCCATGTGAAAGTAATTTTGCGTGCCAGCAGATTACAAGGATCGAGATGAAATGGTAAGCGAGAAAAATGCGCTATTGATTTACGGTTGAGTCAGGACGCAGTCGTTTTTGATCGCGTTTAGCCAGACCATCAACCACCAGATTCCACGAATCGTTGATCAGATCGCGAAGTAACGCTTCGGAGATTTCCTCGCCGGGATACACCGAAATCCAGTGCTTTTTATTCATGTGATACCCTGGCTTGATGCTTGGGTATATTTGCTGATTTAGCAGGGATTTTTGTGGATCGGACTTCAGATTAATAAAGGGGACGCCGCGCAGCTCCGACGACAGCATAAAAATCTTGCCGCCAATTTTAAAAACATCGAACTCCGGGCCAAAAGGCCAGCAAAGCTCGACAAAGGGTAACTCAAGAGCCAGGCGTTTCGCCGTTTCGTGCAGTGATTGCTTATCCATAAATGTTCCTTTAGGCGAAGGAGAATAAGCAAAGTATGCCGCGAAGTTCGGCGATAATCGACGTTTAATCCGCCAGCGAGAACCAGCGTCGCCAGATAAAGCGTAGAACAAAATACTCAATAGCGCCCAGCACTAAAAACCACAGACAAAACAATAACGTGTAAAGCTGGCTAAGATCCATCAGATGGAACGTGGTCACCAGTTTTTGTGCCAGCGTCAGCCCCAGTGCGGGGGCGGGCAGCAGCAGGCAAGAGAGGAAAGCCATCAGCAAAATGCCTGCTGCGGTGGTCAAGGTTTCTAAAGGGTGTTTCATAACATTGTTAAATGTAAGTTAAAACACCATTGTCAGGGATATTCTTCTGTAAGGCAATTCCCGACTTATTCTCCGGCCCAGATCTCACAATGCTTTTTCACCAGCCCAATTAGCGAGCCACCATCGGCGACGAAATCACGCATTAGCTGCGCTTCATTCAGACCACTGACGACCTGACGGTGCAGTGCTTCAATTGCGCTCGATGCGCCAATTTTATGTGCAGAAGGGGCGATTTTTTCCAGTAAACGCAAGGTGGCTTCCGTTAGTGACCGACGATCGCCAGTATGCGGATCGGTAATGACACCTTCCAGCCCATAGCGACAGGCCTGGAAACGGTTGAATTTATACAGCAGGTAATCTTTCTCCTGATGTTTAAACGGGCGTTCCGTCAGTAACCAGTGGGCGGTAGCCTGAATTAATCCCGCCATATTTACCGCGTGGCTAAGGGTTAACGGGGTATCCATCACCCGAACTTCCACCGTACCAAAATGGGGGCTGGGGCGAATATCCCAGTGCAGATCTTTAATGCTGTCGATCATCGTGGTGTAACTCAGGCAGCGAAACAGGGCTTCAAATTGTTGCCAGTTACTGACCCACTGCATCGGGCCATTATCGGGAAAGGCGGAAAAAATATTCGGTCGTGAAGAGGCAAAACGCGTATCCGTTCCTTGCATATATGGCGACGCGGCGGAAAGGGAGATAAAGTGCGGCACAAACCGTGACAAGCCGTGCAGCAAATAAATGGCGTCATCGCCACTGGCGCAGCCAACATGGACATGCTGACCAAAAACGGTCGCCTGCTGGATGAGATAGCCAAAGTTTTCCAGCGTTCGTTGATAGCGTTCGTTATCGCATACCTCCTGACGCTGCCATTTCTGAAACGGATGCGTGCCACCGCCGCAAATTTCCAGATGATGGTCTGCCGCTGCCTGCAATACGACTTTCTGCATCGCTGAAAATTGCCCGGCAGCCTGGTTGATATCACGGCAAACATCCGTCGCCAGCTCCAGCATACTTTCGGTGATATCGTGCTTTACCTCTCCGGCCGTGATCTGATTTTTAACCGTGTCAATCAGCATTGATGAGTCCTGGCTTAAGTCATAGCCCGGCGGATTAACCACCTGCATTTCCAGTTCAATACCGAGGGTAAAAGGTTCAGAAACATGAAAATCGGGTAATGGCATAGGTTTCTCTTATGTTGGCGTTTTCTATTCAGTATAGAAGTGGGAGCGGCTGGGCGAGATGCGGAAGTTCTGGAATGTTTCTTTTTTTGGTGATGGTGACTGAAGCAAATTGGCTACATTTTGCAATGTGACAAGTTATGGCAGAGCTGGCTGGCGGCGAAGAATTTTGACGATTGAGGCATGCAGAAAAAAACGGGTTCAGCTTCAGTTGATTAAATGGGGAGTGAGAAGTCCGAAACAGGATTTACTGTATAAATAAACAGCTATTTTGTTGAGGAAGGGTAAGATAACTGCGGGTGCCTGAAGCTTTCCGGTTTCAGGTTTACTCTGAGGTCTGGAAAGATGAAGCCCCAGGACGATATTTCTATCAACCCTGGGGCTACCTACCCAAACCTGAACAATTTGGATGGTAGTCCCTTCTTCGCATGGAGGCAATATAAACATGCTGACGAAATATGCCCTTGCGGCAGTCATAGTGCTGTGTTTGACGGTGCTGGGATTTACGCTTCTGGTCGGAGACTCGCTGTGTGAGTTTACGGTGAAGGAACGTAATATTGAGTTTAAGGCTGTTCTCGCTTACGAACCGAAGAAGTAGCCGTTGTGCGGGGAGTAATCCCCGCATATCCGGTTGTCAGGTCAGGGTGGTAAGGCACCTGCTTTACACTTTCGCCCGCGGTCAGTGATGGCTGCGGGCGATGTCGTTTTAAGGGCAATGATCAGTTTTGCCAACAGAAGTCCGAAACAGGACTTACTGTATAAATAAACAGCTATTTTGTTGAGGAAGGGTAAGATAACGGCGGGTGCCTGAAGCTTTCCGGTTTCAGGTTAACTTTGAGGTCTGGAAAGATGAAGCCCCAGGAGTTATTTCTATCAACCCTGGGGCTGCCACTCCAAACCAGACAATTTGGATGGTAGTCCCTTCTTCGCATGGAGGCAATATAAACATGCTGACGAAATATGCCCTTGTGGCAGTCATAGTGCTGTGTTTGACGGTGCTGGGATTTACGCTTCTGGTCGGAGACTCGCTGTGTGAGTTTACCGTAAAGGAACGTAATATTGAGTTTAAGGCTGTTCTCGCTTACGAACCGAAGAAGTAGCCGTTGTGCGGGGAGCAATCCCCGCATATCCGGTTGTCAGGTCAGGGTGGTAAGGCACCTGCTTTACACTTTCGCCCGCGGTCAGTGATGGCTGCGGGCGAAACCATTTTTACCAGCAGACAAAGCCACCATCGACCACCAGATCCACACCCGTGCAGAACGACGCCGCATCGCTGGCAAGGAACAGCGCTGGACCCGCCATCTCTTCCACTTTCGCCATCCGTTGAATCGGCGTCTGGCTTTCAAACTCCCGAGTCTGATGTACCATTTCAGGTCGTGTATTCATTGGTGTCGCGGTATATCCTGGGCTGATTGAGTTCACGCGGATCCCCTTACTCACCCATTCCATCGCAAGACTTTTAGATAAATGAATCACGCCGGCTTTGGAACTGTTGTAGTGGGCCTGTTCCAGACCACGATTGACAATAATCCCGGACATTGACGCAATATTTATAATCGAACCGTCTCCGTTCTCTACCATTAACTCAGCTTCCGCCTTACAGGAATTCCACACACCAGTCAGGTTGATATCGATAACGCGTTGCCATTGCTCGCTTTCCATCTCCAGCGCCGGGTTTGCGTTAGCGATTCCAGCGGCGTTTACGGCAATATCCAGACGACCAAAATGTGTTTTTGCCAGAGCGACTGCTGCGCGAAGATCTCTCAATTCCCGAACATCGCCCGTGTAATACAAGGCTTGTCCGCCAAGTGCTTCGATATGATTAACCGTCTCTTTGAGTCCGCCATCTTCCCGTAGATCAAAACACACCACTCGTGCGCCTGCGCTGGCTAAAGCCAGAGCGATCATTTGTCCGATACCGCTACCTGCGCCAGTGACAAAGGCGACGCGATCGTGGAGATCAAACAATTGTTGAGCAAAATCTTTTGCGATCATTTTGATATCTCTCTTAGTAGCCCGCAGGGGCATTACGACATAATCAGGCCGCCGTCGATGTTGATGGTTTGACCGGTGAGATAACGCGCATCGTCAGAGGCGAGGAAGGCAACCAGTCCGGCAACATCTTCAGGTTTACCGGCACGCTTCATCGGAATACCTTCCACCCATTCCGCCATAAGCTCGCCTTTGCCATAACGCTTGTCATCGGTACTGAGAATTTCTCCCCATACGCGGTCGTTGTAGTCCCACATTTCGCTTTCGATAATACCCGGGCAGAAGGCGTTAACAGTGATATTCCACTGCGCTAACTCGTGCGCCAGGCTTTGCGTAATGCCGATCACACCCATTTTGCTGGCTGCATAGTGTGGGGTATAGATAAACCCCTGACGTCCCTGGCCAGAAGAGGTGTTGATCAGGCAGCCGTGATTCTGTTTCACCATATATTTGGCTGCTTCCCGGCAGCAGAGCCAGACTGCCGTAGTGTTCACCGCCAGCACTTTTTCGAAATCAGCAGCCGGCATTCGATCAAAATAATCGATGGTGATAATGCCTGCATTCTGAATGGAAACATCGATGCTGCCAAAACGTGCAGCCGCTTGTTCATAGAGTGCCTGTACTTGCGCTTCATCTGTCACATCGACTTCTAATGACAAAATGTCAGCCTGATAACATTGGCGCAGTTGCTCTGCAGTTTCATGTACGCGTTCAGCGTTAGAAACCATCACCAGATTTGCGCCATCGCGGGCGAAGCGTTCAGCGATCCCGGCCCCAATTCCCCGGCATGCCCCGGTAATAACTACAGTCTTACCCTGAAAATTACGTTGCATATTTTTTCCCCTGTATAAGCCGGGCAATTTAATGCCCGGTGGAATGATGTTAATTAACTGGAAAGCGGTTTTACGGCAGGTGCGGCGGCCATCTTTTCTTCATGGCGACGCATCAAAATGACTTTGTTTTGCAATTTTTGCTGGAACTGATCGACCACCACGGCGGTGACGATAACGAGGCCTTTAATGACCATTTGCCAGAAGTCACTGACACCCATCATCACCATGCCATCGGCGAGGAAGACAATGACAAAGGCACCGATAATCGAGCCAGAGACACGTCCCCGACCACCCGCCAGTGCAGTTCCACCAAGAACCGTGGCGCCAATAGCATCCATTTCGAACATATTGCCGGTCATTGGGTGAGCAGTTTGCAGCTGCGAGGCAACAATCAAACCGACAAATGCGGCGCATAACCCGGAGAACGCATAGACGAACACTTTAACTTTTACGATGGGGACGCCTGCCAGTCGCGCGGCAGATTCATTGCCACCAATGGCATAGATATAACGACCGAGCGGCGTTTTAGTCGTGATCCAGTAGCCTAAAATCAAAAAGCCAATCATCAGCCAGATTGGTAGATAAATGCCTAAAAACGTGCCAGAACCAAGGGTGGCGAAACCCGTGTTGCCCAGCGTTTCCATGCCGTTGAGATTGGGATAAGTGCTGCCGTCATTAAACAGCAGGGCAGAGCCACGAGCGACGTACATCATACCGAGGGTGCAGATAAAGGGCGCGACACCAAAGCGGGTGATTACCGCGCCATTCACCAGTCCCACTAAAATGCCAAATACCGCCACGCAGAGGATCACTTCCGGCACGTTGAAGAAAATAATATTGCCGCTCCACAATGGCAGGCCGTTTGTTAGAAGAGCCCCGGCAACCATTCCGCAGATCCCCGCTACCGCGCCGACGGAAAGATCGATGCCGCCGGTCAGGATCACCAGCGTCATTCCGATTGCCAGCAGCCCGGTAATCGCAACGTGTTGAGTCATGATCAACAGGTTAGAGGCTGTCAGGAAGTTAGGCACCATCACGCTAAAGAAGGCGATCACTAATAGCAGAGCGATAAACGTTCTGGCCTTCAACAGGTACATATAGATCATATATTTCTGATTCATAAGAAATTCCAGCCTGATTAATCTTGAGGTGTTGAAGCCGCAATCAGTTTCTCTCGGGTGACTTCGCCCCGGGGGAGATCAGCGGTAATACGGCCATCAGCCATCACCAGAATGCGATCTGCCAGTGCCATGACTTCATCGAGTTCTGAAGAAGAGAACATGACTGCCAGCCCCTGTTGTGCCATTTTTCCCACCAGCTGATAGACATCTGTTTTTGCGCCAACATCAATGCCGCGTGTGGGTTCATCAAGAAACACCACCTGTGGCTGGGTCATCAACGCTTTGCCAAGTACCACTTTTTGCTGGTTACCGCCGCTGAGTGAGGTAATAGGGAGTTCGGCATCGCTGACTTTGATCGCCAGTTGCAGGATCATCTCTTTCACACTGGCGCTCTCTTTTTGCGGATTCAGCCATTTCCAGGCACGGCGAAAACCTTGCAGGCTGAAATCGGATAGCGTCATATTGGACTGAATCGACATCATCTGAACGACGCCTTCGCCCTGGCGATCTTCTGGCACCAACGCCAGCCCCTTTTTGAGCCGCGCCTGGAAATGGCATTTGTCGATGGTTTCACCATTAAGCTGGATCTTCCCACTCTGACAGGGCATCAGGCCCACCAATCCCTTAAATAGTTCAGTACGTCCTGCGCCCAGCAAGCCGTAAATGCCGATAACTTCGCCTTTATGCAGGCTGAATGTCACATCATTGAGTTTGTAACCACCGCTGGGATGCAGCGCCGTTAACCCTTGTACCGCCAGTACAGTGTCACCTTGTGTAGCTGGTTGATAATCGAAATGTTTTTTCTTATCACCGACCATTTGCTCGATGATCCATGGAATACTGGCATCGCTCACGGCGCGTTCACTAATAAAGCGACCATCACGGAAAATGGTGATGAAATCGCCAATCTCCATCAACTCTTCCAGACGATGGGAGATATAAATGATGGTGACACCACGGCGCTTCAGTTGTGCGATCACATTGAAAAGGACTTTTACTTCCGACTGGCTGAGGGCCGATGTCGGTTCATCCATAATCAGTACCCGGGTATCTTTAGAAAGGGCACGGGCAATCTCCACCAGTTGCTGATGGCCAATACCTAGCTCTCCCAGTTGGGTATAGGGATCAACATTCAGTTCCAGTCTTTCTAATAGAGATTTGGCTAATTCATATTGATATTTTTCGTTAATCTTCCCTTTCTGAAAAAATTCATTCGCCATGAAAATATTATCCATGACATTCATATTCGGGAATAAATTCAGCTCCTGAAAAATGATACTAATTCCATGTTTTTCGGCCTGATGGGTAGAATTTAGGGTGACTTCTTTACCATCAAGAATGATCTTGCCTGAGGAAGGTGTTTCAACCCCCGCCAGCATTTTCATCATTGTGGATTTACCCGCACCGTTTTCACCAATAAGCACATTTACTTTATTGCGATAGACTCGGTAATTCACGTTATCTAACGCCACCACACCCGGATAAATACGCGATAAGTCATGCGTTTCTATGATTACAGGTGATTCATCAGTCTGGGGGGGGGCAATTTCTTGCGGCAACATATTACTCGCCTCCCGCCCTGGCTATTTTCGCAGGCGTTATATCCGGGATAGTTTGCGGAATATCCCATGCAGAAAATACGCCATAAACCTGAACCGTTTCCCCGGTTTTAAGCTTTGCCGACTGAATCATATTGATGGCTTGCTCATTGATAGCACGACCATATTCACCAAATAAAACCTGATCGTTAAAATGCTCATAGCTTGCACCTTTATATGCATCTCGCAGAAGCGTGCCGCGAAGAGTTGGCCCCGTCTGCACGACAATATTTGTGCCGCTGATATCTGTGATGGTCATTTTTCCGCTACGGGATTTCGCATCAATATTGGTGATGCCACCTTCGACCTTAACGTAGAAAATACACGGGTTTTCTTCCTGAGAACGATAGCCCAGCGTTTTACAGGCAGCATCGACATCTTTTTCTGCCTGTAGCGCCGCCATTAACTCCGCAACCGGACGCGCATTTTCTACCACCTGCGGCACGATGTTTTTCTGCCAGGTCTGATCGATATTTGCCATATGAGGATTAGGCGGGGATTTGAGATCGGCAAGTTCCTGCTGCGAGACGATGCGACATCCACCCAGGCTCAGAATTGCCAGCGCCAGCCAGACTTTTTTATCCATAATATTCTCCTCTGCGCCCTCATTGTGAGGGCGCAACGACCTGGGATCAGGATTTGATATTGAAATCCTGGACTTTATCTGCGTTATCTTTGGTTATCAGAATGCCGCGGAACATCACCCGCTGTTTGGCTGGTTTAACTCCTTTTTGCAGGTAATTATCCAGATCGGTAACACCCTGCGCGGCAATGGCTTGTGCTTGTAACATCACGGTAGCCTGCAATGATTCGGCTTTCACGGCATCGCGCTCATCGTTACTGCCATCAATGCCGACAACAATAACGTCATTGCGATTGGCGGCTTTCAGTGCTGCGATAGCTCCCAGTGCAACCGGACCATTACCACAAATCACCCCTTTAACATCGGGATGGGCTTGCAGAATACTGTCCATTATTCGTTTGCCATCAATTAACGTGCCTTTGGCATCTTGCTTCGCCACGCTGACCATTTCAGGGAACTGGTCAATAACCTGGTGGAAAGATTTCGAGCGAGTTACGCAATTATTATCAGCAAGATTACAGGTGAGTTCGGCATATTTTCCTTTCTCTCCCATTTTCTCGACAAATGCGTTGGCAACTTCCGAGCCAGCCTGGAAGTTATTATGGGTAATTTGCACCAGTGCAACATCATCCACAGGTATTTCGCGATTAATTAATATAACGGGAATACCTGCTTTTTTTGCTTTTTCAATGGCTGCAACACTGGCAGTGGAGTCGGCATTATCTAAAATAATGCCCTGAACTTTTTTACCAATTGCAGTATCGATCAGTTCATTCTGTTTTTTGACATCTTCACCATGAGAAAGAATGGTCGTTTTATATCCCAGTTGCTGGGCTTTTTCACTGGCACCTTTCGCTTCCGAGGCGTAATAAGGATTATCCAGTGAATTGACCATAATCATAATGGTTCCTTTTTCTACCGCATGAGCAGAAAAAGAAAGAGCAGTCAGGGTCGCAGCGGTTAACAGTGTTAAACGTAATTTCATGACAATGTTCTCTCTGTGTTGTTATTGTCGGGTACGGTGAAACAACGTAAAGCCTGAATTATTTATGGGCCGGTATTCTCCTTACGTTGGTTAGTCTTGTTCGTCAAATTGACGATGCCGGTTTCCATAATGTTCTGTTTACCGCATGACGCCACTCCTGCCATCTCTTTTGCAGTCGCTGATGACGCGCCATGTCCGGTTTAAATTCACTGTGTTCAGTTAATAACGCTTTTAAATCTGCAACGGTACCGGGGATAAGCGCTTTGCGGGCGAGCAGGCCCGCACCAATGGCTGAAAGCTCTGGCACATCACTGCACATCACCGGGCAACCCAGCAGATCCGCCTGATATTGCATCAACCAGTCATTTTTGGTCGGGCCGCCATCCACCATTAACGCCGATAAGTGAAAATCATCATGCTGTTGCATTGCCTCCACTACATCTGCAATTTGATAAGTGATTGATTCCAGTGCGGCACGAATCAAATGCGCGCGCTTTACGCCACGGCTTAAGCCACACACCACGCCGCGAGCGCTGTCATCCCACCATGGCGCGCCCAGGCCAGTGAGAGCAGGAACAAAATAAACACCCATAGTCGAATCCACTGAGGCTGGCAGGGTATTCAGTTCGAGGGCCAGCTCCGCGTCTGTCAGTTCACTTAAACCGGTGCTGTCAGCCATCCATGCCACGGCATCGCCGGTGTGGGGGATATTTCCTTCCAGACCGTAAATAATATTTTCGCCATCATGCCAGGCAATGGTTGTGGCAAGTGTGGCGATATCACACTGAGCAGAGTTGACGGGGGCCATGACGGAAGAACCGGTCCCATAGGTCGCTTTCACACATCCCGCTTCTCCCAACGCATGACCAAAAAGAGCGGCGTGAGAATCGCCCACCATCGCCATGACGGGAATACCATCCGGAATTGTTTTAAGCCCTCGGGTATAACCGAACAGGCCACTGGAAGGTTTAATTTCTGGCAATGCAGCGCGTGGAATGTGAAACAACGCCAGCATTTCCTCATCCCACTCGCCTGTTTTCAGGTTAAGTAATTGAGTTCGCGCGGCGTTAGAGTAGTCGCAGCAAAATGAATCGCCAGCAGTCAAGTTCCATAGCAACCAGGCATCAATGGTGCCGAGACAAATTTCACCCTGGTCGGCAAGTTGCACACCCTCAGGTGTAGATTCCAGTAGCCAACGCATCTTGGACGCGGAAAATAGCGGGGCGATAGGAAGACCCGTAGTCGTTTTAATTTGCTGCTCTTTGCCCTCGCGACGCAGTGTTTCACAAAACTCGGCACTGCGCGTGCATTGCCAGGTAATCGCCGCATTGAGTGGTTTTCCACTCTGACGATACCAGCCGATAGCCGTTTCACGCTGATTACTGATAGCCAGAGCCGCTACATTTTCTGCCCCCACGTGGTTGATGGCCTGGGCAATAACATCAAGCGAGGCAGAGATTAACGCTTCCCCGGATTGCTCAACCCAGCCTTCACGTGGCGTCTGAATAGCCAGTGGTTGAGAAAACTTCGCCACCACGTTACCGAAACCATCAAGTGCGATGGCTTTTGCATTGGTGGTACCCTCATCCAACGCAATAACGAACTCTTTATTTCCTGCAAACATAGGTAGTCTCCTGAGTCACATTGCATCCTGGCGTGGAAGGAGATGAGGCGTTCCTCATGGTCACGTTATTACTTCATCAGGCCCTGCTGTGACATTTTGTGTTAAGGCATGAATATATATTCGATACTGATTATTTATTTATACCTTAGCCAGATTATTCTTCCTGAGCTAGAGAAAAAATCATCAAATGTGCTGGCTATCACACTTAGAAGCGTGGTGACAGGGTGAGAAAGCCTCGAGAAACAGGATTGTTGAATCCTTTCAGTTTATTGATATTAAAGGCTTTTTAAGCAATCACCTTTGCGAGAAGATTTTTTCGCAAAGGCGGGCAGAAGAAAGGGAGGAGAGGATTAATCCGCAATCAGCATTCTGGCGGTGGGGAAATCAGTGATCAAAACATCAATATAACCACCCTGCATGGCGCCTTTGATGGCGGCAACTTTGTCTTTGCCGCCCGCCAGTGCCACCACATTCGGGCATTTTTTGATTTTATCCAGTGCCATACCAATCACTGGATCTTCATCGTCCTGCAACACGGGCTGACCATGTTTATCGTAGTAGTGCAGGCAGATATCGCCCACAGCACCGCGATCCGCTAGTACCTGTAACATATCCTCGTGATAATAGTTGCCCGAGGTTTTTAGCAACTGCGAGGGTTCAAGGATACCGATGCCGACAATGGCGATATCGACGTCGTCAAATCTGGCGATAACGTCAGCCACATCCTGGCTTGCCACCAGGCGTTTTTTCTCTTCTACCGAACCTTCAATGCTTTGAGAAGGAAGCAACCAGGCTTCGCAATTCAGATGCTGGGCCAGGGTCTGTGTCAAAATAGTTGCCTGCACATTGCCGTTTGGCCCCACGCCGCCCAGCAGCTGAATAACGCCGCTGGCTTTTAAGTTTTGGGCGTGAACTTCATCGACCATCGCGCGAATCGTAGAACTCCACGAAGAGACGCCAATGAAATCTTTTGGCCTTAAACGCGTTTCCAGATAGTGCGCGGCGGCAGAGCCGATGGCGCGTTTAATGGTGTGATCACTGGCATCATCTTCGGTATCGACAACAATCGCTTGTTTAATGCCGTAACGCTCTTCAATGCCTTTTTCCAGATTGAGAAAGATATTTGACGGCTGGACAACGCTGATTTTAACCACGCCTTCTTTCTGGCAACGGGTTAGCGCTCTGGATATAAATGACTGAGAAAGCGAGAGAAGTTGGGCGATGTCAGACTGTTTTCGCCCCTCAAGATAGTAAAGAGTGGCGATCTTCACCAGTAGCCGCTGTTCATCCTGCTTAGCCATATATTTCCCCGTAAATCATTAACGTACCGCCCTTATCTTAGAGGCTTTTATCATACGCGAAAAAAGAAGACAGTTAAGTGTGATGGAGTTCTAACTTTAACCAATCCTTAAAATCAGCGATGGACAAAAATAAAAAACAGGCGGCATAATTGAATAAAGAATCATTATTGAATATATATTCAAGATGATATCAGGTCAACTGATGATTACCCGGACATGTAACTGACGGTGTAAGGAGGCAGAATGTTCCTGAGTATGATGCAGCAGCGTAAGTCTTGCCGCGCAACGCCCTGGGATTTCTGGTTTTTTTAGTCCCCGGTGGAATAAATATTCCATGTTGAAAATAAATTCAGAGGTATTAAATGAATCCCTATAGCTATGATATCCAGACCCTTGAGCGTAAAGCGCGGGCGGTACGCCGCCATATCGTGCGCTTAAATGCCAATAGCCCGGCAGGTGGACACACCGGGGCCGATCTCTCTCAGGTTGAATTACTGACCGCACTCTATTTTCGTATTCTCAATGTCGCACCGGATCGCCTTCACGACGATGACCGGGATATATACATTCAGTCAAAAGGCCATGCTGTTGGATGTTACTACTGCGTGCTGGCGGAAGCAGGATTCTTCCCACTGGAATGGCTTTCCACTTATCAGCAGCCAAATTCACACTTACCCGGCCATCCGGTTCGGCAAAAAACGCCAGGTATTGAACTGAATACCGGAGCACTGGGGCATGGTTTCCCTGTGGCTGTAGGACTTGCGCTGGCGGCGAAAAAAAGTCAAAGCCGTCGTCGTATCTTCTTAATTACTGGCGATGGTGAGCTGGCTGAGGGCAGTAACTGGGAAGCTGCACTGGCGGCGGCGCATTACGGGCTTGATAACCTGGTCATTATTAATGACAAAAATAATCTGCAATTAGCCGGGCCAACGCGCGAAATCATGAACACCGATCCTCTGGCAGAGAAATGGCTGGCATTCGGTATGCAGGTTACTGAATGTCAGGGCAATGATATGGCTTCGGTTGTCGCGACGCTTGAAGAGCTTAAACAGGAAGGCAAACCGAATGTGGTGATTGCCCACACCACTAAAGGGGCAGGCATTTCCTTTATACAAGGGCGTGCGGAATGGCATCACCGGGTGCCGAAAGGCGATGAAATTGAACAGGCACTGGAGGAACTCAAAGATGCGTAACAGTGAACATCTGGCAAATGTGATGGTTCAGGCGTTTATCGATGCCGTAAATGAGGGGATCGATTTGGTGCCTGTGGTGGCTGATTCAACGTCTACGGCAAAAATTGCTCCCTTTATTAAGCAATTCCCTGACCGACTGGTGAATGTGGGTATTGCCGAACAGAGCATGGTTGGTACAGCTGCCGGGCTGGCGCTGGGCGGCAAGGTGGCTGTTACCTGCAATGCCGCGCCGTTTCTTATCGCTCGCGCTAACGAGCAAATCAAGGTTGATGTCTGCTACAACTTTACCAACGTAAAATTGTTCGGTCTGAATGCCGGGGCGAGTTATGGACCGCTGGCGAGCACGCATCATGCGATTGATGACATTGCGGTTATGCGTGGTTTCGGCAATATTCAAATCTTTGCCCCGTCTTCACCGCGGGAGTGCCGTCAGGTGATTGATTATGCTCTTCGCTATCAGGGGCCTGTTTATATCCGTATGGACGGTAAAGCCCTGCCGGAAATCCACGATGAGGACTACCGATTTGTACCAGGTGCCGTGGTGACTTTGCGCGAGGGCAGCGAACTGGCGCTGGTAGCCACAGGCTCTACCGTTCATGAAGTGGTCGATGCCGCAGAACTTTTAGCGCAGTCTGGTATCGCGGCTACAGTTGTCAGCGTACCGTCGATTCGCCCATGCGACACCAAAGCATTGCTGGCAGCGTTAAAAGGATGCAAAGCAGTGATGACGGTTGAAGAGCATAACGTCAATGGCGGCCTTGGTAGCCTGGTCGCGGAAGTGTTGGCAGAGGCCGGAACGGGGATCACATTAAAACGCGCAGGCATTATGGATGGAGAATATGCCGCAGCGGCGGATCGTGGGTGGTTGCGTCAGCATCATGGATTTGATGCTGCCGGAATTGCAGCTCAGGCACGGGAAATGCTTTGAATTACCCGCCAGATAACCCGCATGCTGCAGTGTGCGGGTGTTTATCTGCCAGGCACAAGGTAATAACATTATTACCCCTTACTAACCACTGCACGATATGGTCGCCATTCGGCCCGCTTATATTCATCTGTTGATGCTGACAATTTCTGATTTGGTAGCGCAGAAATCCTGCATCAGTTTGTCTTTCACATGCCTTAAATGCGCTCTCTTTGGCGGAAAATGCCAGTGTCAGCGCCAGAGAAAAGGTTAAACCGCATTCTGCGAGTCGCTCGTGTTCTGCTGGTGTAATAATGTTGTCTGTCAATTCTCTTGCGGTTTGTACAGAGAAAATCTCTTCGATATCAATGCCAATCGGTTGACGAGATACCACGGCTAATGCCGTAGTCCCACAGTGACTAATGCTGCCGTATACCCCCGTAGGCCACACAGGTTGGCGTAGCTCGCCGATTGCAGGCACACATTTATAGCCATATTCCCGCAGCGCATAAATTGCAGCGATCCGCCCGGCTAAATGCTCTGTTTTACGTTTACGTCCAGCGTGTTGAAGTTGTGCGTAGTGCGGCAGCCAGAGTAAATCCTGCTCGCGAAAACTCGCCGGATCGAACTCAACAAAATGCAGCGTATGTCCGGCAAAGGGGAGGGAGGTATGCGTAGTTTTCATGTCAACCATATTAGAGAATGATGACAAACGCAAAACTGCCTGATGCGCTACGCTTATCAGGCCTACGTGGTCCTGCAATATATTGAATTGGCAAGATTTTTGTAGGCCGGATAAGGCGTTCACGCCGCATCCGGCATGAACTACGCGCACTTTGTCAACAATCTGACGTTAGCTTCAGAAGTGAGTATTAATGCTCATATACCACGTACGTCCCGGCTCGTTATAGGTATACGCCCCGGCACCTGCGATATAGTTGGCTCCTGCCAGATCGCCCGTGGTCTGGGCATTACCCGCACGCCACAAACGTTTGTCGAACAGGTTGTCCACGCCGCCGGTCAGACTGACATTCTTGGTCACATCCCAGGTCGCGCTCAGGCCAACAATGCTGTACGGACTGATTTCTTTGGTTTCCGGTCCAACCGCTGGCTGACCTTTATAGTTGTACTTCTTCGGCTGCTGTTTGCCGTACCAGGTGAAGGTCGTTTGCATCGACAAATCTTCCCGTGCCTGCCAGCTCAGCGTTGAGTTCAACGTATACTCCGGGATGATCGACAAACGGTCGCCCGTGGTTTTGTTTTCACTCTTCAGCATATAAGTGATGTTATTGGTCCACATCACCGTTTCGCTAACCGGTACGTTTAACGATCCTTCCAGACCTTCAACCACCGCTTTCGGCACGTTATCCCACTGATAGAGATCGGTGCCGACTGCGTTTTTCCCTACAGCTACATAGCCCGCTTCAATCTTATTGCGATAATCGTTACGGAACCAGGTCACGCCCGCCAGCCAACCGTCGCGTTTGAACTCCAGACCAATCTCCTTGTTGATGCTGGTTTCTGCTTTCAGGTCATCGTTACCTTGCAGATAGCAGCCGCCCGCGCTGGCATAGCAGCCCTGACCTTTACTGTAGAGAATGTAGTTTGGGTTAGTCTGGTACAGGCTCGGCGCTTTATAGGCGCGGGCGATGCCCATTTTCAGCGTGAAGTCATCGCCTAAACCTTGCGATATGTTCAGCGCCGGGCTCCAGTTATTGCCGACAATACTGTGATGATCGAAACGCAGCCCCGGCGTTACGATGGTGCTGTCAGTCAGCTCCATATTGTTTTCGGCAAACAGCGAGAAAATTTCTGCTTTTGAATATGGGCTACGGTCGGTGGCACTCACACCATCAATAGCACCGCCGGTATTCGTTCCGGTGAGTGCCTGGGTGTTGGAACTCAAGTCCTTCATCCGTTGCTGATTCCACTCTGTACCCAGCGTCAGCGTTTGGTTTACGAGGAAATCAATCGGCAGGTTAACTTCGCTGTGCAGCATCACGTCATCAAGATCGATATCGACAAAATCCTGTGCCGCTTTTTCGTTAAATTTCCCTTCGGTACCGCCCGCCAGACCTTCCGGAATACGCGAGTTACGGGTGTGTTCGTACTGCACCCAGTTGCTGGTGGTCACGCCGTTATCCCAGCCGCCGTTCCAGGTCAGCGAGTAGTTCTGGCGATACAGGCGGTTGGTTTCATCGCCATATTTCGAGCGAGTGTAAGCGTCAGAGTTGGTGTTCTGCGTATCACCCGCATACAGGTTACCCTGGCGGCTGTAGCCCGCTTCCAGTTCGAGTGATTGCAGAGGCGCGAAGTCCCAGCGCACCACGCCGTTAATATCTTTATTGATCACCCCTTCGCGCCCGGCTGGTAACGTCGTGGCATACGTTCCGGCACGCGCGGACTGATGGCCCTGGTTGATATCCCACGCGTCAGCCTGGGTTTTGTCGAGGTTGCCATACAAGCGGAAGCTGAATTCGTCGCCCAGCGGACCGGTCAGGCTGAAGTTGGTGCGTTTGGTGGCACCTTCCTCTTTATGTTCTGGCGCATTGAAATAAGCATCCCAGGAGCCGTGCCACTCACCGCTGCCTTTTTTGGTAATGATGTTAACCACGCCGCCCGCCGCGCCGTTGCCATAACGCGCAGCTGCCGGACCACGTAGAACTTCAATACGTTCAATCATTTCAGGCGGCACCCAGGAGGTATCACCACGGGTATCGCGCTCGCCACGCCAGCCCTGACGCACAGAGTTACGGCTGCTTACCGGCTTGCCGTCAATCAAAATCAGCGTGTTTTCCGGACCCATGCCGCGAATATCAATCTGGCGGTTATTACCACGCTGACCACTGGTGGAATTACCGGTCAGGTTAACGCCAGGCATGGTACGAATGATCTCCGATACATCGCGGGCAACCGGGTTTTTGCGGATTTCATCTGCGGTAATGGTCGAAACGCCGGGCGCCTGCAAGTTCTGCTCGGCGGCGGTAACAACAATAGTATCGTCATGTGAAACAGGAGTATCGGTCGGCTCTTGTGCCTGTGCTACCCCATAAATCCCCAGATTGACCAACAAGGCCAGGGAATGAATCTTCTTGTTCATTGTTTTATTCCTGCATTTTTGCCACGAATTGCAACTGTCGGGCATGGTCGTCATCAACACGACGCATCCCGCTACCGCGAAAACCTTTGATCCTGAAAGACACGCAGTGCAGCTGATTAATTAATGTCCGCGCTTCCCACGGCGCGCCATTACGCTATTGCAAATGCAAATAGTTATCAATAATATTATCAATATATTTCTGCAATCAATAAAAAATTGCACAGTAAACATGGGGTTATGGTGTGACGGCGTTAAAAGTAGGAAGTGAGAGCTGGTGGCAGTCGAAACATGGCCCGGAATGGCAACGTCTGAATGACGAAATGTTTGAAGTCACTTTTTGGTGGCGTGATCCACAAGGTTCTGAAGGCCACTCGGCGATAAAGCGCGTATGGGTCTATATCACTGGCATGACCGATCACCATCAGAACAGCCAGCCCCGGTCGATGCAGCGAATTGCAGGAACCGATGTTTGGCAGTGGACGACACAACTCAATGCCAACTGGCGCGGCAGCTACTGCTTTATTCCTACCGAACGCGATGACATTTTTTCTGCACCATCCCCCGATCGCCTCGAATTACGCGAAGGCTGGCGAAAACTATTACCCCAGGCGATAGCCGATCCGCTGAATCCACAAAGCTGGAAAGGCGGGCGAGGGCACGCTGTTTCTGCACTCGAAATGCCGCAAGCGCCTCTGCAACCGGGATGGGATTGTCCGCAAGCGCCAGAAACGCCTGCCAAAGAAATTATCTGGAAAAGTGAACGGTTGAAAAATTCACGCCGTGTATGGATTTTTACCATCGGCGATGCAACAGCAGAAGAACGCCCGCTGGCAGTTTTGCTTGATGGCGAATTTTGGGCGCAGAGTATGCCCGTCTGGCCTGCGCTGACTTCGCTGACCCATCGTCGGCAACTTCCGCCCGCCGTGTATGTGTTGATCGACGCTATCGACACCACGCACCGCGCCCACGAACTGCCGTGTAATGCGGATTTCTGGCTGGCAGTACAGCAAGAGTTATTACCCCAGGTGAAAGCTATTGCCCCTTTTAGCGATCGCGCCGATCGCACCGTGGTCGCCGGACAGAGTTTTGGTGGGCTTTCCGCGCTGTATGCCGGACTGCACTGGCCTGAACGCTTTGGCTGTGTATTAAGCCAGTCAGGTTCGTACTGGTGGCCGCATCGGGGCGGGCACCAAGAGGGCATGTTACTTGAACAGCTAAAAACTGGTGAAGTTAGCGCCGAAGGTCTGCGCATTGTGCTGGAAGCGGGTGTTCGCGAGCCGATGATCATGCAGGCCAATCAGGCGCTGTATGCGCAATTACACCCCCTAAAAGAATCCATTTTCTGGCGTCAGGTTGACGGCGGACATGATGCGCTTTGTTGGCGCGGTGGCTTGATGCAGGGGCTAATCGACCTCTGGCAACCACTTTTCCATGACAGGAGTTGAATATGGCATTCAGTAATCCCTTCGATGATCCACAGGGAGCGTTTTACATTTTGCGCAATGCGCAGGGGCAATTCAGTCTGTGGCCGCAACAATGCGCCTTACCGGCAGGCTGGGACGTTGTGTGTCAGCCGCAGTCACAGGCGTCCTGCCAGCAGTGGCTGGAAGCCCACTGGCGTACTCTGACACCGGCGAATTTCACCCAGTTGCAGGAGGCACAATGAGCCAGCATTTACCTTTGGTCGCCGCACAGCCCGGCATCTGGATGGCAGAAAAACTGTCGGATTTACCCTCCGCCTGGAGCGTGGCGCATTACGTTGAGTTAACCGGAGAGGTTGATGCGCCACTACTGGCCCGCGCGGTGGTTGCCGGACTAGCGCAAGCAGATACGTTGCGGATGCGTTTTACGGAAGATAACGGCGAAGTCTGGCAGTGGGTCGATGATGCGCAGACGTTCGAACTGCCAGAAATTATCGACCTGCGAACCAACATTGATCCGCACGGTACTGCGCGGGCATTAATGCAGGCGGATTTGCAACAAGATCTGCGCGTCGATAGTGGTAAACCACTGGTCTTTCATCAGCTGATACAGGTGGCGGATAACCGCTGGTACTGGTATCAGCGTTATCACCATTTGCTGGTCGATGGCTTCAGTTTCCCGGCCATTACACGCCAGATCGCCAATATTTACTGCGCATTGCTGCGTGGCGAACCAACGCCTGCTTCGCCGTTTACGCCTTTCGCTGATGTAGTGGAAGAGTATCAGCAGTACCGCGAAAGTGAAGCCTGGCAGCGTGATGCGGCATTCTGGGCGGAACAGCGTCGTCAACTGCCACCGCCCGCGTCACTTTCTCCGGCACCTTTACCGGGGCGCAGCGCTTCGGCAGATATTTTGCGCCTGAAACTGGAATTTACCGACGGGGAATTCCGCCAGCTGGCTACGCAACTTTCAGGTGTGCAGCGTACCGATTTAGCACTTGCGTTGGCAGCCTTGTGGCTGGGGCGATTGTGCAACCGCATGGACTACGCTGCCGGATTTATCTTTATGCGTCGACTGGGCTCGGCGGCGCTGACGGCTACCGGACCCGTGCTCAACGTTTTACCGTTGGGTATTCACATTGCGGCGCAAGAAACGCTGCCGCAACTGGCAACCCGACTGGCAGCACAACTGAAAAAAATGCGCCGCCATCAACGCTACGACGCCGAACAAATTGTCCGTGACAGTGGGCGAGCGGCAGGAGAGGAACCGCTGTTCGGTCCGGTACTCAATATCAAGGTATTTGATTACCAACTGGATATTCCTGGTGTTCAGGCGCAAACCCATCCCCTGGCAACCGGTCCGGTTAATGACCTTGAACTGGCCCTGTTCCCGGATGAACACGGAGATTTGAGTATTGAAATCCTCGCCAATAAACAGCGTTACGATGAGCCAACGTTAATTCAACACGCTGAACGCCTGAAAATGCTGATTGCCCAGTTCGCCGCGGATCCGGCGCTGTTGTGCGGCGATGTCGATATTATGCTGCCAGGTGAGTATGCGCAGCTGGCGCAGATCAACGCCACTCAGATTGAGATTCCAGAAACCACGCTGAGCGCGCTGGTGGCAGAACAAGCGGCAAAAACACCGGATGCTCCGGCGCTGGCAGATGCGCGTTACCAGTTCAGCTATCGGGAAATGCGCGAGCAGGTGGTGGCGCTGGCGAATCTGCTGCGTGAGCGCGGCGTTAAACCGGGCGACAGCGTGGCGGTGGCTCTACCGCGCTCGGTCTTTTTGACTCTCGCGCTACATGCAATTGTTGAGGCTGGTGCGGCCTGGTTACCGCTGGATACCGGCTATCCGGACGATCGCCTGAAAATGATGCTGGAAGATGCGCGTCCGTCGCTGTTAATCACCACTGACGATCAACTGCCGCGCTTTGCCGATGTTCCAGATTTAACCCGCCTTTGCTATAACGCCCCGCTTACACCGCAGGGCAGTGCGCCGCTGCAGCTTTCACAACCGCACCACACGGCTTATATCATCTTTACCTCTGGCTCCACCGGCAGGCCGAAAGGGGTAATGGTCGGGCAGACGGCTATCGTTAACCGCCTGCTTTGGATGCAAAACCACTACCCGCTTACAGGCGAAGATGTCGTTGCCCAAAAAACGCCGTGCAGTTTTGATGTCTCGGTGTGGGAGTTTTTCTGGCCGTTTATTGCCGGGGCTAAACTGGTGATGGCTGAACCGGAAGCGCACCGCGACCCGCTCGCTATGCAGCAATTCTTTGCCGAATATGGTGTAACGACCACGCACTTTGTGCCGTCGATGCTGGCAGCATTTGTTGCATCGCTGACGCCGCAAACCGCTCGTCAGAATTGCTCGACGTTGAAACAGGTTTTCTGTAGTGGTGAAGCCCTACCGGCTGATTTATGCCGCGAATGGCAACAGTTAACCGGCGCGCCGTTGCATAATCTATATGGCCCGACGGAAGCGGCGGTAGATGTCAGTTGGTATCCGGCTTTTGGCGAGGAACTGGCAGAGGTGCGCGGCAGCAGTGTGCCGATTGGTTATCCGGTGTGGAATACGGGCCTGCGCATTCTCGATGCGATGATGCATCCGGTGCCGCCGGGTGTGGCGGGCGATCTCTATCTCACCGGTATTCAACTGGCGCAGGGGTATCTTGGACGACCCGATCTGACCGCCAGCCGCTTTATTGCCGATCCTTTTGCCCCAGGTGAACGGATGTACCGTACCGGAGACGTTGCCCGCTGGCTGGATAACGGCGCAGTGGAGTACCTCGGGCGCAGTGACGATCAGCTAAAAATTCGCGGGCAGCGTATCGAACTGGGCGAAATTGATCGCGTGATGCAGGCGCTGCCGGATGTCGAACAAGCCGTTACCCACGCCTGTGTGATTAACCAGGCGGCAGCCACTGGTGGTGATGCGCGTCAGTTGGTGGGCTATCTGGTGTCGCAATCAGGTCTGCCGTTGGATACCAGCGCATTACAGGCGCAGCTTCGAGAAACATTGCCACCACATATGGTACCGGTGGTTCTGCTGCAACTTCCACAGTTACCACTTAGCGCCAACGGCAAGCTGGATCGCAAAGCCTTACCGTTGCCTGAACTGAAGGCACAAACGCCGGGGCGTGTGCCGAAAGCGGGCAGTGAAACGATTATCGCCGCGGCATTCTCGTCGTTGCTGGGTTGTGACGTGCAGGATGCCGATGCTGATTTCTTTGCGCTTGGCGGTCATTCGCTACTGGCAATGAAACTGGCAGCGCAGTTAAGTCGACAGTTTGCCCGTCAGGTGACGCCGGGGCAGGTGATGGTCGCGTCAACTGTCGCCAAACTGGCAACGATTATTGATGGTGAAGAAGACAGCACCCGACGCATGGGATTCGAAACCATTCTGCCGTTGCGTGAAGGTAATGGCCCGACGCTGTTTTGTTTCCATCCGGCATCCGGTTTTGCCTGGCAGTTCAGCGTGCTCTCGCGTTATCTCGATCCACAATGGTCGATTATCGGCATTCAGTCGCCGCGCCCTCATGGCCCCATGCAGACGGCGGCAAACCTGGATGAAGTCTGCGAAGCGCATCTGGCAACGTTATTTGAACAACAACCGCACGGCCCTTATTACCTGCTGGGTTATTCACTTGGCGGTACGCTGGCGCAGGGCATTGCGGCGCGACTGCGTGCCCGTGGCGAACAGGTGGCATTTCTTGGCTTGCTGGATACCTGGCCGCCAGAAACGCAAAACTGGCAGGAAAAAGAAGCCAATGGTCTGGACCCGGAAGTGCTGGCGGAGATTAACCGCGAGCGCGAAGCCTTCCTGGCGGCACAGCAGGGAAGTACTTCAACGGAGTTGTTTACCACCATTGAAGGCAACTACGCTGATGCTGTGCGCCTGCTGACGACAGCTCATAGCGTAGCGTTTGATGGTAAAGCGACGCTATTTGTTGCCGAACGCACGCTTCAGGAAGGTATGAGTCCTGAACAGGCCTGGGCACCGTGGATTGCTGAGCTGGATATCTATCGTCAGGATTGTGCGCATGTGGATATTATTTCCCCGGAGTATTTTAAAGAAATAGGACCACTAATAAATACACAAATTAATAACTAACCGTACGTTAGTAAAGAACTTGCCATAACCTCATTTAAAACCATAATCCGACTAAATGATTATGGTTTTTTTATTCTTAAAATTTATTTATTTTTCTGAGAGCAGCGTCATTGCTGGGGTTGCTAAGTTTGTTATTCATTTTGAGAATAATAATAGTGAAAGAGTGCTTTCGGATAAATCTCAGTTCCTGTTAGAATGCTATGTACATCGTTGTGCTTTACGGACTAAAACCTCAGGTTTCACTACATGTCATCACTGAATATTAAACAGGGAAGTGAAGCTCATTTTCCCGAGTATCCTCTGGCGTCGCCCAGTAATAATGAAATTGATTTACTTAATCTAATCGAGGTTTTATGGCGGGCAAAAAAAACGGTCATGGCGGTCGTTTTTGCGTTTGCCTGCGCAGGCTTGCTGATCTCTTTCATCCTGCCGCAAAAATGGACTAGCGCGGCGGTTGTCACGCCTCCAGAACCTGTTCAGTGGCAAGAGCTGGAGAAAACATTCACTAAGCTTCGTGTGCTGGATCTGGATATCAAAATTGATCGTACAGAAGCATTTAACCTGTTTATCAAGAAATTTCAGTCTGTTAGCTTGCTTGAGGAGTACCTGCGTTCATCACCTTATGTGATGGATCAATTAAAAGAAGCGAAAATCGACCCACTGGATCTGCATCGCGCCATTGTTGCATTGAGCGAAAAAATGAAAGCGGTTGATGACAATGCCAGTAAGAAAAAAGATGAGTCTGCATTGTATACTTCCTGGACGCTAAGTTTCACCGCACCCACCAGTGAAGAGGCACAGAAAGTGTTGGCCGGGTATATCGATTATATCTCTGCGTTGGTGGTGAAAGAGTCGATAGAAAACGTCCGTAATAAACTGGAGATCAAAACCCAGTTTGAAAAAGAAAAACTGGCTCAGGATCGCATTAAAACGAAAAATCAACTTGATGCAAACATTCAGCGCCTCAATTATTCACTTGACATTGCCAACGCGGCAGGAATTAAAAAGCCCGTATACAGTAATGGTCAGGCCGTTAAAGATGACCCCGATTTCTCTATTTCTCTCGGTGCAGACGGTATTGAACGCAAACTGGAAATTGAAAAAGCAGTCACTGACGTTGCGGAATTGAACGGTGAATTACGTAATCGTCAGTATCTAGTCGAGCAATTAACAAAAACAAATGTCAACGATGTGAATTTTACACCGTTTAAATATCAGTTGCGTCCGTCATTACCCGTAAAAAAAGACGGTCAGGGTAAGGCGATTATCGTGATCCTTTCTGCGTTGGTCGGCGGGATGGTGGCTTGTGGTGGTGTGTTGTTGCGTCATGCGATGGCATCCAGAAAACAGGATGCCATGATGGCAGACCACTTAGTTTAAATCTTTGCGGTTGAAGGTGCCGTTCGTCCGAGCGGCACCACGAGCGGCGTTCCGGCAACCGGATCGTCAATTATCATGCAGCGCAGACCATAAATGCGCTCGATCAGTTCAGCAGTGACAATCTCTTTCGGCGCTCCCTGAGCAACAATTTTCCCTTCCCGCAATGCAATCAAATGGCTGGCGTAACGACAGGCCTGATTAAGATCGTGCAGCACCGCCGCCAGGGTATAGCCTTTCTCGCGGTTCAGTTCGCTTAACAGTTCCAGTAGATCAATCTGATGACTGATATCCAGCCAGGTCGTGGGTTCGTCGAGCAGCATAATTGCCGTTTCCTGGGCCAGCACCATCGCGATCCACGCTCGCTGGCGTTGTCCGCCAGAAAGGGTGTCCACGCTTTGATCCGCCAGATGAGTTATTCCCGTGGCCTGCATCGCTTTTGTTACCGCGTCTTCATCTTCTTTGCGCCAGCGGGTAAACAGCGGTTGATGCGGGTAACGCCCACGCGCCACCAGCTCCTGCACGGTGATATCGCCCGGTGTGGTAGCATTTTGCGCCAACAGACCAATCCGGCGTGCAACCTCTTTACTGGCGTAATGTTGAATGTGCTCGCCATCCAGCCAGACATGCCCGTGAGCAGGCGTCATCAGGCGGCTTAAGGTACGCAGTAACGTGGATTTACCGCAGCCATTTGGCCCGATAATTGCCGTGAAGTGACCATCAGGTATTTCTACAGTCAGATTTTCCGCAACGGTATATTTGCCATATCCGAGGGTTAACTGTTCGCCACGCAAACGGGCTACTGATTCGGTCATTTTTTGCGAGACTCCTGAATTAACAAGACGATAAGGTAAATACCGCCGAGGCTGACGGTAACGACGCCAACCGGAAGTTGATACGGCATAAACAGTTGTTGGGCGCAGAGATCGGCCGCCAGCAGTAAAAGTGCCCCGCACAGCGCCGCCTGGGTCAGCCCCCAGCGAGCGGTGCCACTGATGCGGCGGGCAATGTGTGGCGCGACTAAAGCAATAAAGGAAATTGGCCCCGCCAGGGCAGTGGCAGCTGCGGTAAGCACTACGGCGACCAGCATCATTAACAGCCGCGAACGTTCGACGCTGACGCCCAGCGCACACGCGGTATCATCGCCCATTTCCAGCAAGCGCATTCGCCGCACCAGCAAGGCGGCGGCAATTAACATTAATATAATGATGGGTGCGGAAGGTGAGGTTTTTGCCCACGTCAGGCCATTGAGCGATCCGGCATTCCACAAACCCGCTGTTAGCGCCGTTTCTAAAGACGCTTTCAGCAACAGCCAGGTATTAAAGGCCACCAGCATGGCGCGAACGCCGATACCGATAATAATCAACCGAAAGGTGTCGATACCGTTACGCCAGGCGAGCAGCCAGACCAGCAGCGAGGTGACAATACCCCCCGCCATTGCTGCCAGCGCGATAGCCGTCAGATCCTGACCAAACAGCACCATCGCCACCAGCACGCCGCTCCACGCCCCGGTGTTAAAGCCCATTACGTCAGGGCTGCCGAGCGGGTTACGCATCAGCGACTGAAAAATCGCGCCGCTGACGCCCAGCGCCGCGCCAATCAACAGCGCCATCAGCACGCGTGGTAAACGCCATTCGGTGACCACCATCGTCATACTGCGCGGCGCATCGCCCATCAGCGCGGCGAATACCTGCGAGGTTTCCAGCGTGACGGCACCGCTGCGTAATCCCCACACGCCTGCCATTACACAAGCTATTAGCAACAGTAGACAGGTGATAATTAATCGGCGAGAGACGTAAATCATGCGCCACCTCGCGTTTTACGTCGTACGAGGAAGATCAGCACTGGTGCACCAATAAAGGCACTGACTACAGAAACGCGCAGTTCGCCGGGAACAATCACCCGCCCAATGATATCGGCAAACAGCAGCAGGGCAGGGGTAGCGAGTAGCGTGACGGGCAGCGACCAGCGATGATCGGCACCTACCAGCCAGCGCGCCATGTGCGGCATCATCAGGCCAATAAAGGCAATCGGGCCAACTACCGCCGTTGCACTACCACAAAGCACGGTAATTGCCAGCAGACCAATCAACTGTGTGCGCGCTACGCGACTGCCCAGCGCCGTCGCGGTGTCACTGCCAAGGCTTAAACTGTTCAGCGCGCGGCTCAGTAATAGCGCGGTTGCTCCGGCGGTAAGCACCGGGATCAGCACCACTTTTAAGGTATGTAGATTGCGAATATCCAGCGAACCGGCTTGCCAGAAACGCAGTTGATCGTAGACGTCAGGATTAAGCAGGGCGATGCCGCTGGTCAGTCCTTCCAGCACCGCCGCCAGCGCCACGCCCGCCAGGGTTAAACGCACCGGACTTAACTGCCCGCCGCCCTGGCTGCCGGTAAAGGCAACAATCAATGACGCCACCAGCGCGCCGGCGAAGGCCATCATCAGTTGTTCCTGCGCGGAAGAGTAACCAAACAGCGCCGCACCCAGCACAATGGCAAAGCTGGCTCCGGCATTCACGCCAAGCAAGCCGGGGTCGGCAAGTGGGTTTCGGGTGAGGGTTTGCATTAACGCCCCGGCAAGGCCAAGCGCACCGCCTGCCAGTAAACCGGCAAGGGTGCGCGGCAGTCGTGCGTCGAGCACGATGGTGCAGTCGGCGCTCTGGCAGGTGCCGGAGAGGGCTTCCAGCACTACGGAAGCGGGGAGTGATTTTGCTCCAATGAGCAGGCTTAATGCCGTCGCGATAATCAGTAATAACAGCAATCCGGGCACGGCAATGGCGCGTGTCACGGCAACAGAACCAGACATACGAACTTCCATGATAATGAAATTAATTATCGTTATCGATCTTATTTGGATATGTTAGCATGTGCAGCCTAAGAATAGGTATTTAAAATATTTGATGGCAAGGCATTGTAATGAATAAACAATCCTGGCTGCTTAACCTCAGCCTGTTAAAAACGCACCCGGCGTTTCGCGCAGTATTCCTCGCTCGTTTTATCTCAATTGTGTCTCTGGGTTTGCTCAGCGTCGCGGTGCCGGTGCAGATCCAGATGATGACACATTCTACCTGGCAGGTGGGGCTTTCGGTGACGCTGACCGGCGGTGCTATGTTTGTCGGTCTGATGATCGGTGGTGTGCTGGCGGATCGCTATGAGCGCAAAAAAGTGATTTTGCTGGCGCGCGGCACCTGTGGCATTGGCTTCATTGGACTGTGCCTGAATGCGCTGCTGCCGGAGCCGTCTTTGCTGGCAATCTATTTACTTGGTTTATGGGATGGTTTTTTCGCATCACTTGGCGTTACGGCGCTACTGGCGGCGACACCTGCACTGGTAGGACGTGAAAACCTAATGCAGGCCGGGGCGATCACCATGTTGACTGTGCGTCTGGGGTCGGTGATTTCGCCCATGATTGGTGGTTTACTGCTGGCGACCGGAGGCGTAGCCTGGAACTACGGGCTGGCGGCGGCGGGCACGTTTATTACCTTGCTACCGTTGTTAAGCCTTCCGGCGTTGCCACCACCGCCGCAGCCGCGTGAGCATCCGTTGAAATCATTACTGGCAGGATTTCGTTTTCTACTCGCCAGCCCGCTGGTGGGAGGGATTGCGTTGCTGGGGGGTTTATTGACGATGGCGAGCGCGGTGCGGGTACTGTATCCGGCGCTGGCTGACAACTGGCAGATGTCGGCGGCGCAAATTGGCTTTCTCTATGCGGCAATCCCGCTCGGTGCGGCTATTGGCGCGTTAACCAGTGGAAAACTGGCGCATAGCGTACGGCCAGGTCTGTTGATGTTGCTCTCCACATTGGGGGCGTTCCTCGCCATTGGTCTGTTTGGCCTGATGCCGATGTGGATTTTAGGCGTGGTTTGTCTGGCACTGTTCGGCTGGCTGAGCGCGGTTAGTTCGTTGCTGCAATATACAATGCTGCAAACGCAAACCCCGGAAGCGATGTTAGGGCGGATTAACGGTTTGTGGACGGCGCAAAACGTGACGGGCGATGCCATAGGTGCGGCGCTGTTAGGCGGTCTGGGAGCGATGATGACACCGGTTGCTTCCGCAAGCGCGAGCGGTTTTGGTTTGTTGATTATCGGCGTGTTGTTGTTGCTGGTGCTGGTGGAGTTGCGGCGTTTTCGCCAGACGCCGCCGCAGGTGACAGCGTCCGACAATTAATGCTTAAAACAGCGCCTTAAGTCGTTCCAGCACTTGCATGGCGCTGTAGTAATCCAGGCGGAATGTCTCGGTTCCCAGCGCATAAACCTGCTTGTTTTGTACTGCAGGCAGGTGCGCGAGCAGCGGATTAGCATAAATAGCATCGGCGTCTTTCTGATCACCGGCGAACAGGAATAGTGACTCGCCATTTAACCCTGCAGCCAGATTTTCTCCACCAAGCTGAATGATGTCATGGCGTTTGCCCTGGCTTTGGCTGGCGTTTAAGCCTGCGGGCAACTTCGCCAGCGTAAAGCCGAGTTGTTCCAGCATCTGCCCTTGTGCTGATTCCGGCGTCCAGAGATTGGCACTGTGTGCAGCGGCGGTATAGACAAGGGCAGTGACCGGCTGCGGCGGTAATTTGATTTGCTCTTTCGCCGCTGCCAGTTGCTTATCAAACAGTGCAATCCGCTCTGCCGCTTGTTTCTCATGCCCGGTAATTTCGCCAAGCTGCGTTAACAGCGACTGCCAGCTTTTGTCGTCGTAATTGATGATTAATGTTGGGGCGATGGTAGAAAGCTGATCGTACAGCGCCAGCGCCGAATCGCCGCCGGTTGCGCTAATTAAAATCAGATCCGGCATTTGCGCGGCAACGGCTTCTGCACTCGGTTCGCCGATATAGAGCCGTTGCAGTTTGCGTTCTTTCGCCACCTTGCTCCACTGGCGTAAAAAGCCCTGGTCATCCGCTACGCGGTTATTTGGTGTGGTCGCGCCGCTGGCGATCACCGGAGCATCAATCGCCAGCAGTGAGCCAGTCAGGGTGACGCTGGTGGATACAATACGCTGCGGCTGGCTTTCCAGGGTATGAGTGCCACGGCTGTCAGTAATCTGACGCGGCCAGTCGGCGGCCTGAACTGCGGCTATTCCTGAAAGCAAAAGTCCTGTTAATAGAAGGGCGTTGCGGTAGAGCGAGGCGAGTCTCACAAATCAGCTTCCTGTTATTAATGAAGTTAATGCTTCTCATTTTCATTGTAACCACAACCAGATGCAACCCCGAGTTGCAGATTGCGTTACCTCAAGAGTTGACATAGTGCGCGTTTGCTTTTAGGTTAGCGACCGAAAATATAAATGATAATCATTATTAAAGCCTTTATCATTTTGTGGAGGATGATATGGATACGTCACTGGCTGAGGAAGTACAGCAGACCATGGCAACACTTGCGCCCAATCGCTTTTTCTTTATGTCGCCGTACCGCAGTTTTACGACGTCAGGATGTTTCGCCCGCTTCGATGAACCCGCTGTGAACGGGGATTCACCCGACAGTCCCTTCCAGCAAAAACTCGCCGCGCTGTTTGCCGATGCCAAAGCGCAGGGCATCAAAAATCCGGTGATGGTCGGGGCGATTCCCTTCGATCCACGTCAGCCTTCGTCGCTGTATATTCCCGAATCCTGGCAGTCGTTCTCCCGTCAGGAAAAACAAGCTTCCGCACGCCGTTTCACCCGCAGCCAGTCGCTGAACGTGGTGGAACGTCAGGCCATTCCGGAACAAACCACGTTTGAACAGATGGTTGCCCGTGCTGCCGCACTTACCGCCACGCCGCAGGTCGACAAAGTGGTGTTGTCACGGTTGATTGATATCACCACTGACGCCGCCATTGATAGTGGCGTATTGCTGGAACGGTTGATTGCGCAAAACCCGGTTAGTTACAACTTCCATGTTCCGTTGGCTGATGGTGGCGTTCTGCTGGGGGCCAGCCCGGAACTGCTGCTACGTAAAGACGGCGAGCGTTTTAGCTCCATTCCGTTAGCCGGTTCCGCGCGTCGTCAGCCAGATGAAGTGCTCGATCGCGAAGCGGGTAATCGTCTGCTGGCGTCAGAAAAAGATCGCCATGAACATGAACTGGTGACTCAGGCGATGAAAGAGGTACTGCGCGAACGCAGTAGTGAGTTACACGTTCCCTCCTCTCCACAATTGATTACCACGCCGACGCTGTGGCATCTCGCAACTCCCTTTGAAGGTAAAGCGAATTCGCAAGAAAACGCACTGACTCTGGCCTGTCTGCTGCATCCAACTCCTGCGCTGAGCGGTTTCCCGCATCTGGCCGCGACTCAGGTTATTGCTGAACTGGAGCCGTTCGACCGCGAACTGTTTGGCGGCATTGTGGGTTGGTGTGACAGCGAAGGTAACGGTGAATGGGTGGTGACCATCCGCTGCGCGAAGCTGCGGGAAAATCAGGTGCGTCTGTTTGCCGGAGCGGGGATTGTGCCTGCGTCCTCACCGTTGGGTGAGTGGCGCGAAACAGGCGTCAAACTTTCTACCATGTTGAACGTTTTTGGATTGCATTAAGGAGCGAGGATGAGCATTCCATTCACCCGATGGCCGGAAGAGTTTGCCCGTCGCTATCGGGAAAAAGGCTACTGGCAGGATTTGCCACTGACCGACATTCTGACTCGCCACGCTGCGAGTGACAGCATCGCGGTGATCGACGGCGAGTGGCAGTTGAGTTACCGGGAGCTGAATCAGGCGGCGGATAACCTCGCCTGTAGTTTGCGCCGTCAGGGCATTAAACCTGGTGAAACCGCGCTGGTACAACTGGGTAACGTCGCTGAACTTTACATTACCTTTTTCGCGCTGCTGAAACTGGGCGTTGCGCCGGTGCTGGCGCTGTTCAGCCATCAGCGTAGTGAACTGAACGCCTATGCCAGCCAGATTGAACCGGCGTTACTGATTGCCGATCGCCAACATGCGCTATTTAGCGGGGATGATTTCCTCAACACATTTGTTGCAGAGCATTCTTCCATTCGCGTGGTGCAGCTGCTCAACGACAGCGGTGAGCATAACTTGCAGGATGCGATTAACCATCCGGCTGAGGATTTTACTGCCACGCCATCTCCTGCTGATGAAGTGGCCTATTTCCAGCTTTCCGGCGGCACCACCGGCACTCCGAAACTGATCCCGCGCACTCATAACGACTACTACTACAGCGTGCGTCGTAGCGTCGAGATTTGTCAGTTCACACAACAGACGCGCTACCTGTGCGCGATCCCGGCGGCTCATAACTACGCCATGAGTTCACCGGGATCGTTGGGGGTATTTCTCGCTGGCGGCACTGTCGTTCTGGCTGCCGACCCCAGCGCCACGCTTTGCTTCCCATTGATTGAAAAACATCAGGTGAACGTCACCGCGCTGGTGCCGCCAGCAGTCAGCCTGTGGTTGCAGGCACTGGCTGAAGGCGAAAGCCGGGCGCAGCTTGCCTCGCTGAAACTGTTACAGGTCGGCGGCGCACGTCTTTCTGCCACGCTTGCGGCGCGTATTCCCGCTGAGATTGGCTGCCAGTTGCAGCAGGTGTTTGGCATGGCGGAAGGGCTGGTGAACTACACCCGTCTTGATGATAGTGCGGAGAAAATTATCCATACCCAGGGTTACCCAATGTGCCCGGACGATGAAGTATGGGTTGCCGATGCCGAAGGAAATCCACTGCCGCAAGGGGAAGTTGGACGCCTGATGACGCGCGGGCCGTACACTTTCCGTGGCTATTACAAAAGCCCGCAGCACAATGCCAGCGCCTTTGATGCCAACGGTTTTTACTGTTCCGGCGATCTGATCTCTATTGATCCAGAGGGTTACATCACTGTGCAGGGGCGCGAGAAAGATCAGATCAACCGTGGCGGCGAGAAGATCGCTGCCGAAGAGATCGAAAACCTGCTGCTGCGCCATCCGGCGGTGATCTACGCCGCACTGGTGAGCATGGAAGATGAGCTGATGGGCGAAAAAAGCTGTGCTTATCTGGTGGTAAAAGAGCCGCTGCGCGCGGTGCAGGTGCGTCGTTTCCTGCGTGAACAGGGTATTGCCGAATTTAAATTACCGGATCGCGTGGAGTGTGTAGATTCACTTCCGCTGACGGCGGTCGGGAAAGTCGATAAAAAACAATTACGTCAGTGGCTGGCGTCACGCACATCAGCCTGAAGGAGAGAACACGATGGCTATTCCAAAATTACAGGCTTACGCACTGCCGGAGCCTCACGATATTCCGCAGAATAAAGTCGACTGGGCCTTTGAACCGCAACGTGCCGCGTTGTTAATCCATGATATGCAGGACTATTTTGTCAGCTTCTGGGGTGAGAACTGCCCGATGATGGAGCAGGTGATCGCGAATATTGCGGCACTACGCGACTACTGCAAACAGCACAATATCCCGGTTTATTACACCGCCCAGCCGAAAGAGCAGAGCGATGAAGATCGGGCGCTGTTGAATGATATGTGGGGGCCTGGCCTGACCCGTTCGCCGGAACAGCAAAAGGTGGTGGATCGCCTGACGCCAGATGCCGACGACACGGTGCTGGTGAAATGGCGCTACAGCGCATTTCATCGTTCTCCGCTGGAGCAAATGCTCAAAGAGAGTGGACGTAACCAGCTGATTATTACCGGGGTATATGCCCACATTGGCTGTATGACCACCGCAACGGACGCATTTATGCGCGATATTAAACCGTTTATGGTGGCGGATGCGCTGGCCGATTTCAGCCGTGACGAGCATTTGATGTCGCTGAAATATGTGGCCGGACGTTCTGGTCGGGTGGTGATGACCGAAGAATTGCTGCCAGCACCTATCCCCGCCAGCAAAGCGGCGCTGCGTGAGGTGATCCTGCCGTTGCTGGACGAGTCCGATGAACCCTTCGATGACGACAACCTGATCGACTACGGTCTGGATTCGGTGCGCATGATGGCGCTGGCGGCGCGCTGGCGCAAAGTGCATGGCGATATCGACTTTGTCATGCTGGCGAAAAACCCGACCATCGACGCCTGGTGGAAGCTACTCTCCCGCGAGGTGAAATAATGGATTTCAGCGGTAAAAATGTCTGGGTAACTGGCGCGGGGAAAGGTATAGGCTACGCCACGGCGCTGGCATTTGTTGAGGCGGGGGCGAAAGTTACAGGTTTTGATCAAGCGTTTAGTCAGGAGCAATATCCTTTTGCGACCGAAGTAATGGATGTTGCCGATGCTGCGCAGGTGGCGCAGGTATGTCAGCGACTGTTAGCTGAAACGGAGCGACTGGACGTGCTGGTCAATGCGGCGGGAATTTTGCGCATGGGCGCGACCGATCAGCTCAGTAAAGAGGACTGGCAGCAGACTTTTGCGGTCAACGTCGGCGGTGCGTTTAACCTGTTTCAGCAGACCATGAACCAGTTTCGCCGTCAGCGGGGCGGGGCGATTGTTACTGTTGCGTCCGACGCCGCACACACGCCGCGTATTGGTATGAGTGCTTATGGCGCGTCGAAAGCGGCGCTGAAAAGCCTGGCGTTGAGCGTCGGGCTGGAACTGGCGGGTAGCGGCGTGCGCTGTAATGTGGTTTCGCCGGGCTCCACCGACACCGATATGCAACGCACGCTGTGGGTGAGCGATGACGCCGAAGAGCAGCGTATTCGCGGCTTTGGCGAGCAGTTTAAACTCGGCATTCCGCTAGGGAAAATCGCCTGTCCACAAGAGATCGCCAACACGATTTTGTTCCTCGCCTCTGACCTCGCCAGCCATATTACCCTACAGGATATTGTGGTCGATGGCGGCTCAACGCTGGGGGCATAAGCATGATCTGGAAACGTCATTTAACGCTCGACGAGCTGAACGCCACCAGCGATAACACAATGGTGGCGCATCTGGGAATTGTGTATACCCGTCTGGGCGATGATGTACTCGAAGCCGAAATGCCGGTTGATACCCGTACTCATCAGCCGTTTGGCCTGCTGCATGGCGGCGCGTCGGCGGCGCTGGCGGAAACGCTGGGATCGATGGCCGGATTTATGATGACCCGCGACGGACAGTGTGTGGTGGGCACGGAACTTAACGCCACACATCATCGCCCGGTGTCTGAGGGAAAGGTGCGCGGTGTCTGCCAGCCGCTGCATCTTGGACGACAAAATCAGAGCTGGGAAATCGTCGTTTTCGATGAACAGGGGCGGCGCTGCTGCACCTGTCGGCTGGGTACGGCAGTTTTGGGATGAGCCCGACAGAATTAAATGAGATTGCAGGAAAACTCGGTTAACGGAGTGATCGAGTTAACATTGTTAAGTTAAATATTGGTTTCAATTCCGATTTACATGGTTGCTGTGTTGTTAAATTGTACAAAGATGTTATAGAAACAAAATGTAACATCTCTATGGACACGCACACGGATAACAACTATGAACAAATCAGGGAAATACCTCGTCTGGACAGTGCTCGCTGTAATGGGAGCATTTGCTCTGGGATACATTGCTTTAAATCGTGGGGAACAGATCAACGCGCTGTGGATTGTGGTGGCGTCGGTCTGTATCTATCTAATCGCCTACCGTTTTTATGGCCTGTATATCGCCAAAAATGTGCTGGCGGTTGACCCGACGCGTATGACGCCAGCGGTGCGCCATAACGACGGGCTGGACTATGTGCCGACGGACAAAAAAGTGCTGTTCGGTCACCATTTTGCGGCCATTGCCGGAGCAGGTCCGTTGGTTGGGCCGGTACTGGCGGCGCAAATGGGTTACCTGCCAGGGATGATCTGGCTGCTCGCCGGGGTGGTTCTCGCCGGTGCGGTGCAGGATTTCATGGTGCTGTTTGTTTCTACGCGCCGTGACGGTCGCTCGCTGGGTGAGCTGGTCAAAGAAGAGATGGGACCAACCGCCGGGGTGATAGCGCTGGTGGCCTGCTTTATGATCATGGTCATTATCCTTGCCGTGCTGGCGATGATTGTGGTGAAAGCCCTGACTCATAGCCCGTGGGGAACGTATACCGTTGCGTTCACCATTCCGCTGGCGCTGTTTATGGGGATCTACCTGCGCTATTTGCGTCCGGGGCGTATTGGCGAAGTGTCGGTAATTGGTCTGGTGTTCCTGATTTTCGCCATTATCTCTGGCGGCTGGGTGGCAGAAAGCCCGACCTGGGCACCGTACTTTGACTTTACCGGCGTGCAGCTGACCTGGATGCTGGTGGGCTACGGTTTTGTGGCGGCGGTGCTGCCGGTGTGGTTGCTGCTGGCTCCGCGTGACTACCTCTCAACCTTCCTGAAAATCGGGACTATCGTCGGTCTGGCGGTGGGCATTTTAATTATGCGCCCGACGCTGACCATGCCTGCGCTAACTAAATTTGTCGATGGCACTGGCCCGGTATGGACCGGTAACCTGTTCCCGTTCCTGTTTATCACCATCGCCTGTGGCGCGGTGTCTGGCTTCCATGCGCTGATCTCTTCCGGCACCACGCCGAAGATGCTGGCGAACGAAGGGCAGGCGTGCTTTATCGGCTACGGCGGGATGTTAATGGAATCCTTTGTGGCGATTATGGCACTGGTTTCCGCCTGTATCATCGATCCGGGTGTGTACTTCGCCATGAACAGCCCGATGGCGGTGCTGGCTCCGGCAGGGACGGCGGATGTGGTTGCTTCTGCCGCGCAGGTGGTGAGTAGCTGGGGCTTTGCGATTACCCCGGATACGCTAAACCAGATTGCCAGCGAAGTGGGTGAACAGTCGATCATTTCCCGTGCGGGCGGTGCGCCGACCCTGGCGGTGGGGATGGCCTACATTCTGCACGGTGCGCTGGGCGGCATGATGGATGTGGCGTTCTGGTATCACTTCGCCATTCTGTTTGAAGCACTGTTTATTCTGACGGCGGTGGATGCGGGTACGCGTGCTGCGCGCTTTATGTTGCAGGATCTGCTGGGCGTGGTGTCTCCGGGCCTGAAACGGACCGATTCACTGCCTGCTAACCTGCTGGCAACGGCGCTGTGCGTGCTGGCGTGGGGCTACTTCCTGCATCAGGGCGAGGTCGATCCGCTGGGCGGTATTAACACCTTGTGGCCGCTGTTTGGTATTGCCAACCAGATGCTGGCAGGGATGGCGCTGATGCTTTGTGCTGTGGTGCTGTTCAAAATGAAACGTCAACGTTACGCCTGGGTGGCGCTGGTACCAACGGCCTGGCTGCTGATTTGTACCCTGACCGCAGGCTGGCAGAAAGCGTTTAGCCCGGATGCGAAAGTCGGATTCCTGGCGATTGCTAACAAGTTCCAGGCAATGATCGACAGCGGCAATATTCCATCGCAGTATACTGAGTCACAACTGGCGCAACTGGTGTTCAACAACCGTCTTGATGCCGGGTTAACCATCTTCTTTATGGTGGTCGTGGTGGTTCTGGCGCTGTTCTCGATTAAGACGGCACTGGCGGCATTGAAAGAGCCGAAGCCAACGGCGAAAGAAACGCCATATGAGCCGATGCCGGAAAATGTCGAGGAGATCGTGGCGCAGGCGAAAGGCGCGCACTAAAGTCAGAGTGAGGGGGGATGTGCTGAACGTTCCCCTTACTCTCAGCCCGAGCGTGTTGATAGCAATTAAGCCCTCTTAATTCAGGAGGGCATTTGTATTACCGGAGGTTTAGATGTTTGATTCACTGGCAAAAGCCGGAAAATATTTAGGTCAGGCGGCGAAACTGATGATTGGTATGCCTGATTACGACAACTATGTCGAACATATGCGGGTTAACCATCCCGATCAAACGCCGATGACCTACGAGGAGTTTTTCCGTGAGCGGCAGGACGCGCGCTATGGTGGAAAAGGCGGCGCGCGCTGCTGCTAAATTTGTACGTCAGGCTTTAAACGATTCCACTTTTTCGAACGCTGCACGCAAGGTATCTGGTGTCAGCGTGACTGGCAGGTAATGAATGGATTCCACCGGACGTAGGGTGTGGGCAATCATTTTGTCGATCTCCACCTGATTATTGATATCCACTTCCAGCTCCGCCAGCGTAGTCGGCAGATGAAAACGCTGATACGCCCCGGTTAATTGCGCCAGCACATCATCCTGACCCAGCAAGGCGCTTTGCACCAGAATTCCGTAGGCGACTTTGGTGCCGTGGAGAAACTTCTCGGTTTGCGGCAAAACGGTCAGACCGTTATGCACGGCATGGGCCGCCGCCACACGCGTAAAACGATCGCCCAGACCACCGACCATCCCACCACCAGCAATAATCGCATCCACCACATCGCAAAATGATTGCGTTAATTGCTGATTTTGCTGATCGGCAAGCGCCTGTTCGCTACTGTTTAACAAGACGTCGCGAATGGCCTGCGCATTATTGATTCCCAGCCGCACGGTTAGCGGCAACGTTTCTGGTTGCGGAGCCAGCACCACCGCTTCATACCATTTCGCCAGCGTGTCACCGATCCCCGCCAGTAGATATTCTTGTGGCGCATTGAGGATAATCTCCGGTTCCACCAGCACCATAAAATTGGCGTCGTCGAAAATCTCATAATGCAGCGCTTGTCCGGCATCGTTATACCAGACGGAGAGCGGTGTCCAGGCGGCGCAGGTAGCGGCGATCGTCGGAACGGCAACAAACGGCAGACCGAGACGGCGGGCGAGGGCTTTCGCGGTGTCGAGTAGTGCGCCGCCGCCGACGCCAATCACCACGCTGCGATCGTCACCGGACTCCGCCGCCAGTTGTTGCACGTCGCTTTCGCTGCAATGACCACGAAACAAAATATGCTTTACCCCTGGCAGTTCAAACGCAGGCGGCAGTTTGGTTTGTGCCGCAGCAATGGCGCGTTCGCCGTAGATCCACACCGCGCGAGAAAGTTGTTCATCAGTGAAAAAATCGTGCAGGTGATTGAAACTTCCGGGATGTGAAAAGTAGTTAGCCGGGCCGACGACCACGCGGATAGGATTGTGAGGCATGTTGTGTTGTCCTTATTGTTTTATTTAGACATCTAAACGTCTTGATTGCCAAATACTAGCATCGTGTTATAGTGCCTTCAACACGCAACTTCGTCAGGTACAATAAAAATGACAAATAACCCTCTGATTCCACAAAGCAAACTTCCACAACTTGGCACCACTATTTTCACCAAGATGAGCGCGCTGGCGCAGCAACACCAGGCGATTAACCTTTCGCAAGGCTTTCCTGATTTTGATGGTCCGCGCTATTTACAGGAGCGGCTGGCGTACCACGTTGCCCAGGGGGCAAACCAATACGCACCCATGACCGGCGTGCAGGCCTTGCGCGAGGCGATTGCTCAGAAAACGGAACGTCTGTATGGCTATCAACCGGATGTCGACAGCAATATCACCGTGACGGCAGGGGCGACGGAGGCGTTATACGCGGCGATAACCGCATTGGTGCGCAATGGCGACGAAGTGATTTGTTTTGATCCCAGCTATGACAGTTACGCCCCCGCCATCGCACTTTCGGGGGGAATAGTGAAACGTATTGCACTGCAACCGCCGCATTTTCGCGTTGACTGGCAGGAATTTGCCGCATTGTTAAGCGAGCGCACCCGACTGGTGATCCTCAACACCCCGCATAACCCCAGTGCAACTGTCTGGCAGCAGACTGATTTCGCCGCTCTGTGGCAGGCGATCGCCGGGCACGAGATTTTTGTCATTAGCGATGAAGTCTACGAGCACATCAATTTTTCACAACAGGGCCATGCCAGCGTGCTGGCGCATCCGCAATTGCGTGAGCGAGCGGTGGCGGTGTCATCGTTTGGTAAGACCTATCATATGACCGGCTGGAAAGTGGGTTATTGCGTTGCGCCTGCGCCCATCAGCGCCGAGATCCGCAAAGTGCATCAGTATCTGACCTTTTCGGTGAATACCCCGGCACAACTGGCGCTTGCCGATATGCTACGTGCAGAACCTGAGCATTATCTTGCATTACCGGACTTTTATCGCCAGAAGCGCGATATTCTGGTGAATGCCTTAAATGAAAGTCGGCTGGAGATTTTACCGTGCGAAGGTACATACTTTTTGCTGGTGGATTACAGCGCCGTATCTACGATGGATGATGTTGAGTTTTGCCAGTGGCTGACGCGGGAGCACGGCGTAGCGGCGATTCCGCTGTCGGTGTTTTGCGCCGATCCCTTCCCACATAAACTGATTCGTCTCTGTTTTGCCAAGAAGGAATCGACGTTGCTGGCAGCAGCAGAACGCCTGCGCCAGCTGTAGTTATTTAACCGTCCAGGCGCGGGAAAATTGACGGTCGGCAAACAACTCTTGCAGGCCGTTAATTTGCTTCAGGCGTAACACTTCGTCGCTGTCCATTCCCAGCTCTTTGCCAATTTTATTATCGTCCCATCCCAACTGGCTGAGTTCTCGGACGATTTCTGACATGGCAGTGATTTGGTGACGTCCACGAGCGCGATTATGACGAATAGTCGCGGCGATGCGTTGATTACGCGTACCTTCCAGACAGGTCACCGGCAAATAACCTTTTAAGCGTAATTTTAACGATGATGAGCCTTTACCAATTTCATGGCGGTGAAAACCATCCACGATTTCCAGGGCATTTTTATCCGTATGCGTGACCACAATGGGTTGGGTAAAACCATCTATTTCAATGGATTTTTTCAGCAGTTTTTTTTCGGGTGGTGCCACGTTGTTTGGGTTGTAATCATTAGGCATAAGTTGGCTGTTTTTAACCCACAGAACGCAATCCACTGGCTCTTCACGAAAGGGGCTAACCTGATGGATCGCCATGCGGATTTCATTAATCGCGTTGATGCGATCATCTTCCGGCAAGCTGGCGAGAAATTGGGTTAAATCCTGCGTTAATCGTTGTTGCATAGTATCCCCCATTCCTTACGTTTTCCTTTTATCCGTTCGTTATAACGCTGATAGTTCTTCGCTTTCGTAGGGCTAAATGATAATGCCCGACACCAGTAATCGTTATTGAGTAAAACTTTGCATATTCGCCGCCAGGAGGGGATATCTTTCGCCCCAATGTCCCCTTGCTGAGTTTGTGGAACCGTGATGCTTTTTTTCTGATACCAGTGCAAATAAATGGCGATTTTATTGCGGTAATGCTCCGCTGTTTTTTCCGGCATGCTATTGAGCAGCAATAATGCATATTCTTGCCAGTCTAAATGTTCTGGCTTGAGGATTTTCCGATGACCATAAAAATGATTATCATGTCCGGCGTAAATGCCGCCACTTTTTACCCCGCTGACTCGTGCGCACATAGCAGCCCAGCGATCCGGTTCGATAACGTGATAGAGCCATAATCCTTGCCGTTGCTCCGGGCCAAAAGGTTCGCAAATTCGCATATGACGCAGAGGGACGCCTGCCTGATACATTATATTATACAGTGGGTTACAGAGCTGTTGATGGTTAGCATACCAGGTCCAGATATCAGCCACTTTCCAGTCGTAGATGGGGTAAATGTACCAGCTATGACCGCCTGGTGCGGCGGTGGTCCAGGGCTTATCATCGGCAAAACGTTGTTTATTTAAACTGGCGATGGCGACAAAACGGTTGTAGGACTCATCTGCACGGATGCCGATCATCATCGCCGCCGGACGTTTTTGTGAAAACCATTCAGCAAACTCACGCACAAATTGTTCGAAGGTCATGCCAGGCTGGTAAAAGGAGAAAAAGTCAGGATCGGTTATCGCATCTTGCGGGGGCTGACGCACCCATTCGACATCAGGTTCCCAGCACTGCCATTCGGGTTGGTATTGAGAAAGGGAATTTTGCGTCGTAAGCGGGAGCGCAACCCAGTAAAACTCTTCGATGACATCGGCGTAAAACTCACGTAATGACTGAACATAGTTAATAGTGCATGAGAACTGCGCTTCCCAGTCGATAAACAAAACGCAGATTTTTTTGCCCATTTGTCGGGCAATTTCAGCTGTCAGATGCAGCATTAATCCGGAATCTTTACCACCCGAAAAAGAAACACAGATACGGGGTAGGGTATTAAGTGTCCAGGTAATACGTTCTTTTGCAGCTTCCAGAATATTCAGTGGAAGCGGGATTTTATAAATAGACATCTAAAAACGCTCTCTGAACGTTACGGGGTGACTCGTGAGATGAATCCGCTAATTATAGGATAAACGAAGCAAGATAGAGCACATTATTTTATATTCACACAATGAATTAATTGATGCGTAATATATTATTTGTCAGTGGTAATGAATCAGAAGCTATCATTTAAACGATCTATGAATCGAGAGAAGACAAGGTTGTTCAACGAAGCCTTGTTATAGGAAATATAAAGTTTAACCGCAGGAAGAGGTTGTTCCAGTTTTATTTCTTTTAACTTCAAAAAGTCACGATGTAAATCGTACAGTTCGGTGGGCACAATGCCTAATAAGTCAGTAACAGAAATGCTATTAATTATAGTCAACAAAGAAGAACTGCGAAATGAAACTTTACGGTTTATAAAACGTTCATCTATGTCCATTTGAATTTCGTCAATCCCTGCTGATTTAGATATCAACAGGGTGAATTCTTCGGCGATAATTTGTTCATAGTTACTGGTATCAGTAATACGAGGATGTTTGTTGCTACATATAAGGGAATTGCGAATAGTGTGTAACGGCATGCAGATGACAGAGCGACTAATTACTGGTTGCAGCGTAATTGCCAGGTCAGTTTTGCGTTGAACCAACAGTTCTTCGGCATTTTCAGCTGAAAGCAGTATGTCATGGCATTCTATATCGATTGAAGTATCTTGTCTAAGACAGCGGATTAGCATGTTGTTATTAGTACAAGAAATAAGCTGAGGACCGTAGATAATAAAATTTTTCTTTAGTTCAGACTTATTAACGATATTGATCGTTTGTTCAAGGCCTCTGAGATTTTTCTCAAGATGGTGATGCAGGTTTAACCCTGTTGTAGTCGGCGCGATACCTTTCCCTGAGCGAATGAATAACGGGTCATTAAATTGCGCACGTAAACGTTGTAACGACTGACTAACAGCAGAGGGTGTTATATATAATGATTCTGCCGCTTTACTAATGCTGAGATGTTGATAAATACATTCAAATATAACCAGTAAATTGAGGTCAAATTTTTTTAGATCATAAAGATTAGCCATAACATACTCCGTTGTATTGTCTCTTCCATAAATCATTCACTTGATCAATAATGTTGTTGTATTTATATGTATTATGTTTTTCTGCTTAACTTTGGATTAAGATTTTCTAAAATAGCATAGCTGTCAGGTGGGTTACGAGCAATTCATGCGTTTTTAGGATGGTTGAAAAGCAATGATGTATTTCAACCATCCATGAATTATCTTTTATTTATTCCTCATAATGATATTAAGCGTTTTCTGATCGGGTAATCCGACGGCTTGTTGCAGGGTATTTTCCTTACTCATGTAATAGATAGCTGGTGTGACATTTGCCCCCAGATCGTCCATGAGTTTCTCGTTGTCGCTTAACACTTTCATTTGCTCTGTGCTTACGTTTGCAGGCACGCTTAGCTTAAGCTTGCCACCAGAGGCTTCATATTGTTGCCAGGTTTTTGCGGGATCTTTGGAGGCAAGAATTGCCGCTGCTGTCGCCGGGCTTTCTGGCTTGATAACCCCAACCAACAATGTTCTCAATTGCACTTTGCCAGAATCTACCCACGGACGAGCCTGCTGCCAGAACTGTTTACAATATGGGCAGAACGGATCGGCGAAGACGTAGACAATGACCGGCGCGTCTTTTTTACCGTCGAGGAGCCAGTGGGATTGTTCCATCCGTTGCCACATTTCACGTCCGGCGGGTGCGTAAATTTCTTTTTCGATAAGCGTGTTACTCAGGTTTTCACCTTTTTCGTTGTACATGTAACCAGAGATAGCGTGCTTACCATCTGGAGTCAGGTAGATGGTGACGCCCATATCCTGATACTTACCGAGATAACCTTTCATTCCTCCAGGGGCATCGAACGTTTTGATGATTGTAATACCCTGTTTTTCAATCGCTTTTACTGGGGCAGGAAGTTCCTCTGCGAAGGCGATTGCAGGAAGCAGGGCCAGTAAAAGTATCTTTTTTAACATTAATTTGTCCTTTTCAGTCAGTGCAAAAGTCGAGTAAAAGGCATAACCTATCACTGTCATAGGTAAGAGCTTAGATCAGGTGATTGCCCTTTGTTTATGAGGGTGTTGTAATCCATGTCGTTGTTGCATTTGTAAGGGCAACACCTCAGCCTGCAGGCAGGTGCTGAAGATACCAAAGGGTAGTTCAGATTACACGGTCACCTGGAAAGGGGGCCATTTTACTTTTTATCGCCGCTGGCGGTGCAAAGTTCACAAAGTTGTCTTACGAAGGTTGTAAGGTAAAACTTATCGATTTGATAATGGAAACGCATTAGCCGAATCGGCAAAAATTGGTTACCTTACATCTCATCGAAAACACGGAGGAAGTATAGATGTCCTTGATTAACACCAAAATTAAACCTTTTAAAAACCAGGCATTCAAAAACGGCGAATTCATCGAAATCACCGAAAAAGATACCGAAGGCCGCTGGAGCGTCTTCTTCTTCTACCCGGCTGACTTTACTTTCGTATGCCCGACCGAACTGGGTGACGTTGCTGACCATTACGAAGAACTGCAGAAACTGGGCGTAGACGTATACGCAGTATCTACCGATACTCACTTCACCCACAAAGCATGGCACAGCAGCTCTGAAACCATCGCTAAAATCAAATATGCGATGATCGGCGACCCGACTGGCGCCCTGACCCGTAACTTCGACAACATGCGTGAAGATGAAGGTCTGGCTGACCGTGCGACCTTCGTTGTTGACCCGCAGGGTATCATCCAGGCAATCGAAGTTACCGCTGAAGGCATTGGCCGTGACGCGTCTGACCTGCTGCGTAAAATCAAAGCAGCACAGTACGTAGCTTCTCACCCAGGTGAAGTTTGCCCGGCTAAATGGAAAGAAGGTGAAGCAACTCTGGCTCCGTCTCTGGACCTGGTTGGTAAAATCTAAATTTCCTTCGTCTTTCGCGCTATCAACTCCGGCGCGAGATACTTCGGAAATTCACCTAATTCTTCGGGTGCTGCGGCACCCGATTTTCTTCCCCGCACCATGATGCAAGCTGCATCCAGCTAGCCGCAGAGGCCGCTTGCATGATGATGTTTAAAGCCCAGGAGATAAACATGCTCGACACAAATATGAAAACTCAACTCAAGGCTTACCTTGAGAAATTGACCAAGCCTGTTGAGTTAATTGCCACGCTGGATGACAGCGCTAAATCGGCAGAAATCAAGGAACTGTTGGCTGAAATCGCAGAACTGTCAGACAAAGTCACCTTTAAAGAAGATAACAGCTTGCCGGTGCGTAAGCCGTCTTTCCTGATTACCAACCCTGGTTCCAACCAGGGGCCACGTTTTGCAGGTTCCCCGCTGGGCCACGAGTTCACCTCGCTGGTACTGGCGTTGTTGTGGACCGGTGGTCATCCGTCGAAAGAAGCGCAGTCTCTGCTGGAGCAGATTCGCCATATTGACGGTGATTTTGAATTCGAAACCTATTATTCGCTCTCTTGCCACAACTGCCCGGACGTGGTGCAGGCGCTGAACCTGATGAGCGTACTGAACCCGCGCATCAAGCACACTGCAATTGACGGCGGCACCTTCCAGAACGAAATCACCGATCGCAACGTGATGGGCGTTCCGGCAGTGTTCGTAAACGGGAAAGAGTTTGGTCAGGGCCGCATGACGTTGACTGAAATCGTTGCCAAAATTGATACTGGTGCGGAAAAACGTGCGGCAGAAGAGCTGAACAAGCGTGATGCTTATGACGTATTAATCGTTGGTTCCGGCCCTGCGGGTGCAGCGGCAGCAATTTACTCCGCACGTAAAGGCATCCGTACCGGTCTGATGGGCGAACGTTTTGGTGGTCAGATCCTCGATACCGTTGATATCGAAAACTACATTTCTGTACCGAAGACCGAAGGCCAGAAACTGGCAGGTGCGCTGAAAGTTCATGTTGATGAATACGACGTTGATGTGATCGACAGCCAGAGCGCGAGCAAACTGATCCCGGCAGCGGTTGAAGGCGGCCTGCATCAGATTGAAACAGCTTCTGGCGCGGTACTGAAAGCACGCAGCATTATCGTGGCGACTGGTGCAAAATGGCGCAACATGAACGTTCCTGGCGAAGATCAGTATCGCACCAAAGGCGTGACCTACTGCCCGCACTGCGACGGCCCGCTGTTTAAAGGCAAACGCGTAGCGGTTATCGGCGGCGGTAACTCCGGCGTGGAAGCGGCAATTGACCTGGCGGGTATCGTTGAGCACGTAACGCTGCTGGAATTTGCGCCAGAAATGAAAGCCGACCAGGTTCTGCAGGACAAACTACGCAGCCTGAAAAACGTCGACATTATTCTGAATGCGCAAACCACGGAAGTGAAAGGCGACGGTAGCAAAGTCGTAGGTCTGGAATATCGCGATCGTGTCAGCGGCGATATTCACAACATCGAACTGGCCGGTATTTTCGTCCAGATTGGTCTGCTGCCGAACACCAACTGGCTGGAAGGCGCAGTCGAACGTAATCGCATGGGCGAGATTATCATTGATGCGAAATGCGAAACCAACGTCAAAGGCGTGTTCGCAGCGGGTGACTGTACGACGGTTCCGTACAAGCAGATCATCATCGCCACTGGCGAAGGTGCCAAAGCCTCTCTGAGTGCTTTTGACTACCTGATTCGCACCAAAACTGCATAAGAAGAAGTAAGATTCACCTGTAATTGCTTAGCCGCCGGGGTCAAACCTGGCGGCTTTTTTATGGCATTAAAAAGCCCTGCAGGGATGGCTCCGGGCAGGGCGGGAGACTTATTCTGGCAATTAACGCACAACCAGCACCGGCAAATTGGCGTGGCGGATTACGCTCGAGGCGTTAGAACCCAACAGATGAGTTGAAATTGATGGGTTACGCGAACCAATCACTACTACATCTGCATCAAGTTCTTTCGCTAACTCGTTAACTTCATCCCGCACACTACCAAAACGGACATGTTGCTTAATGCGGGAAGGATCGATGGTGAAGTGGCTGACCATCGTTTGCAAACGTTCTTCTGCTTCATGTTGCAGATGCTCTTCAAAACGACGTACATCAGCGGCAAAACGGTGCAGGCTCAGGCTGGCTGACCCCGGTAGTACGTGAAGTAGATGAATAACTCCGTCATCCTGGGCGAGGAATTCAGCGTGGCGAATCGCTTTGTCGCTCAATTCCATTTCGAAAACATCCACTGGCATGATGATTGTTTTGTACATAAGCATTCTCTCCTTGTTTTTGCATGTATACATAACAGCACATTATTGGTTATGAATCTATAATTTGCGAGGCTGATTTGATCTGAATTTGCTATTGAGCTGGAAAATAAATAAAACCAGGCGCTACCAGCGTTGTTCAAGGTATAGCACTGCAGCAACAATAATTGCTGCTATGAATATATAAAATGCAGTGATACCGAGAGCTTCGCTCATATGAGGTTCCGCAGATGAATAACCAGTTCAGATTAGAATGCTGCGCTTAAGAGCAAAATGATAAATCTGGTTGATATTTGAGCGGAAAGAGGATGCGAGTGCATCCTCTGGGCAAAGCGAGTTATCGCTTGTGCAGATGGGATTAAAGCAGGTAGTCGCCAGCAGCTTCTGGCTGGTATTCGAGTTCCAGCACTTCAAGGTGGGTTGCAACGCCGCCCGGAAGTTCCCAGTGAATGGAATCGCCAACGCGCAGCCCCAGCAGTGCGGCACCTACCGGAGCCATAACGGAAAGCTGAGTATTGCTATCGGTCATTTTTGCCGGATACACCAGCGTGCGCACACGCACTTCGCCATCGCTAAGATTGCGGAATTTAACCCGGCTGTTCATTGTCACCACGTCGTGTGGCATCTCTTCTGGCGAACACATTTGGGCGCGATCCAACTCTGCGTTTAACGCGTCGGCGATTGGCAAACCAGCATAGGCGGGTTGCTCCAGCAGAATATCGATGCGTTCGGCATCCAGGTCGTTAATGATGATAGTTGGTCTGGACATTTTTACTCCATGTCGTCGGTACTGCGAGTGTCGCAGATAAACATACCCAAAAGAAAACCCTCACCGTCAGGCGGCGAGGGTTTAACTCACATGATGATACTGACTGTTGCTCACTCTTTGAAGTGATTTGCGTCACATTCAGGGAATTCCTCAATGTAGCGCATTATGTATAAATCTTAATCGTCATGGTTTATGGAAGACGAATTAGCGTGTTTTGTAAATCAGAGGATTAATAACCTGCTTTATCAATCACAAAGGTTTTGCCACAGTTGCCTGGGTGTGGTTGTGGCAAGAATGAGTTGGCAGAAAGCGGAGCGTTGATGGCGTCAGCTTTGATCGAGATCTGAATTTCAGTCAAATACGCAGGGTTACCCTGGCACGTTAGCTTAACTGCTTTCACGTTCTCTTTTCCCCAGCTTTTGGCAAAGGCGGCATCAAAGTCACGGCGGCTCACTGTTTTACCGTAGTTATCCGCAAGGAATTTTCCGGCTTCGCTCTCTTTAATTTCTTGATTCAGGCGTACCATCGTGCCGAAGTATGCGTCTGGATCAAAACCAAAGCAGGCACCGTGTTTGGCATATTCGTAGCGTTCCAGGCAGGAACGTCCGCCAGCTCCTGGCATGACTTCACTTAGTTTAGCTGCCGTTTCCAGCGATAACCCGGTTTCCGGCGATGAACACATCCGGCTGGCGCGTGCTTCTGGCAGATTCGGGATTGGGCGAGTAGCGCAACCGAAGCGCATCCAGCGGCGTTCATCAACACCACGGGCAGCAACCGATTTAGGCAATCCTGGCCACAGACCATGTACGGTCAAAAAATCAGCTTTGTTGGTCGTTTCGGTTTGCAGGCGACATTCATCTCGTTCGTTACGATTTCGATCGTGTTGACTCTGGCAAAATCCGGTTTGCCAGGAGAGGGCCAGGACATAGCGATCAAAATCGCCATACTGTTTTGCCTGCAACGCCACGGCGTTGGCAGAAGAGAAGGGAAGCAGAGAAACCGCGAGCAACGCGGCGTTACGCCAGAATGCTTTCATAATGGGTGTGGAACTCATACATACACTGAATATTATCTATTAAATCATAAAAAAGCCCGCCAGGTGGGCTTACCTGGCGGGCGTGATGATTTATTCAGCGTTTGGCGAACGTATTAGTTCCACATGGCGAGAATCGGCCAGCCAACCAACAGCAGCATAGAGATGTAAATCACCCCGAAGATTGCGCCAAGACGCCAGTAATCTTTTGATTTCACATAGCCACAGCCGTAAATAATCACCCCAGGACCGGTTGCATAAGGCGTCAGACAGCCCATGATACCGATAGACAGCACCAGCAGGATACACAGTTGTTCCATTGGTACGCCCGGAATCCCTTTACCGACGGCCAGAATAACCGGCAGCATGGTTGCGGTGTGCGCAGACAGGCTGGCAAACAGGTAGTGTGCAAAGTAGAACACCAGAACCAGTACAATCACCGTTGCGTTTGGTGAGAAGCCTTCCAGGTGTGTACTCATCGTGTTGGCGAACCAGTCGATAAAGCCAGAACGGGTCAGGCCATTCGCCATAACAACCAGCGTTGCCAGGTTGACCAGCGTGTTCCATGCGCTGTTATAGCGAGTAATGTCTTTCCACGGCACAACGTGCAGCGCCAGCATCAGCGAAACTGCCAGCAGACCTACCGCAGTAGCATTAATGACTTCACTGCCAAATACCCACAAACCTAAGCTGAGCAATACAAGGCCAATCAGCGTCCACTCTCTGCGCGTCAGCGCACCCATGGTTTTTAGTTCATCACCCGCCCAGGTTGCCACTTCTTCACTGTGTGTGATTTCCGGTTTGTACAGCACGTAGGAAAGCCACGGCGCAATGATAAGCAAGATAACCCCAACCGGCAGGAAGCAGAGGAACCACTGCAACCAGCTAATCTGGATACCGGCAATTTTGCTGACGAACTCCAGACCCAGCACGTTTGGTGCCGCACCGGTGACAAACATGGACGAACTCAGACTGGTACTAATGACCATCATCCACATCAAATAGCCGCCAATACGACGCGCGGACGGATCGTTCGGGAATGATTTAAACAGCGGCGGCAGGTTTTTAATGACCGGAAAAACCGTACCCCCGGTACGCGCGGTGTTGGACGGTGTAAACGGTGCCAGCAGAATGTCGATAATGACAATCGCATAACCCAACGTCAGCGTGCGTTTCCCCATGAATTTCACCAGGAAAAGGGCAATACGACGGCCTAACCCGGAAACTTCATACCCTAATGCAAAAATAAATGCGCCAAATACCAGCCATACCGTGGTGCTGGAAAAACCAGCCAGACCCCATTTCAGCGCCTGTTTTTGCGCATTAAACGCTGGGTCAGCTAATTCTTTGGCATCAAAGAGCAGGTAATTACTGCCAATAACGCAAATAGTAACCGCAATAAAACTGATCGCCGTTGCCGGAATTGGCTCGAGGATCATGCCGACAATCATTGCCACAAACACTGCAAAGTAATGCCACGCCTGCGGCGGCATACCGTCAGGTACAGGGATAAGAAACATGACACCCATCACCACCAGGGGCGCCAATAGTTTCCATATATTATCTTTTGCTAAAGACATACGGGTTCTCCGAAAATTAATATTTCCAAATTTATCAAGTGCTTAAATAATTAAATCTGTGCTAAAAACCAGGTAAGAATCAGCAGGTCGGCACTGCCGCCTGGACTGAGATTTCGTTCGATACACTCCCTGTCGAACTGCCGGAGATAATCGAGATCGGCGGGGGTTCGGATGCCCCCATTGTTTAATAGTGTTTGCGCCTCGCGCTGTAGCCAGCGCAGGCCCCCCTCGCCACCGCGCGATGCAACGTTGGTATCGCCGTTGGTAGCCATCAGTAGGAGCAAGGTATCGAGCAGTGCCAGTTCAGGATCTAACCCCTGATCCAGCAGAGTGAGGTAATGCGGCAAGGCGTGGTTGATTACCAGTGGATAACCTGCTTCGGCTTCACCGCGTGCGCCGGTAAGGCCAAGCTGCTGGTACAACCGTTGACCTGCCGTCAGTCGTGAATTATTGGTACGCAGTTCGCGATCGGTCAGGCCACGGCAGAAACTTGCCGCCGTAGAACAAACGGTTGTTGGCGTTACCGGCTGGTTGAGCTGAAGCAAACGGCCAATTGCCGCACACAGTAGCCCTAAAGAAAAAATGCTTCCTTTATGCGTGTTTACGCCCGCAGTGGCGCGGAACATATCACCTTCGCAAGCCATACCAATTGGGCGTAATCCGTTGAGTACCGCTTCCGGTGCCATTTCTGCACTACAGGCACCAAATTCAATGAAACGGGGTAACCAGCCCTGAATCGCCAGCGCGCTGCGGTGGAAATCTTCCAGCGCCATATCTTTGTGCGCACCGCAGTTAATGCGATCCACGAGGCCTGGTTTCGGTGACAGGTTGACTTCAGTCAGCATGGCGCGCCAGCCCAGCAGGGCGTACTCATCAATTAATGACGTCGCAAGCTTTGTGGTTTTAGTTGACGTTGCAGGCATCGACATCGTTTAGCAGCGCCTCCATGCGGTTGAGTAAATCGGTCAGTTGATGGGTTTTTCCACGCGCGCAAACAGCTGCGCTTTGCTCGCACAACAGGCAGCGGCGAGGCGGCAGTGAATAATCGCGGCGGGAGAGAATGTCGCCTTCGGGCGTCAGGACATCGATATCCCATAACCGCCCGAGAGGATGACTATGTTCAAGCTCAATGGTGGCGAGCTTGAGGTCGCGAGCCGGGGCGGCAATGCTCAACATGCCCTCCGGCCCGCTGGCGGAAACCAGTGCAGCCTGCTCCTGAATTTGCCAGCCCTGTTTTGCGGCTAAGGCACGCAAGGCTGTCACGCCATGATTAAAAATTCGGCGTGTGACCTCGCTGTCTTTAATCGGCCCTGGCGCAACCACGGTAAAGGAGACCAGTGGAACAGGATGGCGCTTGAGCCAGGCGTGTTGCCGTGCTTGCCTTTCATCCCGGCTGACGAGCAGCTCGGGAATTGACACCGCATGGTGGCTGGCGAGTTCAGGAAGCAGGTGCATGGCTTATTCCTTCACCTGATGCACAACATCGATCACCGAGCCATCGCGGTAACGCACAACGGCAACGACGCGGTCGGTGAATTCAATCGGCTGTGGTTCACCGGTCAGCAGACGCGCACGTTCACGCAGCCACTCAATAGAAACCACTTTGATCCCCGCTTCCTGCAGACGTTCTGCCAGCTCCGGACGTGCCGGGTTAACAGCGATGCCGTGGTCTGTGACCAGAATATCGACACTGGAGCCCGGGGTGATGCAGGTCAGCACGTTATCCACCAGCGTCGGAATACGACCGCGTACCAGCGGCGCGACGATGATGGAAAGCGCAGAGGCAATCGCGGTATCGCAGTGACCACCGGAAGCACCACGCAGTACGCCGTCAGAGCCGGTCAGCACGTTAACGTTGAACTGGGTGTCAATTTCCAGCGCACTCAGTACCACCACGTCGAGACGATCAACCGATGCGCCTTTCGACCCCCAGTTAGCGTATTGGTTGGCGCTGATTTCGATGTGATTGGGGTTACGGGCCAGCGATTGCGCAGCTTGGCTGTCAAAGCTCTGCACATCCAGCAGTTTGCGGATCAGACCTTTTTCGTGCAGGTCAACCATCGTCGCGGTAATACCGCCGAGGGCGAAGTCGGCGCGAATATCGCGGCTACGCATTTTGTCTTCCAGGAAACGGGTTACCGCCAGCGAAGCGCCGCCGGTGCCGGTCTGCATGGAGAAACCTTCTTTGAAGTAGCCAGAGTTAACAATCACATCCGCAGCGCTACGGGCAATAAGCAGTTCGCGCGGGTTAGTGGTCATACGGGTAGCACCAGCGCCGATTTTTGCAGCATCGCCAACGCGATCAACTTTGACGATCAGATCAACCTGATCTTGCTCAATGCTTGCCGGATTATGCGGATAAGGCAGCAGTTCTTCGGTAAGCATCACGACCTGTTTTGCGTTGTCGGCATCAACCATTGCATAGCCGAGGGAGCCGCAGCAGGCTTTACCGGAGTAGCCGTTGGCATTACCGAATTCATCACAGGACGGGACGCCGAGGAAAGCCACATCGATATTCAGTTCGCCGCTCTGTACCAGATGCACACGTCCGCCGTGAGAGTGGATTTGCACCGGTTCCGCCAGCAGACCACGGGAGATTTCTTCCGCCAGTGGACCGCGCAGGCCAGAGGTATAAATGCGGGTAACCACGCCCTGGCGAATGTGTTCTACCAGCGGCGCATGGCAATCACTCAGGGAGCTGGAGGCCAGAGTCAGGTTTTTAAAGCCCATCTTCGCGATGACGTCCATCACCATATTGACGGTCAGGTCACCGCCACGGAAAGCGTGATGGAAGGAAACCGTCATGCCGTCCTGTAAACCAGAGCGACGAATCGCTTCTTCCAGATCGGCGCACAGTTTGCGATCGCGCGCTTTTTCAGCCTGGTAGGTTTGCTTTGGCGAGTTCTGGAAAGCGGCAAGATCGCATTCAGCGCGACGATTCCAGGCCGCTACCCGTTCTTGTCGTTGAGATTGTTCAATTTTCTGCGTCATTTTGATTGCCTTATTCTTCGCGGATGCCGGAAAGTTCTGCACGGGAGAGCACCAGACGGGCGCGATCGATAACCGGACCGTCCACCATCTTGCCGTTCAGGGAAACCACGCCGAGGCCTTCGCGAGCGGCGGCTTCAGCGGCTTCTACGACGCGGCGGGCGTGATCCACTTCTTTCTGGGTCGGTGCGTAGAGGTTGTGCAGCAGATCAATCTGACGCGGGTTGATCAGCGATTTGCCGTCAAAGCCCAGCTGTTTGATGTGGGCGGCTTCTTGCAGGAATCCGGCTTCGTTGTTAGCGTCGGAATAGACGGTATCGAACGCCTGAATACCCGCAGAGCGCGCGGCCTGCAAAATGGAGCAGCGAGCGAACAGCAGTTCAGTTCCTTCCGGGGAGCGTTCTGTACGCAGGTTGCGCACATAGTCTTCTGCGCCGAGGGCGATACCGATCAAACGCTCGGAAGCGTGAGCGATTTCCACTGCGCGGGTAATGCCCAGCGGAGATTCAATCGCCGCCAGCAGGCCGGTACTGCCGGGTTCACGACCACAGGCTTTTTCGATACGCAGGATCTCTTTTTCGATATCCAGAACATCCTGAGCGGTATCGGTTTTCGGCAGACGCACAACGTCCGCACCACCGCGAACGACGGCTTCCAGGTCGTTAACACCCCATTCGGAATCCAGCGCGTTTACACGCACAATGGTTTCAATATCGCGATAAAGCGGATGTTGCAGCGCGTGGTAAACCATGCGGCGGGCGGTGTCTTTTTCACGCAATGCTACGGAGTCTTCGAGGTCAAACATCAGGGCATCAGCCGGGTAGATGAAGGAGTTGCTGACCATCGCGGCATTAGCACCAGGCACAAACAACATACTGCGGCGGGTGCGAGTTTTACGTTGTTGCAGCGAAGCGGAAATCATTGGCAATCCTCCCATGGCAGAGCCGGGATACCGCTGGCGCGTGCCAGCAGGGCTTCCAGTCGTGCACGTAAAATGCAGTCCAGTGCGCCTTTGTCATCGACATTCAGCTGTACGCCGCGCACGTTGTAGCGGGCGAGAACGTCCAGAATGGTGGTGCGAATTGCATCGCCAAACTGTTTCTCAACGCTGCTGTTGATTTGCAGGTCGATATCCTGCGTATCGAGTGGGGCGATGCGTATCATCACATCCCCAGACTCAAGGGTGCCTGCAACGGCGGGCTGGTTTATTTTCATTTTTCACCTGTTTCTCATGCGGGGGTCTTTTGACGAGCTGCCGCGTCCTGGCGGGAGTGCTCAAGCAGGTTCTGCAAATAATGCAGCGTGACTGCAGGGACCAGCGGCGCGATAGCCGTGAGATCGTTTTTTGCCAGCAGTTGACGTACCCGGGAAGCGGATATCGGCATCTCCTGGTAACGCAGCCGCTCAATTTCAACTAGTTCGATGGGCGGTGCGGAGATAGTCGGCGTTTCCAGCCAGTAGCGCATATCCTGGTTGTACTGGGCGGTAACGCGACAAAAGGGTTCAGTACCGACAAAGCGGTGAGTTACACCCAGCGCGGGAGCGAGGTACTGACGGAAAATCTTCAGATCAATTTCGGTGTAGCAATGGTTAATGACGCTCTGTTCTTTAATGAAGTAGCAAGGGAACGTTGCGCGGGAGATGATGTATTCGGAGCCGCGATGCACAGTCAGGCGTGGAATATCGGCGGTGCCTTTTAACACCAGATCCAGCCGGTCTTCATAGGGGAAGCGTGAAGAATCTTCTTTGACTAAAAACAGATGCAACCAGTCGCATTGTGCCGCAGCCTGTTGAATCAGATAACGGTGACCATTCGTAAAGGGATTGGCGTTCATCACAATGCAGCCAATTTTGTTCCCTGGATGACGAAATTTTTTCAGCGATTCGGCATAGCGTTTCAGTCGCGTGGCGCTGTTTTCCATCAGCACCATCACGCCGGGTACGCTGGTCAGCGTGGAAAAACCGCACTGGCGGAACAGCGCCTCGTATTCGGTTTTGGTATAAATAAACAGATGCGTGCTGTGCCGCTCATAGGCGAGGTTTATCAGTTCAGTGGCTAATGTCAGCGCCAGTCCTTCACCGCGAACGGATTCACTGATAGCAACGCATTTAATAATATTTCCGGCAATTCCACCGCACGCGATAAGCTTTTCATCGCGGGTTACGGTAATAAATACTTCGACTGTGGTGTCAACGCTCAAATCATTTTCATGCAGGAATTGGGCGATTTCCGCCATTTTTTTATTTTCTGAACGTTTTACGCGGGTGAAAATATCATTGCCGAACATAATAAATAGTATCCTGAAGGTGCATGTTGTTATCGATTTGCAACGAATGTTGTTCAATGTTGCAAATTGATAACCTTTTATTTTCACTTGGGAGAAAGGGGGGTGATCGAGGTATATCTTTTTCTCCTTTCGCTATACATCCTAAGGAGTATTTCGGCGTGAAATTTTGATTTATTTCACATAGAGTTAGTGGTTTTTTATTTATTTAATGGTTTTAAGTTTTTTAACTAATGTAATTACGAAATAACCCGCAGGTTTAAGTGATTTAATTGATTTAATGAATAAAATTTGCCACGATCATATTTAATATCTATGTATTTTTATTCAACATTTTAATTACATCCGTCAAAGAGGCTCGGGACAACCCGCAAGGAAAACAATGTTGCAGCTTAACGAGAATAAACAGTTTGCATTTTTCCAAAGACTGGCATTTCCGCTGCGTATCTTTTTGCTGATTCTGGTGTTCTCAATATTTGTCATTGCAGCCCTGGCGCAATATTTTACGGCCAGTTTTGAGGACTATTTAACGCTTCATGTGCGCGACATGGCAATGAATCAGGCAAAAATTATTGCTTCTAATGACAGTATCATCAGCGCAGTGAAAACGCGTGACTACAAGAGGCTGGCGACCATCGCTGACAAATTACAAAGAGATACTGATTTCGATTATGTGGTGATTGGCGACCGGCACTCGATTCGTCTTTACCATCCTAATCCGGAGAAAATTGGTTATCCTATGCAGTTCACCAAACCGGGCGCGCTGGAGAAAGGGGAGAGCTACTTCATCACCGGGAAAGGGTCAATTGGCATGGCGATGCGTGCCAAAACGCCAATCTTTGATGACGATGGAAAAGTCATCGGTGTGGTGTCGATTGGCTATCTGGTGAGTAAAATCGATAGCTGGCGGGCTGAGTTTTTATTACCGATGGCAGGCGTGTTTGTCGTGCTGTTAGGGATTTTGATGTTGCTATCGTGGTTCCTGGCCGCGCATATCCGTCGGCAGATGATGGGCATGGAGCCAAAGCAAATCGCACGCGTGGTCCGTCAGCAAGAGGCGCTGTTTAGTTCGGTTTATGAAGGGCTGATTGCGGTGGATCCGCACGGGTACATTACCGCCATCAATCGTAACGCAAGAAAGATGCTGGGGCTGAGCTCCCCCGGACGGCAATGGTTGGGTAAACCCATTGCTGAAGTGGTCAGGCCCGCCGATTTCTTTACCGAACAGATTGATGAAAAACGTCAGGATGTGGTGGCGAACTTTAACGGTCTGAGCGTTATCGCCAATCGGGAAGCTATTCGTTCTGGCGATGATTTGCTGGGGGCCATTATCAGCTTTCGTAGTAAAGACGAAATTTCCACCCTCAATGCGCAACTGACGCAAATTAAACAATACGTCGAGAGCCTTCGTACATTGCGACACGAGCATCTCAATTGGATGTCGACGCTCAATGGTCTGTTGCAGATGAAAGAGTATGATCGCGTGCTGGCGATGGTGCAGGGTGAGTCTCAGGCCCAGCAACAGCTTATTGACAGCCTGCGTGAGGCGTTTGCCGATCGCCAGGTGGCGGGGCTGCTTTTTGGTAAAGTGCAGCGCGCCCGCGAACTGGGGCTAAAAATGGTCATCGTCCCCGGTAGCCAGCTTTCGCAACTGCCGCCAGGACTGGACAGCACCGAGTTTGCAGCCATTGTTGGCAATTTACTTGATAACGCCTTCGAAGCAAGCCTGCGTAGCGATGAAGGAAACAAGATTGTTGAATTATACCTCAGCGATGAAGGCGATGATGTGGTGATTGAAGTCGCCGATCAGGGCTGCGGCGTTCCAGAGTCTCTACGAGACAAAATATTTGAGCAGGGTGTCAGTACGCGTGCTGACGAGCCCGGTGAACATGGCATTGGGTTGTACTTGATTGCCAGCTACGTAACGCGCTGCGGTGGTGTTATCACTCTCGAAGATAATGATCCCTGCGGTACCTTATTTTCAATCTATATTCCGAAAGTGAAACCTAATGACAGCTCCATTAACCCTATTGATCGTTGAGGACGAAACGCCGCTGGCAGAGATGCATGCGGAATATATTCGTCACATTCCCGGATTCAGCCAGATATTACTGGCGGGAAACCTGGCGCAGGCCCGAATGATGATCGAGCGTTTTAAGCCGGGGCTAATCTTGCTCGATAACTATCTTCCTGACGGTAGAGGGATTAATTTACTGCATGAACTGGTGCAGGCGCATTATCCCGGCGACGTGGTGTTTACCACTGCAGCCAGCGATATGGAAACGGTGTCTGAAGCCGTACGTTGTGGTGTATTTGATTATCTCATTAAGCCAATTGCCTATGAACGTCTGGGGCAAACGCTAACCCGTTTCCGCCAGCGTAAACATATGCTGGAAAGTATTGATAGCGCCAGCCAGAAGCAAATTGATGAGATGTTTAATGCCTATGCTCGCGGTGAACCCAAAGACGAACTGCCGACCGGCATTGACCCCTTGACGCTAAACGCGGTGCGAAAACTGTTCAAAGAGCCTGGTGTGCAACATACGGCAGAAACGGTGGCGCAGGCACTGACCATCAGTCGCACCACTGCCAGGCGTTATCTTGAATATTGCGCCAGCCGCCATCTGATTATTGCTGAAATTGTTCACGGCAAAGTTGGCAGACCGCAACGCATATACCACAGTGGGTGACATGATAAAGCCGGAGGAAACTTGCCTCCGGCATTACTATTTACTTGCCTGTGACCGCTGCTGCCGTTCCTGGCACCATCAGCTCTGTAGCAACGATAACAATCACCAAACCAACAAGCACCGGCACCGAGGTGCGTTTTACGACTTCAAACGGCGAGATCTTCGCCATCCCGGCAACCGCAACGACTACGCCAGAAACGGGTGATAGGGTACGACCCAGGTTTGACGCCTGCAGCATCGGGATAGTCAAATACGCCGGGTTAATGCCGGAGGAGTGCGCCAGTTTCGGGATCATCTCAACAAACGCATAAAACGGCGCATTGCCTGAACCGGTCGTGACTGCCGCCAGCATTGTCAGGATCACCAATACCAGCATCAGGATGATACTCGCCGAACCAAACGAGGTAGCGATAGAAATCAGACTTTGAATAAAGCCGATGGTGCTAAGCCCCTGAGCGAATACCCCAGCGGCAACCAGCAGCATCACCACGTTAGCAAATGCATCTGCCATACCGCGATAAGCCACTTCCAGACCAGAGAAAACTTTCTGGGTATTAAAGCTGCGGATGAACTCCAGAATGGAGGCAATTAGCATACAAATCACCAGAATAGTGATGATGTGTAATTGCGGACCCCATTTGCCGTCAAAAATCAGCACTCCGATGATCGGCGTGAACGGCAAAATGGCATAAAACGCAGGGGCAGTGGTGGTGATTTCACTGACATCTAACATTTCATGAGAGATGTGCTCTTTTTTATCCAGATAACGTTGCCAGAAGAAGTGGGCGATCGCCATGCCGATAATTGCAGCAATTGAGATAGGCAGCGTTGTTTTGAAGGCGAAGTCAATCAGCGACATTTCGGAAGCCTGCGCTGCCAGCACCACATCCCCTGAAGTCGGTGCGAGAATAATCGCCGCCGGGGAGGCACAAATGGCAGCAGCTGCGCCACGACTGATACCAACGTTTACCATCACCGGAAACAGGGTTGCCATCAGCAAAACACCCAGACCGGTTGCGGAAGAGACGGCCAGTGACATCAGACAGGCAACAAAATAGGCGGCAATCATCAGAAGGTAAGGGGAGTTAATATACTGCAATGGTTTTGACGCCAGCTTGACCACCATATCATTCGCGCCGATATGGGTCATGTAAGCGGCAAAGCCACACAGCATCATAATCATCATGCCGAGGTCGCCGCCGCGGCTCATTAGCAATATTTTAACGTATTCAACGATATCCGTGGCGCTGTAGCCTGTTGAAGCCTGGCTGGACGGTAACACTTTGTGCCCCATAATGGCACTGATAATCAGCAATAACAGGCCACCGACAAATAACACGCCAGTGGCAGAATACCCTTTAATGATGTAGCGAGCTACACCCACAATAACCACAACCCCAATAAGGAGTTCAATGAATGTCAGCATAATTTTTCCTGTCTCCAGGCCCCAAAGTAAATAATAAAAAATTCCTAAAAGTTAAGGAAAAAATATGCCCAATAAATTGGCGGTGAATGCTGATTAAAATCAAGAAAAACTGCCATTAAGACATTGAAGTTGCTGTTTTTATACGTAGATAACAAAACGCATATTTAGCGGTTGGCAAATATCACATAATAATGTGTGTAAATTGATGGCGGATTGATGCAAATTTGTTAATTGTAAGGTGTTAGCTGCGGTTGTGTGCTCAAAAAATAATCTTCCATGAGCATGGGTTGACGATACATAATATATTTTTCGTTAAGATATTTTTTATATCTTATTAAAAAATAAGGTAATTTTTATCGGTTGTATTTTGTTATCAGAAACGACTTGGTTTTTCTTTTATGACTATTCCCATCGCAGAAAACGATGCATCGTCTTTAATCGATGCGCGGAAATATTTATCTTGAACTAGCGGAAATAAATAGAGCAGCTATTCATATTATTCTTCATGTTGGGGCTATTGAGGTTATGTTAATTGTAGTTTTGCTATGTTAGTAGTAGATTTTTGATAAATGTTTAATGGTCACAAATGAACGTGAGTAAATATGTCGCTATATTTTTCTTTGTTTTTATTCAGTTAATCAGTGTTGGTAAAGTTTTTGCTAACGCTGATGAGTGGATGACAACGTTTAGAGAAAATATTGCACAAACCTGGCAACAGCCAGAACATTATGATTTATATATTCCTGCCATCACCTGGCATGCGCGTTTTGCCTATGACAAAGAAAAAACCGATCGCTATAACGAGCGACCGTGGGGTGGCGGTTTTGGTCAGTCGCGTTGGGATGAAAAAGGAAACTGGCATGGCCTGTATGCAATGGCATTTAAGGACTCGTGGAACAAATGGGAACCGATTGCCGGATACGGATGGGAAAGTACCTGGCGACCGCTGGCGGATGAAAATTTTCATTTAGGCCTGGGATTTACCGCTGGCGTAACGGCGCGCGATAACTGGAATTACATCCCTCTTCCGGTTCTACTGCCATTGGCCTCTGTGGGGTATGGCCCCGCGACGTTTCAGATGACCTACATTCCGGGTACCTACAACAATGGCAATGTGTACTTTGCCTGGATGCGCTTTCAGTTTTGAGACAAATGAAGTTTTAGTAAATTCTTTAAAATCAACCACTAAAATAATTAACATCAAAAATAACGCGACTTTTATCACTTTTTAGTAAAGTTGCACTGGACAAAGCGTACCACAATTGGTGTACTGGTAACCGACACAGCATTTGTGTCTATTTTTCATGTAAAGGTAATTTTGATGTCTAAGATTAAAGGTAACGTTAAGTGGTTTAATGAGTCCAAAGGATTCGGTTTCATTACTCCGGAAGACGGCAGCAAAGACGTGTTCGTACACTTCTCTGCAATCCAGACTAATGGTTTTAAAACTCTTGCTGAAGGTCAGCGCGTAGAGTTCGAAATCACTAACGGTGCCAAAGGCCCTTCTGCTGCAAACGTAATCGCTCTGTAAGATACGTCAGCAAGAATTCAAAACCCGCTTAATCAGCGGGTTTTTTTTGGTCTTTAGTGTGCGGTTGAGGCGGAAAACAGCCAGAAAGCCAGTGCGGTCATGGCAAAAGACCCCAAAAGGTTGACGAAAACGTTCAGTAACGCCCAGCCAAAGCGGCCCTCTTGTAACAAAAACACCACTTCTGCCGAAAATGTTGAGAAGGTTGTTAGACCGCCACAAAATCCGGTGGTGATTAATACTTTCCACACTGGATCAATGTTCGTCATCCTGCTGAACCAGGCGAATCCCATTCCTATGATGAATGCCCCAATCAGGTTTGCTGCCAGCGTTCCCAACGGAATCGCCTGATGCAGCGGGTTAAATCGCATACTTAACAGCCATCTCGCCACGCTTCCCGTACCACCGCCAATAAAAACTGCTAAAAGAAGTTGTAACACTGCAAAATCCTGCTATTTGATTTGTATGAGTGATAAGTGTAACGCCGAATAATCGCCGTTGGCGAATTTTACGACTCTGACAGGAGGTGGCAATGCTGGTTGCCGCAGGACAGTTTGCTGTTACATCTGTGTGGGAAAAGAACGTTGAGATTTGTGCCTCGTTGATGGCGCAGGCGGCGGAAAACGAGGTTTCGCTGTTTGTCCTGCCGGAAGCATTACTGGCGCGTGATGATCATGATGCAGATCTATCGGTTAAATCAGCACAACTGCTGGAAGGCGAATTCCTCGGTCGTTTACGGCGAGAAAGTAAACGTAACATGATGACGACAATTCTGACGATTCATGTTCCTTCAACACCGGGGCGCGCATGGAATATGCTGGTGGCGCTACAGGCAGGAAACATCGTCGCCCGTTATGCCAAACTGCATCTCTATGATGCATTTGCCATTCAGGAATCACGCCATGTTGATGCTGGTAATGAAATAGCTCCGTTACTGGAGGTGGAGGGGATGAAGGTCGGTCTGATGACCTGTTATGACTTACGCTTTCCAGAGCTGGCGCTGGCACAGGCATTACAGGGAGCTGAAATACTGGTACTTCCTGCCGCCTGGGTTCGTGGGCCGCTCAAAGAGCATCACTGGTCAACGTTGCTTGCCGCTCGTGCGCTGGATACCACCTGTTATATGGTGGCGGCGGGGGAGTGCGGGAACAAAAATATCGGGCAAAGCCGGATTATAGATCCCTTTGGCGTCACCATTGCGGCAGCGTCAGAAATGCCTGCACTCATTATGGCGGAAGTGACGCCCGAACGTGTGCGTCAGGTGCGCGCGCAACTGCCCGTCTTAAACAACCGTCGCTTTGCGCCGCCGCAATTATTATGATGTTTTTTTACTCGGCGCTTGATTCACCTTGTTACAGATTGCTATTGTGTGCGCGCGTCGAATGACCGTTAATATTCTCTGGTTTTTAAGGCGCGTTCTGTTGCCGGTTATATGTCAAGAAGGTATCTATGGGTGAGATTAGTATTACCAAACTGCTGGTAGTTGCGGCGCTGGTCGTTCTGCTGTTTGGGACTAAGAAGTTACGTACGCTGGGCGGAGACCTTGGAGCGGCCATTAAAGGGTTCAAGAAGGCGATGAATGATGACGATGCTGCGGCGAAAAAAGGCGCAGACGTTGATCTTCAGGCTGAAAAGCTCTCTCATAAAGAGTGACGTGGCGAGCAGGACGCTCCCTCAATATCTTGTTCGATACAAAAACCCGCTTCAAAAAGCGGGTTTTTTATCAGACAGATGTAAGTAATTATTACAGGATTACTTAACTTCCATCCCTTTCGCCTGCAAATCGGCGTGGTAAGAAGAGCGGACAAACGGACCGCATGCAGCATGGGTAAAGCCCATCGCCAGCGCTTCGGCTTTCATTTCGTCGAACTCATCCGGGCTAACGTAACGTTGAACCGGCAGGTGATGGCGGCTTGGCTGCAAATATTGCCCCAGCGTTAGCATCGTCACACCATGACGGCGCAGGTCGCGCATTACCTCAATAATTTCTTCATTGGTTTCACCCAGTCCCACCATCAGACCAGACTTGGTCGGGATTTCCGGATGCGCTTCTTTAAAGCGTTCCAGCAGCTTAAGCGACCAGTTGTAATCTGCACCAGGCCGTACCTGACGGTAAATACGCGGTACGTTTTCCAGGTTATGGTTGAACACATCTGGTGGCGTTGCAGTCAGAATATCCAGAGCACGATCCATACGACCGCGGAAATCCGGCACCAGAGTTTCAATTTTGATTTGCGGGCTTTTTTCCCGAATGGCAGTAATGCAATCCGCAAAGTGCTGGGCACCGCCATCGCGCAGATCATCACGGTCAACGGAGGTGATAACCACATAACGCAGCGCCATATCGGCAATGGTCTGCGCCAGTTTCACTGGTTCATTGGCATCAGGAGCTACCGGGCGACCGTGGGCAACGTCACAGAACGGGCAACGGCGGGTACAAATAGCGCCGAGGATCATAAACGTTGCAGTGCCGTGGTTAAAGCATTCCGCCAGGTTAGGGCAGGAGGCTTCCTCGCAGACAGAATGCAGGCCATTTTTGCGCATTGCGGCTTTGATGCCCTGGATACGTGTAGAGTCCGCTGGAAGCTTGATTTTCATCCATTCCGGCTTGCGCAGCAGGGCTTCGCGCTCTGTTGCCACGTTTTTAACCGGGATAAGGGCCATCTTATCGGCATCGCGGTATTTAACACCGCGTTCCATCACAATGGGTTTACTCATAGCGTGCGTGTTCCAGTTGCGAATTACGAAGGAAAGCGTTTCAATTCAATAGATTGTTGTAATTATCAACTATTTTTGAATTAACGACTGGCAGTATATCATTGAAACGGACCTGAAAGCAGCCAAAGCGGTCGCGAAAATGTAAAATTGTTGTTGGATTGTGCCATTTTATCGTTGTGCGCTGTGATCTGGCTGTAACAATACTTTTTCAAAATGCATTACGGATAACATCTATGACCCCGTGCAAAACATGTTATTGATGATGAGATCGGTTTGAAACTGACTGAGTTGGTTTTCCGCGCCGCTGATGGGCGGGTTGCGCAGTAAAAGCTGTGGATAGTGAGTTTTAATCGCCCGATAGATGACAGGAAGGACCAGGGCTCCGACCGAGGGGGAGGGCGCAATAGTTATCGTCCGTTGCTTATCATAGCTTCCTTCGATATCCAGCGCGCCAAGAATGGACTCAAGTCCCTGAGTGATAGACTCATATAGATACATCGCAAATGCGGTAGGAGTGACACCCTGGCCTTTGCGAATAAACAATAGGTCAGGGAATATAACGCGCAGTTTCTGAATAGGCTGATAGATTGCCGAGGGGGGGCAGATTAAGCACTTTCGCTGCATTAACGATTCCTTTATGGACATATGCAACTTCAAAATAGTCAGAAGGGTAAGATCAATATTTCGTAAGGTTGTAAATATTTGTGGTTTACCTTCTGACGATTTTCTGCTTAAACAGGGTTCAATTTTATTATTACTATCCACGCACTTACTCCAATTTTATTCATGAAAAAATAATATTTAAAAAAATTACAATAATCTTATGTCTAATTGGGACGGAACGCTTTTGCTCACCATGGTCAATTATTTCAATGAGTTAATCAATTAGGTGGGCTACGGAGCAAGGCGTAGCATCGCATTTCTGCAAGTGATAAAGAAAATATACAAACGCGAAGGAGATGTAAAGCATTAGCAGGTATTATGAGTAATGACCCAGTGTAAATTGGGCCATTGATGTATGGAATTAAGCGGTAATATATTCGAAGTCAGGATTGTTTAGTAGCGCTAAAATATTTTCCAGTAAACGTGGTGCAATATTATTAGTCGTCGCTTCGGGTTTCCATTGTGATATTTTAGCCATTTCCATTCCTGCATACCCACAAGGATTAATACGTAAAAATGGTGAAAGATCCATATTGACGTTTAATGCCAGACCGTGGAATGAACAACCGCGTCGAATACGTAAACCCAGTGAGCAAATTTTCTTTTCCCCGACATAGACACCAGGCGCGTCAGCCCGAGGATGCGCTTCTATACCCAGTTCAGCCAGGGTATTCACCACTGTTTGCTCAAGCAAGGTCACCAGTTCACGCACACCGAGTTTACGGCGTTTCAGGTTAAGCAACACATACATCACCTGTTGCCCCGGCCCGTGATAAGTCACCTGCCCACCGCGATCGCTCTGGATCACCGGAATATCACCCGGCATTAAAATGTGCTCCGCCTTTCCTGCCTGCCCTTGGGTGAATACCGGATAGTGCTCGACCAGCCAGATTTCATCAAGGGTACTTTCATCGCGGGTATCGGTGAATTCATGCATAGCCTGGGAGATTGGCTCGTAAGGCTGAAGACCGAGCTGGCGGACAAGAATTTTATCCTGATACAAAACGGCATCTCCGTGGAGAATGAGTAAAAGTGGGGGAAAAGTATATCACAGCGAGGAGAGGGGAGTTACCCGACCAGGAGCCGGGTAACGGAGAAGCGAGTTACAGAACCATGCGGACAATATCGATTTTGCCCAGTTCTTCATACAGTGTTTCAACCTGCTCGATATGAGTGGCGTTGATAGTGATAGATACCGAGTGGTAGTTGCCTTTGCTGCTTGGTTTTACCGTTGGGGTGTAGTCACCTGGCGCATGGCGCTGTACCACTTCAACCACCTGATCAACCAGCTCAGGTAACGCCTGCCCCATAACTTTGTAAGTAAAAGGAGTAGGGAATTCAAGCAGTTCGTTAAGTTTGGTTTTCATGTCAGCTCCGGCGTAACGTAATTAAATAGCAACTCCCGCCAGAAGGCGGGAGTTTTTTACTGATGCTTAGTATATGGGGACGGAAATTACACTTTCAAGTGTTCAATTTTTAACCAAACCAGTGATGGAACATTAATTTAATGTAATCAATGATTTTGCCGAAGAAGTTACCTTCCGGGATTTCTTGCAGCACAACCAGCGGGCGTTGTTCGATCGTTTTGCCGTCAAGCTGGAAGTTGATAGTTCCGACGACCTGATTCTTTTGCAGCGGCGCATGCAATTCACTGCTGTTCAGCACATAGCTAGCTTTCAGATCTTTCATGCGACCACGCGGAATGGTCAGGTACACGTCTTTATCAACCCCTAACGAAGCGCGATCAGAATCACCAAACCAAACCGGTTCAGAGGCGAACTCTTTACCTACTTTCAGAGGATTAACGGTTTCGAAGAAACGGAAGCCCCAGGTTAGCAATTTTTTACTTTCGGCTTCACGGCCTTTAAAAGTACGTCCGCCCATCACCGCAGAGATCAAGCGCATCTGGCCTTCAGTCGCAGAAGCAACAAGGTTGTAACCTGCTTTGTCAGTGTGTCCGGTTTTGATGCCGTCGACATTCAGGCTGTTATCCCATAACAGGCCGTTACGGTTCAGCTGGCGAATACCGTTAAACGTAAATTCTTTTTCTTTATAGATCGAGTATTCATTCGGTACGTCACGGATCAACGCCTGGCCGATCAGCGCCATATCTCGCGCGGAGCTGTACTGACCATCAGCATCCAGACCGTGTACCGTCTGGAAGTGGGTATTTTTCAGGCCCAGGGCGTTAACGTAGCTGTTCATCAAGCCAACAAAAGCGTCCTGGCTACCAGCGGCAAAATCGGCCATGGCGACACAAGCATCGTTACCCGATTGCAGGTTAATACCGCGGATCAGCTGAGAAACCGGAACCTGCATGCCCGGTTTGAGGAACATCAGCGAAGAACCTTTAAACACCGGGTTACCGGTGGCCCATGCGTCGTTGCCGATAGTGACTAAATCAGTTTCTTTAAATTTACCGGCTTTCATTGCCTGGCCGATAACGTAACTGGTCATCATTTTGGTCAGGCTGGCAGGATCGCGGCGGACATCAGCGTTCTGTTCGGCGAGTACTTTGCCGGAGTTATAGTCAATCAGGATGTAGGACTCCGCGTCGATCTGCGGTACACCCGGGATCATGGTTTTGATATTCAGGTCATCGGCATGTGCAGCAGAGATAAAGGCTGTGCAAAGAGCCGTGGTGAGCGCCAGGCGCTTCATGATACGAGCGGAAAAAATGGTATTCATGGTCTGAACTACGACATCCGTGATGGAATTAAAAAAAGTGCCCTACTATAGCAAATGCACTACCGGCAGGCATCTGACTTTCCGCGTGACTTTGTTAACGTCATTTACAGAAATTGACACATCAGATGCCTGCTTTACGCTACTGCGCGGTGGTAATAAATGACTGTAATTGGGCTTCGGTTTGCAAACGTTGCTGCAAGGTACTGGCTTCGGCTTTGCTGGCGAATGGGCCAAGCTGGATCCGCCAGACCGCGCCATTTTGAGTTACGCGACCGGGGACGCCGAACTTCTGTCCCAGTTGCTGTTGGTACTGTTGCGCACGAGCCTGATCGCTAACGGCCCCGACTTGCACCATAAAGTTGCCGCTGGCGCTTTGCGAGGCGGCTTGCGGTGTCACCATTGCAGGTGAGGTTGCAGGCGTTGTCGACGGAGCTGTAACAACGGGCTGTGGCGCAGGCGTCGGTTCGCTGCCTTCCAGTACACCAGGCGCTAAGGTCGTTGGTGCGCCGAGGAAACCGCTGCTGGTTACCGGCGCGCCGGTCGGATCTTCGCTTTTTAGCGTCGAATTACTGACCGGAAGAATGTCACCCTGCGGGACAGGCACTGAACTTGTTCCCGCGCCACCGCTTAAATCGGGAGGTGCTGGCAGGGCGTAAGTCTGTTTGGCGACTGTGGTACAAGCCATACCAGGACCAGAAAGCGAACCATCCTGGGCGACAATAATCGGATCGATACGAACTTTGGTGTTGTTTGACGTGTTAAGACGGTCAGCTGCCGCGCGAGAAAGCGAAATCACGCGGTCGTTGCCATAAGGGCCGCGATCATTAATGCGCACCACGATCATTCGCCCGTTAGCCAGGTTAGTGATTCTGGCGTAGCTGGGGATCGGAAGCGTTGGATGGGCCGCCGTCAACTGTGTCGGATCGAAAGCTTCGCCAGAGGCCGTCAGGTTACTGCCGGGTTCGGCATCATAGATTGCCGCCAGTCCCGCCTGGCTAAATCGAGACGGATCCTGCACGATTTTGTAGCTTTTACCGTCGCGCTGGTAATCCTGATTTGCCGTCGCGTTCAGTGGTTCGAAACGCGGGTCTGCCCCGCTAATTTCAACTATGGGGCCGTTACATACCGCAGGCTGCGGTACACTTACCGTCTGTTGCTGACCATCATCGCTTGTACATGCCGCGAGCATTCCTGCCGCGATGCAGATCCCGAGCCACTGCTTACGCATTGCGCACCTCTTACACGCTTTTCGACAACATTTTCCTGTGGGTGTGGATTGACATTACAATCCCGAACCCAGCCATCAGCACAATTAGCGCCGATCCTCCATAACTGACCAGTGGGAGCGGAACCCCTACAACCGGCAGAATACCGCTTACCATACCAATATTTACGAAGACATAAACGAATAATATCAGCATTAAGCCGCCAGCCATGACGCGACCAAAGGTGGTTTGCGCTCTGGCGGCTATCCACAGCCCGCGCATGATCAGCAGAATGTAGAGAGCGAGCAGAATCAAAATGCCCACTAATCCCAGCTCTTCCGCCAGTACCGCGAAGATAAAGTCGGTATGGCGTTCGGGGAGAAATTCAAGCTGTGACTGAGTGCCGTGCAGCCAGCCTTTGCCGCGTAATCCGCCGGAGCCAATAGCAATTTTAGACTGAATAATGTGATAGCCTGCGCCGAGTGGGTCTGATTCCGGGTCCAGGAGCATCATTACGCGCTGGCGCTGGTAATCATGCATCAGGAAGAACCACAGAATCGGAATGAACGCCGCTACCAGCACTACTGCGACGCCAATCAGACGCCAGCTAAGGCCAGAGAGGAACAGTACAAACAGGCCGGAAAGCGCAACGAGGATTGATGTTCCCAGGTCAGGCTGTGCAGCCACCAGCAGCGTGGGCATAAATATCAGCACCAGCGCGATAGCTGTATTCTTCAATGAAGGTGGGCAAACGTCGCGGTTGATAAAGCGTGCAACCATCAACGGTACGGCTATCTTGGCAATTTCCGACGGTTGAAAACGAACAATACCGAGGTCCAGCCAGCGTTGAGCGCCTTTAGAGATGGCACCGAAAGCATCTACCGCCACCAGCAAAATAATACAGATGATATAGAGATAGGGGGCCCAGCCTTCATAAACGCGTGGAGGAATTTGCGCCATCACCACCATGATGACCAGACCCATCGCAATCTGGCCGATTTTACGCTCCATCATGCCAATATCCTGACCGCTGGCGCTCCAGATAACCAGGGCGCTGTAAACCAGCAATGCCAGTAAGATCAGCAGCATTGTGGGATCGAGATGGACTTTATCCCAGAATGTTTTTTTATTCGGATTATCCGTCATGATTAATGGTCCTCCGCTGCGGCAACCGCTGGATTTTCCGCAGGCAGATCGGTGTTGTTATCACCCAGCATAATGTGGTCGAGGATCTGGCGCATCAGCGTACCAACCGCCGGACCCGCGCCACCGTTCTCCAGAATCATGGCGACAGCCACTTGCGGATTGTTGTATGGCGCAAAGGCGGTCATCAGTTTGTGGTCACGTAAACGCTCGGCAATTTTGTGCGCATTATAGGTTTCGTTCGCTTTCAGACCGAAGACCTGAGCGGTACCGGATTTCGCCGCAATTTTGTACGGTGCGCTGGCAAAATATTTATGCGCCGTACCGTTAGGGCGGTTAGCAACACCGTACATACCGTCTTTCGCCAGCTCCCAGTAACCGGAATGAATATCGCCGACGGGCGGTTCATGCGGTTGTACCCATGGCACCTGTTTGCCGTCTTCGGCGGTGCTCATCAGCAAATGCGGAACCTTCACGATACCGTCATTAATCAGGATCATCAGTGCCTTACTCATCTGGATTGGGGTCGCTGTCCAGTAACCCTGACCGATACCAACCGGAATGGTGTCACCCTGATACCACGGTTTTTTAAAGCGTTTCTGTTTCCATTCGCGGGTAGGCATGTTGCCGGAACGTTCTTCCGCCAGGTCGATACCGGTGTAATGACCATAACCGAATTTACCCATCCATTCGGAGAGGCGATCGATCCCCATATCGTAGGCCACCTGATAGAAGAAGGTATCCGCAGATTCTTCCAGCGATCTTGTGACATTCAGACGCCCGTGGCCCCATTTTTTCCAGTCACGATAACGTTTTTCCGAACCTGGAAGTTGCCACCAGCCGGGGTCAAACAACGTCGTATTGCGCGTGATCACTCCGGCGCTCAATGCCGAAACCGCCACATAGGGTTTAACTGTAGACGCGGGAGGATAAACCCCCTGTGTGGCGCGGTTCACCAGCGGTGTATTCGGGTCGTTCAGCAAGGCGGAATAATCTTTGCTGGAGATACCGTCAACAAACAGGTTTGGGTCATAACTAGGCGTGGAAACCAGCGCCAACACCCCACCGGTACGCGGATCGGTGACTACCACAGCTGCGCGGCTACCCGCCAGCAGCGTTTCAATATATTGCTGGAGTTTGAGATCCAGCGTCAGGTAAATATCGTGTCCGGCCTGCGGTGGTACTTCTTTTAACTGGCGGATAACACGCCCACGGTTGTTAACTTCAACCTCTTCATAACCGGTCTGACCGTGCAGCACGTCTTCATAGTAACGCTCAATGCCCAGCTTACCGATATCATGCGTTGCCGCATAGTTGGCCAGTTTGCCGTCATTATTCAGGCGTTCGACGTCTTTATCGTTGATTTTCGACACATAGCCGATGACGTGGGTCAACGCCGAACCGTAAGGATAGTAACGACGTTTATAGCCTTTAACTTCAACACCCGGAAAACGGTACTGGTTGACGGCAAAGCGAGCTACTTGTACTTCGGTCAGGTTAGTTTTCACCGGAATAGAGGTGAAACGGTGTGAACGTGCGCGCTCTTTTCGGAATGCAGCAATATCATCATCGGTCAGATCAACCACGCTGCGCAAAGCGTCCAGCGTTTGCTGCACGTTATCGACTTTCTCCGGCATCATTTCTATCTGGTAGATAGTGCGGTTGAGAGCCAGAGGGATACCGTTACGGTCGTAGATAATGCCGCGGCTGGGTGCGATAGGCACCAGCTTAATGCGGTTTTCATTAGAGCGGGTCTGGTAGTCGGTAAAGCGAACAATTTGCAGATTATACAGGTTGGCGATAAGCACGCCGGTCAGCAGCAAAATCCCCAAAAAGGCGACCAGCGCCCGGCGCACAAACAGCGCGGACTCTGCCGTATAGTCGCGAAAAGAGTTCTGTAGTTTCATCCGCTGCGTTTTCTACTCAAAGCTCACTTATCACTCACGGTGATAAGGATGGTTGGTGGTGATGCTCCACGCCCGGTACAGACTCTCTGCGACCAGCACGCGAACCAGCGGATGGGGAAGGGTAAGTGCCGACAGCGACCAGCTCTGCTCCGCCGCCGCTTTACAGGCAGGCGACAACCCTTCAGGCCCGCCAATCAGTAGACTGACGTCGCGACCATCCAGCTTCCAGCGTTCCAGCTCAGCGGCTAACTGCGGCGTATCCCAGGGCTTGCCTGGAATATCGAGGGTGACAATGCGGTTTTTGCCTGCGGCCGCCAACATCTGCTCACCCTCTTTGTCGAGTATGCGCTTGATGTCCGCATTCTTGCCGCGTTTTCCGGCCGGAATTTCAATCAGCTCGAAGGGCATATCTTTCGGAAAACGACGCAGGTACTCGGTAAAACCGGTTTGTACCCAGTCCGGCATTTTCGTTCCCACGGCGACAAGTTGCAGCTTCACGCATTAACTCCAGAGTTTTTCCAGTTCATACAGGCGACGGCTCTCTTCCTGCATGACATGGACAATCACATCGCCCAAATCCACGACAATCCAGTCGGCGCTGTTTTCACCTTCTACGCCGAGCGGTAACAGGCCCGCTGCGCGAGACTCCTGCACAACGTGATCAGCAATGGACATAACATGGCGGCTGGACGTACCCGTACAGATGATCATGCAGTCGGTGATGCTGGATTTGCCCTGAACGTCTAAGGCGATGATGTCCTGACCTTTGAGGTCATCAATTTTGTCGATAACAAAATCCTGGAGTGCTTTACCCTGCAAGTTTTCCCCCTGGGTGAATCAAATAGATAAAAATGGTCTGTCAGTATACCTGAACCAGAGGCGATTTCGGGACAATTGTCGCCGAATCGGCTTTCGAAAGTGGGCTATCATCCCACCCCGCGCCGCAGATTGCATCGCCATTTTTGTAAAACAATTTCTACAAAGTCGTGTCTGGCGGAAAAAGTCTGGCTGCGGAGAATATCAGCCTGCCCGGGGCTGTCAATGGTCGTTGCGGCTTACCCGTAAAAAAACAGAAAAGTCATGCATTCTCGACCCCGATGGCACGGCTATTGAGGACGCGTAGCGTCGCGAATTTTTGGTTGATATCAATGGCGCTCCAACACCCCTGGTCAACGCGGAAATGCCACATAGACTCGGCAGGCATACCAATTAAACGAGCAATTAACAGACTCAGTACGCCCTGATGGCTGACGACTAAAATATTCTGATAGTGCTGATATTCACTAAGCCTTGCGATAAATCGTTCCACACGTTGCGAAAATGCCTGAAATCCTTCACCGTTCGTGGGGATAGCTTGCTGCCAGTCATTGCACCACGCGCTATAGTTTTCGGCATCTTCTTGCATGAGGTCACGATGATGTCGCATCTCCCAGTCGCCAAAAAACATTTCATTGAGTTCAGGGATGATATGAACGGGGTGCTGGCGGTCACTAAGAACCAGTCGCGCGGTATGCTGTGCCCGTTCCAGTTCACTGCATAAAACCAGGTCAAAGGAAACATCATGTAGCAGCGTATGCAGATTTTGCGCTTGCTCAATACCGCGCGCGGTCAGGGGTGTGGGCGCATGACCGCTGTACAGACCATCGACATTCGCTTGCGTTTCACCATGACGAATTAACCACAGTCGCATCATGCCCTCCGTAACGACAGGTATCAGCGATACAAGCCTTGTTGGTTAATGTAAGTCAGTACCGGTTCCGGTAATAAATCCTCACACGATTCACCGTTTTGCAAACGTTCGCGGATGATGGTCGCCGAGATGTTAAACCACGGCGTTTCAGCCAGATAAATTTTACCGGCAGGCTGAAGGTGAAGATCTTCCGGGTTATGTGTCAAATGATCTTCCAGCCATTGCTGGTATTGCGGTTGCGCCATTTCAAGTGGGTAACCTGGACGCCGACAGACGATCAAATGTGCATTGTCGAGTATCGTTTCGTATTCGTACCAGGTCGGAAAGGTCAGCAATGAATCCTGACCAATAATAAACGCCAGCGGCACGTCCGGTCCTTGTTCCTGCCGCCACTCTTTCAGTGTTTGCGCAGTGTAAGAGGGGGCATTGCGCTTTAGCTCGCGTTCATCAAGAGTAAATAATGGCTTGTCGGCAATCGCCAGTTCAAGCATGTGTTTACGCTGCATGCTGTTCGCTTCCGGCTGGGGACGATGCGGAGGAACATTATTAGGGATGATTGTGACCCGCGTCAGACCAATCAAATTCGCCAGCGTTTCCACGGGTTTAAGATGACCATAGTGCACCGGATCAAAGGTGCCGCCAAACAGAGCCTGTAAAGATTTCATATCAACCGTCGATAAATACGTCCGCCAGGGGTTTATGGCACAACAGAAGAGATAACCCTTCCAGCTCTGCCCACACTGACTGACCGTAATCTTGTTTGAGGGTGAGTTCCGTTCGTGTCAGGAGTTGCACGGCCTGACGTAACTGCGGCTGGCTTAAGCGATTTAACGCTTCGCTCATCATGCCCCGGCGGTTCTGCCATACCCGATGCTTATCAAACAACGCACGCAGTGGCGTATGGGCAGACTGGCGTTTCAGGTTAACCAGTAACAACAGTTCACGTTGTAATGTGCGCAACAAAATAACCGGTTCGCTGCCTTCCAGACGCAGTTGCTGAAGAATATGCAACGCGCGCTTACTTTTTCCCATCAACAAAGCATCAACCCAATGAAAAGGGGTGAAATGCGCGGCATCATTCACCGCCTGTTCAACGCGCGGTAATGTCAGTTTGCCGTCCGGCCAGAGTAGCGATAAACGCTCCAGTGCCTGGGCCAGCGCCAGCAGGTTACCTTCATAACAGTAGCAGAGCACCTGATTTGCAGCGTCATCCAGTTCTAAGTTGAGCTGTTTTGCGCGCGCAGCAACCCAGCGGGGCAGCTGAGCCTGCTCCGGTGTCTGACAGGTCACCTGCACGCTGCGATTCGCAAGAGCAGTAAACCAGGCGGCATTTTCTTGCGCTTTGCTTAATTTATTACCGCGGACGATCAACAGTAGATCGTCATGCAGAAGTCCGGTGAGTGTGAGAAGTTGTTCATTGATCGCCGCATTCGGTCCGTTTTCGGGTAACAACAGCAATAGCGTTTGTCGACTGGCAAACAGGCTCATGGCCTGGCATAACGAAAAAATCGCATTCCAGTCGGTGTTGGGATCAATGGAAAAAGTGTGGTGTTCTTCGAACCCTTGCGCCGCAGCGACCTGACGAACAGCGTCCTGGCTTTCCTGCAATAACAGAGGATCGTTACCAAGTAAAAGATACGCCGCGCGCAGCCCTTCATTGAGCTGCGCGCGGAGTTGTTCCGGGTACAACCGAATCATCAGTTACCCAGCGTGGTGGAGACGCGTGCAGGCGTTGCCGGAGTATCCGTTGTGGTCGACGTCTGTTCTTCGTCGGAACGAATATCTGCAGCACGGATGCTTGGCAGCTTACGAATCAGCTGTTCGGCAGCACGGTCGTACATCTCTTTTACGATCATGTCTTGTTCGTTATCTTTCGCTAACGCCATTTGCGGGTTATCGAAGAACGAACGGAAGACCTTGGCGCTAATCGGGTAGATGTCACGGCCGGGGATCAACACGGTCGCATTCACCGTCATGATCATCTGATACTCTGCTGTTTGACCGTTACGGAATACCGATGCGGTATCTTTCGCGATGCTCACTTTACCCAAACGCAGGGATGGAACGTCCTTACGCGTGGTTTCTTTATCAAGCAACTCGACACCATTCAGACGTAACTGGTTACGCACCGCACGGCTTAATGGCCCGTTCGGATCGCCTGAGTCCAGGATCATGACTTTCATAGTGGAAGGAACCTGCGTGGTGTCACGCAGATGCCAGCCACACCCGGCGGTGATTAACACCGCCAGAGATAACAACAATGTTGCCAGATATCGCACGCTTCCTCCCGCGCTTAGCCAACGACCAGATTGAGGAGTTTACCTGGTACGTAAATCACTTTACGTACAGTAACGCCATCAAGATATTTTGCTACCAGATGTTCCTGGCCAGCACGTTCGCGAACCTGTTCTTCCGTTGCGTCCACCGGAACGGTGATTTTTGCACGGACTTTACCGTTAACCTGCACCACGACCAGCGTGGAGTCTTCCACCATCGCTTTTTCGTCAGCAACCGGCCACGGCGCGTTGTCGATATCGCCTTCGCCTTTCAGTTCCTGCCACAGCGTGAAGCAGATGTGCGGGGTGAACGGGTTAAGCATACGGACTACCGCCAGCAGCGCTTCCTGCATCAGGGCGCGATCCTGCTCGCCATCGGTCGGTGCTTTCGCCAGTTTGTTCATCAGCTCCATAATCGCCGCAATTGCGGTGTTGAAGGTCTGACGACGGCCGATATCATCGGTTACTTTAGCGATAGTTTTATGCACATCGCGACGCAGCGCTTTCTGATCTTCAGTCAGCGCATCGACGTTCAGTGCCGCAACATCACCTTTTGCTGTGTGCTCGTACACCAGTTTCCAGACACGTTTCAGGAAGCGGTTAGCCCCTTCCACGCCGGATTCCTGCCATTCGAGAGTCATATCAGCCGGAGAAGCAAACATCATAAACAGACGAACGGTGTCCGCGCCGTAACGTTCAACCATCACCTGCGGGTCGATACCGTTGTTCTTCGACTTGGACATTTTGCTCATGCCGGTATAAACCAGTTCATGGCCTGCCGCATCTTTCGCTTTCACGATACGGCCTTTCTCGTCACGTTCAACGATAGCATCAACCGGGGAAACCCAGTTACGTTCGCCGTTTTCACCAACATAGTAGAAGGCATCTGCCAGCACCATACCCTGACACAGCAACTGTTTCGCTGGTTCGTCAGAGTTCACCATGCCTGCATCACGCATCAGTTTGTGGAAGAAGCGGAAGTAGAGCAGGTGCATAATGGCGTGTTCGATACCACCAATGTAAATATCCACCGGCAGCCAATAGTTAGCCGCTTTGGAATCCAGCATACCTTCTTTGTACTCCGGGCAAGTGTAGCGCGCATAGTACCAGGAGGACTCCATAAAGGTGTCGAAAGTGTCGGTTTCACGCAGTGCTGGCATACCGTTAACGGTAGTTTTTGCCCACTCCGGATCTGCTTTAATCGGGCTGGTAATGCCGTCCATCACCACATCTTCCGGCAGGATCACCGGCAGCTGGTCGTCCGGGGTCGGCATTACGGTACCGTCTTCCAGCGTCACCATCGGAATCGGCGCGCCCCAGTAACGCTGACGAGAAACACCCCAGTCGCGCAGGCGGTAGTTCACTTTACGCTCGCCAACGCCCATCGCAGTCAGTTTATCGGCGATGGCGTTGAAGGCCGCTTCATGGTCAAGACCATTAAACTCGCCAGAGTTGAACAGCACGCCTTTTTCAGTCAGGGCTTGCTGAGAAAGATCTGGCTCAGAGCCGTCAGCTGCCAGGATAACCGGTTTGATGTTCAGGCCGTATTTAGAGGCAAACTCGTAGTCGCGCTGGTCGTGACCCGGAACCGCCATAACTGCGCCCGTGCCGTATTCCATCAATACGAAGTTTGCTGCCCAAACGGGAATTTCTTCGCCCGTTAATGGGTGAACCGCTTTAAAGCCAGTATCGACGCCTTTTTTCTCCATCGTCGCCATTTCAGCTTCGGCAACTTTGGTGTTACGGCATTCGTCAATAAAGGCGGCCAGTTCAGGATTATTTTCCGCCGCTTTCTGTGCCAGCGGATGACCCGCAGCCACCGCCAGGTAGGTACAACCCATAAAGGTGTCCGGGCGGGTAGTGTAAACGGTCAGCGTGTTGTCATAGTCGTTAACGTTGAAGGTGATTTCCACGCCTTCGGAACGACCGATCCAGTTACGCTGCATTGTTTTAACGGTGTCTGGCCAGTGATCCAGTTTATCCAGATCGTTGAGCAGCTCGTCAGCGTAAGCTGTGATTTTGATAAACCACTGCGGGATCTCTTTACGCTCAACTTTGGTATCGCAGCGCCAGCAGCAGCCGTCGATAACTTGTTCGTTCGCCAGTACGGTCTGGTCGTTCGGGCACCAGTTGACCGCAGAAGTCTTCTTATATACCAGGCCTTTTTTATACAGCTCGGTGAAGAATTTCTGTTCCCAACGGTAGTATTCCGGCGTACAGGTCGCCAGCTCGCGGCTCCAGTCATAACCAAAGCCCAGCATTTTGAGCTGGTTTTTCATATACGCGATGTTGTCGTACGTCCACGGTGCTGGCGCGGTGTTGTTTTTCACCGCCGCGCCTTCCGCAGGCAGACCAAATGCGTCCCAGCCGATTGGCTGCAGAACGTTTTTGCCCAGCATGCGCTGGTAGCGGGCGATCACGTCACCGATGGTGTAGTTGCGAACGTGGCCCATGTGTAGTCGACCAGAAGGATAGGGAAGCATAGACAGGCAGTAATACTTCTCTTTGCTCTCGTCTTCGGTTACTTCAAATGTGCGCTTCTCATCCCAGTGAAGCTGTACTTTGGATTCTATCTCTTCCGGGCGGTATTGCTCTTGCATGGCAGCCAGTGGTCCTGTTTTCAATACGGCTACAAATGTAGCGTTGATGTGGTTTTTCAGATCCGCATAGCATAGCCCAAACGCCCGCGTCAAAACAGCCTTTCGCGCACTCGACGTTGAAATGATGCCCGGATTATTCATACATTAATTTACAGAGTTTGTGGGCGTATTAGCAAAGCAAGGAACAAAGAACGTCTATTATTATAGTCAGTTAACGACCCGGGAGATGAAACGATGAACAAGGTTGCTCAATATTACCGTGAACTGGTCGCGTCACTGAGCGAACGCCTGCGCAATGGCGAACGTGATATCGACGCACTGGTGGAACAGGCGCGCGAGCGCGTAATAAAAACAGGGGAGTTAACGCGAACCGAGGTCGATGAGCTGACGCGAGCTGTCAGACGTGACCTGGAAGAGTTCGCCATGAGCTATGAAGAGAGCCTGAAAGAAGAGTCTGACAGCGTCTTTATGCGGGTGATTAAAGAAAGCTTGTGGCAGGAGCTGGCAGACATCACCGATAAAACGCAGCTTGAATGGCGCGAAGTTTTCCAGGACCTCAATCATCATGGGGTTTATCACAGCGGAGAAGTGGTAGGGCTGGGAAATCTGGTCTGCGAGAAATGTCACTTCCATCTCCCGATCTACACACCGGAAGTGCTGACGCTATGCCCTAAATGTGGTCATGACCAGTTCCAGAGACGCCCGTTTGAGCCGTAATAGTCTGATTTCGCACAGCAATAAAGAGAATATGGGCCGAATGAAATTCCCCGGCCCTTGTTTTTATCTCTACAGTAAATCTTCAATCTCACGAATTTCTTGACTGACATCTCTGGTTCCGGATGACTGAACTTTACGATACAAGTCGAGAGCCTGTCGGAGATCGACAGGTCTTCCTTCTCCGTAGTGATACATAATGGCCAGGTTATACCAGGCTGTGGCGTCATTGCATTCAGCGGCTATCGTAAACTATTCAAAGGCGGCCTGATAATCTTTCTCAACGCCTTGTCCGTGTTTATACATATAACCGATGTTGACGTAAGCGCCGACGCTTTCCTGAGCAGCAGCCTTCAGATACCAGTACATCGCTTGCTTATAGTCCTGGTCCACCCCTTCGCCAGCGTTATCGGAGCCGCAACCGCAGCCAATGCCCGTTGACGATGGTGGGCCAGGCTGTCTGGGCATCATTAAAATTATTTTCTATATTTTTATCTTTGCTGGTTTGATAGGGAAAATACTCCATCTGTTCGGGTGACAGTCGACGTTAATGTGCGGAAAGCCCGGCAAGTAATCTTTCCGCATTTTTGTAATGTTGTTTGGCGGCCAGTTTTAACCATTTTTGAGATTCATAATGGTTAACATTAATACCTGAGCCATTTCTGTAGATCAAACCCAAAGTATATTGAGCATGAGCATACCCTTGTTCAGCTGCTTCCTTATACCAGAGAATTGCTTTACGGGTGTCGGGTTTGACCCCCAGACCTTTGAGGTAGATCCACCCCAGTTTACTTTGCGCGCGTGGATTTTCCTGTTCTGCTGATTGCTCATACCAGTATCTCGCCTGTGTATAATCCAGTGGTTTACCGTCGCTACCATGAAGATAAAATTCTCCAAGGCGATATTGCGACGTTGAGTGACCATGAATCGCGGAAAGCTCCGTGGCTGCCGTGGTGAATGGAAGACTGCCCGGTGAGCTTAAATAATCAAAGGCATAATTCGCCATGGCTTTATCACGCAACGTCGTTTTCTTGGGTTGGCTAATACAGGTTATTGCTGCAACTATAAATATTGCGAATATATACATTAATTTTTTATTCATGTGTGAATGCTTCGATTTTCTTTTTATTTTGAAAGCGTCAAGTTTATACTCATCAATAATAAAAAAGTAGTCAGTTAATGCACTTAAGGGATTATTAACAAATGAATAAGGAAGAACAATATCTTCTTTTTGCGCTTTCTACGCCCATGGAAATACTTAATCAGGGTTGCAAGCCCGCGCATGACTCGCCAAAAATGTATACCGGGATAAAAGAATTCGATCTCTCATCATCCTGGGGAATAAATAATCGTGATGATTTAATTCAGACTATTTATCAGATGACCGATGATGGTCATGCCAATGATTTAGCTGGCTTATATCTGACATGGCATCGCTCTTCCCCTGAAGAGTGGAAAGCATTAATTGCTGGCGGCTCGGAGAGAGGGTTGATTTATACCCAATTCGTTGCCCAAACCGCTATGTGTTGTGGGGAAGGGGGAATCAAAGCCTGGGATTATGTGCGGATGGGTTTTTTATCACGGGTTGGTGTGCTCAACAAGTGGTTGACGGAAGACGAGAGTTTATGGCTGCAATCGCGCGTCTATATACGAGCACACCATTACTATCACAGCTGGATGCACTATTTTTCTGCCTATTCGTTAGGGCGTCTCTACTGGCAATCTTCTCAGTGCGAAGACAACGCTTCGCTACGCGAGGCGCTAACCCTGTACAAATACGATAGCGCCGGGAGTCGGATGTTCGAAGAGCTGGCAGCGGGAAGCGACCGTTTCTATGCCACGCTTCCCTGGCAGCCATTAACTGTCCAGCCTGAATGCCCGGTAACGCTTAAGGATGTGAGCGACCTATGAAAACATGTTGGCAAATCCTCGAAATTGAAAGCACGACGCAAATAGACATTATCCGCCAGGCTTATCTTGCTCGCTTACCGTTATGTCATCCCGAAACCGATCCACAAGGGTTTAAAGCATTACGCCAGGCCTATGAAGAGGCGCTGCGACTGGCGGTAAATCCTGTCGAGGAAGCAGATGATGAAGAAAAAGATGCTGCCACTGAGCATGAAATACTACGTGTATTCAGGGCATTACTGGATTCAGAAAATGATCGTTTTCAGCCCTCCGCCTGGCAGAAATTTATTCAGCAATTAAATACCTGGAACATGGAGGATGTCGATCAATTACGCTGGCCGCTGTGTGCAATCGCTATAGAAGCGCGATATCTTTCATTAAATTGTGCTTCTTTGCTGGCAGAGCGTTTGAACTGGCATTCGTTTAATGACTGCGAAGGAATAGATGAGGAAGAAAGGGAGGCTTTTCTTGAGGCCATTCAGGCTGGTGATTGTTTCGATTTCCTTAGCCTTCTGGAATATCCCGTTGCGTTGCAGAACCAGACGGTTGAGTATTACTTCTCGCTGGAACGTTGCTGCCGTTACCATCCTGACTATGTCACTGCGTTTTTGGCGATGGAAGGTCCGTGGTTCATTCCTGATGATGCGAAGTTGCATCGCAAACTGTTGCGCTGGTACAGCTCGGTGCAAACAGGTATGGCGGAACTCATTCCTGTCGCTCAACAGTGGCAAGCGGAAGAACCAGAAAGCGAAGATGCCCGTTATTACCAGTGCGCACAACGGTTGTACTGCGGCGAGGGGGAAAGCCTGCTTGCCGATCTCTGCGCGTACCGGGAAAGTTACCCATCTACACAAGCCGATAATTTGTTGTTGCAGTGGAGCAAGCGTCATTGCCCGGATTATTTCGCGTTATTAGTGATGGTTATCGAAGCGCGGAGCATGGTAGATGCGCAAGGTAAGCCGTTGAAATATGTTCCTGGTGAGAGCGCCCGGACGCGGCTGTTATGGGCGGAGATTTTACATAGCGGAAAATTATCGCCGTTAGGTCAATCGTTTATTGAGTCGTTATTCTTCAAACGCAAAGCATGGGCGTGGTGGAAATCGAGAGTCGGTAGCGAGACAGAGCAAGATTCACCGTTACTGGATTTGTATCGGGTAGCGGAACAGGTAGTACTTGAAGCGTTTCCGAAACAAGAGATGCTGGCCCGTCTGGACGCGCGGCTGGAACGCGGAGAGGCACATCCATTAGAGACCATTATCACCCGAATGCTGTTGACGAAAGTGAAGCTCGAGCCGGAGGATGAAGATGTCGATGAGCCAACACCTGAAAACCATGAAGAAATAAATGATGAGGATGAAAAACCACAGAGCATTACCAGCATTATCAAAATCAGTTTAACGGTGCTGGTGATAGGTTATGCTCTCGGCAAAATCGCGATGTTGTTTAGTTGACGATGTGTTTTTTGCGCCGATGCCGGATGCAGCGTTTACGCCGCATCCGGTAGCCGTGTTTATGGGATCTCAATGGCTAAATAATCGCTCGCCCGCCGCCGAACTTCATCCACGCGGGCCATATCGTTTGACTGCAACGCCGCATCAAAATCGGTGATCACCCGACCAATCTCTTCTCGCTCGTCACCCAGCGCCCGCGCCCACAACTCTTCCAGTTTGGCTTTAAAGGTGCGATTGATGAGCATATCGCGCGGATAAATTTTCAATGCGGATAACCGCGTCCGACTCTCTTCAATCTGCTGCGCGCTCAATGTTACCGGACTGTGATTAATCACTCTGGACTTAACGCTGCCGTCTTCCAGAAGCACGTCAACTTCAAGCAAGCCGTTGATATCATAACTAAAGCGAATATCAATCGACTGATAAGTCCCGGTTTTCTTCAACGGCACATCGAAGGATTCCACAAGAATGTTATTTTTAACTTTGTGGTTTTCTCCCTGATAGACGTTAACCGTAATTGAATCCTGTTCCGGGTGCATGGTTGAATAAGTTTCTACACGCGACACCGGTACTGTGGTGTTTCGTTCAATAATCGGCGAGAAAATGCCGGATACGCCCTGACGGTTAACTTCAACACCCAACGAGTAAGGGCAAATATCAGTGAGGATCACTTCTTCAATATCTTCATTGCGTAAGCGGCAGGCGGCCTGGATTGCTGCGCCCAGCGCGACAATGGTGCTCGGATCGTAACTTTGATACGGTAATTTGCCAAACAGACGCACTGCGATTCGCTGCACCAGCGGCATTTGTGACGCGCCGCCAACCAGCACCAGACTGTCGATTTGACTCGGCTTCAGACGTGCATCGCGCAACGCCTGTTCAATCGGCACTCGCAAGCGATTGAGCAGCGGCAACCACAAATCTTCCAGTTCGTTCTCGTAAAATTCGCATTTCCGCATTTCATCCTGGTACTGCCAGCGAATGTGCATTGGCGATTGATTGCTACATTTTGCCGCTTCCACGCAGGCGTACAAGGCTGCCAGTTCGCTATCGTTAAGCGTGGTTTTGGCAACTTCCGCGCGTTTTAAAACCTCATCGACCAGCATATGGGTAAAATCTTCGCCACCGAGGAAGTTATCGCCAGCGGAGGCGTTAACTTCAATCACCGGCGTGGCGTACTCGAGCACCGTAACGTCGAACGTGCCGCCACCGAGATCAAAAACCAGCGAGCGGGTATTTTGCTGCGTATGCAGGCCATACGCCATCGCGGCTGCCGTTGGCTCATTAATCAGGCGCACTGCATTTAGCCCGGCTAACTCTGCTGCTAAACGGGTATGCTTGCGTTGTTCATCGCTGAAATAAGCAGGAACGGAGATCACCACATCTTTAATCGGACGTTGCAGAAATTCTTCGGCATCTTCTTTTAATGAGCGTAATACCAAAGAGGACAGTTCTGGCGCGTTAAATGTGTCGCTGCCTAACCGCCAGTTGGTATTACTGCCCATTGCACGTTTAAATAACGCTGCCGTTTTATCCGGATGCGAAGTCCGCCGTGATACAGCCGGTTTTCCGACTAAAATATGATTATTTTCATCCATGCTAATTATGGATGGTGTTAAATATTCACCGAACTTATTTGGAATTAATTGCGCGGCACCGTCTTTCCAGACGGCAATTAAACTATTGGTAGTACCGAGATCGATACCAATAGCAAGTTCTGCATTATCCATTGCATTTATATCTTGAAAGAAAAAGAGATAACCAGATTAAGACCACCCAGGTAATGCGTGGTGATCTTAATCAATGACGTATGTTAAGCGTAAAATTTCAGACGATCAGCCAGTAAATCAACAAAGCCCTGACGATCAACATCGACCATTACGGTGGCATTCGGTTTATTGCCAGTCAGATAATAATAATCAACAACTGTCATACCCTGGGTATATTTCCCTTGTGTTTCCACGCCAACCCAGCGCTCAACAGTGGTAAACAACTCCGGTTTCAACAGCCAGGCGATGGTGCATGGGTCATGCAGTGGTGCGCCGACAAAGCCCCATTTTTCGTCTTTGTGATATTCGAGGAAGAAATCCAGCAGTTCGGCAACAATGGTTGAAACAGGGTTGCCAATCGCGCGGAAACGCTCAGTGTCTTCAACGTGGATTTGTGCTTTGTGAGTAACATCCAGACCGGCCATCACCACCGGAATTCCTGACTGGAAGACAATTTCTGCCGCTTCCGGGTCAACGTAAATATTAAATTCAGCCGCAGGCGTCCAGTTACCAAGCCCCATTGCGCCGCCCATAATCACGATACGGGCAATTTTGCTATGCAGTTCCGGGTGGCTATTGAGCAGCAAGGCAACGTTAGTTTGCGGTCCGGTAGAAACAATGGTGACAGGTTCCGCACTTTCACGCAGCGTTTTCGCCATCAGCTCCACTGCCGTGCAGTTTTGCGGTGCAAATGCCGGTTCCGGCAATGCCGGGCCGTCCAGGCCGCTTTCGCCGTGCACGTTGTCCGCAATAATCAAATTACGCATTAACGGTTTTACCGCACCGCTTGCTACCGGAATATCGGTGCGATTAAGCAAGGTCAGCATACGCAGAACATTGCGTAAGGTTTTTTCTGGTGTCTGGTTTCCGGCGGAAGACGTAATTGCTTTGACATCAAGCTCTGGTGAGGCGAGGGCGAGAACTATTGCGATAGCGTCGTCATGACCTGGGTCGCAATCTAACAGAATTGGCAGTGCCATTGTTGCTCCTTGTTGTGTGTTTCTTTGCGACAAGGGTAACGCCGGGATGTAACAGATACGAGGGACGAAACGAGAAAGCGTGAGATGGCGCGCAATTGAGTATGCGCGCCAGAGTGATTAATGCAGGATTTTTGCGAGGAAGTCTTTTGCGCGGTCCGATTTCGGATTATCGAAGAAAGCGTCTTTCGGCGAGTCTTCGATAATTTTACCCTCGTCCATAAAGATCACCCGATTCGCCACTTTACGGGCAAAGCCCATTTCGTGGGTCACCACCATCATCGTCATTCCTTCGTTCGCCAGTTCGACCATCACGTCCAGCACTTCGTTGATCATCTCCGGATCCAGCGCCGACGTTGGTTCGTCGAACAGCATGGCAATAGGATCCATGCACAATGCGCGAGCGATCGCCACACGCTGCTGCTGGCCGCCGGAAAGCTGCGCCGGAAACTTATTGGCATGTGCGGAAAGCCCGACGCGCTCCAGCAATTTCAATGCTTTTTCACGAGCCGGCGCTTTATTGCGTTTAAGCACTTTCACCTGCGCCAGGGTCAGGTTTTCGATAATCGACAGATGGGGGAACAGCTCGAAATGCTGAAACACCATCCCGACGCGGGAACGCAGTTTCGCCAGATCGGTTTTCTTGTCGTTAACCACGATGCCATCGACGGTGATTTCACCTTGCTGCACCGGTTCGAGGCCGTTGACGGTTTTAATCAGCGTTGATTTGCCGGAACCAGACGGGCCGCAAACCACCACAACTTCGCCTTTTTTCACTTCGGTTGAGCAGTCGGTCAGCACCTGAAAGTGACCATACCATTTTGAAACATTTTTCAGGGTAATCATTATGCTGTCCTTCTTTTCAAGTAGCTGACCAACAACGACGCGCTAAGGCTAATAACGAAATAAACAAATCCGGCAAACAGGATCATCTCAACCTGCGTACCATCACGCTCACCAATGGTTGAGGCGGTACGGAAGAAATCGGCCAGAGATAACACATACACCAGTGAGGTATCCTGAAACAGTACGATGCCCTGAGTGAGCAACAGCGGCACCATCGCGCGGAACGCCTGCGGCAGAATAATCAGTTTCATCGACTGCCAGTGAGTCATTCCCAACGCCAGCGCGGCGCTCGACTGACCACGAGAAATACTTTGAATACCAGCACGGATAATCTCTGAATAGTAGGCCGCTTCAAACATCGAAAACGCCACCATCGCCGAAATTAAACGGATATCATTTTTGGGTGATAATCCCAGCACGTTTTGCAGAAAACCCGGTACGATCAGGTAAAACCACAGCAAAACCATAACTAAAGGAATCGAGCGGAATACGTTAACGTAGGCTTTGGCAAACCACGCTACGGGCGCAAAGCTGGACAAGCGCATCACCGCCAGCATGGTGCCCCACAAAATACCAATCACCACTGCCGTGACGGTGATTTTCAGCGTGATCACCAGCCCGTCGAGCAGATATGGCAGGGAAGGAACAATGGAACTCCAGTCAAACTCGTACATTATTTGCCCCCCATGTTGCCGGGCAGGCGAACTTTACGTTCAACCAGCGTCATCACCAGCATGATAAAAGCGTTAATCAATACATACGCCAGCGTGATGGCGGTAAACGACTCCCAGGCGTGGGCCGAGTAATCGAGCAATTTACCCGCCTGCGCCGCCATATCCACCAGACCGATAGTCGAGGCGATGGCGGAGTTTTTCACCAGGTTCATCATCTCTGAGGTCATCGGCGGGACGATAACGCGATAAGCATTAGGCAGCAGTACGTAGCGGTAAGCCTGCGGTAGCGTCAGACCCATCGCCAGCGCGGCATTTTTTTGCCCACGCGGCAGCGACTGAATAGCTGCGCGTACCTGTTCGCAAACACGGGCGGCGGTAAACAGCCCCAGGCAGAGCATGGATGAAAGGAAAAACTGAATATTGGGATCCAGCTCTGCCTTAAACCACATGCCGATTTTCTCTGGCAGCAGCTCCGGGATCACTAGGTACCAGGTAAAGAATTGCACAATCAACGGCACGTTGCGGAACAGTTCGACATACAACGTACCCAGACCGGAGAGAAAACGGTTTGGAACGGTACGTAAAATGCCGAAAAATGAACCGACGAGGAAAGCGATAATCCAGGCGCAGATCGACAAAGCGATCGTCACCTGAAAGCCACTCCAGATCCAACCAAGATAGGTGGTGTTGCCGAACGGGGCTTGTTGTAAAAAAATACCCCAGTTCCAGTCTATAGACATAAATCTACTCCAGAAAAAAGAGGGTAGCAGCGTTAACTGCTACCCTCGAAGATTGTTACCCAGCGTATTGCGGTTTTCAGGCCCGATGGGGAACGACCACCAGGCGTATAGTCTGTCCGTGCTACGTAACAATCGAGAGGGCTGGAATTTCCGCCCCTGGTTCTTGTAATTAGTTCAGTGCCTTGTCATTCGGTTCTTTGAACAGTGCTTTCATTTCGTCTGACAGTTCGAAATTCATGTTCAGGTTTTTCGGCGGAATTGGATTTTTGAACCACTTATCAAACCATTTTTCCGCTTCACCGGAGGTCTGCACCTGAGCGATGGTATCATCCATCAGCTTTTTGAACTGCGGATCGTCTTTACGCAACATGCAACCATAGGCTTCCTGAGACTGCGGCTTGCCGACGATTTCCCAGTTGTCTGGTTTCTTCGCTTTCGCACGTTCACCGGCCAGCAGAGCATCATCCATCATAAAGGCAACGGCACGACCGCTTTCCAGGGTACGGAAAGAGTCACCGTGATCTTTGGCGCTGATGATGCGCATATTCATTTTTTGCTCTTCATTCAGTTTGTTGAGCAAAACTTCAGAGGTGGTGCCGGAAGTGACGACTACGGCTTTGCCTTTCAGGTCGGCAAAATCTTTGATATCACCGCCCTTTTTGGTCAGCAGGCGCGTACCGACCACGAAAATAGTGTTAGAGAAAGCCGCCTGTTTTTGGCGTTCGGCATTGTTGGTGGTAGAACCGCATTCAAAATCGAAAGTGCCGTTTTGCAGCAGTGGAATACGGTTTTGTGAGGTGATCGGAATCAATTTCACCTGTAAGTCTGGTTTGTTGAGTTTCTTTTTCACTGCTTCAACAATGGCGTTGGAGTAATCCTGCGAGTAGCCCACCACTTTTTGCTGATTGTCGTAATAAGAGAAAGGTACTGAAGATTCACGGTGACCGACGACAATCACGCCGTTTTTGGCGATTTTGTCCAGCGTATTGCCAGCTGCCGGGGCGGCGTCATCTGCCTGTGCCAGTCCTGCGGAAAGCGCCAGGGCCAGGATTGCTGTGGCAGGTTTACGTAATTGCATATCCAACTCCTTTATCTTCTGCGTTAAAAACGCATGGATACCCGTTGTGAGTGTTTGTGTTGTTATCATCTGCGACTTTATTGTGCAGTGTTGTGCTTGTTAGGTAACATTTAGTTTGGATAAATGTAAAGATATTGCTGTTTTATTGTTTGTTTTTGCGAGGTGCGCCGCACCATTCCGAAGCAAAATTCTTAAACCGCACCTTTTTGGTGCTACCGCTGATTTGTGGTGGTGCAACCCGGTTGCGTTGCGGCTGATTTCATTGCTTACACAGTAAATAAAGCAACTTACATGCCAAAAAATACTTAGGGGTGAATTAATTACGATTGTAATTTCAGTTTGAAAAAGTCATATTTCGGACAGTGTTAACTTTTCGGTGTGGGACGTTTGCCGGGATGATAACTACACACGGGAAAATGCTTTTTACTAGTCTTTTCAAGGAAGAATCACCTTATGTCTGCATCTTCGGTTAAGCCGTTAAATGTTCAATTACCCGCAATAACCCTGATCCTTTTTGCGCTCTGTGTTGGGATATTTTGTTACCTCGCACAATGGATGAGTTACGAAGAAGTCGATCAATCCGCACTCATCCATCTCGGCGCTAACGTTGCTTCTCTCACGTTGTCGGATGAATCCTGGCGCTTATTGAGCAGTGTTTTTCTGCACAGTAGTTTTTCCCATTTGCTGATGAATATGTTTGCACTCCTGGTGGTGGGGACAGTGGCGGAACGGATACTGGGGAAATGGCGACTCCTGATTATCTGGTTATTCTCCGGCATCTTTGGTGGGCTGATCAGCGCCTGTTATGCGTTACGCGAAAGTGAGCAGATAGTCATCAGCGTTGGGGCATCCGGGGCAATTATGGGAATAGCGGGCGCTGCGATAGCAACACAGCTTGCTTCAGGTGCGGGCACACACCATAAAAACCAGCGGCGAGTATTTCCTCTGTTGGGTATGGTGGCGCTGACACTGTTGTATGGTACCCGGCAAACAGGAATAGATAACGCTTGCCACATTGGCGGCCTGATTGCGGGGGGCGCGTTGGGTTGGCTGAGTGCGCGTTTAGTTGGGCAAAATCGGCTCGTTACGGAAGGCGGGATTATTGTTGCGGTCACTCTTCTTCTGACCGGGACTATCTGGCTTGTGCAGCAGCAGATTGATGAATCAGTTTTACAGGTCAGGCAAAGCCTGCGTGAAGCGTTTTATCCGCAGGAGATTGAACAAGAGCGACGACAAAAAAAGCAGCAGTTAGTGGAGGAGCGCAACGCCCTCAGGGAAACATTATCCGCTCCGGTAAGTCGTGAGCAGGCCAGTGGTGATTTACTCGCTGAGATTGCCGATATCCATGATATGGCGATCAGTCGGGATGCTAATACGTTGTATGCCGCAATTGAAAACACGAACAGCATTGTTGTTTTCGACCTCGGACAAAAGAAAATCCTGCATACCTTTACAGCCCCCATAGCGAAAGAAAAGTCAGTCAAACATTGTGGTGGCTGTAAAGATCAGGGCGTCAGGTCGCTGGCGCTAAGCCCGGATGAAACGTTGCTGTATGCGACTTCATTTGAAGCGAATGCATTATCGGTCATTAACGTGGCAACGGGGGAGATTATTCAGTCGATTACCACCGGCGCACATCCTGACAGCCTTATCCTCTCGCGTGATGGCACAAAAGCCTGGGTGATGAATCGCACCAGTAATAGTGTGTCAGCGATTGATCTGGTGGCTTATCAGCATGTGGCGGATATCCCGCTGGAGAAATACGACGGGACGGGGATGAGCGGTAAACCAGGCGCCTGGGTTATGGCACTTTCCCCGGATGAAAAAACATTACTGGTTCCGGGAGCAGGCAGAGGTAACATCGTGCGGATCAATACCATCACGCATCAGAAAGAAGACTTTCCCGCAGGTGATGCGCGTGGTGTCGTTTCTGCGATGGGATTCCGACCAAAAAATGGTGAGATTATTTTTGCCGATAGCCAGGGGATTTCACGTATAAGAGCTGAGGATCAACAAGCCAGCATTATGACGCAATGGTGTAGCAGGAGCGTTTATTCCGTTGAGGGTATTAGCCCGGACGGTCAATATTTAGCGTTGGTGTCATATGGCCTGCAAGGTTATGTCATCCTGCTCAATATTAATGCCGGGCAGATTATTGGCGTTTATCCTGCCAGCTACGTGAATCATCTTCGTTTTTCAGCGGATGGTAGAAAGATATTTGTTATGGCGAAGAACGGGCTAATACAACTGGACAGAGAAAGTTCACTTGATCCGCAGGCAATTATTCGGCATCCCCAATATGGCGATGTGGCTTGTATCCCTGAACCGTAAGAAAAAAGGGCATGATAATCATGCCCCAGAGCGTGTTGAAAAAGTACGCTTTATCCTACAAAATCGCGAAAATTCAACATATTGCAAAAATCGCGTAGGCCTGATAAGCGTCGCGCATCAGGCACATTAACGTTTGCGAGCACGCAGACTCATCAGTACAGCGGCAAAGCCAAACAGTGCCGTCAGCACCCACAGTGGCCAGTTGCCGGTACGTGAGTACGGGGTGAGTCCGGTGGTCGGCGTTACGTTAGTGGTTAACACCTCGCGGGTGAACTGCGGGATCATCGCCTGAATCTCACCCTGCGGGCCAATCACCGCCGTAATGCCGTTGTTGGTGCTGCGCAACAGTGGGCGCGCCAGCTCCAGCGCACGCATTCGCGCCATCTGGAAGTGCTGCCATGGACCAATAGACTTACCAAACCACGCATCGTTGGAGATAGTCAGCAGATAGTCGGTATCCGGGCGGAAGTTATCGCGCACTTGCTCGCCGAGAATGATTTCGTAGCAAATGGCCGCAGTAAGTTGAATGCCATTCAACGACAGCGGTGGCTGAATATATGGTCCGCGGCTGAATGACGACATCGGCAAATCAAAGAACGGTGCTAATGGACGCAGAATCGACTCCAGTGGGACAAACTCGCCAAACGGCACCAGATGGTTTTTGTTATAGCGATCGGCTGATTCATAGCTGTACGGTGCGCCTTTACCCAGTGTGATGATGGTGTTGTAGGTATCGTAGCGGTTCTGTTTATTGAGACGCGCGTCGACAATCCCGGTGATCAGCGAGCTACCTTTATCGCGCAACTCACCGTCCAGAGCTTTGAGGAACGGTTGCTGATTAATTTCCAGATCGGTTATCGCCGACTCCGGCCAGATAATCAGCGATGATTTGCCCATCAGCGGTGCCGTTGCGTTGTAGTAAATCTTCAGCGTATTAAGAAGCTGGCCTTCGTCCCATTTCAGCGATTGCGGAATATTGCCCTGAACCATCGAAACCTGAATGGTTTTCTCCGGTTGCGGGGTAAACCACTGGACGTAACGCAGCGGGAAGGGAAGGGCAAACAGCACGACGGCCACCACCAGCGGACGCCAGTTGCGTTTGACCAACGCCAGTGCCAGCAGGCCACTAACCATCATCAGCAGGAAGTTAATGGCTTCCACGCCCATTATCGGTGCCAGCCCTTTTAACGGGCCATCAATCTGGCTATAGCCGAACTGTAACCACGGGAAGCCTGTTAGTACCCAACCGCGCAGAAACTCGGTCACTTGCCAGAGAGCAGGGGCGGCAATCGCCACGCGCAGCCAGGTGGTTTTCGGCCACAGACGCGACAGCACGCCAGCAAACAGTCCGGTATACAGCGACAAATACGCCGCCAGCAGTACCACTAGGAAGATGTTAACCGGGCCAGGCATTCCGCCAAAGGTCGCGATGCTGACATAGACCCAGTTAATACCGCTGCCAAAGAGGCCAAATCCCCAGCAAAAGCCAATAGCGGTAGACTGGAGTGGACGGCGGTTAAAGGTCAGCGCCTGAAGTCCCATCAGCGAAATAATCGCCGCAGGCCAGACGTCGTAAGGAGAGAAGGCCAGCGTTCCGCAGGCACCGAATAATAACGCCAGCAGCAGGCGAATGCGCTGGCGTTCAATTAATGAGGCAAAAGCCATGTAGTTATCTATCCAGTTTCGGTTTTATTCATCCAGCTTCGGCTGGGGTGAGTCATCCGGGATTTTGACATGAACCTGAATAATACGCCGACTGTCGGCCATCGCCACTTTGAACTGGTAACCGTCGATGTCGATGGTTTCGCCACGCGCCGGAAGATGCCCAAATGCCTGCATCACCAGACCACCGATAGTGTCAACCTCTTCATCGCTAAAGTGGGTGCCGAACGCTTCGTTGAAGTCTTCAATAGAAGCCAGTGCGCGCACGGTCCAGGTATGACGACTCAGCTGACGGAAGTCGATATCATCTTCTTCGTCATACTCGTCTTCAATCTCACCAACAATCAGTTCCAGGATGTCTTCAATGGTCACGAGACCGGAAACCCCACCGAATTCGTCAATGACGATCGCCATGTGGTAACGCTGAGAGCGAAACTCTTTCAGCATCCGGTCTACGCGCTTACTTTCAGGAACGACAACCGCCTGACGTAACACTTTGTCCATGCTGAAGGCTTCAGCATCGCTGCGCATAAACGGCAGCAAGTCTTTCGCCATCAGAATCCCTTCAATGTGATCTTTGTCTTCGCTAATCACCGGGAAACGTGAGTGGGCGGACTCGATGATGACATCAAGGCATTCGTCCAGCGTCTGGTTGCGTTTCAGGGTAATCATCTGGGAGCGGGGGATCATGATGTCGCGAACGCGTTGGTCTGCGATGTCCATCACCCCTTCGAGCATATCGCGCGTATCTTCGTCGATAAGGTCGTTCTGCCCGGAATCACGGATCAGCGCCAGCAGTTCGTCACGGTTTTTCGGTTCACCGTGGAAAAGTTGGCTGAGTAACAGGGAGAAAAATCCCTTCTTGTTGCTTATCGTGTCACTACTGTGTGAATTGTCGTCGCTCATGGCGTCGTATGGGTTCTCATGTTAGTTAATCAAAACGCCGTCGTTAATCACCAACGGCGGGGACGTCTGCCAGTCAAATGCCTGGCAAATTATTCTTTCTCGGCAATGTACGGATCCTCATAGCCCAGAGCAAGCATAATCTCTGTTTCGATGGCTTCCATTTCTTCTGCTTCGTCATCTTCGATGTGATCGTAACCTAACAAATGCAGACTGCCGTGCACCACCATATGCGCCCAGTGCGCCTCCAGTGGTTTGCCTTGCTCCTGAGCTTCCTTCTCAACCACCTGACGGCAGATAACCAGATCGCCCAGTAGCGACATTTCCATGCCAGGCGGCACTTCAAACGGGAAGGAGAGCACGTTGGTCGGCTTATCCTTACCGCGATAGGTCAGATTCAGACTGTGGCTTTCGGCGGTATCGACCACGCGAATAGTCACTTCCGATTCTTCCTGAAACTGCGGGATCACCGCATTCAGCCATGTCTGAAACTGGCTCTCTTCCGGTAACCCGGAATTATCTTCACATGCCAGTTGTAAATCGAGGATCACCTGACTCATTTTTGTTCCTGTTCTTCGCGCTTGCGTTCTGCCGCCAGCGCCGCTTTACGTTTTTGTTCGGCTTCTTCCCAGGCTTCATAAGCGTTAACGATACGCGCCACCACCGGGTGACGAACCACGTCTTCGCTGTGGAAGAAGTTAAAGCTGATCTCTTCGACATCAGCCAGCACTTCGATGGCATGACGCAAACCAGACTTGGTATTACGCGGCAGGTCGATCTGTGTGACGTCGCCGGTGATAACCGCTTTTGAGTTAAAACCGATACGGGTCAGGAACATCTTCATCTGTTCGATGGTGGTGTTCTGGCTCTCATCAAGAATGATAAACGCGTCGTTCAGCGTACGACCACGCATATAGGCCAGCGGTGCGACTTCAATAACGTTGCGCTCAATCAGTTTCTCGACTTTCTCAAAGCCCAGCATTTCAAACAGCGCGTCGTACAGCGGGCGCAGATACGGGTCTACTTTCTGGCTTAAATCGCCAGGCAGGAAGCCCAGTTTCTCACCGGCTTCGACCGCCGGACGAGTCAGCAGAATACGGCGAATTTCCTGACGCTCCAGGGCATCAACTGCCGCAGCCACTGCCAGGTAGGTTTTACCCGTACCCGCCGGGCCAACGCCGAAGGTAATGTCATGGTCGAGAATATTGGCGATGTACTGCGCCTGGTTTGGCGTGCGCGGCTTAATTACGCCGCGTTTGGTTTTGATATTGACTGCTTTGCCGTACTCCGGCACGCTCTCCGCGCTTTGCTCCAGTACCCGCGCTTCTTTAATCGCAAGGTGGATCTGTTCCGGTTCGATATCCTGAATCTGACCGCGCATCGGGGCAGTATCGACATACAGGCTACGCAGAATGTCTGCCGCAGCGGTGACGCAAATCGGACGGCCGGTCAGTTTAAAGTGGTTATCACGGCGATTGATTTCGATGCCGAGACGGCGTTCGAGTTGTTTGATGTTGTCATCAAACGGGCCGCACAGGCTCAACAGACGCGCATTGTCTGCTGGCTCCAGGGTGATTTCGCGAGTGTCTATGTTCAAACCGTTCCTCTTATCTGTATGCCGCCGGAAGCTGAACATTCACCGGCCTATAAGGAAATTATTCACGCCACAGGAAAAAGGCGCAAGCATTGCGATAAAGATGGGGATAAAGAGAGAAAAAACAAGGCCCACCGGAACGGCGGGCCTGAGAATTACGGCTGATAATAACCCACGCCAAGGTCGTTTTCTTTGCGGGTACGGGCAATCACCGATTCCGGTGTTTCTGCGACGCGCAGACCCATTTCATCTTCAGTACGCACCACTTTTCCGCGCAGGGAGTTTGGATAGACGTCGGTAATTTCTACATCGACGAATTTACCGATCATATCCGGCGTGCCTTCGAAGTTAACCACGCGGTTATTTTCAGTACGACCGGAAAGCTCCATGATGCTCTTACGCGATGTACCTTCTACCAGAATACGCTGGGTGGTGCCGAGCATACGGCGGCTCCATGCCATCGCTTGCTGATTAATGCGCTCTTGCAGAATATACAGACGCTGCTTCTTCTCTTCTTCCGGAACATCATCAACCATATCGGCGGCAGGCGTTCCTGGACGAGCGGAGAAGATAAAGCTGTAGCTCATGTCGAAATTGACGTCGGCAATCAGCTTCATCGTTTTCTCGAAGTCGTCGGTGGTTTCGCCAGGGAAGCCAACGATGAAGTCAGAACTGATCTGAATATCCGGACGCGCCGCACGCAGTTTACGGATGATCGCTTTGTACTCCAGCGCCGTGTGAGTACGGCCCATCAGGTTCAGAATGCGATCGGAACCGCTCTGTACCGGCAAGTGCAGGAAGCTCACCAGCTCCGGCGTGTCGCGATACACTTCGATGATATCGTCGGTGAATTCGATCGGATGGCTGGTGGTAAAGCGAATACGATCGATCCCGTCAATCGCCGCAACCAGACGCAGCAGATCGGCAAACGTTCCGGTGGTGCCGTCGTAGTTCTCACCACGCCAGGCATTCACATTCTGACCGAGCAGGTTGACTTCACGCACGCCCTGAGCCGCAAGCTGGGCGATCTCAAACAGAATATCGTCGGACGGACGGCTTACCTCTTCACCACGGGTGTAAGGCACCACGCAGTAGGTGCAATATTTATTGCAGCCTTCCATGATGGAGACAAACGCGGTCGGCCCTTCGGCGCGCGGTTCCGGCAGACGGTCAAACTTCTCGATTTCCGGGAAGCTGATATCTACAACCGGGCTGCGGTCGCCGCGCACGGAGTTGATCATCTCCGGTAGACGATGCAGCGTTTGCGGCCCAAAAATAATATCGACATAGTGGGCGCGCTGGCGAATGTGCTCGCCTTCTTGCGATGCCACGCAGCCGCCGACGCCGATAATCAGGTCTGGATTCTTCTCTTTTAACAGTTTCCAGCGACCCAACTGATGGAAGACTTTTTCCTGAGCCTTCTCGCGGATTGAGCAGGTGTTCAGCAGCAGCACATCCGCTTCTTCCGCCACGTCGGTCAGTTGATAGCCGTGGGTGGCATCCAGCAGATCGGCCATCTTCGATGAATCGTACTCGTTCATCTGACAGCCCCAGGTTTTAATATGGAGTTTTTTGGTCATCGACTTGCTCTTGCGAAATAGTAGCCAGGAATGCAGGGCGCATAGTGTAATGCTTTGCTGCCGTTGTGACCAGTATGAGCGTTATCAGCCCTTGGGGGTAAAAATCCTGTAAACTTAAAGCATATTGCTAACAGGATGATTGACCATGACAAATCAACCAACGGAAATTGCCATTGTCGGCGGAGGAATGGTCGGCGGCGCACTGGCGCTGGGGCTGGCACAGCACGGGTTTACGGTAACGGTGATCGAGCACGCAGAATCTGCGCCGTTTGTCGCTGACAGCCAACCGGATGTGCGGATCTCGGCGATCAGCGCGGCTTCGGTATCATTGCTTAAAGGGTTAGGGGTCTGGGATGCAGTACAGGCTATGCGTTGCCATCCTTACCGCAGACTGGAAACGTGGGAGTGGGAAACGGCGCATGTCGTGTTTGACGCCGCTGAACTTAAGCTACCGTTGCTTGGCTACATGGTGGAAAACACTGTCCTGCAACAGGCTTTGTGGCAGGCGCTGGAAGCGCATCCGAAAGTAACGTTACGTGTGCCAACCTCGCTGACTGCACTGCATCGCCATAATGATCTTCAGGAGCTGGAACTGAAGGGCGGTGAAACGATCCTCGCGAAGCTGGTGATTGGTGCCGACGGCGCAAATTCGCAGGTGCGACAGATGGCGGGAATTGGCGTTCATGCCTGGCAGTATGCGCAGTCGTGTATGTTGATTAGCGTACAGTGTGAGAACGATCCCGGCGACAGCACCTGGCAGCAATTTACCCCGGACGGACCGCGTGCGTTTCTGCCGTTGTTTGATAACTGGGCATCGCTGGTGTGGTATGACTCTCCGGCGCGCATTCGCCAGTTGCAGAATATGAATATGGCGCAGCTACAGGCGGAAATCGCGAAGCATTTCCCGTCGCGTCTGGGTTACGTGACACCGCTTGCCGCTGGTGCGTTTCCGCTTATACGTCGCCATGCGTTGCAGTATGTGCAACCAGGGCTTGCTCTGGTGGGCGATGCCGCGCATACCATCCATCCGCTGGCGGGGCAGGGAGTGAATCTTGGTTATCGTGATGTCGATGCCCTGATTGACGTTCTGGTGAACGCCCGCAGCTACGGCGAAGCGTGGGCCAGTTATCCTGTGCTCAAGCGTTACCAGATGCGGCGTATGGCGGATAACTTCATGATGCAAAGTGGTATGGATCTGTTTTATGCCGGATTCAGCAATAATCTGCCACCGCTGCGTTTTGTGCGTAATCTTGGTTTGATGGCGGCGGAGCGTGCTGGCGTGTTGAAACGTAAGGCGCTGAAATATGCGTTAGGGTTGTAGCCTCACAACATTGCTGGATGCATGCCAACCGTAGGTCGGATAAGACGCGGCAGCGTCGCATCCGACTTTGTAAGGATAAGACGAGTCAACATCGTATTCGGCATTGAATATACGCAGAAAAGCAAAAAGCTCGCCGAAGCGAGCTTTTTTAATGTGGCTGGGGTACGAGGATTCGAACCTCGGAATGCCGGAATCAGAATCCGGTGCCTTACCGCTTGGCGATACCCCAACTGGGTGCACTTACAAGGTAAGCGTCTTGAATAAATTGGCTGGGGTACGAGGATTCGAACCTCGGAATGCCGGAATCAGAATCCGGTGCCTTACCGCTTGGCGATACCCCAACAAATTGGTTTTTGAATTTGCCGAACATATTCGACACATTCAGAATTTGGTGGCTACGACGGGATTCGAACCTGTGACCCCATCATTATGAGTGATGTGCTCTAACCAACTGAGCTACGTAGCCAGATTGTTTCTTCGATGGCTGGGGTACCTGGATTCGAACCAGGGAATGCCGGTATCAAAAACCGGTGCCTTACCGCTTGGCGATACCCCAATAACCGGGCGGTGAACCGCTTACTCGAAGAATATGGCTGGGGTACCTGGATTCGAACCAGGGAATGCCGGTATCAAAAACCGGTGCCTTACCGCTTGGCGATACCCCATCCGTACAACGCTTTCTGGTGAATGGTGCGGGAGGCGAGACTTGAACTCGCACACCTTGCGGCGCCAGAACCTAAATCTGGTGCGTCTACCAATTTCGCCACTCCCGCAAAAAAAAGATGGTGGCTACGACGGGATTCGAACCTGTGACCCCATCATTATGAGTGATGTGCTCTAACCAACTGAGCTACGTAGCCATCTTTTTTTTTCGCGATACCTTATCGGCGTTGCGGGGCGCATTATGCGTATAGAGCCTTGCAGCGTCAACCTCTTTTTCAAGGAAAATTGCTCGAAAGTGACTGTTTGGTTAGGTTGCGAACAGCATGGCGCTATATTCGTCAATTATTGTTTACTTTGTGTTTTTTCCCCACCCTACAGCCATTCTTTTGTCATACAGGATGAAATTCGGAATTCAACAATAGTGGTGGGAAATTAATCTATGAAATACTGGCCCGTTGCAACAGGACAGGGCAGGGATCGCTACGCCTGCATCTCTGCTACCACTTCAGGCGATTTATTGAGGGAATACTATGCTGCGTTTTATGACGGCGTTGATGGGTGCGTTATTACTTATGCAATCTGCGTTCGCCGATACGGTTAAACCGGAAATCGGTAAATATGTTTTTGGCTATCGTGGGCAGGAAGGCGCTGTGGTGTGGATGATGCGGATAGGCCCGAAAGCTTCTAATGAAGCCCTCATTCAGGTATCGCATGTTGATAATGACATCGATGGTCAGATATTTCGCTGTAAAGTGAAAGCATTACAGGAAGGTGAGAAATCCTATACCGCCGTAATTAAGGGCAAATCTTTTGAGTTATTACGCCTGAAAGAGGGAAATGGCAGACTGCATATTCCGGATGAGCAGGCGACCTGGTTGGTGGCCTACAGTGATGAGTTGTCAAATAGCGATGTGGCAAACCCGGAACATTTCCTTACTGCATATCAGAATCAACAAGCGCCCCAGTAACTGAAATTGCCCCGGATTTCTCCGGGGCAATATTACACGTCTTATTTATATGCCGACTGGTGAACGCCAACCGCGCGACCAGACGGATCGTCCATTTTCTTGAACGCTTCATCCCACTCAATCGCTTTAGCGGAAGAACAAGCGACGGAAGGACCGCCCGGCACGCACTCAGCGGCGCTCGGAAGCGGGAACAATTCTTCAAAGATCTCCCGGTACAGATACGCTTCTTTTGAGGTCGGCGTGTTGTACGGGAAGCGGAAGCGGGCAGTTTCCAGCTGTTGATCAGAAACCTGCTGCGCTGCCACTTCTTTCAGGGTGTCGATCCAACTGTAACCGACGCCATCGGAGAACTGCTCTTTTTGCCGCCAGGCCACGCTTGCAGGCAGATACGCTTCAAAACATTCACGCAGGATGTGTTTTTCCATTTTGCCGTTACCGCACATTTTATCCTGTGGGTTAATGCGCATCGCCACATCAAGGAATTTTTTGTCGAGGAACGGAACGCGTGCTTCCACGCCCCAGGCTGACATCGCTTTGTTGGCACGCGCGCAGTCATACATATGCAGGGCCAGCAGTTTACGCACCGTCTCTTCATGCAACTCTTTAGCGTTCGGCGCTTTGTGGAAGTAGAGATAACCGCCAAACACTTCGTCAGAACCTTCACCGGACAGCACCATTTTAATGCCCATCGCCTTGATCTTACGCGACATTAAATACATCGGTGTTGAAGCGCGAATAGTGGTCACATCATAAGTTTCGATGTGGTAAATCACGTCGCGGATGGCATCCAGACCTTCCTGTACAGTGAAGTGAATTTCGTGATGCACCGTGCCCAGATGGTTTGCCACTTCCTGGGCTGCTTTCAGATCCGGTGAACCCGGCAGACCTACAGCAAAGGAGTGCAACTGCGGCCACCAGGCTTCAGAGCGTTCCTGATCTTCCACGCGACGGGCGGCGTATTTCTTGGTGATAGCGGAAATAATTGAGGAATCCAGACCACCAGAAAGCAGCACACCGTAAGGCACATCAGACATCAGATGGCTTTTAACGGAATCTTCCAGTGCCTGACGCAGCTCGTTTTTGTCGGTCACGTTATCTTTCACCGCATCGTAGTCGAACCAGTCGCGATGATAATAAGAACGGATTTCGCCGTCCTGACTCCACAAATAGCTCCCCGCCGGAAACTCTTTAATCGTGCGGCAAACTGGCACGAGGGCTTTCATTTCTGAGGCCACATACAGCTGACCGTGTTCGTCATAGCCCATATACAGTGGGATGATCCCCAGATGGTCGCGACCAATCAGATATGCATCTTTTTCGCTGTCGTACAGGGCAAAGGCAAACATGCCCTGCAAGTCGTCGAGAAATTCCGGCCCTTTTTCCTGATACAGCGCGAGGATCACTTCACAGTCAGACCCGGTCTGGAACTGGTAACGATCGCCATATTCAGCGCGCAATGCCTGGTGGTTGTAGATTTCACCGTTTACTGCCAGCACATGAGTTTTTTGTTGGTTGTAGAGAGGTTGCGCCCCCGCGTTAACGTCAACAATTGACAGACGTTCGTGGGCGAGAATGGCGTTATCGCTGGCATAAATACCGGACCAGTCCGGGCCACGATGACGCATCAGGCGTGACAGCTCGAGTGCTTTCTTACGCAGCTCAACTGCGTCTGTTTTGATATCGAATACGCCAAAAATTGAACACATAACCTTCTCCATTAACCTGGTGTTTACTGCGTGTTGTGTTTACTTGTTAAAAAAATGCCGCAAAGCAGCACGGTGCGCAAGCGATTTGGCAGTGGAAAAATAAAAAACGTAATGGCGATTGCTGATTGATGAAAAAGGGGAGGGCTTTTGGGTATATTTATTGATGGATCGATAGTTTTTGACGGGTTTTATTGAATGGGGTGATTTTAATGATGGGTAAAAATAAGAAACCACGCCCTGAGGCGTGGTTGCTATTCAGATAACGTCGATTTCAGCGACCGATGGGTAAATCCAACTTGGGCGGAACGGCATACTGTCGATATCGTCGAGCGACGAAACACCAGAAAGCACCAGAATCGTCTCCAGACCGGCCTGGAAGCCCGCCAGAATATCGGTACGCAAGTTATCGCCGACAATCACCGTTTCTTCCGAATGCGCCTGCATTTTGTTTAATGCCGCGCGGATGATCCACGGACTCGGCTTTCCAACATAGAACGGTTTGCGCCCGGAGATTTTCTCGATCCCTGCACACAACGCGCCACAGGCGGGATAAAAACCGCGCCCGTGGGTGTCCGGGTTGGTGGCGATAAAGCGTGCACCGTTAGCGACGAAATAGGCTGCTTTATGCATCATGTCCCAGTTGTAGGAACGCGTTTCGCCAACAATCACAAAATCAGGGTTCACATCGGTAATAGTGAAACCGGCTTTGTACAGTTCATGAATCAGTGCGCCTTCGCCCACCACATACGCTTTCTTGCCTTCCTGGCGACGCAGAAAATCGGCGGTCGCCATTGCGGAGGTATAAAACACGCTATCCGGTACATCGACACCGGCAGTGGCAAAGCGATTCGCCAGATCTTGCCCGGTCTGCGAAGGATAGTTGGTCAGCAACACCAGCGGCAGGCCTTTATCCATAATCCCGTGCAAAAATTCCGCTGCACCCGGTACGGCGACGTTATCGTGCATCAGCACGCCGTCGATATCGCAAATTACATTTTTAATGGTCATGGACTACCCAGAATATTGACAACAATAAGCGCCACTATAAAAGCACATTAATTTTCCAGCAAATGCTGGAGCAAAATACCGTTGAGCATGGCGCGTTTTACCAGCGCAAAAGCGCCGATTGCCGAGCGGTGATCCAACTCAGAACGTACCACCGGTAGATTAGTACGAAACGCCTTCAGCGCCTGGGTATTAATGCAGCTTTCAATAGCAGGGAGCAGCACTTTATCGGCTTCGGTGATTTCTCCAGCAATAACAATTTTTTGCGGATTAAATAAGTTGATAGCAATGGCGATGGTTTTACCCAGATGACGACCGACATATTCAATCACTTCCGAGGCCAGGCTATCGCCTTTGTTCGCGGCTTTGCAGATAGTTTTGATGGTGCAGTCGTCCAGTGGCACACGGCTCTGGTAGCCCTGCTTTAACAGATTCAACACCCGTTGTTCAATGGCAGCATTGGCGGCGATAGTTTCCAGGCAGCCAAAGTTGCCGCAGTGGCAGCGTTCACCCAGCGGTTCGACCTGAATATGGCCAATTTCACCGACGTTGCCGTTGCGCCCGATAAAAATTCGCCCGTTAGAGATAATCCCGGCCCCGGTTCCGCGATGGACACGCACCAGAATGGAGTCTTCGCAATCCTGACTTGCACCGAAGTAGTGCTCTGCCAGCGCCAGACTGCGGATATCGTGGCCGACAAAACAGGTCACTTTAAAACGCTCTTCCAGTGCTTCAACCAGCCCCCAGTTTTCTACCTGAATATGCGGCATGTAATGAATTTTGCCGCTGTCCGGGTCTACAAGCCCTGGCAGGATCACCGAAATCGCGATCAGCTCGCGTAGCTTGCGCTGGTAGCTATCAATAAACTGAGCAATGGCATTCAGCAGGGCATGTTCCAGCGTCTGCTGGGTACGTTCCGGCAGCGGGTAATGTTCTTCTGCCAGCACTTTGCTGCTGAGATCAAACAAGGTGATGGTGGCGTCGTGACGACCAAGCCGTACGCCGATTGCGTGGAAATTGCGGGTTTCGGTGACGATGGAGATAGCGCGGCGGCCCCCGGTGGAGGCCTGCTGATCAACTTCTTTGATCAGCCCGCGTTCGATAAGCTGACGCGTAATTTTGGTTACGCTGGCGGGGGCAAGCTGACTTTGCTCGGCAATCTGAATCCGCGAGATTGGCCCGTACTGGTCAATCAGGCGATAAACCGCCGCGCTGTTAAGCTGTTTTACGAGATCAACATTACCTATCTGAGCTTGTCCGCCTGGTGTCATACTTTCTCTTATTGAGTTACGACCTCGTTACCGTTAACGATGGTCCTGGTGATTTTAAAATCAGGTGTGAATGCAGTCAGGTTGGCTACTTTACCTGCGGCGAGCGTGCCGAGACGTTTCTCAACGCCAATCGCACGTGCCGGATAGAGCGTCGCCATACGCAGCACTTCATCCAGTGCGATACCACAATGTTCGACCAGATTACGCACGCCTTCAATCATGGTTAAGGATGAACCGCTTAACGTACCGTTCTCATCCACACAAAGTCCGTTACGGTAGTATATTGTTTTACCCGCAAAAATGAACTGTTCAATGTTGGCACCTGCTGGCGCGGTGGCATCGGTAACCAGACACAATTTGTCGCCTTTCAGACGTTTAGCGTTACGAATGTTGGCGTAATCAACATGCAGGCCATCAGCGATAATACCGCAATAAATGTCAGCTTCGTCGAGGATCGCGCCCGCCAGGCCCGGTTCACGACCGGTAATATACGGCATCGCGTTGTACAGATGGGTGGCAAAGGTAATCCCCGCGCGGAAACCGGCTTTCGCTTCTTTCAACGTCGCGTTGGAGTGACCAGCAGAAACCACAATCCCGGCATTTGCCAGTTTGCTGATGACTTCCGCTGGAACCATTTCCGGTGCCAGAGTCACTTTGGTAATCACGTCGGCGTTCTCACACAGGAAATCGACCAGCGCGGCATCAGGCTTACGCACAAAATTCGGATTATGGGTGCCTTTTTTTACCAGATTCAGCCACGGACCTTCCAGATGCAGACCTAACGCCTGGTTCGGATGTTTTGCCAGGTACTCGCGCATAACGCGCACGCCCTGTTTCATCAGCTCATCGCTGGTGGTGATAAGCGTCGGCAGATAGTTAGTACAGCCTGATTTCTCATTGGCTTTCTGCATGATTTCCAGCGTTTCCACGCTGACCGCTTCAGCGGTGTCGTTAAACTGTACGCCGCCGCAGCCGTTTAACTGCACATCGATAAAACCGGGGGAGAGAATGGCCCCGTTCAGTGAACGTTGTTCGATCTCTGGCGGCAGTTCCGCTACCGGACAGACGCTTTTAATCAGGCCATCAGCGATAACAACCGCGTGGTCATCAAGAAATTCGTGGCCGGTAAAGATCCGGCCCTGGGTTAATGCATACATTCTGACCCCCGATTTTAAAAAATATTGCCCTGAGCAAGGAGCCAGGGCAGGGATAACAATTACAGACCCTTGATATTTTCTGCTTCTAATTCATTGAAATATCTTAAAGTCTTAACTTTCAGCTCCATGGTGGAAGGTTCATCGCACACCATGATCGCTTTTGGATGCAGTTGCAGACAACTGATGGTCCACATGTGGTTCACGCAACCTTCAACGGCGGCCTGCAGTGCCAGTGCTTTCTGACTACCCAGCACCAGAATCATCACTTCTTCGGCATCCAGCAATGTACCAACACCGACAGTCAGGGCATATTTTGGCACCTGATTAACATCGTTATCAAAGAAACGAGAGTTCGCGACGCGAGTGTCATGAGTCAGGGTTTTGATACGAGTACGAGAAGCCAGAGAAGACGCCGGTTCGTTAAATGCAATATGACCGTCGTTACCTACACCGCCCATAAACAGATGAATTTTTCCGTAAGAACGGATTTTTTCTTCATACTGGCGGCATTCGGCGTCGATATCCGGGGCGTTGCCGTTGAGAAGGTTGATATTTTCTGCTGGAATATCAACGTGATCGAAGAAATTACGGTGCATAAAGCTGTAGTAGCTTTCCGGATGCTCTTTCGGCAGACCGACATATTCGTCCATGTTGAAGGTGACAACGTGCTTAAAGCTGACCTGGCCTGCTTTATGCATTTCGACTAACGCTTTATAGGTGGTCATCGGCGTGCCGCCAGTCGGCAGGCCCAGTACAAACGGACGATCGGCAGTCGGTTTGAACGCATTGATACGATTGACGATATGGCGAGCAGCCCATTTGCCGACCTGTTCAGCGGTAGTCAGGGGGATCAGTCTCATTATTCACCTCAATAAGTAAAATGTAAGCCGTTGGCGGATTAGGCATCTTTAAGCGTAACCTGGATTTGCGCAGACAGGCGTCAATCCGACCTGATTTTTTGAATGATAAAATAAGTTTTCTGGTTTAGCCAGTAAAAGGGAGTGATGATAACGATATTTGGTGACAAAACTCACAAAAGACACGCGTTTAATTTGCGATACGAATTAAATTTTCACACACTCTGTAGCAGATGATCTAACAATCTGATTACAGAACATCGGCAGTACAATTTGCAGCAAAATAAAAATACGGCTTTAAACGAGCCAAATAGGGTTCTCGTAGGGGGAATAAGATGAATATTTTAGGTTTTTTCCAGCGACTCGGTAGGGCGTTACAGCTCCCTATCGCGGTGCTGCCGGTGGCGGCGCTGTTGCTGCGATTCGGTCAGCCAGATTTACTTAACGTTGCGTTTATTGCCCAGGCGGGCGGTGCGATTTTTGATAACCTCGCATTAATATTCGCCATCGGCGTGGCATCCAGCTGGTCGAAAGACAGCGCAGGTGCGGCGGCACTGGCGGGTGCGGTAGGTTACTTTGTGTTAACCAAAGCGATGGTGACCATCAACCCAGAAATTAACATGGGTGTACTGGCGGGTATCATTACCGGTCTGGTTGGTGGCGCAGCCTATAACCGTTGGTCCGATATTAAACTGCCGGACTTCCTGAGCTTCTTCGGCGGCAAACGCTTTGTGCCGATAGCCACCGGCTTCTTCTGTCTGGTGCTGGCGGCCATTTTTGGTTACGTCTGGCCACCGGTACAGCACGCTATCCATGCAGGCGGCGAGTGGATCGTTTCTGCGGGCGCGCTGGGTTCCGGTATCTTTGGTTTCATCAACCGTCTGCTGATCCCAACCGGTCTGCATCAGGTGCTGAACACCATCGCCTGGTTCCAGATTGGTGAATTCACCAACGCGGCGGGAACGGTTTTCCACGGTGATATCAACCGCTTCTATGCCGGTGACGGCACCGCGGGGATGTTCATGTCCGGCTTCTTCCCGATTATGATGTTCGGCCTGCCGGGTGCGGCGCTGGCGATGTACTTCGCAGCACCGAAAGAGCGTCGTCCGATGGTTGGCGGGATGCTGCTTTCTGTTGCTGTTACTGCGTTCCTGACCGGTGTGACTGAGCCGCTGGAATTCCTGTTCATGTTCCTTGCACCGCTGCTGTACCTCCTGCACGCACTGCTGACCGGTATCAGCCTGTTTGTGGCAACGTTGCTGGGTATCCATGCCGGCTTCTCTTTCTCTGCGGGGGCTATCGACTACGCGTTGATGTATAACCTGCCGGCCGCCAGCCAGAACGTCTGGATGCTGCTGGTGATGGGGGTTGTCTTCTTCGCTATCTACTTCGTGGTGTTCAGTTTGGTTATCCGCATGTTCAACCTGAAAACGCCGGGTCGTGAAGATAAAGAAGACGAGATCGTTACTGAAGAGGCTAACAGCAATACTGAAGAAGGTCTCAATCAACTGGCAACCAACTATATTGCTGCGGTTGGCGGTACTGACAACCTGAAAGCCATTGACGCCTGTATTACTCGTCTGCGCCTTACCGTGGTTGACTCAGCTCGCGTCAACGATGCGATGTGTAAACGTCTGGGTGCTTCTGGGGTAGTAAAACTGAACAAACAGACTATTCAGGTGATTGTTGGCGCGAAAGCAGAATCCATCGGCGATGCGATGAAGAAAGTCGTTGCCCGTGGTCCGGTAGCCGCTGCGTCAGCTGAAGCAACTCCGGCAACTGCCGCTCCTGTAGCAAAACCGCAGGCTGTACCAAACGCGGTATCTATCGCGGAGCTGGTATCGCCGATTACCGGGGATGTTGTGGCACTGGATCAGATTCCTGACGAAGCATTCGCCAGCAAAGCGGTGGGTGACGGTGTGGCGGTGAAACCGACAGATAAAATCGTCGTATCACCAGCCGCAGGAACAATCGTGAAAATCTTCAACACCAACCACGCGTTCTGTCTGGAAACCGAAAAAGGCGCGGAGATCGTCGTCCATATGGGTATCGACACCGTAGCGCTGGAAGGTAAAGGCTTTAAACGTCTGGTGGAAGAGGGCGCGCAGGTAAGCGCAGGGCAACCGATTCTGGAAATGGATCTGGATTACCTGAACGCTAACGCCCGTTCGATGATTAGCCCGGTGGTTTGCAGCAATATCGATGATTTCAGCGGCCTTATCATTAAAGCTCAGGGCCATGTTGTGGCGGGTCAAACACCGCTGTATGAAATCAAAAAGTAATCTGCTTTATGTCTGATGCGACGCGGCAGCGTCGCATCCAACAATAAAAAGCGGCAGGGATCTTCTCTGCCGCTTTTTTTGTCTGAGATTACATTGGGAAGATAAAAACAGCGCCTGCACAAAGCGCCAGAATGCGGATGAGATACATTGGTACAGAGAACACCCAGAATTCGGGAAGTTTGTATTTCCCCATTCCGAGGATCATGGCTGGCATTCCGTCAATAGGCATATAGCCGCCATTCCAGCCAGAAATCACCACCGCAATCGCGGCAGCGGTCGGGTTAAGCCCAAGGCTAGTACAGGCGGCAATGGCGATGGGGGCAAAAATATATACTGACCCCATATTCGAACCCGTGAAGGTGGCGCAGGTACTGGTAAGCAAAGCAAAGGCGACAATAAATACAAACGGTGAGACGCCAGAACCGAGCACACCTGCAACGGCATCGCCAACCATCGCCGTAAAGCCGGTGCCCGCCAGTGCATCAGCTACACCGATCACCCCCGCCATCATTAAAATGACCGGAGCCCCCATATGATCGCGAACTTCTTTGAAGTCCAGTACATCGATCATCAGAACAAACGCACCCGCAAGACCCGGAATAACGAAGGCGATATTTCCCAGAATGTTCATTAGCATCATGCCGATAACGCTGACAGCGAATGCGGCAATAGTGCAATATTCTTTCCAGGCAGGAAGGGCGTTAAACGTTTCCTCGCGTGCCGCCAGCGCATCCTCGGAAGCATCCGCAATGGGATGATCCGGAAGAAAACGGTAGGCAATAAGACTCCATGCGAGGAAAGCCGCTGACATGATGAGATTCACCAGCGCAAAGCGCCCCATCGAAATCGCCTGATGAAACCCCGCGGTTTCGAGTACGGTCGCCGTAACGCCAAAGAGAAGCGCGAGATTGATAGGAAGAAGCGGGTGGTTGGTGGCAAATCCCAGGGGCATCATTAATTTCGATGTTGGTAGCTTTTTACTGTACGGAATGGTGGATACCAGCGACAGAATTAGCACGTAATAACCGGTCGCTCCGGTGCCGGCAAGACTGGCACCCAGCATAACAATGACTAACAACAGCCCATAGCTGCGGTAACTGCCTTTATTGACCAGGCTTATCATCGCAGATTTAACGTTGCTGATAAGCCGGGTTTTTTGTAGCGCCGCCATGACCACCATAAACCCTGCAATCATCACCACGCTTGGATTGACGAATCCGGCAAAAGCCTGTTGAACGGTCGAAAGTCCCGATACAACCAGCAATAAACACGCAAGCAGTGGCGGTGCGCCAAAAGGCATTTTGTCCGACATGATCAGCACGATCATCAGGACCAGTATTCCTAATGCCAGGATCATTTCCATTGTCATTTTTTCTCTCCTTTTAGGCTTCCAGCATGTCGCGCGGTACTTTAAAGACCGCTTTGCGTATTGAAGTAGCCGTGCCAATTGCGCACAGTGCCTGGTGAGGTTCCTCAGGCATAAAGACGGCGAAATCACCGGCGTGTAGGGTGATGGCGACACTGTTTTCAGGGGATGGGGCGATAAACAGATCGGGCTTACGTTCTTCATCGTTTTCGCGAGCGATGGGCCGCGTTCCCGCATTAATGCCCTCACAACCAGTAATCACCACCTGTATATCGGCCCATAGATGGTGATACTCCGTATGGCGAAGTTCGGCGGGTTGCGTGTCTGAAGTTCCCAGCGAGCAGAACCACCGACATCCTTCAGGTTGCCAGCGACCGTCCTCTCTGGTGGATAACGCCGATAACGAACACTCCGGGCGCAGCAGAATATTTCTCACCCAGGCAGGAAGCCCCGCCAGCGACAAATGGTTGAGATTACCGATAATCATGATGCCTGCCCCTTAACCCACTCGGGGGAGATGCGTACGTACTTGATGGCCTGACGCCACCAGGTGTAAGCGATATGTAGCGTACCGTCCGGGCTTTGTTTGATGCTGGGGTAGGAGAACTCACGATTTAGCTTTTCCAGGGAATTGTTGGTCATGCAGTAGCCGTCGCCTTCATCGAGATTGCGCCGCCACGACCAGCTTTTCCCACCATCGGCAGAAATCGCTACCGTCATCGGCGCGCGTGGGGCACCCCAGAAAGCGGAGCGTCCGACGGCTGTCGGTTCTTTGCGGCTGTCGTCGCCATCGTCGATTTCGTCATAAAGCGACGCGCGACGTTCTACTGCGCCTGCCGCACTCATCGCGTTGTACACCAGCGCCAGTTCGCCGCTGGCAAGCGTCGTTACCTGAATAGACGAATTGTTGTTGGGCAATTCGGTTGCTTGCGGCACCGACCAACTCTCGCCGTTGTCCACTGAATGGCTGATATAGATGTTGTCTGCCCAACGGCTGCGAAAGAGAGCAACCAACGTACCGTCGTGCAACATTGTGATATTCATATGAACACAGCCGAGACTTTGCGGCACCTCGACATCGCGCCAGGAGTGACCACCGTCAGCGGAAATTTTCACTGCGCTGATATCATCATTGCCGACCCATTTTTCGCCGGGTTGGGTACGGCAATAAAAGACGGGCAGCAGCCAGTTGCCGTTATCAAGCACCGTGATTGGCTGTCGAATGAACGTACCGGGTTTATCAAGCAGGGTGGCAATCTCGCCCCAGGTTTGTCCGAGGTCGTCTGACTTACGGTAGCGGACGATGGCGGTGTCCTGATTACCGGATATTTGTGCGGTCCATAGGAGCCACAGCACGTTATCCGGCGCGAGAAACAGCACCGGGTTTTGCTCTGAACGCGTGTCATCGTGGGAAAGTTTGGCCGCATCGCTCCACTGCATTCCGCCAGCGGGCAATCGCGATCCCCAGACAGAAATATCGGCAATACCTTCCTGCGTTCCCGCAAACCAGACGCACATTAACGCGCCATCCGGCAAAGGCAGAATATTCGCCGCGTGGTTTTGCGGGCAGGACGAGGGCAGCATGGCGGTAAGCACATGCGAATCGTTTTCGGATGGACGGATGACGCCGTCACGAATAAGGGCTACAGACATAGTTAGACTCCATCTTAAAGTTGGTAATAGATTTATTAATGCGAGTGCGATTCATGCGTTTCGATCAATGTCGAAACTTTTTTATTTTTTCTTTCACGGATAATATTGAGTGTCTCAACACTTAATGAGAAAAATATCGCGAAGTAGAGATACTCTTTGGCAATATGAATGTTGAGACTATCGGCAACCAGCAATACACCGACAAACAATAAAAAGGTTAACGCCAGTATTTTTATTGACGGCGTGGCGTTAACGAAATCACCAATTGTTTTCGCCGCAAACATCATGACACCGACGGCAATCATTACGGCGGCAATCATGATAAATATATGCTGAGAAAGGCCGACGGCGGTGATCACCGAATCCAGGCTAAACACGATATCGAGCAGCATTATCTGTACAATGGCACCGCACAACGACAGTTGCCGCGATCCGCTGCCATGTTCGTCTTCCTGCGCGGGCGACAGCTCTTCGCGTATCTCCTGTATCGCTTTATAAATCAGGAACAGCCCGCCCCCGAGCAGAATCAACGTGCGGAACGAAATCTCCAGCGTCAGCACGGTAAAAAGCGGCTGGGTAATATGTGAAAGCCACGCAATGGATATCAGCAATAATATCCGCATAATCATCGCGCAGCTTAAACCCAGTTTACGCGCCATATTTTGTTGTGATAACGGAAGTTTTGCCACCACCAGTGAAAGAAAAATAATATTATCCACCCCAAGAATAATTTCCAGAAAGGTGAGGGTAATTAAAGTGAGCCAGATATCTGGCTGCATAAACCACAAAAACATGGGGTAATCCTTTATTCTCTTTATCTAAACTTTATAGCGGGCTGGATAATAGAGTTAATTTAATTAATGTTATAATGACGAATAATTTGTTGAATCTCGCTGATCTGTTCAGGCGTGAAATTAACCGCGTAGCGGCTATCACCAACATCATGCCCCATAAGCTGCAACGCTTTTTTCACCGCAGCCGGGGAGAATGCTACTTTATAAAGATCGGTACGCAGGCCCGTTACACTCTCCTGTGCTTCATAAGACCCTTCAATATCACCGGCATGGAAGCGAGACCAGATGGCATTGATTTCTCGCGGCGCGACGTTGGCGAGCCCAGAGATACAGGCTGAACATCCCTCGACAAACCCTTTATGGATCAGCGAATCCGGGCCGTTGAGCACATTAAAGCCGTCAATGTCGCGCACCGCATCGAGAAAACCCTTCAGGCTTTCGTCGCTTCCGTCGCTGTCTTTAATCCCAATGATATTGGGGTGCGACGCCAGAGCACGCGCGGTTTCTGGCTGGATCGTATTGCCAGTGCGGGCCGGGATGTTATAGAGAAACATCGGAATGCTCAGTGTGTCGGCAATTGCGCTGTAATGCGCAATCAACTCTTCCTGTTTCAGCGGTACGAAGTAAGGGGCAATGACCGACACGGCATCTACGCCAAGTTTTTCAATCTGCTGACCCAGACGAATCGTTTCGCGCGTAGAGATCTCGCCAATGTGTGCCACGACTGGCGCACGACCAGCCACTTCATCCACGCAGGTTTGCGTAACGCTGAGCTTCTCCTGTTCATTCAACACAAAAAACTCGCCGTTGGTGCCGCCGCAAAAAATCGCGTTACCCGCTTCCAGTTGACGATTCACCTGCACTTTTAACGCCGGGATATTCAGACTGCCGGTCGCGGTAAACGGGGTGACGATAGCGGTTAATACACCTTCAATGGTTTTCGGCATGATTTATTCCTTAAATTGATGTTGCGGAAACAGTGTTTGGTAAATGGCCTGTACGTCCTGTAGATCAAGCTGGCACGGCACATTGTTCATAAGGCGCTTCACGTTCAGTGCCGCCTCGCTCAGAGAGGCAATATCCTCTGGCGGTACGCCGAGATCCGCGAGATTGTTGGGTAGCTTGAGTTGATTGACTAATGCCTGTAACCAGGTCACCAGGGCATGAGATTTTTCTTCCGCGCTCAGGGCGGTTTCCGCATCGGGAATGCAATCCCAGACCTGGGCAAATTTCTCGACCGCCCAGGGGCGAACAAACGCCATGCACGGCGCCAGCAAGATGGCATTCGCGACGCCATGCGGCAGATGATATTTGCCACCTAACGGGTAGGAGAGCGCATGAACGAGATGCGTGCCCGCATGGGTTATCGCTACGCCGCCATAGTAAGACGCCCACAGCATTTCCAGTTTTGCGCGCAGATCCTGAGGATCGTTCACGGCGGGTTGAATGTGCCGGAAAAGTTTACTTAACCCAGTCAGCGCCGCGTTATCGCTGACCGGATTTGCCACGGTCGCGGTAAAACACTCCAGTAAGTGGCAAAGAGCATCAATGCCCGTGGACGCCGCAATATGCGCGGGCATACTGGTGGTCAGTTCCGGGAAAAGCGCCACATAGTCTGGTAACAGCACCTGGGAAATAATACCCACCTTCGTGCTTTGCTCAGGGATTGCCAGAATCGCATTCGGCGTGGCTTCTGAGCCGGTTCCGGCGGTTGTAGGAATCAACCATGATTGCACCCGCTGAGTCGGTTTTTCACCCGCAAGCAGCGCATCCAGCCCCGGTGATTGTGGATGGCAAAGCACCGATAGCAGCTTCGCCACATCCAACACGCTGCCACCGCCGATCCCGACCACCACATCAAAAGAGGCATCGCCAAGGGCATCCATTAGCTGGCGCACATCATGATGCGTGGGCTCTGCGGGCACATTATCGATAACGTTAACCTGCGGGCAGTGCTTTTCCAGTAAGGCGCGAATCTGCTGCACACCGTCGAGCTGCGCAATATTACGGTCAGTGACCAGCAGCATTTTTCTGATGTCGGGTAAGAGCGACGTCAGGGAAGGGATAGCGCCTGCGCCGCTCAGTATCGTGCTATTGATAATTACCACAAATAACCTCTCTTCTGGTGATTGAATTCAATCATTCAAAATGCCGTAGCCTACGTAACATGGTCTAATTTTATAATTTATTCGAGTGATTAATAACTTGAGCTTGCTCACATTTAATCAATCATGATTGAATATAATCATTGTTATCATAAAACAACCTGGAGTGATGATGGAAAAGGGAATCACTAAGCCGAGCATTCTCATCGTTGCCGATGATTTCACGGGAGCCAACGACGCGGGGGTAAGCCTGGCGCAGGTGGGGCATACAGTTGATGTGGCCTTTGAAATGCCTTATCGCGGTGATGCCAGCGTATGGGTGATTAACAGCGACAGTCGGGCGATGGATCCTAAGCTGGCGGCGATGAAAATAACCTCGCTGATGAGTCATCTCCCTCTGGCGAATAACCCGCCGCTCGTGATTAAAAAGATAGATTCCACGCTGCGAGGCAATATCGGCGCAGAAATTGAAGCCCTGATGAAGGCATGCGGTATAACGGGCGCAGTGGTTGCCCCCGCATTTCCTCAGGCGGGAAGGACCACAGTGGCCGGTGAGTGTTGGGTAAACGGTGTGCGGATAACGGAAACCGAGTTTGCTAGCGATCCGAAAACCCCGGTATTGAGCGCCCGAATTGCGGACATCATCCGGTTGCAGACGGCCATTCCATGCCAGCCCGTTACGGTTTCTCAGCTCAGCCATTTGTCTTATGAGCAACCGTGGATTGGCGTGATAGATGCGCAGACGGACAGCGACCTGGATCGCATCGCTGCCGCTGTGATGCAGGCTAAACAACCGCTGCTGCTGGTCGGCTCCGCTGGTATTTGTGATGCCGTTGCCCGGCGCTCCGCGATTATGCCGCCACCCACCGTGCTGGCCATTATTGGTTCAATGAGCGAAATCGCTCAACGGCAGATCGCCACACTTCATTCACACCCACGTATCACACAGATATACGTCGATGTTGAACACATTCTGGCAGGCAATGCCAGTGACTATGACGCGCGTATTGTGCAGGCCTTGCAGAAAGGCGACCACTGTATTGTCCACACCTGTAACGATTCTGTAGCAAGGCATCAGATCGACACCCTTTGCCAGCGTTGGCAGATGAGTCGCGCTGCACTTGGGGAAAAAATTTGCCGGTTTCTTGGCGAACTTACCCGGCAAGTTCTGCTTTGCGCAATGCCCGATGCGCTTTATCTCTCTGGTGGTGATGTCGCAATGGCAACAGCCAGTGCGTTAGGCGCGACCGGATTTCGTATTACGGGGAAGGTGGCGCAATGCGTTCCATACGGTCACTTTCTGGGCGGCGTCTGGTCCCGTTCGGTGATGACGAAAGCCGGTGGGTTTGGCGATGAGACCACGTTGCATCAGGTTCTGAATTTTATCGAGGAGAAGCGTAGTGAATAATATTATTGCGGTAACGATGGGCGATCCGGCGGGTATTGGCCCGGAGATCATTATTAAATCCCTGAGCGAAGCCGGGCTTGCTGGTGCCCCGGTGGTGGTGGTGGGCTGTGTGCGCACGCTGCGACGTATTATGGCGATGAATATCACGCCGCAGGCAGAGTTACGCGTCATTCAAAAGGTGTGCGACGCCCATTTTGCTCCCGGCGTGATTAACGTGATGGATGAGCCGCTGGCTAACCCCGATGCGCTGACACCCGGAGTGGTACAGGCTGTGGCAGGCGATTTAGCGTATCGCTGTATCAAACGTGCAACGGCTCTGGCCTTATCAGGCGAGGTGAAAGCCATAGCCACTGCGCCGCTGAATAAAGAAGCGCTGCATCTTGGCGGGCATAACTATCCGGGGCATACGGAATTGCTGGCCCATCTTACCGGCAGCAAAGAGTACGCGATGGTGCTCTATACCGAGAAGCTCAAGGTTATCCATATTTCGACTCACATCTCACTGCGTAAATTCCTGGATACTTTGAATGGTGAAAGGGTCAAAACGGTTATTCGAGTTGCGAACCACTTCCTGAAACGTGTTGGTATTGAGCGTCCGCGTATTGCCGTGGCGGGTGTAAATCCACATGCAGGGGAACATGGTTTATTCGGCACTGAGGAAATCGAGATTATCGCGCCTGCGATTGAAGCAATGCAGGCCGAAGATATTGATGTTACTGGCCCGTGCCCGCCAGATACCGTGTTTATGCAATGCCATGAAGGGCTATTCGATATGGTAGTGGCTATGTACCACGATCAGGGGCATATCCCTTTAAAACTGCTTGGATTTTATGATGGGGTGAATATCACCGCCGGGTTGCCATTTATTCGCACTTCTGCCGACCACGGCACCGCGTTTGATATTGCCTGGACAGGAAAAGCCAAGTCTGAGAGCATGGCAGTTTCCATCCAGTTAGCAATGCAGATTTCGCGAGAATAAAATGAAGGGATATAACCGGTTAGAGCAGATCATGGATTACCTGAAAAGCCATAATCTGGTCACCGTAGATGAGCTGGTGGCGGTAACCAATGCGTCGCCGGCTACGATTCGTCGAGACCTGATAAAACTCGATGAGCAGGGTGTTATCAGCCGTACACACGGCGGTGTGACTCTCAACCGGTTTATTCCTACCCAACCGACTACCCATGAGAAAATGCAGCGCAGCCTGGCGGAAAAACATGCCATCGCCAGCGCAGCGGCGTCAATGGTCAAAGCGGGGGATTCCGTCGTCCTTGATGCCGGTACGACAATGATTGAACTTGCGCGGCAGATTACACATTTACCGCTTCGCGTGATCACAAGCGACCTGCATATCGCGCTTTTTTTGGCTGAATTCAAGCAAATTGAAGTGACGATTATCGGCGGACGTATTGACGACTCCAGCCAGTCCTGCATTGGCGAACATGGTCGTAAATTGCTGCAAAATACCTGGCCGGACGTGGCATTTTTAAGCTGTAACAGCTGGGATCTTGAAAAGGGTATTACAGCACCCACGGAAGAGAAAGCCGCACTAAAACGCGATCTTATCGCGCATGCTTCGCGCAAAATTCTCCTGGCTGACAGCTCAAAATACGGTTCATGGTCGCTGTTTAATATCGCGCATCTTAATGAACTGACAGAGATTATTACGGATAGTCAGCTTGATGGGCAGACGCGTAGAACGCTTGCGTCCTTGTCGACGCGTTTAATCATAGCCGACTAATCTACGACTCTGCGGCCAGCTCATCCGGAAATTTAATAAATGCGTCAGGCTGGCGACGTTTGGCCTTACGTTTCCAGCGCGAGGATCTGCTGGCAGTAGCGCAGAAAACGCCCCAATATCTTACGCAAAACCATTTTTTCGCTAACTAACAGTTGTCAGCCTGTCCCGCTTATAAGATCATACGCCGTTATACGTTGTTTACGCTTTGAGGAATCCACGATGAGTGAGGCAGAAGCCCGCCCGACTAACTTTATCCGTCAGATCATCGATGAAGATCTGGCCAGTGGTAAGCACACCACAGTACACACCCGTTTCCCGCCGGAGCCGAATGGCTATCTGCATATTGGCCATGCGAAATCTATCTGCCTGAACTTCGGGATCGCCCAGGACTATAAAGGCCAGTGCAACCTGCGTTTCGACGACACTAACCCGGTAAAAGAAGATATCGAGTATGTCGATTCGATCAAAAACGACGTAGAGTGGTTAGGTTTTCACTGGTCTGGTAACGTCCGTTACTCCTCCGATTATTTTGATCAGCTCCACGCCTATGCGATCGAACTGATCAATAAAGGCCTGGCGTACGTTGATGAACTGACGCCGGAACAGATCCGCGAATACCGCGGCACCTTGACGCAGCCGGGTAAAAACAGCCCGTACCGCGATCGCAGCGTTGAAGAGAACCTGGCGCTGTTCGAGAAAATGCGTACCGGCGGTTTTGAAGAAGGTAAAGCCTGCCTGCGTGCGAAAATCGACATGGCTTCGCCGTTTATCGTGATGCGCGATCCGGTGCTGTACCGCATTAAGTTTGCTGAACACCACCAGACTGGCAACAAGTGGTGCATCTACCCGATGTACGACTTCACCCACTGCATCAGCGATGCGCTGGAAGGTATTACGCACTCTCTGTGTACGCTTGAGTTCCAGGACAACCGTCGTCTGTACGACTGGGTACTGGACAACATCACCATTCCTGTTCACCCGCGCCAGTACGAATTCTCGCGCCTGAATCTGGAATACACTGTGATGTCCAAGCGTAAGCTGAACCTGCTGGTGACCGACAAGCACGTTGAAGGCTGGGATGACCCGCGTATGCCGACCATTTCTGGTCTGCGTCGTCGTGGTTACACTGCGGCTTCTATTCGTGAGTTCTGCAAACGCATTGGTGTGACCAAGCAGGACAACACCATTGAGATGGCGTCACTGGAATCCTGCATCCGTGAAGATCTCAACGAAAATGCGCCGCGCGCAATGGCGGTTATCGATCCGGTGAAACTGGTTATCGAAAACTACCAGGGCGAAGGCGAAATGGTTACCATGCCGAACCATCCGAATAAACCGGAAATGGGCAGCCGTCAGGTGCCATTTAGCGGTGAGATTTGGATCGATCGCGCCGATTTCCGCGAAGAAGCTAACAAGCAGTACAAACGTCTGGTGCTGGGTAAAGAAGTGCGTCTGCGTAATGCTTACGTCATTAAGGCAGAACGCGTGGAGAAAGATGCCGAAGGCAATATCACCACCATCTTCTGTACTTATGACGCCGACACCTTAAGCAAAGATCCGGCAGATGGTCGTAAAGTCAAAGGTGTTATTCACTGGGTGAGCGCGGCACATGCGCTGCCGGTTGAAATCCGTTTGTATGACCGTCTGTTCAGCGTGCCGAACCCTGGTGCTGCGGATGATTTCCTGTCGGTGATTAACCCGGAATCGCTGGTGATCAAACAGGGCTTTGCTGAACCGTCGCTGAAAGATGCGGTTGCGGGTAAAGCATTCCAGTTTGAGCGTGAAGGTTACTTCTGCCTCGACAGCCGCCATTCTACGGCGGAAAAACCGGTATTTAACCGCACCGTTGGGCTGCGTGATACCTGGGCGAAAGTAGGCGAGTAAGTTTACGTTGTCGGATAGAGCGTTTACGCCGCATCCGGCAAGAAATATGCAAATTATCCCAAACGCCGCGCTCTGCGGCGTTTTTTTCTGCTTTTCTTCGCGAATTAATTCCGCTTCGCAATTTATCCATAAAATAAATTTAAAATCACAAAACATAATTAAATAAAATGTAACCGCTTTCATCTTGCTGGAATTTCACGTTTTTATTCTTCTGCAAGCCTTTCAACTGCAAACTTAAGCCTTGTAACAAAAATCATCAAAATATGTGCGGTTGCTCATGTTCTTACATTCTGGTTACAGAAAGAGATTGATAATTCGCGTCGCGAAAAATAGTCTGTTCCTGTAGTCAGCGAGACTTTTCTCAACGCTACTTTTTTAATTTTTATTTTTTTCGCTGTTCACCTTTGGTGCAGCAATTTATACGTCAAAGAGGATTAACCCATGCGTGCGTTTAGTGGCAAACGTAGTACGCTGGCGCTGGCTATCGCCGGTGTTACAGCTATGTCGGGCTTTATGGCAATTCCGGAGGCTCGCGCCGAAGGATTCATCGACGATTCAACCTTAACCGGCGGTATCTATTACTGGCAGCGTGAACGCGACCGTAAAGATGTTACCGACGGCGATAAATACAAAACCAACCTTTCTCACTCCACCTGGAACGCCAACCTCGATTTTCAGTCTGGTTATGCTGCTGATATGTTCGGCCTTGATATTGCCGCGTTTACGGCGATTGAAATGGCGGAAAACGGCGACAGCTCTCACCCGAACGAAATCGCGTTTTCAAAAAGTAATAAAGCCTATGACGAAGACTGGTCCGGCGATAAAAGCGGTATAAGCCTGTATAAAGCAGCGGCCAAATTTAAATACGGTCCGGTTTGGGCGAGGGCAGGTTATATTCAGCCAACCGGTCAGACGCTGTTAGCGCCACACTGGAGCTTTATGCCGGGTACTTATCAGGGGGCGGAGGCCGGGGCGAATTTTGATTACGGCGATGCTGGTGCGTTGAGTTTCTCCTACATGTGGACCAACGAATACAAAGCACCGTGGCATCTGGAAATGGATGAGTTTTATCAGAACGATAAAACCACCAAAGTTGATTATCTACACTCCCTTGGGGCGAAGTACGACTTCAAAAATAACTTCGTACTGGAAGCGGCGTTTGGTCAGGCCGAAGGGTATATCGATCAATATTTTGCCAAAGCCAGCTACAAATTTGATATCGCCGGTAGCCCGTTAACCACCAGCTACCAGTTCTATGGCACGCGCGATAAAGTTGACGATCGCAGCGCCAACGATCTTTATGACGGCACCGCCTGGCTGCAGGCGTTGACCTTTGGTTACCGGGCGGCTGACGTAGTGGATTTGCGTCTGGAAGGCACCTGGGTTAAAGCCGACGGTCAGCAGGGATACTTCCTGCAACGTATGACACCAACCTACGCTTCCTCGAACGGTCGCCTGGATATCTGGTGGGATAACCGTTCTGACTTCAACGCCAACGGCGAAAAAGCGGTCTTCTTCGGCGCGATGTATGACCTGAAAAACTGGAATCTTCCAGGTTTTGCCATCGGCGCCTCCTACGTTTACGCATGGGATGCTAAACCCGCTACCTGGCAGAGCAATCCGGATGCGTACTACGACAAAAACCGGACTATTGAAGAGTCTGCCTACAGCCTGGATGCGGTCTACACCATTCAGGACGGCCGCGCCAAAGGCACGATGTTCAAACTGCACTTCACCGAATACGACAACCACTCCGACATCCCAAGCTGGGGCGGTGGTTATGGCAACATCTTCCAGGATGAGCGTGACGTGAAATTTATGGTAATCGCACCATTCACCATCTTCTGATGCCCGATGCGGCAGGTTTTGTGCCTGCCGCACGTTTGAGGAATTTGCTATGAAAAAACTGATTCTCATCGCCATGATGGCATCGGGGCTGGTGGCTTGTGCGCAATCAACCGCGCCACAGGAAGACAGTCGTCTGAAAGAGGCTTACAGCGCCTGTATCAACACCGCGCAAGGTTCGCCGGAAAAAATTGAAGCCTGCCAGAGCGTGTTAAACGTGCTGAAGAAAGAGAAACAACATCAGCAGTTTGCCGAGCAGGAAAGTGTCCGCGTACTGGATTATCAGCAGTGCATTCAGGCAACGCAAACCGGAAATGATCAGGCGGTGAAAGCCGATTGTGATAAGGTCTGGCAGGAAATTCGCAGTAATAACAAATAAGTGAGAGCTGTAACTCTCGCTTTTCTTATTTCCCTTGTATAAAAAAGCCAACCTGCAGGTTGGCTTTTCTCGTTCAGGCTGGCTTATTTGCATTCGTGCGCGTGCTCATCTTCGCGGCAATCGCCTTCGGCACAGTGACCGTAAAGATAGAGACTGTGGTTAGTCAGGCGAATGCCATGTTTTGCGGCGATTTCACGCTGACGCGCTTCGATGGAATCATCACTAAATTCGATAACCTTACCGCAGTCGAGGCAGATCAGGTGATCGTGGTGATGTTGCTGTGTCAGTTCAAATACGGATTTACCGCCTTCAAAATTGTGGCGGGTGACGATACCAGCGTCGTCAAACTGGTTCAGTACGCGATATACCGTAGCCAGACCAATTTCTTCACCCATATCGATCAGACGTTTGTATAAATCTTCCGCACTGACGTGATGGTTGTCCGGCTCCTGAAGAACTTCCAGGATTTTTAAACGAGGAAGCGTTACTTTCAGGCCAGCTTTCTTTAGGGCGGTATTGTTATCAGTCATGCGGAATCTGTCCTGTTACTAAGCGGTTCACTTCATTAGAAGAAGTGACAGAATTTGCTCTTGAGATAATGCGTATCATTATAGAATTGCCACGCCTAAATGAAAACTACAAGTCCCTGGCAAATATTGTTAATAAAAACGTGGCACAGCTTACATTTACAACGGCAAGGCCACTTGAACACCGGGACATTGTACAGGTACAACAGCAAAAGTTACAAATTTGTAGCAATTATTTTGATTGGCATTATCTATTAATACGGCGTAGACATGAGTCTACGCCGCATCACATCAGGCATTGAGAATTTCGTCGAGATGCAGCTCTTCAGAAATTTGTTTAACCCATTTTTCTACACGTTCAGCGGTCAGTTCCGGCTGACGATCTTCGTCGATAGCCAGACCGACAAAGTGGTCATCATCAGCCAGACCTTTTGACGCTTCGAAGTGGTAGCCCGCGGTTGGCCAGTGACCAACGATAGTTGCGCCGCGCGGTTCAATGATGTCGCGGATGGTGCCCAATGCATCGCAGAAGTATTCTGCGTAATCTTCCTGGTCGCCACAACCAAACAGCGCAACCAGTTTACCATTAAAATCAATCTCTTCGAGAGTCGGGAAGAAGTCATCCCAGTCACACTGCGCTTCGCCGTAATACCAGGTTGGGATGCCCAGCAGCAGAATGTCATATGCTTCCAGATCTTCTTTGCTGCTTTTTGCAATGTCATGGACATCGGCAACGTCTTTACCAAGCTGTTTTTGAATCATTTTTGCGATATTTTCGGTATTACCGGTGTCGCTGCCGAAAAAGATGCCAGTGATAGCCATGAGTGAAATAACCTCTTGAAACTTATTGAAATGGGGGTGGAAAATTGCCCACGGATAAAGGCAATCATAGCAGAACAGGCAGTCTTGCGGAATCAGCAAACGAGCAGGACTGCACACTGTGCTACATGAAAGTGGAAATTTAAACGATGCCCTGACTACGCAGCGCCGCCAGTTGCTGCATTAACATCTCTTCGATCAGTTCGCTACGGCTCATATTACGCGATTCCGCCAGCTCGTTCAGCGCCTCGACAGCTTCCGCGTTCAGCTTCAGTTCGACACGCTTAAGGCCACGTACTTTGTCGCGTTTTAGTTGGTTGCGTTTATTAATACGCAGCTGTTCATCGCGCGAAAGCGGATTAGTTTTCGGTCGTCCCGGTCGACGCTCGTGCGCGAACAGATCTAATGTCGTACGGTCCGTTTGTTCTTTGGCCATGATCTTGGTGACTTCGGGGGAAACAATCAGCCAGGCCTCTGCCCGGATGGATAGCGCGCCATAATACATCAGCGCGATGAGTCACGCCAACGTCCACGCGCGGAAAGCGACGCGGACGCTGGGTTTTTAATCAGTTGCGTTAATCATTGAGATAGCGACGGATAGCGCGTAATACCGCATCCGGTTTTTCAGCATGGACCCAGTGACCCGCGCCTGCAATCACATGCGCCCGAGCCTGTGGAAATTGTGCCAGTAAATCATCACGGTACTGCTCGCTAACATACGGAGAATTGCCGCCAGGGATAAACAGGGTAGGATGATCCCATGCCGGGATTTTCTCCCAACCCACAATATGCGGATACTGATCCCACAATACTGGCACGTTAAAGCGCCACTCCCCGTCAACAAAAGATTTCAACAGAAACTGAATCACCCCTTCTTCATTAAGATGCTGGCGCATTATTGCCGCTGCTTGCTGGCGTGTTTGTGCGTCTGATTCACTGACTGCGTTGATGGCCGCGAAAATCTCATCATGACGGCGAACGTGATAATCGACCGGCGCAATATCAATCGCCACCAGCTTGTCAATGCGATCAGGGGCTAGTGCAGTAAGAGCCATTACCGCTTTACCGCCCATGGAGTGACCGATAAATGTTGCTTTGTCGATCTGCTGTGCATCCAGGGTATCAACAAGATCCTGCGCCATCGCCGGGTAATTCATTACCGGATCTCTCGGTGAAAGACCGTGGTTACGCATATCAACCTGGATGATATTGTGATCGTTTACCAGATCGCGAGCCAGTACGCCAAGGTTGTCGAGGCTGCCAAACAGACCATGGACAAGAACGATGGGAGAATTATTGTGCTGGTTTTGTGCAGTTTGCGCGCGGATATTCAATTTCATGGCAAAGTTCTTTTTTTCGCGTTGTCGGGTTAGGGTATTATGTTGACCATTGTGCCACAGGGCTGCAACAAATAAGGTTTATTCCGAGTTTTTCTGCAAGCCAGGCTTGACGCTATCCGCTGCCGGGATTTATTCATATACTCCTGGCGACTTGTATTCAGCTAAGACACTGCACTGGATTAAGATGAAAACGATTGAAGTTGATGATGAACTCTACAGCTATATTGCCAGCCACACTAAGCATATCGGCGAGAGCGCATCCGACATTTTACGGCGTATGTTGAAATTTACCGCCGCATCACAGCCTGCTGCTCCGGTGACGAAAGAGGTTCGCGTTGCGTCACCTGCTATCGTCGAAGCGAAGCCGGTCAAAACGATTAAAGACAAGGTTCGCGCAATGCGTGAACTTCTGCTTTCGGACGAATACGCAGAGCAAAAGCGAGCGGTCAATCGCTTTATGCTGCTGTTGTCTACACTATATTCTCTTGACGCCCAGGCGTTTGCCGAAGCAACGGAATCGTTGCACGGTCGTACACGCGTTTACTTTGCGGCAGATGAACAAACGCTGCTGAAAAATGGTAATCAGACCAAGCCGAAACATGTGCCTGGTACGCCGTATTGGGTGATCACCAACACCAACACCGGCCGTAAATGCAGCATGATCGAACACATCATGCAGTCGATGCAATTCCCGGCGGAATTGATTGAGAAGGTTTGCGGAACTATCTAAAACGTTGCAGACAAAGGACAAAGCAATGGCAATCCACAATCGTGCAGGCCAACCTGCACAACAGAGTGATTTGATTAACGTCGCCCAACTGACGGCGCAATATTATGTACTGAAACCAGAAGCAGGGAATGCGGAGCACGCGGTGAAATTCGGTACTTCCGGTCACCGTGGCAGTGCAGCGCGCCACAGCTTTAACGAGCCGCACATTCTGGCGATCGCTCAGGCAATTGCTGAAGAACGTGCGAAAAACGGCATCACTGGCCCTTGCTATGTGGGTAAAGATACTCACGCCCTGTCCGAGCCTGCGTTCATTTCCGTACTGGAAGTGCTGGCAGCGAACGGCGTTGATGTCATTGTGCAGGAAAACAATGGCTTCACTCCGACACCTGCCATTTCCAATGCCATTCTGGTTCACAATAAAAAAGGTGGCCCGCTGGCAGACGGTATCGTGATTACACCGTCCCATAACCCGCCGGAAGATGGTGGTATCAAGTACAATCCGCCAAATGGTGGCCCGGCTGATACCAACGTCACTAAAGTGGTGGAAGACAGAGCAAACGCACTGCTGGCTGATGGCCTGAAAGGCGTGAAGCGTATCTCCCTCGACGAAGCGATGGCATCCGGTCATGTGAAAGAGCAGGATCTGGTGCAGCCGTTTGTGGAAGGGCTGGCCGATATCGTTGATATGGCGGCGATTCAGAAAGCGGGCCTGACGCTTGGCGTTGATCCGCTGGGCGGTTCCGGTATCGAATACTGGAAGCGTATTGGCGAGTATTACAACCTCAACCTGACTATTGTTAACGATCAGGTCGATCAAACCTTCCGCTTTATGCACCTTGATAAAGACGGCGCGATCCGTATGGACTGCTCCTCCGAGTGTGCGATGGCGGGCCTGCTGGCACTGCGTGATAAGTTCGATCTGGCGTTTGCTAACGACCCGGATTATGACCGTCACGGTATCGTCACTCCGGCAGGTTTGATGAATCCGAACCACTACCTGGCGGTGGCGATCAATTACCTGTTCCAGCATCGTCCGCAGTGGGGCAAAGATGTTGCTGTCGGTAAAACGCTGGTTTCATCTGCGATGATCGACCGTGTGGTCAATGACTTGGGCCGTAAGCTGGTAGAAGTCCCGGTAGGTTTCAAATGGTTTGTTGATGGTCTGTTCGACGGCAGCTTCGGCTTTGGCGGCGAAGAGAGCGCAGGGGCTTCCTTCCTGCGTTTCGACGGCACGCCGTGGTCCACCGATAAAGACGGCATCATTATGTGTCTGCTGGCGGCGGAAATCACCGCTGTCACCGGTAAGAACCCGCAGGAACACTATAACGAACTGGCAAAACGCTTTGGTGCGCCGAGCTATAACCGTTTGCAGGCAGCAGCGACTTCCGCACAAAAAGCGGCGTTGTCTAAGCTGTCTCCGGAAATGGTGAGCGCCAGCACCCTGGCAGGTGACCCGATCACCGCGCGTCTGACGGCGGCACCGGGTAATGGCGCTTCTATCGGCGGTCTGAAAGTGATGACTGACAACGGCTGGTTCGCCGCGCGTCCGTCAGGCACGGAAGACGCATATAAGATCTACTGCGAAAGCTTCCTTGGTGAAGAACATCGCAAGCAGATTGAGAAAGAAGCGGTTGAAATTGTTAGCGAAGTTCTGAAAAACGCGTAAACATATCAAATAAGAAAAAGGGCGGTCGGAAGATCGCCCTTTTTTGCTTTGCTTAATTAACCGTGTTTATTTTTCAGTTCAAAGCGTGGTGAGACCAGACCATACAGTGTCCAACCGAGGAAGGTCACGATGGAACCGTATAGCATGGCTTCTTCCCCGGATGAGTACAGCGCATAAAAGCTGTACATCGCGCCAACAAAAGCAACAAAGTTTGCAACTTTCGCTTTTGAGGGGGGCACATTAGCGACCTTCTGAATAATGACTAATGCCGCCATTGACAGAATATACGGAATGATATTAGTCACCACGGCCAGGTTAACCAGCACGTTGAACTGACTGTTTAGCGACGGGCTAATCGTCATCAGCGCCAACCCGCTCTGGATAATCACAATGGTCAACATTCCCTGCACCGGTGCATCCACTTTGGTTACACGGGAGAAAATTTTAGGGAAGTAGCCTTCATCAGATGAAGATTTAAACACCTGGGCAATGGTGAACTGCCAGCCAAGCAGCGAACCGCAGCAGGACATCACCATCAGCGCCATAATGACTTTACCCACTTCCGGCGTGAACATCTGCGCGAAGGCCAGACCAAATGGTGCCGTTGAATTTGCCAGCTCCATATTTGGCACAATCCCGGCAATCACGTTGGTGGAGACGATATAAATCACCGCCGCACCTAACGTACCGCCGAGTACCGCGATTGGCACATTACGTTCCGGGTTTTCCACTACATCAGTATTCGCACACGCAGACTCCAGACCAAGAAAAGCCCACAGCGTCATAGCGATGGAAGAACCTACCGCACTGAAGAAGGGTGCATGATGCGGATTCCAGGAATCAACGTAAAGCGTCGGGCTAAACCAGAACCAGCCGATAATGCACAGGCCTACCACCGGAATAATGACCCCCCACACGGTAATGCTACTGATTTGCCCGGTAATGCGCGCACCACCAAAGTTAGCCACGGTACAAATCCACAGCACCCCGATGGTCGCAAGACCAATCTGCACTGGCGACAAACTCGCGCCGAGCAGTTCGGTGCCGTAACCAACCGCCGAAATAGCAATCGCGACGTTAGCAATCAGCAGCGAGACGCCGTAGGTATAGTTCGCCATAAAGTTACCGGATTTACCGAAAGCATACTCGGCATAACCGCCCATACCTCCTGATTTACGGCTGAACATACCGCATTTTGCGAATGCCCATGCCAGTGCCATTGAGCCTACGGCTGTCACCAGCCAGGAGATAATTGAGATTGTCCCGACTTCGGCAAGCTTTGTCGGCAGCATGATGATACCGGAGCCCATCATGTTGACCATCGTCAGTATGGTTAACTGAACGACACCCATTTTGTTCGATTTCGCCTGACTCATAATTTTTCCCCTTTCAACAGGGCGCTTTGCGCATCACGAGGCTTGATGACATAGCACCAAACTTGCTTACGACCATCATGTTCTTCGATATAGACACCCTGCAGCTCCGGTGCAAAACCTGGCAGCAGGTTGATGCCTTCTTCCAGAGCGCTGAAGTAACGCAGAACAGCACCACCCCAGATTTCACCAGGAACAACACACAGCACACCCGGAGGATAAGGAAGCGCACCTTCGGCAGCGATACGGCCTTCTGCATCCGGCAGACGAACCAGCTCCACTTCACCGCGTAAGTAGGCGTAGTTGGCTTCTTGCGGATTCATGCTGACGCGAGGGAAGTGTTCCTTACGGAACATCTCTTTTTGCAGTTGTTTCACGTTGTGACGGGCATACAAATCATGCATTTCCTGGCACAACTGACGCAGGGTATAACCGGCGTAGCGCTCTTCATGCTGTTTGTAGATGGAAGGCAGTACTTCCGCCAGAGGCGCATCAGCTTCCAGTAGTTTTTCGAAGCGTACCAGCAGGGCAACAAGTTGCTGCAGTTTGGCCATATCTTCTGCCGGAGTCAGCAGGAAGAGGATGGAGTTAAGATCGCATTTTTCCGGCACTACGCCATTTTCGCGCAGGAAGTTAGCAAGAATCGTTGCGGGTACACCGAACGCTTCATATTCGCCGTTACGTGCATCAATACCTGGAGTTGTCAGCAACAGTTTGCACGGATCGACAAAGTATTGGTTCTCTGCGTAGCCTTCAAAAGAATGCCAGTGCTCACCGGGTACAAATTTAAAGAAGCGCAGATCAACCGCAATTTGCGCTGTTTCATACGACTGCCAGGGTTTACCATCCACCAGTTCAGGAACGAACGGGCGAATGTGCTGGCAGTTATCGAGGATCAATTTGCGGGCATTAATACCGTTAACCACACAATCCATCCACATATTACGACCGCTGACACCTTCATGCATTTTGGCGTTGATATCCAGTGCGGCAAACAGCGGATAGAACGGGCTGGTGGAGGCGTGCATCATAAAGGCGTTGTTCATGCGTTTGTGCGGTACATAACGCTGTTGCCCTTTGATATGGCTGTCTTTTTTATGAATTTGTGAAGTCTGAGAAAAACCAGCCTGTTGTTTATGCACAGATTGCGTAACCAGAATACCCGGATCGTTCTCATTAAGCTCCAGTAGCAGCGGCGAACAGTCCGCCATCATCGGAATAAACTGTTCATAGCCGACCCATGCGGAGTCAAACAGGATGTAGTCACACAGATGGCCGATTTTATCCACCACCTGGCGGGCGTTATAAATAGTACCGTCGTAGGTGCCTAACTGAATCACAGCGAGGCGGAACGGACGCGCCTCTTTTGCCCGTTGCGGTGCAACTTCTGTAATCAGTTCACGCAGATAACTTTCTTCGAAGCAGTGCGCATCAATGCCACCGATAAAACCATACGGGTTACGTGCTGTTTCCAGATAAACCGGTGTTGCACCAGCCTGTAGCAACGCTCCGTGGTGGTTAGACTTATGGTTATTACGGTCAAACAGCACCAGATCACCCGGTGTCAGCAGGGCGTTTAAAACCACTTTGTTGGAGGAGGATGTGCCGTTTAAAACAAAGTACGTTTTATCGGCATTAAACACTTTAGCCGCATGTTGCTGTGCAATGCATGGCGCACCTTCATGAATCAGTAGATCGCCCATTGCAACGTCGGCATTACACAAGTCGGAGCGGAAGAGCATTTCGCCAAAATATTCCACGAACTGATTGCCTGCCGGATGGCGACGGAAAAACTCACCTCCCTGATGACCCGGGCAGTCAAAAGCGCTATTGCCCTGATTGACATAATCGACCAGTGCGCGGAAGAAGGGCGGGCGCAGTTGCGTTTCATAATGGCTGGCAGCGGTTTCTAACTGACGTCCATAAAACTCTTTCCGTGATTCGCAATGCTCGAAGACACCAGAAATACGTGGCAGATATTCTGCTGGTACACGTTCTTCATTTTCCGTTGCAATAAAAACAGGAATGCCATAGCCAGTAGCGTCTATTTCATCGAGTTTTCCATGTTCAACATCATTGACTGATAAAATAATGGCGGCAACGTCAATATAATTACTTTTGTCAATATTCACGCATTCACGATGAGTGGAAAAACAATCCGGGCAAGAACGGCTAACGGCAATTTTTAATTCTGACATTTTGTTCATCTCTTTATTTCAGGTAATAGCAGGTCCTCAATTTCTCAAAGGAGAAATTGATCACGCCGGAAAAAAGCAAAACCCCACCGCTGATAAATAAATCAGTAGTTTGCTTTTTGCAGATGCAATAACCCAGACCAGCCCGGTAACTGGCTATACTCGTCATACTTCAAGTTGCATGTGCTGCGACTCGAATTATTTAGAGTTTAAAAGGGTTAGCAGTATATGAGCACCGAGGGATACAGGTATTAACCTGTAATGCTTAAAGTCAGGGAGACCTGTACGCTGGGGTGCCCTTTAGTCAGAAGACTAGCGGGCATTAAAGAAATGAAAGTCAAAACTATTACGATGGGCAAACTTCATGATATGGGTTGTCCGCCTTATATGAGGCATTAAGCGGTTATTATTTTCCATTTACCTTTACCTTTTTCTGTGTCAGTTGAAGGTAGGGTTATTCTATCCATGAAATGGCTATAATCTGTGAAGAAGATCAACAAAAAACGATCATATCCCAAATAATAAATCATTAATGATGAATAGCGCCATATTAGATGCTGTTTTGTTGTTTAAATGTTGCAATTTTGTGGGTTGTATTTTCATTAAGAAATTAAACCTGCCAAATAATAATTTTCGGGGCAGGTTTAATAATAAATTAATAATTATTTAAGCGTATTTATTGAATAATAATTCATGGCATAAACCGATACCCAATACCGGTTTCAGTAATAAAATGGCGGGGGCGGGCGGGATCTTGCTCCAGTTTTTGTCGCAGATGCCCCATATAAATACGCAAATAGTGGCTGTGTTCGACCGCGTTTGGTCCCCACACCTGATTGAGTAACTGGCGCTGGGTGAGCACTTTTCCGGCGTTGTTGAGCAACACTGCCAGCAGGCGGAACTCAATCGGGGTGAGATGCACCTCTTCCTCGCCCCGATGGATAACGCGGGCGGCTAAATCGACGGTAACATCGGAAAATTTCACCAGCGGATCGGGCGCGGCGGTGGCGGAGTGGCGACGTAAAGCGACGCGCAGACGGGCCTGCAATTCGCCAATGCCAAACGGCTTACTCAGATAATCATCCGCTCCGGCATCCAGCGCGGCGATTTTGTCGCTCTCTTCGCTACGTGCGGAAAGCACAATCACCGGCACCGCGCTCCACTGGCGCAGGTCGCGGATAAACTCAATCCCATCACCATCGGGCAGGCCGAGATCGAGAATAATCAAATCTGGCTTACGGGTAGCCGCTTCCAGCAAGCCGCGTTGCAGCGTTTCGGCCTCAAAGACGCGCATCCCATCGCCCTCCAGCGCCGTGCGCAGAAAGCGACGAATAGCCTGTTCATCTTCAACAATCAGAACGTTTGTCACATATCCTCATGAAATTCTTCAAGTTCAGGGGCTGTTTGCTGGGGAAGTGTAACACGAAAACAGGCACCACCTTCCGGTCGGTTGAATGCGGTAATGGTGCCGCCGTGTACATCCACTATCGCCCGACAAATTGCCAACCCAAGCCCTACACCCGGTACCGCCGACTCTTTATTCCCGCGAGCAAACTTATCAAATATCGTCTGCTCCTGGCCTGGTGGAAGACCGGGGCCGTTATCCCAGACATCCAGTTGTAGATTTTCGCCCTCGATGTGGGCATTGATACCAATTTCGGCCTGCGCCCCCGCATATTTCACCGCGTTCTCCAGCAGGTTAATCAGCACCCGTTCAAAGAGTGGCCCGTCAACGTGGATTAAGGTCAGCGGCTCTGGCAGAGAAAGATTGATGGGCGACGATAAACCCGGTTCCAGCATTTGCAGCGCGCTGCCGACCACTTCTTCCAGCGTTAACCACTCTTTCTTCAAATTAAAGCCGCCGGACTGAATTCGCGCCATATCCAGTAGATTATTCACCAGTCGGGTGGTGTTCAGCACATGCTGACGAATCTCGCTGGCCTGGCGGGCGTGGGGCGATCCTTCGCTTGCCAGATCGAGCGTTAAGATTTCTGCCTGACCGAACAGCACCGTAAGCGGCGTGCGTAAATCATGCGAAAGCGCCGCCAGCAGGGCGTTGCGGATCTGTTCACGTTCGCTTGCCATCCGCGCCTGTTCTTCGCTGGCGGTCAGTGTCAGTCGCTCAAGGGCATTGGCGACTAACAGCGTAAACGTCTCCAGCAGGCGCTGCTGTTCCGGGATCATCAACTGGCGCAGATTCCCCGGTTCCACCACCACCAGTCCGTAGGTTTTCTCGCCGCTTTTTAGCGGCAAAATCTGGTACGGTACACCGGGTAACGTGTCGGTGCCCGCGCCCGCAGGCAGGCCTTTATCAAAACTCCACTGCGCGATGGCATCGTCCCACGGCGTCATTCCTTGCGGATGTGTTAAAGGCTGCAATTTACCGTTGTCATCAGGCAGCAACACCTGGCTACGGGCATGAAACGTGGAGGCAATAAACTGTTCGCTGGTGGCGGCGATATCCTGCGAACTACGGCCCACAGCCAGAGCTTTGGACATTTCATATAAGTGCCGTGTGCGTTGTTCGCGGTAACGGGCTACCCGCGCCTGATAACGCACGCCAGCAGTAAGGTTCCCGATCACCAGCCCGACGGTTAACATCACCGCGAAGGTCAGCAGATATTGCACATCAGAGACGGCGAGCGTGCCGCGTGGGGCGATAAAAAAGAGATCGAAACTCACCACATTAATGACGGTCGCAACCACCGAAGGCCAGCGTCCGTAAAATAGTGCCACCACAACCACGCCAAGCAGATACAGCATCACCAGGTTGGCGGCATCAAACGCCATCAGCCACTGCATGGCAATTAAGGTGATAACGGCGCATAACGCGGCGGCAACCACGCATCCCTGAATCTGTACCCGCCACTTGTCTTTAAAAGAGCGGCTATCCGGCGCGTTATTAATCGTGCGGGCGGGTGGTTCATCAAGCGCGACCAGTACCTGATCGAGATCGGGGGCGATGCGCGCCAGCCGGTCAGCAAACGTTTCCCGACGCCACCAGCGGCGCGAGGCCGGGCGACCGAGAATAATCTTGCCGAGATTATGTTCACGGGCATAACGCACTACTGCTTTTTCTTCCGCTGGATCAGAAAGTGTTGCCGTCTCCGCGCCCAACTCCTGCGCCAGACGTAAGGCGCTGAGAATTGCCCGACGTTTTTTCTCCGGTAAGCGATGCAGGGCAGGGGTTTCAACATACACCGCGTGCCAGACACTGCCCAGGCGCGACGCCAGCCGCGCCGCCGCGCGGACCAGTTTCTCACTGCCGGTGTTATGCCCGATGCATAAAAGGATCGCGTCGCGCGTGTGCCAGACTTTCTCTTCGCCAGGATGCCCCCGCCACGCGCGCATTTGCTCATCTACGCGATCGGCAGTACGGCGTAGCGCCAGCTCGCGCAGGGCGATCAGATTGCCTTTGCGGAAAAAATGCTCAATGGCGCGTTCTGCCTGCCCGGCAATATAGACTTTGCCTTCTTTCAGTCGTTGGCGCAGATCGTCCGGGGGCAAGTCCACCAGTACTACGTCGTCGGCGGCATCGAAAAAAGGATCGGGCACGGTTTCCCGAACCTGAATTCCGGTTACGCCACTGACCACATCGTTCAGGCTTTCCAGATGCTGAACGTTGACGGTAGTGAAAACATCAATGCCTGCTTCCAGCAGCTCTTCGATGTCCTGCCAGCGTTTAGGATGACGAGAACCTGGCGCATTACTGTGCGCCAGTTCGTCCATTAAGATCAGTGCCGGACGGCGGGCGAGGGCGGCATCGAGATCAAACTCGCTGATATGCCGCCCACGGTACGCCTGGCGTTTCAGCGGCAGAACAGCCAGACCTTCCAGCATTGCGGCGGTATCTTTCCGCCCGTGGGTTTCTACCACGCCAACCACAATATCCAGCCCTTGCGCCCGCAGTCGCTGGGCTTCTGCCAGCATCGCCCAGGTCTTTCCGACGCCTGCGCAGGCACCGAAGAAAACTTTCAGCTTCCCCCGATGCGGCGCGGCAGTTTGTTCCAGCAGACGATCGGGGTCGGGACGTAAGGGTTCGTTATTCATCAAGCTTATCCAGCGCCAGATTGAGTTCTACAACGTTGACGACCGGCTGGCCGATATAGTTCACCAGCGGTTGTTGGCTGTATTTTGCGATCAGTTGCGTGAGCTGTTCAACGCTGAGATTACGCGCTTTCGCCACGCGTGGGATCTGCCAGGCCGCCGCTTGCGGGGTAATATTATTGTCCAGCCCGCTTGCTGACGCTGTCACCAGTTCAACCGGAACGCTCGTGCTGGCGTCCGGGTTAGCGGCCCGTAATGCGGCAACGCGTGCGGCTATCTGTTTATCCAGCACCGGGTTACTGACTGCCAGATTGCTCCCGCCAGAAGCCTGTGGATTATAGGGCATTTCTGCTGTTGCCGACGGGCGACCATGAAAATAGCCGTTGCCGGTAAAATTTTGCCCGATTAATGCCGAACCGCGCACCGTATCACCTTCACGAATCAATGAACCGTTGGCCTGCCAGGGAAACCACCATTGCCCCAGTGCGGTGGTCAGCAGCGGGTAAACGCCGCCAGTAATCAATAACAGAAAGAGAAATGTCGATAATGCCGGACGTAATCCACTCATGGTAAACCTCACACCAGACCGCAAACGGTTAGCAGTAAATCAATGACTTTGATACCAATAAACGGCACCAGCAGCCCACCCAGACCGTAAATCCATAAGTTACGGCGCAACATGGCAGAAGCGGTAAGCGGTTTATAACTCACGCCTTTTAACGCCAGGGGAATCAAAAAGACGATAATCAAGGCGTTGAAAATGACCGCACTGAGAATGGCGGAGTCGGGCGAATGCAGGCGCATGATGTTCAGCGCATTTAACTGCGGATACGTTGCCGCGAACGCCGCTGGAATAATGGCGAAGTATTTCGCCACATCGTTGGCAATGCTGAAGGTGGTCAACGAGCCACGGGTCATCAGCATCTGTTTGCCAATGTGCACCACCTCGATCAACTTGGTCGGGTTGGAGTCGAGATCCACCATATTGCCTGCTTCTTTCGCCGCCTGGGTGCCGGAGTTCATCGCCACCGCGACATCCGCCTGCGCCAGCGCCGGAGCATCGTTGGTGCCATCGCCGGTCATCGCCACTAAACGGCCTTCTGCCTGATACTGACGAATCAACGCCAGCTTGGCCTCCGGTGTTGCTTCGGCGAGAAAATCATCGACGCCCGCTTCCGCGGCAATCGCGGCGGCAGTCAGACGGTTATCGCCGGTAATCATCACCGTTTTAATGCCCATTTTACGCAGCTGGGCGAAGCGCTCTTTAATACCGCCTTTGACGATATCTTTCAGCGCAATAACGCCCAGCACACGAGAACCTTCCACCACCACCAGCGGCGTGGCTCCCTGACGCGCAACTTGATCGACTTTTTGATCAACATCGGCAGGGAAGTGACCGCCGTTAGCCTCAACATGGCGGCGAATGGCATCGACAGAACCTTTACGGATCATGCGGTTGTCGATGTTGATCCCGCTCATCCGGCTTTGCGCAGTAAACGGTACAAAGGTGGCATGGAGCGACTGCACATCGCGCTCGCGCAGGTTAAAACGCTGCTTGGCGAGGATCACAATACTGCGGCCTTCCGGCGTTTCATCAGCCAGCGAAGCCAGTTGTGCGGCGTCAGCCAGCGTTTTTTCATCCACGCCCTGCGCAGGGATAAACTCCGACGCCTGACGGTTACCGAGTGTGATGGTGCCGGTTTTATCCAGCAGCAGGACGTCCACGTCGCCCGCCGCTTCAACTGCACGCCCGCTGGTGGCAATAACATTCGCGCCCAGCATCCGACTCATCCCGGCGACGCCAATCGCTGACAACAGGCCGCCAATAGTGGTTGGGATCAGACAGACCAGCAGTGCCACCAGTACCGTTACGCTGACTGCATTACCGCCCCACGCGGAAAACGGCCACAGCGTGGCGGTTGCCAGTAAAAAGACGATAGTCAGGGCAATCAGGAGAATGGTCAGGGCAATCTCGTTCGGCGTTTTACGTCGCTGCGCACCTTCCACCATCGCGATCATCCGATCCAGAAATGTCTCGCCGGGGTTAACGCTGCACTCAATCACCAGCCAGTCAGAAAGAATACGCGTGCCGCCAGTGACGGAGGCAAAATCACCGCCGGATTCACGGATCACCGGAGCCGATTCCCCGGTGATGGCGCTTTCATCGACCGATGCGCCGCCTTCAATGACTTCACCATCGCAGGGGATAATATCGCCAGCTTCTACCAGTACGATATCGCCTTTACGCAGTTGATCGGCAGGAACTTTGTCTGCCACAGCGCCATATTTCGGTTCGCGCAGCTTGCGAGCAAAAGCGGTTTTTTTCACCCCTTTCAGACTGTTGGCCTGCGCTTTACTGCGGCCTTCTGCCAACGCCTCGGCGAAATTAGCGAACAGTACGGTGACCCACAGCCAGCCGCTAATTGCCGCGCTAAACAGCGCATTACCAGGCATCACACCGCTTGCCATCGCGATGCTAATACAGGTGGTCAGCAGACTGCCGATCCAGACGATAAACATCACCGGATTGCGCCATTGCGCCTGCGGGTTTAATTTTTTCACCGCTTCTTTCAGCGCCTGAACGACAAGTGTTGGTTCGAATAGCGCCAGTTGTTTACGACTCATATTCAGTGCTCACTCAATATCATCAGGAGAGATATTCCGCCACCGGACCAAGCGCCAGGGCAGGGATAAAGGTCAGTGCGCCAACCAGCAACACGGTGCCGATTAACAGGCCAACAAACAGCGGGCCGTGCGTTGGCAATGTGCCGGAGCTGGCGGGTTGGCTCTTTTTACTCACCAGCGAACCGGCAATTGCCATCACCGGGATAATCACCCCGAAGCGCCCGACAAACATGCACAACGCCAGTAAACAGTTCCAGAATGGAGAGTTGGCGCTTAATCCGGCAAAGGCGCTGCCGTTGTTGTTAGCGGCGGATGACACGGCGTACAGCACTTCGCTAAAACCATGCGGGCCAGGGTTGAGCATGGCGCTACGTCCGGCGTCGGTCATCATTGCCAGCGCCGCGCCCATCAGCACCAGCGTCGGGGTGACCAGAATCGCCAGTGCAGTCAGTTTCATCTCGCGTACGTCGATTTTTTTACCCAGATATTCCGGTGTACGACCAATCATCAGCCCGGCAATAAACACCGCCAGCAGGACAAACAGCATCATGCCGTAAAGGCCGGAACCGACGCCGCCGAATACCACTTCACCAATTTGCATCAACCACATCGGCACCATGCCACCAAGAGCGGTAAACGAATCATGCATCGCAATCACCGCGCCGCAGGAAGCCGCCGTAGTCACGACCGCAAACAGGCTACTGACCAGCACGCCGAAACGGCTCTCTTTACCTTCCATATTGATGCTGCTGTCCGCGCCGAGCGCCAGCAGATGAGGATTACCCTGAACTTCTGCCCACATCACTACGCCTACGCAGATGACAAAAATCACCGACATCGCCCACAGCAACATGCGCCCCTGGCGACGATCGCCCGCCACTTCACCAAAGGCAAAGCACAGCGCTGTTGGGATCAAGAAAATCGCCAGCATTTGCACGAAGTTGGTCAGTGCGGTTGGGTTTTCAAACGGATGCGACGAGTTGGCATTAAAAAAGCCACCGCCGTTAGTTCCGAGCATTTTGATCGCTTCCTGAGAAGCTACTGGCCCCATGGGTAACAGCTGTTGTGCTCCTTCAACGGTATTCACCGCCTGATAGGGCAGAAAGTTTTGCAGCGCACCTTGTTGAATAAAAAACAGTGCGATCAACAACGCCACAGGGACTAGCACCCATAACGTGATGCGTAGCAGATCGACCCAGGCATTCCCGAGTGTGCTCATGCTCTGGCGGGTAAATGCACGAATGAGGGCAAAAATCACCGCAATCCCGCTGGCGGCAGAAAGAAAGTTTTGTACCGTTAAGCCCGCCATCTGGCTGAAATAGCTCAACGTGGTTTCACCGCTATAAGATTGCCAGTTGGTATTGGTGACAAAGCTGACGGCGGTATTGAGCGCCAGATCCCACGACAGCCCTGGCAACTGCTGTGGATTAAGCGGCAGATAGTGCTGACCGAGCAACATAAAAAACAGCACCGCCAGCCCCAGTATATTCAGGCCAAGAATGGCTGAGAGATACTGCTTCCAGTTCATCTCGCGGTCAGAGACGCCAAGCGCGCTAAAGAGTACGCGTTCAACGCCCGTCGTACCAGGAAGAGGAATATCATTAATCAGCCGCGCCAGCCCGCTACCTAAGGGACGCGCCAGCACCATTAATACCAGTAAAAACGTGGCAATCAGTAAGAACCCTTGCGCAGCCATCAGAATGCCTCCGCATTGATCAGGGCATAAACCAGATAACCCAGTAATAAAAACACCAGCAACACGCCGGTTATCACGCCTGCACTCACAGTGCACCTCCAGTGGCCTAAAAGTGATACCGGAAGGGTAGAGTTCTGGCTGCAAAGATTTCGCAAAAATCTGCGGGCGTGGTGTAAAAAAAGTATAAAAATGGCAAAAGCAATGATTTAACTAATGTTTAGTATTAATTTAACTTTTATGTAACTTAATTACACGGTGAATATAAATAAACCATCAATAAGCAAAAATAAGTGGTCGGATGAGTAGTAAAATTACACAAACAGCGGTACTATTTTCATCAGATAAACGAATTCATTTTTCCGGTGCTATTCACCGGGTAGATACAAAAGGGGGAGAAAAGTATGGAACTCTACAAAGAATATCCTGCATGGCTTATCTTTTTACGCCGTACTTGTGCGGTTGCAGCGGGCGTTCTGGCGCTGCCTTTCATGCTTTTCTGGAAAGACCGCGCCCGCTTTTATAGCTACCTGCACCGCGTCTGGTCGAAAACCAGCGATAAACCGGTGTGGATGGATCAGGCCGAAAAGGCAACCGGTGATTTTTACTGATTGCCAAACATGACGTTTAAAGAAAACCGCCGGTGGAAACGCTGGCGGTTTTCTTTTTTCGGCGTCTACACTTACTCCTGTAAACCGTTCAGGAGCAGTAATGAATCAACAACTTTTTGATGACAGCACCCTTATCCGCATTTTTGCTTTGCATGAGTTACACAATCTCAAAGATCGAGGACTAACGCGCGGGGCGCTTCTCGATTATCACAGCCGCTATAAACTCGTCTTTCTGGCGCATTCTCAGCCGGAGTACCGCAAACTTGGCCCGTTTGTGGCTGATATTCACCGGTGGCAAAGTCTGGATGACTATTACAACCAGTACCGCCAACGCGTGATTGTTTTGCTTTCTCACCCTGCCAACCGGCGTGATCATACTAACGTTTTGATGCACGTTCAGGGATATTTTCGCCCACATATTGATTCCACAGAACGCCAGCAGCTGGCGGCGCTTATCGACAGTTATCGCCGTGGCGAGCAATCGCTTCTTGCGCCGCTGATGCGTATCAAACACTATATGGCGCTTTATCCTGACGCCTGGCTTTCAGGGCAGCGTTATTTCGAACTTTGGCCGCGTGTGATTAACTTGCGCCATGCAGGAGTTTTATGACTACCCATCTGGTCTGGTTTCGCCAGGATTTACGTCTGCACGATAATCTCGCACTGGCTGCCGCCTGCCGCAATTCGTCTGCACGCGTGCTGGCGTTGTATATCGCTACCCCACGCCAGTGGGCGGCGCATAATGTGTCGCCGCGTCAGGCTGAACTTATCAATACACAACTTAATGCGCTGCAAAACGCGCTGGCGGAAAAAGGTATTCCTTTATTGTTCCGTGAAGTGGATGACTTTGCCGCCAGCGTCGAAATAGTTAAACAGGTGTGCGCGGAAAACCGCGTTACTCATCTTTTTTATAACTATCAGTATGAGGTAAATGAGCGGGCGCGGGATGTGGAAGTTGAAAGAGCGCTGCGTAACGTGGTGTGTGAAGGATTTGATGACAGCGTGATCCTGCCGCCGGGGGCGGTGATGACTGGCAATCATGAGATGTACAAAGTCTTTACGCCTTTTAAGAATGCCTGGCTGAAACGGCTGCGGGAAGGGATGCCGGAGTGCGTCGCTGCGCCAAAAGTACGTAGTAGTGGAGCGATAGATCCCGCGCCATCCATTACGCTGAATTATCCTCGTCAGTCTTTCGATACTGCGCATTTCCCGGTGGAAGAAAAAGCGGCGATTGCGCAATTACGCCAGTTTTGCCAGAACGGTGCCGGAGAGTATGAGCAACAACGAGATTTTCCGGCAGTAGAAGGCACCAGTCGTTTGTCCGCCAGCCTGGCAACGGGCGGGTTATCGCCTCGCCAGTGTTTGCATCGCTTGTTGGCGGAACAGCCGCAGGCGCTGGACGGTGGAGCCGGTAGTGTCTGGCTTAGTGAGCTGATCTGGCGCGAGTTCTACCGCCATTTGATGACGTATTATCCTTCGCTGTGTAAACATCGTCCGTTTATTGCCTGGACGGATCGTGTACAGTGGCAAAGTAATCCCGCCCATTTAAAGGCCTGGCAGGAAGGCAAAACGGGATACCCGATTGTCGATGCTGCCATGCGTCAGCTTAACAGCACTGGCTGGATGCATAACCGGCTACGGATGATTACAGCCAGTTTTCTGGTGAAAGATTTGTTGATCGACTGGCGCGAAGGCGAGCGATATTTCATGTCGCAGCTGATTGATGGTGATTTGGCAGCTAATAACGGTGGCTGGCAGTGGGCCGCTTCTACGGGTACTGATGCAGCGCCGTATTTTCGTATTTTCAACCCGACAACTCAGGGCGAGAAATTTGACCGCGAAGGCGAATTTATCCGCCAGTGGCTACCGGAGCTGCGCGATGTACCGGGGAAAGCGGTGCATGAGCCGTGGAAGTGGGCAGAGAAAACAGGTGTGACGTTGGATTATCCGCAACCGATAGTCGATCACAAAGAGGCAAGGCTGCGAACGCTGGCAGCGTACGAAGAAGCGAGGAAAGGAGCCTGATAAAACGCAGCGAGCGTTTTATCAGGCATGGTGCTGGCTTATTAAGACTCCAGCGCCAGCGCGCGGTTTCTGAACTTAAGCGCCTGATACAGCCAAATCATCAGTACCAGTCCTACACACGCCAGTGCGCCCCAGGTAATTTGATCAAATACTTCAATATATGCATTGATGGAGTAGTTGATCGCCCCGGAAGCATCAAACGAAGCCTGCGATGTCTGATCGGCAATCACGCCCGCCAGATAGTTCGCAATCGCGCCGGAAAGCAGCATATAAATGCCGGTTAATACGCCGGTCACGCCGGGGATTTCAATGCGCGTAATCTGCGACATAGCAACCGGGTCGATAAACAGTTCCGCAAAGCCCATCACCGCCAGGCCTAACACCATCAGTGGCAGAGAAGAGTGACCATACATTGCGGACCAGCGGGCGCTTAAGGTCAGAATGCAGAATCCGGCGCTCATCAGGCCAAGGCCAAGAGCAAATTTTCCCCAGATGCGCACGGTACGATTACCTGCGACGCTTTCTTTAACCACCCACGCCAGGAACACACCGCACAGCATAACTGCGAAGGCATTAATCGACTGGAACATAGCAGTCGGAACGGTATAACCAAACATATCGCGGTTAACGAAGCGGTCGATATAAAGGCTAATCGAGCTACCCCCCTGTTGTGCGAATGCCCAGAACAACATGCTGAAGAAGGTGAGGGTAACAATCAGCCCCAGCTCCTTACGCTGTTTTTGGTTTTCTGCTTTGCGATAAATTTTTGCCAGAACCCCAAGGCCAATGATCGTCGCGACAATCAAGGCGTATACCGACCACTCTTTCCAGAACAACACGGTAATCAGCGCAGGCGTTGCCACCAGCAGAACCAGTAGCCATCCCCAGTTGGGCAGGAGAAAGTTTGTCGCACGCAGTACCTTTTTGTTAACGCCGCGGGTATGTGTGAAATGACGATTGCCACATAAGAAAATGACCAGACCCGCGATCATACCCACCGCTGCCAGGCCAAAGCCCATCGCCCAACTGTACTCTTCCTGGGCGAAACCACAGGCGATAGGTGCGATAATAGACCCCACGTTACCCGCCGCATACATCAGCGAGAAACCGCCATCACGACGTGGATCGGTTGGCTCATACAGCTCACCGAGCAGGCAACTGACGTTGGATTTAAACAGACCATAGCCGCAGACGATAATCGCCAGGGACAGATAGAGGAATGACGGATGGATCTCACTGGCACCCAGCACCACATGACCGATCGCCATCAACAACGCCCCCAGCATCACCGCCATGCGATTGCCGAGAACTTTATCCGCCAAAAAGCCACCGAGGATTGGCGTGACATATACCAGCGAACAGTAGGCGCTAAATAACTCGTAGGCGTGATTATCGCTATATTTTAGTTGATTGGTGAGATAGAGGATCAGCAGGGCACGCATGCCGTAAAAGCTAAAATATTCCCAGATTTGCAGCGCAACGACATAGTAAATAGCGCGCGGTTGTGATGCGTGTTTATTCATAATAATTCCACAATTGACTGCAACGTCACGTAATAGTTGCGCGGCGTGCTTGTGTTTCCTTAAAGTTAAAACTTTGATACAGATCTGATTATTTATGCAATATGCTGTCTGATTGCATAAATATACATTAGCTGAAGCGTGATGATATAAACAATTTGCGTCTTTTGGCGTCGGGTTTGTTTCTTAATATGTCAAAAGATTGGCTATCGACGAACAGGCGAGGTAACGCTATGTTAACGGTGTAGCTATCAGAATACGGAAGGCGCGAAGATGAAAAACACCGAACTGGAACAACTGATTAACGAAAAACTGAACAGCGCGGCGATTAGTGATTACGCGCCGAATGGTTTGCAGGTGGAAGGCAAAGAGATGGTGCAAAAAATTGTTACCGGTGTAACTGCCAGCCAGGCTTTGCTCGATGAGGCAGTGCGTCTGGGCGCGGATGCGGTCATTGTGCATCATGGCTACTTCTGGAAAGGTGAATCTCCGGTCATTCGCGGAATGAAGCGTAACCGTTTAAAAACGTTGCTGGCGAATGATATCAACCTGTATGGCTGGCATCTGCCCCTGGACGCGCATCCGGAGCTGGGTAATAACGCACAGCTGGCGGCGTTACTGGGGATCACGGTCATGGGCGAAATTGAGCCGTTGGTGCCGTGGGGCGAACTGACCATGCCTGTGCCGGGACTGGAACTGGCCTCCTGGATTGAAGCGCGTCTGGGACGTAAGCCGTTATGGTGTGGCGATACCGGACCTGAGGTGGTCCAGCGCGTCGCCTGGTGCACGGGGGGTGGGCAAAGTTTTATCGATAGCGCCGCGCGTTTTGGCGTGGATGCTTTTATTACTGGCGAAGTTTCTGAACAGACCATTCATTCAGCCCGCGAGCAGGGATTGCATTTTTATGCTGCGGGTCACCATGCCACTGAACGCGGTGGTATTCGCGCATTGAGCGAGTGGCTGAATGAAAATACCGATCTTGATGTGACCTTTATTGATATTCCTAATCCTGCATAACGAATAATCAGAGGGATCGAAAGTGCAACGAGCGCGTTGTTATCTGATAGGTGAAACGGCGGTAGTACTGGAACTGGAACCGCCGGTGACGCTGGCTAGCCAGAAACGGATCTGGCGACTGGCACAGCGTCTGGTGGATATGCCGAATGTGGTTGAAGCCATTCCTGGCATGAACAATATCACAGTGATTTTGCGTAATCCTGAGTCGCTGGCGCTGGATGCCATAGAGCGTTTGCAACGCTGGTGGGAGGAGAGTGAGGCGCTGGAGCCGGAGTCTCGCTTTATTGAAATTCCGGTAGTTTACGGTGGCGCAGCCGGACCGGATTTGGCGGTGGTCGCGGCGCATTGTGGATTGAGCGAAAAACAGGTTGTTGAATTGCACTCCTCCGTGGAATACGTGGTCTGGTTTTTAGGTTTTCAACCGGGCTTCCCGTATCTCGGGAGTTTGCCGGAACAACTACACACGCCACGGCGCGCTGAACCGCGCTTGCACGTTCCGGCAGGTTCTGTCGGGATCGGCGGGCCGCAGACCGGTGTTTATCCGCTGGCAACGCCGGGTGGCTGGCAGTTGATTGGTCATACCTCACTCAGCCTGTTTGATCCGGCGTGTGACGAACCCATCTTATTACGTCCGGGAGACAGCGTGCGCTTTGTACCGCAGAAGGAGGGAGTATGCTGAAGATTATTCGTGCGGGCATGTACACCACCGTGCAGGATGGCGGCCGTCACGGCTTTCGTCAGTCTGGTATCAGCCACTGTGGCGCACTGGATATGCCTGCGTTACGCATTGCTAACCTGCTGGTGGGTAATGACGCCAATGCCCCCGCGCTGGAGATCACGCTCGGTCAGTTAACGGTTGAGTTCGAAACTGATGGGTGGTTTGCTCTGACGGGTGCCGGTTGCGAAGCGCGGCTGGATGATAATGCCGTCTGGACCGGCTGGCGATTGCCGATGAAAGCAGGCCAGCGTTTAACGCTTAAACGCCCGCAGCACGGGATGCGCAGTTATCTGGCGGTCGCGGGTGGTATTGATGTTCCGCCGGTAATGGGATCATGCAGCACCGATCTCAAAGTGGGGATTGGCGGGCTGGAAGGCCGTTTACTGAGGGATGGTGACCGACTCCCGATTGGCAAAGCGAAGCGTGATTTTATGGAAGCGCAGGGCGTTAAACAGCTGCTCTGGGGCAACCGCATTCGCGCCTTGCCGGGGCCGGAATATCATGAGTTCGATCGCGCCTCGCAGGATGCATTCTGGCGTTCGCCCTGGCAGCTTAGCCCGCAAAGTAACCGCATGGGCTATCGCTTACAGGGGCAAATTTTAAAACGCACCACCGATCGCGAACTGTTATCTCACGGTTTGTTGCCGGGCGTGGTGCAGGTGCCGCATAACGGCCAGCCGATTGTATTGATGAACGACGCACAGACCACCGGTGGTTACCCGCGTATTGCCTGTATCATTGAGGCTGATATGTACCATCTGGCGCAAATTCCGCTCGGTCAGCCGATTCATTTTGTCCAGTGTTCACTGGAAGAGGCACTGAAAGCGCGGCAAGATCAGCAACGTTATTTCGAACAATTAGCGTGGCGGCTGCACAATGAAAATTGACCTGAACGCCGATCTGGGCGAAGGCTGCGCCAGCGACGCAGAGCTATTAACGCTGGTTTCCTCTGCCAATATTGCCTGTGGATTTCATGCAGGAGATGCGCAAACCATGCAGGCTTGCGTGCGTGAAGCAATAAAAAATGGTGTCGCGATTGGCGCTCACCCGAGTTTTCCCGACAGGGAAAATTTTGGTCGCAGCGCCATGCAGCTGCCGCCAGAAACCATTTTCGCCCAGACGCTGTATCAAATTGGCGCGCTGGCAGCGATTACCCGTGCGCAAGGCGGCGTAATGTGTCATGTCAAACCGCACGGCATGTTATACAACCAGGCGGCGAAAGAGGCACAACTGGCAGACGCTATCGCCAGAGCGGTATACGCTTGCGATCCGGCATTGATTCTCGTCGGGCTGGCAGGAAGCGAGCTGATTCGTGCAGGCGAACGATATGGCCTGGTAACGCGCGAGGAAGTGTTTGCCGATCGTGGTTATCAGGCAGACGGTTCGCTGGTGCCGCGAAGCCAGCCAGGCGCGTTGATTGAAAACGAAGAACAGGCGCTGGCGCAAACGTTGGAGATGGTGCAACACGGCAGAGTCAAAAGTATCACCGGCGAATGGGCAATGGTCACGGCGCAAACGGTCTGCCTACATGGCGATGGCGAGCACGCACTGGCGTTCGCCCGCCGATTACGAGCTACATTTGCTGAAAAGGGGATTGTTGTCGCAGCATAACCCCGCTTAATAAAGAATGAAAAAAGGATATCACCATGCCTGAAGGCCCGGAGATCCGCCGTGCAGCGGATAACCTGGAGGCGGCGATCAAAGGCAAACCACTAACTGATGTCTGGTTTGCCTTCCCGCAGTTAAAATCTTATCAATCACGACTTATCGGTCAACACGTTACCCATGTGGAAACGCGTGGTAAGGCGTTGTTAACTCATTTTTCCAACGACTTAACGCTCTACAGCCATAATCAGCTTTACGGCGTCTGGCGCGTGGTTGATACCGGCGAAGAGCCGCAGACCACGCGAGTATTGCGGGTAAAACTGCAAACGGCTGACAAAACCATTCTGCTTTATAGCGCCTCGGATATTGAGATGTTGACTCCGGAACAACTGACCACGCATCCGTTTTTACAACGCGTTGGTCCCGATGTGCTGGATCCGAATCTGACGCCGGAGGTGGTAAAGGAACGATTATTGTCGCCGCGCTTTCGTAACCGTCAGTTTGCTGGATTACTGCTCGATCAGGCGTTTCTGGCAGGACTTGGCAATTATTTGCGGGTGGAGATCCTCTGGCAGGTTGGGTTGACCGGAAATCATAAAGCGAAAGATCTCAATGCGCCGCAACTGGATGCACTCGCACACGCGTTACTGGATATTCCGCGACTTTCTTACGCTACGCGGGGGCAGGTGGATGAAAACAAATATCATGGGGCGCTGTTTCGCTTTAAGGTTTTTCATCGTGATGGCGAACCTTGCGAACGCTGTGGCGGCATCATTGAGAAAACCACGCTGTTATCGCGCCCGTTTTACTGGTGCCCAGGCTGCCAGCACTAGGCCGAACGCTTCGGCGCATAGGTTGAAATAAACCGTGCGATGGCAGGCCCCGTCAGCAAAATACTGAACAGGCGCAGGGTTTGCATCGCAATGATGAGCGCCATATCGGCATTGCTCCCTGCGGCGATGACCGCCACGGTATCAAGCCCGCCGGGGCTGGTGGCGAGGTAGGCGGTCATAAAATCAATATGCATAAACCGGGTCAGCCCCCACGCCATGCCCGCACAAATAGCCAGCAGAGCAAAAATCGACAGCAGGATTTGCGGTAGCGGGCGCAATGCCCGCAGTAATATTTGCTTATCGAAACCAAGACCAATCCGCCAGCCAATTGCCATATATGCCATCGCCAGCAGCCATTCCGGGAGTTCAATCGTGATGAGCTGACCAGACTGGAGCACTGCGCCCGCCAGCATCGGGATGAGCATCGTGCCGGAAGGAAGACGTAGCAAGCATCCCGCCGTACCGGCAACGACCGCGAGCAAAATCGTAAGCAGGAGATTAATGCTCACTGGCGGGAACCAGACGATCTGCTGGTTAACCGCTTCAGCGTTATCGCCCAGCATCATGCGGGTGACCAGAACAGCGGCTCCTGCGACGAACAGCACTCGCAGATATTGCATAAACGCCACCAGGCGAATATCTGCGCCGTAATCTTGCGCCATTGCGACCATTGCCGCCGCGCCGCCAGGAGAAGAACCCCAGGCCCCGGTATTCCCAGGCAGTGAGCTATAGCGCACCAATAACCAACCCACGATGGCGCTGGAAAGCAGCGTCACCAGTAAAATCGCAAGCACGATCGGCCAGTTGACGGCCAGCGTGGTGAGAATCGAACCAGTGAGGTTTTGTGCAATCATGCAGCCAAGAATGGCTTGGGCAGCGAGAAAAGCGGAGCGGGGAAGTTGCAGAGTGACTCCGTGCATACTGAAGATGATCCCCGCGATCATCGGGCCAAGCAGGAGTGCCGCCGGGAGATGTAAAGCGAGGAAGCCAATAGAAAGGAGAAGTGACAGAACACATAACATTCCCCACTGTAGCACTGGCATCCGTCACTCCCTGTTTAACTTACCTTTGGTGTATCGATACAGCATAAAGAATGCGCCTCAACGAAAAAATAGCGGTAATCAAGAAAAAGACAGATTTTGGCTAAAGGGCGTATTAAGTACCGTTGTCTCCCTCTCGTTTGTAAAAGAGGGAAGAGTAAACGATTGAACTGAGATAAGTCTTATGACGAGGAATTATTGATCAGTGCACTGACCGGGCTGTCGAAGTGTGATTTCATGGCTTGAGTCGCCGTTTCGACATCCCTGGCACACACAGCATCGCAGATTTTCTGGTGTAGTGTGATGATGTGATTGCCATACTCTTTCTGATCGCTTTGGGCGTTTAAACCCTCCTGGATGGATTGCCGCAACTGCTGATGTAATGCCTGCAATAACATCATAAAAAGCGGATTTTTTGAGGCAACGGCAAGTAACTGATGGAAGCGGATATCATGGGTGATAAAGCTTTCAACATCATTGAACTGTTCGCGGATTTTTGCCATTTCAGCCCGTAGGTTAGCAAAATCTTCCTCTTCGCCATTACGGGCAGCAGCTTCCACAACGCCCAACTCCAGCCAGCGGCGTACTTGAAGAATTTGCTCTGTTGTCACTTGTTCGGTCGCCAGGGCAAATCCAAACACCACGCGCAGCACTTCATCATCAAATTTTTTGATTCGTGGCACTTTACCGCTGTGCGTTTCCAGAATCCCCAGGGCGGCAAGTGAACGATAGGCCTCACGCACAATACCCCGACTGACACCCAATTTCTGAATCAGCTGAACTTCACTGGGAACTGGCATCCCCGGTGTCAATTTTTGTTCGGCGATCAGATTAAGAATATGATTTTTGACCTGTGACGATAACGTTACGCTGGTCAATAACGCACTCTCACTCATTTTTACTCCTGTTGTACTTTTTCCTGGTCGGTGAAATCCAGAATACCGGGACTGTATCCTTCATATTTTCCTCCAGAACCCTTGATTATCAATAGACTACTGCGCCTGTGCGCCCGCCATGCAGTGCGAATCAAAGACATATTGTGTGAAAGAGTGGCGAAGAAATAGTAAATACACAACTTTTTCGTGACGCCCTTCGCAGTATTGTGCGCTTTTTCTCCTTACCCTGTAAACCTGTTAAACAGGCTTACAGGACGAAAATAATGTGGAAGAGTGATAACGAACTTTTTGCTTTGATGAAAACCCGGCTATTTACCGCCGTGGTTGGCGATATTCTCGACACGCTGGGCTATATGCACCAGTTTGTTTCTCCGGCAATCAAGCCGCTGGATGTGAATACGGTGGTGGCAGGCCGGGCAATGCCGGTGCTGGAGTCGGACGTTTACGAAACCAAATCGACGTCGGGTAAGACGGCGATTGGCGAAAAACCGTTTGGCATCATGTTTGAAGCGCTGGATGCCCTCAAAGAGAACGATGTTTACATCACTACGGGCAGCTCTCTGCGCTATGCCTTGTGGGGCGGGTTGATGTCTACCCGTGCCATGCATCTGAAAGCAGCAGGTGCGGTACTCGATGGTTACGCCCGTGACTCTGCTGAAATTCTTGAATTGAAATTTCCCACTTTTTGTCATGGCACTTACGCACAGGATCAAGGTCCGCGCGGCAAGGTCATCGACTTCGGCGTACCTATTGAATTTCACGGCGTGCGAGTGAATCCGGGCGATATCGTGTTTGGTGATCGTGACGGATTACTGATTATTCCCCAGGTTGTTGAGAAAGAAGTTATTACCCAGGCCCTGGAAAAAGTGGCAACTGAAAGTGAAGTGCGCAAAGCCATCAGTGATGGCATGAGCACGGTACAGGCCTTTGAAACCTTCGGCGTAATGTAAGGAGAGCAATGAATGAAGGCATTAACCATTGAGCAGGGAAGTCAGGCGCGATTTGTTGATATCCCCGAACCTGTCTGCGGTAAAGGAGAAGTGCTAATCAATGTTGAGCGTGTCGGACTGTGTGGTTCTGACCTCAATACCTGGCGGGGACTAAATCCGCTGGTTAATTATCCCTGTATTCCGGGGCATGAAATTGGCGGCACGGTGCTGGCAACTGGCGATATGGCAGGGGCGATCAAGCCAGGTGACCGGGTGGTCGTTCTGCCTTGCACTGAGTGTGGCGTGTGCAGCTCCTGTCTGAGCGGTCGTCCTAACGCCTGTAAAAACAACCAAACTCTTGGTGTGCAACGTCAGGGGGGGATGGCGCAACAACTGACGATGCCTGCACATAAAGTCATTGTCTGTAATGCCTTAAGTGTTGATGAGTTAGCGCTGGTAGAACCGCTGGCCGTGGGACTACATGCGGCCAGACGTGCGCAAATTAATGTGGGTGAATGGGTCGCAGTTATCGGTTGTGGGGTAATTGGCCTTGGCGCTATCGCCGCGGCATCCGCCATGGGGGCGCGCGTAATTGCTATCGATATTGATGATCGCAAGCGGAACATTGCCCTGGAATGCGGTGCGCAACGTTTTCTTAATTCGCAGCAATGTGACGTGGCGGCAGAACTGGTGCTGTTAAATGACGGTCGCGGCCCGGAAGTGGTGATTGAAGCGGTGGGTAATCAACAAACCATTGAACAGGCTACAGGGTTGGTGGCGTTTAGCGGTCGTGTGGTTTATGTCGGTTACGCCAAACAGCCAGTGAGTTATCAGAGTGCGCAGTTCCTGATGAAAGAACTGGATATCCGTGGTTCGCGCAATGCCACCGTGGCGGATTTTCGTGCCGTGCTGGCATTGATGGAGTCCGGGCGTTATCCGGTCAGCAATCTGGTGAGTGCTCACTACCCGCTGGAACAGGCTGATCACGCTTTTAGCGACTGGGCAAGTGATCCCGGCGCGTATACCAAAATCCTCATTGACCTTTAAGGAGCGACACCATGAATGCTTTTTCTTTACATAACAAAACCGCGTTGATCACCGGTGCAGCCAGTGGGCTGGGGCTGGCAATGGCGAAATGCATGATAGTCAGCGGGGCGAAGGTCATTATTGCTGACCTGAACGGCGAGCTGGCGCAAGCGACCGCCGGAACATTGGGGTCGCAGGCCAGTTGGATACAAATGGATGTCGGGGATACCGCAGCCGCGCAGGAAAAAGTTGATGTGCTTATTAGCGAACACGGGGCTATCGATATCCTGGTCAATAACGCAGGCAATCACTGCAAAAAACCGATTGAAGAGATGAGCGTCAGTGATTTTGAGTCAGTACTCGACGTTCACGTAGTCGGCGCATTTGCGTTAACCAAAGCGCTGGTGCCGCATATGAAACAACGCGGTAAAGGCTGTGTGCTTTTTACTGCATCGATGACCTCATTTCTTGGGCAGCCTCTGGTTACTGGCTACAGCGCAGCGAAGTCAGCCTATCTCGGCATGATTCGCGGTATGACCACGGAGCTTGCCGTTCATGGGATTCGCGTCAATGGTATTGCGCCAGGCTGGATCGATACACCAATGTTGCGTAAGGCCATTGAAGGTGATGACGAACGCCGTAACAAAATCCTGGGTCGTACCCCGATGAAAAAATTCGGCAAGCCGGAGGATATCGGTTGGGCTGCGGTTTATCTGGCTTCAGACGCAGCGGCGTTTGTCAGTGGTCAGGTGCTGGTGGTGGATGGCGGCGCATTGATCGGCTTCTGATGTACGGAGGAATTATGCGCAAACGTGCGTTAAAGCTACATGCCAAAGATAACTGTGTAGTCGCGCTGAATGACATCGCCAGTGGCGATATTGTCTGGTGGGATGAGGGGGAAATGGTGGCCTGTAGTTCCGTTACCCTGGGGCACAAACTGGCCTGCGAAGCGCTGAACAATGGTGATTCGATTCTGAAATACGGCGCCATTATCGGACACGCCACTCGCGATATTGCCATGGGTGAACATGTGCATTCCCATAATCTTGCCAGCAATGCCATCGCCATTTTTCATCATGATGATGCCGGCTATCAGTCAGAGGAAAAAGCATAATGGAAGGTTATGTACGGCAAAATGGTCGACCAGGTATTCGTAATACTGTGCAGGTAATCTTTATGGTGGAGTGTGCCAGCCATGTCGCTAAAAAGATTGCCGAAGGATTTCCTTGTCACGACGTGCAGTATTTTGGTTTTTCAGGTTGTTATCCCAGCGATTATGGCTATCGGCTGGTGAAAAATCTGGCGACTCATAGCAACGTAGGTGGTGTACTGATTATTTCGCTGGGGTGCGAGAATTTCGATCGCCGTCGGCTGGAGCAAGAAGTACGAGAAAGTGGGCGACCGTGCCATACGCTGGTCATTCAGGAAAATAAAGGCACGACCAACACCATTACTCTGGGTAAGCAGTTGGTCGCTGAAATGCTGGAACAGCTTGCGGATACACCGCGTTGTATCCTGAACTGGAGCGACCTGGTGGTTGGTACTATCTGCGGTGGCTCCGATGGCACCAGTGGTATCACGGGTAACCCGGCAGTAGGACGTGCCTTTGACCAACTGCTGGAGAAAGGGGCTACCTGTATTTTTGAAGAAAGCGGTGAGTTGCTTGGTTGTGAGCAGCATATGATGTCGCGCGCGGCTAGTTCGCAGGCACGTGATGCCATCGAAGTGGCAATGACAAAAGCCGAACGTTATTACAGTTTGATGGGGCTGGGGAGTTTTTCTAACGGTAATGCTGAAGGCGGCTTAACCACTCAGGAAGAAAAATCCCTTGGGGCTTATACCAAGTCGGGCGATGCGCTGATTGCTGGCGTTATTTTGCCGACGCAACAAACGCCCTTTCCTGGGCTTTGGTTGATGGACGTGGTGCCTGATGGTGAACCTCGTTTTGGGTATCCGAATATTAACGATTCCTCAGAAGCACTGGAACTTATCGCCTCTGGCTGTCATATGGTGTTATTTACCACAGGTCGCGGTTCAGTTATTGGTTCAGTGATCGCTCCTATTATTAAAGTGTGTAATAACCCGCAGACGTGGGAGCATTTATCTGACGATATGGACGTTAATGCCGGTCGTGTAATTAGCGAAGGCGCAACGCTCGACGATATTGCAGACGATATTATGCAGGTGATTGAACATGTCGCCAACGGTCAATATTGTGCCGCAGAACGACTGGAACATCAGGAGTTTGTTTTAACGTATAAAGCATTTGATTACAGCAAAAGTGCAGTCTGTCGGGCAGATCCCCGTTAATCGATAAAGCTCTTACAGGTAATAATAATGAAAAAATTACTGACACCACTTTTATTTCTTTTAGCTTTATTTAGTCCGATGCTGAATGCCGCACCGGTAACTATCAAAATCGCCTATGAAAGTAACCCCGGCGAGCCAGCGGATACAGTAGTGAAGCACTGGGCAGAACTTGTGAAGAAAAAAAGCAATGGAGATATTGTTTTCGAACTTTACCCAAGTTCACAGTTAGGTTCTAAACAAGATATTACTGAACAAGCGTTGATGGGGATGAATATTATCACCATCAGTGATGTAGGATTTTTAACTGACTACGATGCAGACTTGGGAATATTGTTTGGGCCTTATTTAACCGAAGATCCGCAGAAACTGTTTGCGATTTATGCCAGTGACTGGTTTAAACAAAAAGAACAGAAACTACGGGAAAAAGGTGTGCATATTGTCATGAGCAACTATCTGTACGGTACCAGGCAGATCATTGCTAAAAAACCGATTCGTACACCTGAAGACTTGAAAGGGATGAAGATCCGCGTGCCGAATAACGTCATGCAGATTAAAGCTATCGAAGCGATGGGCGCAACCCCAACACCAATGCCGCTGGGAGATGTTTATCCGGCGCTGACTCAGGGGATGATCGATGGTGTGGAAAACCCGGTTTCTGTTCTCTATGGGCAAAAGCTGCATGAGCAGGCGAAATATCTGTCAATGGTGAACTATCTGACCAATACATCATTATGGTTGGGTGGCGAAGCGTTTTTCAGTACCCTGACACCTGCGCAGTTAGATATTATTCACCAGACAGCGTATGAAGCTGGTTTATATAGCCAGAAAATTACCACTGAGCAGGATGCGACAATGTTGAAAACCATGCAGGAGCAGGGCGTGGAAATCATCTATCCTGACGTCGCCCCTTTCAAAGAAAAAGCCTTAAAAGTCTATCAACAATTCCCGGAATGGACCCCTGGTTTGTATGACACTATTCAGCAACAGCTGAAATAACTTCATGGCATAAGGACTGGTCGGTGTTTCGGCACCGACCGTTAAGAGCAGAGGTGTTTATGCGTCTTTTAGGGAAAATGATTGAAGTTGCTGCGGTATTAACGCTCTTTATATTGGTAATCATGACCATTGCTGCGGTAATAATGCGTTACTGTTTTCATATGCCATTACAGTGGACAGAAGAGGTTTCCGGTTTATTAATGATTTGGGTAGTCATGTTTGGTGCGGTTGTTGCTGAACGAGATAATACCCATTTATCGATTCCATTTTTAGCCGATGCACTTACTTCACGCGGGCAACGTATATTAGCGTTTTTAGTCTCTCTGATGTCTATTATTTTGCTGGTGGTCATGGCCTGGTCAGCATGGAAATTAGCTGCCGGGACAGCCTTTAAAACCACGCAAATATTAAAAATATCCTGGTTTTGGATCGATATTGCCGTCACGGTTGGCGCTATCGGTGTCGCCTGTTTTACTGCCTTACAACTGATCAAGAAAACGCCACGCAAGGAAGGTGAATAATGACAGCATTGAGTGAATTACTGGCGGGAAGCTGGCTGGATAACTGGCTGATGATCATTCCGCTTATGTTCGTCTGTTTATTTATCAATATGCCGGTATGGCTGGCGATGTTTTGCGGCATTCTGACCTACTTCCTTTGCTATTCAAATGTGCCGTTAATGGTGGCAATTCAGCGTTTGATTGCCACGACGCAAACCCCTTCGCTGTTAGCTATTCCGTTTTTTATCTTATTAGGCACGTTAATGAGCTATACCGGTATTGCCGCGCGTATTTTGCAAATTGCCAACGTGTTGATTGGCAGAATGCGCGGTGGCCTGGGTGGGGCTAATATTCTGGTCAGTACCATGATGGGCGGTGTCAGTGCCTCAAATCTGGCGGATGCCGCAATGTTATCGCGCATGATGGTGCCGGAAATGGAACAGAAAGGTTATTCCCGTGGCTTTGCGGCGGCGATAACGGCAAGTGGTTCGCTGATTACACCAATTATTCCACCGGGTATTGCACTGATCCTTTACGGACTGGTGGCGGATGTCTCCATCGGCTCCATGTTTATGGCCGGGATCCTGCCAGGTCTGCTGTGCTCCGCCATGTTGATCGTTACCGTATGGTTGGTGGCTATTCGTCGCGGTTTAAAACCTTCCAGCGAACACTGGCCAAAACCGAAAGAAGTGTCAGTGGCGCTGGTGCAGGCCTGGCCAGCACTGTTCTTAATTGTTGCGGTTATCGGTGGTATTCGGGCAAATATCTTTACGCCAACGGAAGCCGGAGCGGTAGCAGTATTATTGGTAATGTTTATTGGTTTTGTAATTTATCGCGAACTGAAAATCAGCCATGTATTTACAGCACTCTCTGAGACGGCGCGTTCCACGGCATCGGTCATGTTAATCATTATGGCGAGTGCCGCGCTGGGCTGGATATTTTCCCTTGAGCGGGCAGGTATCACGGTTGCGGAGTTTGTAACTTCTCTGACCGATAATAAATACGTCTTTTTATTGATTATCAATCTATTGCTGCTGGTGCTTGGCATGTTCCTTGAAGGTAGTGCCATTCTGCTGATATTAGTCCCATTACTTAAACCCGTGGTGGCTCATTTTGGCATTGATCCGGTGCATTTTGGCATCATTATGATCCTCAACTTATCGTTAGGAACGTTATCACCACCTGTCGGAACGGTGATGCTGCTGGTATGTAATACCGTACAGGTTTCTGTCGGGCAATTTATGCGTGAAGCGGTGCCATTACTGATCAGTCTTATTTTACTTCTGTTGGTCATTACCTATATTCCGGCAATATCTTTGCTGCTGGTGTAGAATTAAAAACCCTGCGTGTCCACGCAGGGTTTTGTCGGTGTCATTTTTACTTCTTAATATCCGACTTAAAATCACGCTGCGCGTAGCCGGTATACAGCTGACGCGGACGGGCAATCTTCATACCGTCACTGTGCATTTCGCTCCAGTGGGCGATCCAGCCAACCGTACGTGCCATAGCGAAGATCACGGTGAACATAGAAGACGGAATACCCATCGCTTTCAGGATGATACCAGAGTAGAAATCGACGTTCGGGTACAGTTTTTTCTCGATAAAGTACGGGTCGTTCAGCGCGATGTTTTCCAGCTCCATAGCCACTTCCAGCAGGTCATCTTTGGTGCCCAGCTCTTTCAGCACTTCATGGCAGGTTTCACGCATTACGGTGGCGCGCGGGTCGTAGTTTTTGTACACGCGATGACCGAAGCCCATCAGGCGGAAAGAATCATTTTTGTCTTTCGCACGACGAACAAATTCCGGAATGTGTTTAACGGAGCTGATTTCTTCCAGCATTTTCAGCGCCGCTTCGTTAGCACCACCGTGCGCAGGTCCCCACAGTGAAGCAATACCTGCTGCGATACAGGCAAACGGGTTCGCACCCGAAGAGCCAGCGGTACGCACGGTGGAGGTGGAGGCGTTCTGTTCATGGTCAGCGTGCAGGATCAGAATACGGTCCATAGCACGTTCCAGAATCGGATTAACTTCATACGGTTCGCACGGTGTGGAGAACATCATATTCAGGAAGTTACCGGCGTAGGAGAGATCGTTGCGCGGGTAAACAAATGGCTGACCAATGGAATACTTGTAACACATCGCGGCCATGGTCGGCATTTTTGACAGCAGGCGGAACGCGGCAATTTCACGATGACGAGGATTGTTAACATCCAGCGAGTCGTGATAGAACGCTGCCAGCGCGCCGGTAATACCACACATGACTGCCATTGGATGCGAGTCGCGACGGAAAGCATGGAACAGACGGGTAATCTGCTCGTGGATCATGGTATGACGGGTCACCGTAGTTTTAAATTCGTCATACTGTTCCTGAGTCGGTTTTTCACCATTCAGCAGGATGTAACAAACTTCCAGGTAGTTAGAATCGGTCGCCAGCTGATCGATCGGGAAACCGCGGTGCAGCAAAATACCTTCATCACCATCAATAAAAGTAATTTTAGATTCGCAGGATGCGGTTGAAGTGAAGCCTGGGTCAAAGGTGAACACACCTTTTGAACCGAGAGTACGGATATCAATAACATCTTGACCCAGCGTGCCTTTCAGCACATCCAGTTCAACAGCTGTGTCCCCGTTGAGGGTGAGTTTTGCTTTTGTATCAGCCATTTAAGGTCTCCTTAGCGCCTTATTGCGTAAGACTGCCGGAACTTAAATTTGCCTTCGCACATCAACCTGGCTTTACCCGTTTGTTATTTGGCTCGCCGCTCTGTGAAAGAGGGGAAAACCTGGGTACAGAGCTCTGGGCGCTTGCAGGTAAAGGATCTATTGATGACGAATAAATGGCGAATCAAGTACTTAGCAATCCGAATTATTAAACTTGTCTACCACTAATAACTGTCCCGAATGAATTGGTCAATACTTCCACACTGTTACATAAGTTAATCTTAGGTGAAATACCGACTTCATAACTTTTACGCATTATATGCTTTTCCTAGTAATGTTTGTAACAACTTTGTTGAATGATTGTCAAATTAGATGATTAAAAATTAAATAAATGTTGTTATCGTGACGCAGATCACTGTTCGGGATAAAACCCGACAAACTATATGTAGGTTAATTGTAATGATTTTGTGAACAGCCTATACTGCCGCCAGGTCTCCGGAACACCCTGCAATCCCGAGCCACCCAGCGTTGTAACGTGTCGTTTTCGCATCTGGAAGCAGTGTTTTGCATGACGCGCAGTTATAGAAAGGACGCTGTCTGACCCGCAAGCAGACCGGAGGAAGGAAATCCCGACGTCTCCTGGTAACAGAAAGTTAACCTCTGTGCCCGTAGTCCCCAGGGAATAATAAGAACAGCATGTGGGCGTTATTCATGATAAGAAATGTGAAAAAACAAAGACCTGTTAATCTGGACCTACAGACCATCCGGTTCCCCGTCACGGCGATAGCGTCCATTCTCCATCGCGTTTCCGGTGTGATCACCTTTGTTGCAGTGGGCATCCTGCTGTGGCTTCTGGGTACCAGCCTCTCTTCCCCTGAAGGTTTCGAGCAAGCTTCCGCGATTATGGGCAGCTTCTTCGTCAAATTTATCATGTGGGGCATCCTTACCGCTCTGGCATATCACGTCGTCGTAGGTATTCGCCACATGATGATGGATTTTGGCTATCTGGAAGAAACATTCGAAGCGGGTAAACGCTCCGCCAAAATCTCCTTTGTTATTACTGTCGTGCTTTCACTTCTCGCAGGAGTCCTCGTATGGTAAGCAACGCCTCCGCATTAGGACGCAATGGCGTACATGATTTCATCCTCGTTCGTGCTACCGCTATCGTCCTGACGCTCTACATCATTTATATGGTCGGTTTTTTCGCTACCAGTGGCGAGCTGACATATGAAGTCTGGATTGGTTTCTTCGCCTCTGCGTTCACCAAAGTGTTCACCCTGCTGGCGCTGTTTTCTATCTTGATCCATGCCTGGATCGGCATGTGGCAGGTGTTGACCGACTACGTTAAACCGCTGGCCTTGCGCCTGATGCTGCAACTGGTGATTGTCGTTGCACTGGTCGTTTACGTGATTTATGGATTCGTTGTGGTGTGGGGTGTGTGATGAAATTGCCAGTCAGAGAATTTGATGCAGTTGTGATTGGTGCTGGCGGCGCAGGTATGCGCGCGGCGCTGCAAATTTCCCAGAGTGGCCAGACCTGTGCGCTGCTCTCTAAGGTCTTCCCGACCCGTTCCCATACCGTTTCTGCGCAAGGTGGTATTACCGTTGCGCTGGGTAATACCCATGAAGATAACTGGGAATGGCATATGTACGACACCGTAAAAGGGTCGGACTATATCGGTGACCAGGACGCGATTGAATATATGTGTAAAACCGGGCCGGAAGCGATTCTGGAACTGGAACATATGGGCCTGCCGTTCTCGCGTCTTGATGATGGTCGTATCTATCAACGTCCGTTTGGCGGTCAGTCGAAAAACTTCGGCGGCGAGCAGGCGGCACGTACTGCGGCGGCAGCTGACCGTACCGGTCACGCACTGTTGCACACGCTTTATCAGCAGAACCTGAAAAACCACACCACCATTTTCTCCGAGTGGTATGCGCTGGATCTGGTGAAAAACCAGGATGGCGCAGTGGTCGGTTGTACCGCACTGTGCATCGAAACTGGTGAAGTGGTTTACTTTAAAGCTCGCGCGACAGTGCTGGCGACTGGCGGGGCAGGGCGTATTTATCAGTCCACCACCAACGCCCACATTAACACTGGCGACGGTGTCGGCATGGCTATCCGTGCAGGCGTACCGGTGCAGGATATGGAAATGTGGCAGTTCCACCCGACCGGTATTGCCGGTGCGGGCGTACTGGTCACCGAAGGGTGCCGTGGTGAAGGCGGTTATCTGCTGAACAAACATGGCGAACGCTTTATGGAGCGTTATGCGCCGAACGCCAAAGACCTGGCGGGCCGTGACGTGGTGGCGCGTTCCATCATGATCGAAATCCGTGAAGGTCGCGGCTGTGATGGTCCGTGGGGGCCACACGCAAAACTGAAACTTGACCATCTGGGGAAAGAAGTTCTCGAATCCCGTCTGCCGGGTATTCTGGAACTCTCCCGTACCTTCGCTCACGTCGATCCGGTGAAAGAGCCGATTCCGGTTATCCCAACCTGTCACTACATGATGGGCGGTATTCCGACCAAAGTGACCGGTCAGGCGCTGACGGTGAATGAGAAAGGCGAAGATGTGGTTGTTCCGGGGCTGTTTGCCGTTGGTGAAATCGCTTGTGTATCGGTACACGGCGCTAACCGTCTGGGCGGCAACTCGCTGCTGGACCTGGTGGTATTTGGTCGTGCGGCAGGTCTGCATCTGCAAGAGTCTATCGCCGAGCAGGGCGCACTGCGCGATGCCAGCGAGTCTGATGTAGAAGCGTCTCTGGATCGCCTGAACCGCTGGAACAATAACCGTAACGGTGAAGATCCGGTGGCGATCCGTAAAGCACTGCAAGAATGTATGCAGCATAACTTCTCGGTCTTCCGTGAAGGTGATGCGATGGCGAAAGGGCTTGAGCAGTTGAAAGTTATCCGCGAGCGTCTGAAAAATGCCCGTCTGGATGACACTTCCAGCGAGTTCAACACCCAGCGCGTTGAGTGCCTGGAACTGGATAACCTGATGGAAACGGCGTATGCAACGGCTGTTTCTGCCAACTTCCGTACCGAAAGCCGTGGCGCGCATAGCCGCTTCGACTTCCCGGATCGTGATGATGAAAACTGGCTGTGCCACTCCCTGTATCTGCCAGAGTCGGAATCCATGACGCGCCGAAGCGTCAACATGGAACCGAAACTGCGCCCGGCATTCCCGCCGAAGATTCGTACTTACTAATGCGGAGACAGGAAAATGAGACTCGAGTTTTCAATTTATCGCTATAACCCGGATGTTGATGATGCTCCGCGTATGCAGGATTACACCCTGGAAGCGGAAGAAGGTCGCGACATGATGCTGCTGGATGCGCTTATTCAGCTGAAAGAGAAAGATCCCAGCCTGTCGTTCCGCCGCTCCTGCCGTGAAGGTGTGTGCGGTTCCGACGGTCTGAACATGAACGGTAAGAATGGTCTGGCCTGTATTACCCCGATTTCGGCACTCAACCAGCCGGGCAAGAAGATTGTGATTCGTCCGCTGCCAGGTTTACCGGTGATCCGCGATTTGGTGGTAGACATGGGACAATTCTATGCGCAATATGAGAAAATTAAGCCTTACCTGTTGAATAATGGACAAAATCCGCCAGCTCGCGAGCATTTACAGATGCCAGAGCAGCGCGAAAAACTCGACGGGTTGTATGAATGTATTCTCTGCGCATGTTGTTCAACCTCTTGTCCGTCTTTCTGGTGGAATCCCGATAAGTTTATCGGTCCGGCAGGCTTGTTAGCGGCATATCGTTTCCTGATCGATAGCCGTGATACCGAGACTGACAGCCGCCTCGACGGTTTGAGCGATGCATTCAGTGTATTCCGCTGTCACAGCATCATGAACTGCGTCAGTGTATGTCCGAAGGGGCTGAACCCGACGCGCGCCATCGGCCATATCAAGTCGATGTTGTTGCAACGTAATGCGTAAACCGTAGGCCTGATAAGACGCACAAGCGTCGCATCAGGCAACCAGTGCCGGATGCGGCGTGAACGCCTTATCCGGCCTACAAAAGAAATGCAGAAACCGTAGGCCTGATAAGACGCGCAAGCGTCGCATCAGGCAAACAGCGCCGGATGCGGCGTGAATGCCTTATCCGGCCTACAAAAGAAATGCAGGAAATCTTTAAAAACTGCCCCTGACACTAAGACAGTTTTTAAAGGTTCCTTAGCGGACGCAGAAAACACGACAAGTCCGCAACAAGTGAACCCCGGCACGCACATCAGATATGAAATGTGCGTGGTAGTATCCACGGCGAAGTAAGCATAAAAAAGATGCTTAAGGGATCACGATGCAGAACAGCGCTTTGAAAGCCTGGTTGGACTCTTCTTACCTCTCTGGCGCAAACCAGAGCTGGATAGAACAGCTCTATGAAGACTTCTTAACCGATCCTGACTCGGTTGACGCTAACTGGCGTTCGACGTTCCAGCAGTTACCTGGTACGGGAGTCAAACCGGATCAATTCCACTCTCAAACGCGTGAATATTTCCGCCGCCTGGCGAAAGACGCTTCACGTTACTCTTCAACGATCTCCGACCCTGACACCAATGTGAAGCAGGTTAAAGTCCTGCAGCTCATTAACGCATACCGCTTCCGTGGTCACCAGCATGCGAATCTCGATCCGCTGGGACTGTGGCAGCAAGATAAAGTGGCCGATCTGGATCCGTCTTTCCACGATCTGACCGAAGCAGACTTCCAGGAGACCTTCAACGTCGGTTCATTTGCCAGCGGCAAAGAAACCATGAAACTCGGCGAGCTGCTGGAAGCCCTCAAGCAAACCTACTGTGGCCCGATTGGTGCCGAGTATATGCACATTACCAGCACCGAAGAAAAACGCTGGATCCAACAGCGTATCGAGTCTGGTCGCGCGACTTTCAATAGCGAAGAGAAAAAACGCTTCTTAAGCGAACTGACCGCCGCTGAAGGCCTTGAACGTTACCTTGGCGCAAAATTCCCTGGCGCAAAACGCTTCTCGCTGGAAGGCGGTGACGCGTTAATCCCGATGCTTAAAGAGATGATCCGCCACGCTGGCAACAGCGGCACCCGCGAAGTGGTTCTCGGGATGGCGCACCGTGGTCGTCTGAACGTGCTGGTGAACGTGCTGGGTAAAAAACCGCAAGACTTGTTCGACGAGTTTGCCGGTAAACATAAAGAACACCTCGGCACGGGCGACGTGAAATACCACATGGGCTTCTCGTCTGACTTCCAGACCGATGGCGGCCTGGTGCACCTGGCGCTGGCGTTTAACCCGTCTCACCTTGAGATTGTAAGCCCGGTCGTTATCGGTTCTGTTCGTGCCCGTCTGGACAGACTTGATGAGCCGAGCAGCAACAAAGTGCTGCCAATCACCATTCATGGTGACGCCGCAGTGACCGGGCAGGGCGTAGTTCAGGAAACCCTGAACATGTCGAAAGCGCGTGGTTATGAAGTTGGCGGTACGGTACGTATCGTTATCAACAACCAGGTTGGCTTCACCACCTCTAACCCGCTGGATGCCCGTTCGACGCCGTACTGTACTGATATCGGTAAGATGGTTCAGGCACCGATTTTCCACGTTAATGCGGATGATCCGGAAGCCGTTGCCTTTGTGACCCGTCTGGCGCTCGATTTCCGTAACACCTTTAAACGTGATGTCTTCATCGACCTGGTATGCTACCGCCGTCACGGCCACAACGAAGCCGACGAGCCGAGCGCAACCCAGCCGCTGATGTATCAGAAAATCAAAAAACATCCGACGCCGCGCAAAATCTACGCTGACAAGCTGGAGCAGGAAAAAGTCGCGACGCTGGAAGATGCCACCGAGATGGTTAACCTGTACCGCGATGCGCTGGATGCTGGCGATTGCGTTGTAGCAGAGTGGCGTCCGATGAACATGCACTCTTTCACCTGGTCGCCGTACCTCAACCACGAATGGGACGAAGAGTACCCGAACAAAGTTGAGATGAAGCGCCTGCAGGAACTGGCTAAACGCATCAGCACGGTGCCGGAAGCGGTTGAAATGCAGTCTCGCGTTGCCAAAATTTATGGCGATCGCCAGGCGATGGCAGCCGGTGAGAAACTGTTCGACTGGGGCGGCGCGGAAAACCTCGCTTACGCCACGTTGGTTGACGAAGGCATTCCGGTTCGCCTGTCGGGTGAAGACTCCGGTCGCGGTACCTTCTTCCACCGCCACGCGGTGATCCACAACCAGTCTAACGGTTCCACTTACACGCCGCTGCAACATATCCATAACGGCCAGGGCGCGTTCCGCGTCTGGGACTCTGTACTGTCTGAAGAAGCCGTACTGGCGTTTGAATACGGTTATGCCACCGCAGAACCACGCACCCTGACCATCTGGGAAGCACAGTTCGGTGACTTCGCCAACGGTGCACAGGTGGTTATCGACCAGTTCATCTCCTCTGGCGAACAGAAATGGGGCCGGATGTGTGGCCTGGTGATGTTGCTGCCGCACGGTTACGAAGGGCAGGGGCCGGAGCACTCCTCCGCGCGTCTGGAACGTTATCTGCAACTTTGCGCTGAGCAAAACATGCAGGTTTGCGTACCTTCTACCCCGGCACAGGTTTACCACATGCTGCGTCGTCAGGCGTTGCGCGGGATGCGTCGTCCACTGGTCGTGATGTCGCCGAAATCCCTGCTGCGTCATCCGCTGGCGGTTTCCAGCCTCGAAGAACTGGCGAACGGCACCTTCCTGCCAGCCATCAGTGAAATCGACGAGCTTGATCCGAAGGGCGTGAAGCGCGTAGTGATGTGTTCTGGTAAGGTTTATTACGATCTGCTGGAACAACGTCGTAAGAACAATCAACACGATGTCGCCATTGTGCGTATCGAGCAACTCTACCCGTTCCCGCATAAAGCGATGCAGGAAGTGTTGCAGCAGTTTGCTCACGTCAAGGATTTTGTCTGGTGCCAGGAAGAGCCGCTCAACCAGGGCGCATGGTACTGCAGCCAGCATCATTTCCGTGAAGTGATTCCGTTTGGGGCTTCTCTGCGTTATGCAGGCCGCCCGGCCTCCGCCTCTCCGGCGGTAGGGTATATGTCCGTTCACCAGAAACAGCAACAAGATCTGGTTAATGACGCGCTGAACGTCGAATAAATAAAGGATACACAATGAGTAGCGTAGATATTCTGGTCCCTGACCTGCCTGAATCCGTAGCCGATGCCACCGTCGCAACCTGGCATAAAAAACCCGGCGACGTAGTCGTACGTGATGAAGTGCTGGTAGAAATCGAAACTGACAAAGTGGTACTGGAAGTACCGGCATCAGCAGACGGCATTCTGGATGCGGTTCTGGAAGATGAAGGTACAACCGTAACGTCTCGTCAGATCCTTGGTCGCCTGCGTGAAGGCAACAGCGCCGGTAAAGAAACCAGCGCCAAATCTGAAGAGAAAGCGTCCACTCCGGCGCAACGCCAGCAGGCGTCTCTGGAAGAGCAAAACAACGATGCGTTAAGCCCGGCGATCCGTCGCCTGCTGGCTGAACATAACCTCGACGCCAGCGCCATTAAAGGCACGGGTGTGGGTGGTCGTCTGACCCGTGAAGATGTGGAAAAACATCTGGCGAAAGCCCCGGCGAAAGAGTCTGCTCCGGCAGCGGCTGCTCCGGCGGCGCAACCGGCCCTGGCTGCACGTAGCGAAAAACGTGTGCCGATGACTCGCCTGCGTAAGCGTGTGGCAGAGCGTCTGCTGGAAGCGAAAAACTCCACCGCCATGCTGACCACGTTCAACGAAGTCAACATGAAGCCGATTATGGATCTGCGTAAGCAGTACGGTGAAGCGTTTGAAAAACGCCACGGCATCCGTCTGGGCTTTATGTCCTTCTACGTGAAAGCGGTGGTTGAAGCCCTGAAACGTTACCCGGAAGTGAATGCGTCTATCGACGGCGATGATGTGGTCTACCACAACTATTTCGACGTCAGTATGGCGGTTTCTACGCCGCGCGGCCTGGTGACGCCGGTTCTGCGTGATGTCGATACCCTCGGCATGGCAGACATCGAGAAGAAAATTAAAGAGCTGGCAGTTAAAGGCCGTGACGGCAAGCTGACGGTTGAAGATCTGACTGGTGGTAACTTTACCATCACCAACGGTGGTGTGTTCGGTTCCCTGATGTCTACGCCTATCATCAACCCGCCGCAGAGCGCAATTCTGGGTATGCACGCTATCAAAGATCGTCCGATGGCGGTGAATGGCCAGGTTGAGATCCTGCCGATGATGTACCTGGCGCTGTCCTACGATCACCGTTTGATCGATGGTCGCGAATCCGTGGGCTTCCTGGTAACGATCAAAGAGTTGCTGGAAGATCCGACGCGTCTGCTGCTGGACGTGTAGTAGTTTAAGCTTCACCTGCACTGTAGACCGACGTGGATAGGGGGTCGGTCTACGGTTTAAAAGATAACGATTACTGAAGGATGGACAGAACACATGAACTTACATGAATATCAGGCAAAACAACTTTTTGCCCGCTATGGCTTACCAGCACCGGTGGGTTATGCCTGTACTACTCCACGCGAAGCAGAAGAAGCCGCTTCAAAAATCGGTGCCGGTCCGTGGGTAGTGAAATGTCAGGTTCACGCTGGTGGCCGCGGTAAAGCGGGCGGTGTGAAAGTTGTAAACAGCAAAGAAGACATCCGTGCTTTTGCAGAAAACTGGCTGGGCAAGCGTCTGGTAACGTATCAAACAGATGCCAATGGCCAACCGGTTAACCAGATTCTGGTTGAAGCAGCGACCGATATCGCTAAAGAGCTGTATCTCGGTGCCGTTGTTGACCGTAGTTCCCGTCGCGTGGTCTTTATGGCCTCCACCGAAGGCGGCGTGGAAATCGAAAAAGTGGCGGAAGAAACTCCGCACCTGATCCACAAAGTTGCGCTTGATCCGCTGACTGGCCCGATGCCGTATCAGGGACGCGAGCTGGCGTTTAAACTGGGTCTGGAAGGTAAACTGGTTCAGCAGTTCACCAAAATCTTCATGGGCCTGGCGACCATTTTCCTGGAGCGCGACCTTGCGCTTATCGAAATCAACCCGCTGGTTATTACCAAACAGGGCGATCTGATTTGCCTCGACGGCAAACTGGGCGCTGATGGCAACGCACTGTTCCGCCAGCCTGATCTGCGTGAAATGCGTGACCAGTCGCAGGAAGATCCGCGTGAAGCACAGGCTGCACAGTGGGAACTGAACTACGTTGCGCTGGACGGTAACATCGGTTGTATGGTTAACGGCGCAGGTCTGGCGATGGGTACGATGGACATCGTTAAACTGCACGGCGGCGAACCGGCTAACTTCCTGGACGTTGGCGGTGGCGCAACCAAAGAACGTGTAACCGAAGCGTTCAAAATCATCCTCTCTGACGACAAAGTGAAAGCCGTTCTGGTTAACATCTTCGGCGGTATCGTTCGTTGCGACCTGATCGCTGACGGTATCATCGGCGCGGTAGCAGAAGTGGGTGTTAACGTACCGGTCGTGGTACGTCTGGAAGGTAACAACGCCGAACTCGGTGCGAAGAAACTGGCTGACAGCGGCCTGAATATTATTGCAGCAAAAGGTCTGACGGATGCAGCTCAGCAGGTTGTTGCCGCAGTGGAGGGGAAATAATGTCCATTTTAATTGATAAAAACACCAAGGTTATCTGCCAGGGCTTTACTGGTAGCCAGGGGACTTTCCACTCTGAACAGGCCATTGCATACGGCACTAAAATGGTTGGCGGCGTAACCCCAGGTAAAGGCGGTACTACCCACCTCGGCCTGCCGGTGTTTAACACCGTGCGTGAAGCTGTTGCTGCCACTGGCGCTACCGCCTCTGTTATCTACGTACCAGCACCGTTCTGCAAAGACTCCATTCTGGAAGCTATCGATGCAGGCATCAAACTGATTATCACCATCACTGAAGGCATCCCGACGCTGGATATGCTGACGGTGAAAGTGAAACTGGATGAAGCAGGCGTTCGTATGATCGGCCCGAACTGCCCAGGCGTTATCACCCCGGGGGAATGCAAAATCGGTATCCAGCCGGGTCACATTCACAAACCAGGTAAAGTGGGTATCGTTTCCCGTTCCGGTACGCTGACCTATGAAGCGGTTAAACAGACCACGGATTACGGTTTCGGTCAGTCGACCTGTGTTGGTATCGGCGGCGACCCGATCCCTGGCTCTAACTTTATCGATATTCTCGAAATGTTCGAAAAAGATCCGCAGACTGAAGCGATCGTGATGATCGGTGAGATCGGCGGTAGCGCTGAAGAAGAAGCGGCTGCGTACATCAAAGAGCACGTCACCAAGCCAGTTGTGGGTTACATCGCTGGTGTGACTGCGCCGAAAGGCAAACGTATGGGCCACGCGGGTGCCATCATTGCCGGTGGTAAAGGTACTGCGGATGAGAAATTCGCTGCTCTGGAAGCCGCAGGCGTGAAAACCGTTCGCAGCCTGGCTGATATCGGTGAAGCACTGAAAACTGTTCTGAAATAAATATCTGTAATAAGAAATAGCCCTCGCCGCTTCCCCCTACAGGAAGGGCGAAGGGCTGTCGGTTTCGACATGGTTGGCCATCTTATGATGGCCTTTTTTATGCTTATCGCGGCGATTTTCGCTGCGCTATCAGGGTAAATTTATAGTCATCAGTATTAAAAGCGTTGCGGCTATATTCAAACACCTGGCCATCAACTAAATATCCACGCGATACTTTTTCAAGAATCGGCTTAGTCTGGCTGATATTAAGCAGACGGCTCATCTCTTCCGTGGGCATCAGGGGAATTATCTCCTGTTCGCTACGATCGATAACCATCTTCTTCACTTCTTCAATAAAGTGATATTTCGAATTTTCCATGACCTGCCAGGTGAGATCCGGGAATAATGCAAGCGGCATCCAGGTTTCTTCCAGCGCCACCGGCTTTTGCTTGCGATAGCGCACGCGCTTCACATGCCACACACGATCCTGCTCGCTAATTTGCAGCTGCTGCTGAAGAAAATTGTCAGCCGGAATTACTTCAAATATCAGGACTTCACTATGTGTTTCGACGTGACGGTCCGACAGTTTTTCATCAAAACTGGTTAACTGAAAAATATCGTAATTGACCCGCTCTTCTTTGACGTAAGTCCCGCTGCCCTGGATGCTTTCGAGGATCTGCTGCTCGACTAACTGGCGCAAAGCCTGGCGCACCGTAACCCGGCTGACGCCAAACTCTGTTTGTAATGCCGATTCAGTGGGTAACGCATCGCCAGGTTTTAGCTCGCCGCACGTAATCTGCTCACGAATGCGATCGGCAATCTGCCGGTATAAGGGTTTGTGTCCCATTTCTAGTATCTCATTAATACGAATTTAGCCATTATGCTCGATAAATTCATCTTGTAAATAATACAAATTTAATACAAATAGTATCTTGTAAGTGAAAGTGATCACGTAAATGTATTGTTTTATCAGGCACACTTGCGCGACTATAAAAATGATCAAGTGAGAACCATGATGAACCTGACGACTCTGACCCACCGCGATGCGCTGTGTCTGAATGTGCGCTTTACCAGCCGTGAAGAGGCCATCCACGCGTTGACTCAACGTCTTGCTGCTCTGGGGAAAATTTCCAGTACTGAGCAATTTCTGGAAGAAGTGTATTGCCGTGAAAGCCTCGGCCCGACCGCCTTAGGTGAAGGGCTGGCCGTGCCGCATGGCAAAACTGCTGCGGTAAAAGAAGCGGCGTTTGCGGTCGCCACACTCAGCGAGCCGCTTCAGTGGGAAGGCGTGGATGGCCCGGAAGCGGTTGATTTAGTGGTATTGCTGGCCATTCCTCCCAATGAAGCAGGTACTACGCATATGAAACTGCTTACCGCGCTGACCACGCGCCTGGCGGATGATGAGCTCAGGGCGCGTATTCAGTCGGCAACGACGCCCGATGAATTGCTCTCGGCGCTGGATGACAAGGGGGACGCGCAACATACTGCCTCTTTTTCTTATGCGCCAACTATCGTCTGCGTAACGGCCTGCCCGGCGGGTATTGCTCACACCTACATGGCTGCGGAATATCTGGAAAAAGCCGGACGCAAACTCGGCGTGAATATCTACGTTGAAAAGCAAGGTGCTAACGGCATTGAAGAGCGTTTAACGGCGGAGCAACTCAATAGTGCAACCGCCTGTATTTTTGCGGCGGAAGTCGCTATCAAGGAGAGCGAGCGTTTTAACGGCATTCCCGCGCTTTCTGTGCCTGTTGCCGAGCCGATTCGCCATGCAGAAGCGTTGATTCAACAAGCGCTTACCCTCAAGCGTAGCGATGAGACGCGTACCGTACAGCAAGATACGCAACCGGTGAAAAGTGTCAAAACGGAGCTGAAGCAGGCACTGTTGAGCGGGATCTCTTTCGCCGTGCCGCTGATTGTCGCGGGTGGCACGGTGCTGGCGGTCGCGGTATTACTGTCGCAAATCTTCGGGCTACAAGATTTGTTTAATGAAGAAAACTCCTGGTTGTGGATGTACCGCAAGCTGGGCGGCGGGATGCTCGGGATTTTGATGGTACCGGTGCTCGCAGCCTATACCGCCTATTCACTGGCTGATAAACCGGCGTTAGCGCCAGGCTTTGCGGCAGGGCTTGCCGCCAACATGATTGGTTCCGGGTTTCTCGGCGCGGTCGTTGGCGGATTGATAGCCGGTTATCTGATGCGCTGGGTGAAAAATCATCTACGTCTTAGCAGTAAATTCAACGGATTCCTGACTTTCTATCTCTACCCGGTGCTCGGTACGTTGGGGGCGGGTAGTCTGATGCTGTTTGTAGTAGGGGAACCTGTCGCATGGATCAATAACTCGCTTACCGCCTGGCTGAACGGTCTGTCAGGAAATAACGCACTGTTGTTGGGCGCCATTCTCGGTTTTATGTGTTCCTTTGACCTTGGTGGGCCAGTGAACAAAGCCGCTTATGCATTCTGTCTGGGGGCAATGGCGAACGGCGTTTACGGCCCGTATGCCATTTTCGCCTCCGTCAAAATGGTTTCGGCATTTACCGTAACCGCTTCCACGATGCTCGCACCGCGCCTGTTTAAAGAGTTTGAAATTGAAACCGGGAAATCCACCTGGCTGTTAGGATTGGCAGGTATCACCGAAGGGGCGATCCCGATGGCGATTGAAGATCCGCTGCGGGTTATTGGTTCGTTTGTGCTGGGATCTATGGTAACGGGCGCTATCGTCGGTGCGATGAATATCGGCCTTTCGACACCCGGTGCCGGCATTTTCTCGCTCTTTTTACTTCATGATAATGGCGCGGGTGGTGTTATGGCGGCAATTGGTTGGTTTGGTGCGGCGTTGGTGGGGGCTGCAATCTCGACTGCAATTCTCCTGATCTGGCGGCATCATGCGGTAAAGCATGGAAACTATCTGACTGATGGCGTAATGCCATAAACAAAAAGGAAACGACGATGAAAGCGGTATCTCGCGTTCACATCACCCCGCATATGCACTGGGATCGGGAGTGGTATTTCACCACAGAAGAGTCTCGCATTCTGCTGGTCAATAATATGGAAGAGATCCTGTGCAGACTGGAACAGGACAACGAATACAAATATTACGTACTCGACGGGCAAACGGCGATCCTCGAAGATTATTTCGCTGTCAAACCGGAGAACAAAGATCGTGTGAAGAAGTTGGTCGAGGGCGGGAAATTAATTATCGGTCCCTGGTATACCCAGACCGATACCACGATTGTTTCTGCTGAATCCATAGTCCGTAATCTGATGTACGGAATGCGTGACTGCCTCGCGTTTGGCGAGCCGATGAAAATAGGTTATTTACCGGATTCCTTTGGCATGTCCGGGCAACTGCCACATATATACAATGGATTTGGCATTACCCGCACCATGTTCTGGCGCGGATGTTCTGAGCGCCACGGTACTGATAAAACCGAGTTTTTGTGGCAAAGCAGTGACGGTAGCGAAGTGACGGCGCAGGTGCTGCCGCTGGGCTACGCCATCGGTAAGTACTTACCTGCGGACGAAAATGGATTACGTAAACGCCTCGACAGTTATTTTGACGTGCTGGAAAAAGCGTCAGTAACCAAAGAAATTTTATTGCCGAATGGTCATGACCAGATGCCCTTGCAGCAAAATATCTTCGAAGTGATGGAGAAACTGCGCGAAATTTATCCTCAACGAAAGTTTGTGATGAGCCGCTTTGAAGAGGTATTCGAGCAGATTGAAGCGCAGCGTGAAAGTCTGGCCATCCTGAAAGGTGAATTCATCGATGGCAAATATATGCGCGTGCATCGCACCATCGGTTCCACGCGCATGGATATCAAAATTGCCCACGCACGCATTGAAAATAAGATTGTTAATCTGCTGGAACCGTTGGCAACGCTGGCCTGGACTTTAGGTTTTGATTATCACCACGGCTTGCTGGAGAAGATGTGGAAAGAAATTTTAAAAAACCACGCCCATGACAGCATCGGCTGCTGCTGCAGTGATAAAGTTCATCGCGAGATTGTCGCCCGCTTCGAACTGGCAGAAGACATGGCGGATAATCTAATTCGGTTCTATATGCGCAAAATAGCAGACAACATGCCGCAGAGCGACGCCGACAAACTCGTCCTGTTTAACCTGATGCCCTGGCCGCGTGAAGAAGTTATCAACACAACTGTTCGACTGCGCGGTAGCCAGTTTAATTTGCGAGACGGTCGCGGTCAGCCTGTGCCATATTTTATTCGACATGCCCGTGAGATCGATCCCGGCCTTATTGATCGGCAAATAGTTCATTACGGCAATTATGATCCCTTTATGGAGTTTGATATTCAGATCAGCCAAATTGTCCCTTCTATGGGGTATCGCACGCTCTATATAGAAGCGAATCAGCCTGGCAATGTGGTCACGCCAAAAAGTAAAACAGAGGGAATACTGGAAAATGCTTTCTGGCAAATTGCACTCAATGAGGATGGTTCACTTCGTCTGGTTGATAAAGATAGTGGCGTGCGCTATGACCGGGTGTTTCAAATTGAAGAAGGTTCCGATGATGGGGATGAATATGATTATTCGCCAGCAAAAGAAGAGTGGGCCATTACCTCAGCGAATGCGAAACCGCAATACGATATTATTCATGAAGCCTGGCAGAGTAGGGCCATAATTCGCTATGAAATAGCGGTGCCGCGTAATCTGTCAGAGCGTCGCGCAAAGCAATGTTCTGGCAGGGTAGGGGTGGAGACGGTGATCACTCTTAGCCATAACAGCAGACGCATTGATGCGGATATTAATCTTGATAACCAGGCCGATGATCACCGTATTCGTGTATTGATTCCCACGCCTTTTAACACAGATGTTGTTCTTGCGGATACGCAGTTTGGTTCATTGACGCGGCCAGTGAAGGATTGCGCAATGAATGTCTGGCAGCAAGAAGGCTGGAAAGAAGCGCCGGTTCCGGTATGGAATATGCTCAACTATGCTGTCTTACAGGAAGGGCGTAACGGCATAGCCGTTTTTAGCGAAGGATTACGTGAATTTGAAGTCATTGGAGAAGAGAATAAAACCTTTGCTATTACGTTGTTGCGTGGTGTGGGATTACTGGGAAAAGAAGATTTACTTTTAAGGCCAGGGCGTCCTTCAGGAATTAAAATGCCTGTGTCCGATTCACAATTACGCGGATCATTTTCCTGTCGTCTGAGTTTATTTAGTTATATCGGTACTCCCGTAACTGCCGGTGTAGCCCAGCAGGCACGCGCATGGCTGACGCCAGTTCAGTGTTATAACAAAATCCCGTGGGATGCGATGAAGCTTAATAAAGCCAAATTCAATGTGCCGGAAAGCTATAGTTTGCTGAAAATGCCACCAGTGGGATGTCTGATCAGCGCGCTAAAAAAAGCAGAAGACAGACAGGAATTAATATTGCGGCTGTTTAATCCGGCTGAATTGACAAGCTGTGATGCGACCGTCGCGTTTAGCAGGAAGGTGATGACGTGTACAGAAACCATGATGAATGAACGCTTTAATACAGAAAAAAATGAGGTTTTAAAAGAATTAGCTCTCTTTTTACCGGGACAGTCGCGGACATTTAGCTACCGAATAGTCTGAATGGTGTGTAATAAAGCAAACCACATGAAAAAACAGCGTTTCTCAGAAAGTTCAGGTCATCTCCGGATGGCCTTTTTGTTTCAAGGTGAGTGGGTGTTAATCTGAAAAGTGTACTTATTTCTTTTTTTTCACCTTTTAACACGATAATAATAACTGGGAAATTTCCACCTTACATTCATTAAAAAAAGGATTTATACATGAAGAAAATTGTTTTGCCAGTTGCTCTCGCGCTGTTGGGCATGAATGCAGGTGCTTATGCCGCCGATGTAAGCATTGATATTTTAAGTGCGACAGTGAAAGATAAACGCATTGAAGGGGCATCGGTGACGCTGCAACGCAATGGTGCACAATCTGTTTCTGGTATCACAAATACTTCGGGCAGCATTAGTTTGGGGACTTCATTTGCTGATAATAAAGATGCTCTATTAATCGTCAAAAAAGAGGGGTATTCCAATCTGGTGGTCAAATGTCCGTGCGCTGGCATGACTTATGCTATCAGTCCGGTGATGACGAATCTGGATGGCATGCGTGTAGTTTTGAGCTGGGGCGAAAAGCCTTTTGATCTTGATTCGCATTTGATCTTCCCTGGCGGACATATCTATTTTGATAGTAAAGAGGGAACTGATGCCAATCTGGATGTTGATGATACGGATAGCTATGGACCAGAAACTGTCACTATCAGCAAAAAGCATTTTGGTGAAAGTTACATCTATGCCGTGCAGGACTATAGCAATAAAGGGCTGCCCAACAGTAATTATCTCTCTGCCAGTAAGGCAAAAGTGTTTGTTTATGTAGGGAGCTCCCTGGTACGTAGTTATAGTGTCCCTGCAGGAAAACGAGGGAACATCTGGACCGTGTTTAAACTCAATCCAAACGGCGAGTTTGAAGATATCAACTCTGTTACCAGCGCCAATTTTAACGGCACCACATTAGACGTCAGGGATTTAGCCACTGTGATAATGCCTGCGACGGACTCTTCAGCTCCGGCTTCGCCTGCGATGCAAAACAGTGGAGATACTCAACTGGCAAGAAAATATAATCGCGAAGGTGAAGCTGTTTATAAAACCGGTCAACTTGAGCAAGCCATTCAACTCTTCCAACAGGCAACAGAATTAGACGGCAATTACGGACAGGCATTTAGTAACCTGGGTCTGGCGTATCAGAAAAATGGCAACATAGCGGAAGCAATTTGGGCAAATCGTAAAGCGATCTCGTTAGCGAGTGGGGTAAATGCGGCGACAACGCGCGCCAACTCCTATTATAACATTGCCAAAATTTATGAAACCTCGGGCCAGAATGCTGAAGCATTGCAGCATTATCAACTGGCGTATACGGAAAAAAATAAGCCTTCTTATGAAGAAGCTATTGCACGTGTAAAGACGAAAATGTAAATCAGCTGTATTTTGTGGGCATCTGATGATGCCCACTGTTTACGAAAATTTGATTTGCCTGTTACGCAGTTGCCTGGACCTGTGTGAGAGGCGCAAACTATTAACCATTTTTAATGTTAACTTCGGTCAAAAATATTATCTCAGGCTGAGTTGTTTCATTTTTTGAGGAGCAAGATCTTTATAATTGGCTGGCGCCTCTTCACGATGCCATTTCATAAAAATGAAAGTGGAGTCATGTTTTTTAATTTTATATGCTTGCTTTTTTTTGGGGTGAAATTATCCATCACTCACTGTTTTATTATCTTAAGGATGATGGAAATAGAATGTATTTTAATGATAATAAGACATATTCTTATGCTGCTTAATTACGATCTGTTTTTATATGATTAGGTGTCAATACGTTATATCACTCGATGTGTTACTGACGACTATTACTTTAATATTTAGTGATCATAGACACGGTTCTCCAGATTACTAAATTTCTGGCATCTGACAATATCATCATCTTCAAATAGTTAAATTAAGATTATTGCACTTCCAAAACAGATAAATTGAAGCAGTCTGGTAGATATTGCAGAACAACCTTGATTCCAACGGCGAAATCATGTTTATCCTCCAGGTTGCCGCCCATATGGAGCTGAATATCATTCAGTCCACGCTTGATGAGTCGATATCGCTATATCCATAGACAGGGTAGCTTTTTACACGAGAGTGTCCGGTGTTTTCTAACGGCTGGCAATCATTCCGTTTTGTTGTCTCGTATCACTGCTATAACAATTTCTCTTGATTTTCAATCTTTGAGCGAATCATTGAATACAGATCGGGAAATATTAATACCATATAAATTTATTTTGAAAATCCTTGTTCCATCTGACTATACCTAAGGTATCTATTTCTTCTTGTGATTATTACCAATGAAACAATAAGTGACGGATTTACAGTACGTTGCTCATAAAGACAACAATCAATTAACGTTGATAAAAATATGTTATGTAAAATGGCAACAAAGTAGCTACTCTAACTAACTAGTATTATAAAAAGTCGATAAGGCGGTTCTGTTAAATAAAATACTGGTTTTTTATCTATATATTTCCATGTGGGTAGTTTTACTGTGTTATTTTGCTACAATTTATTAACAACAAACCCATCAATGATTCATGATTTACGAGCGGTTAACATATCTGATTGATTTTGATATAAATCAATTTTTAATTCTTGAAAAAAATCTGCAAAACACGATAAATTGTTGTAGATCAAATTGGTGGGATCGTGACAATTTCGCTATAAATTGATCACTGTCGAAAAATGCAAATTTGCTCAATAAAAACCTGTTTATTGTAAGGATTTTGCAGCGTAATATAATTACGGGATAAATTTGGTTTATTCATTAACATATTTGTAACTTTTTTATCATTGTCTTTTCTTCTTTTGATGAAATGGCAACGATAGAGGCGAGCAAATAATTTTGTATTGGGGCATGCGTGTGACCCTTTCTAACGGGGTTCACTCTCGGAGTCTTCATGCGATGAGCAAGGAGTCATGATGTTAGATATAGTCGAACTGTCGCGCTTACAGTTTGCCTTGACCGCGATGTACCACTTCCTTTTTGTGCCACTGACGCTCGGTATGGCGTTCCTGCTGGCCATTATGGAAACGGTCTACGTCCTTTCCGGCAAACAGATTTATAAAGATATGACCAAGTTCTGGGGCAAGTTGTTTGGTATCAACTTTGCTCTGGGTGTGGCTACCGGTCTGACCATGGAGTTCCAGTTCGGGACTAACTGGTCTTACTATTCCCACTATGTAGGGGATATCTTCGGTGCGCCGCTGGCAATCGAAGGTCTGATGGCCTTCTTCCTCGAATCCACCTTTGTAGGTCTGTTCTTCTTCGGTTGGGATCGTCTGGGTAAAGTTCAGCATATGTGTGTCACCTGGCTGGTGGCGCTCGGTTCAAACCTGTCCGCACTGTGGATTCTGGTTGCAAACGGCTGGATGCAAAACCCAATCGCGTCCGATTTCAACTTTGAAACTATGCGTATGGAGATGGTGAGCTTCTCCGAGCTGGTGCTTAACCCGGTTGCTCAGGTGAAATTCGTTCACACCGTAGCTTCTGGTTATGTGACTGGCGCGATGTTCATCCTCGGTATCAGCGCATGGTATATGCTGAAAGGTCGTGACTTCGCCTTCGCTAAACGCTCCTTTGCTATCGCTGCCAGCTTCGGTATGGCTGCCGTTCTGTCTGTTATTGTTCTGGGTGATGAATCCGGCTACGAAATGGGCGACGTGCAGAAAACCAAACTGGCTGCTATTGAAGCCGAGTGGGAAACGCAACCTGCACCTGCTGCCTTTACTCTGTTCGGCATTCCTGATCAGGAAGAGGAGACGAACAAATTTGCGATCCAGATCCCTTACGCGCTGGGCATCATTGCAACGCGTTCCGTGGATACTCCAGTTATCGGTCTGAAAGAACTGATGGTGCAGCATGAAGAACGCATTCGTAACGGGATGAAGGCGTACTCTCTGCTCGAACAACTGCGTTCTGGTTCTACTGACCAGGCCGTTCGTGACCAGTTCAATAGCATGAAGAAAGATCTCGGTTACGGTCTGCTGCTGAAACGCTATACGCCAAACGTGGCTGATGCGACTGAAGCTCAGATTCAACAGGCAACCAAAGACTCCATTCCGCGTGTAGCGCCGCTGTACTTCGCGTTCCGTATCATGGTGGCGTGTGGCTTCCTGCTGCTGGCAATCATTGCGCTCTCTTTCTGGAGTGTCATCCGCAACCGCATTGGCGAGAAAAAATGGCTGCTGCGCGCCGCGCTGTACGGTATTCCGCTGCCGTGGATTGCTGTAGAAGCGGGCTGGTTCGTGGCTGAATATGGCCGCCAACCGTGGGCTATCGGTGAAGTGCTGCCGACAGCTGTGGCGAACTCGTCACTGACCGCAGGCGATCTCATCTTCTCAATGGTGCTGATTTGCGGCCTGTATACCCTGTTCCTGGTGGCAGAATTGTTCTTAATGTTCAAGTTTGCACGCCTCGGCCCAAGCAGCCTGAAAACCGGTCGCTATCACTTTGAGCAGTCTTCCACGACTACTCAGCCGGCACGCTAAGACAGGAGTCGTCAAATGATCGATTATGAAGTATTGCGTTTTATCTGGTGGCTGCTGGTTGGCGTTCTGCTGATTGGTTTTGCAGTCACTGACGGTTTCGACATGGGGGTGGGCATGCTCACCCGTTTCCTCGGTCGTAACGACACCGAGCGTCGAATTATGATTAACTCCATCGCACCACACTGGGACGGTAACCAGGTTTGGCTGATCACCGCAGGCGGTGCACTGTTTGCTGCCTGGCCGATGGTCTATGCCGCTGCGTTCTCCGGCTTCTATGTGGCGATGATCCTCGTACTGGCGTCTTTGTTCTTCCGTCCGGTCGGTTTTGACTACCGCTCCAAGATTGAAGAAACCCGCTGGCGTAACATGTGGGACTGGGGCATCTTCATTGGTAGCTTCGTTCCGCCGCTGGTGATTGGTGTAGCGTTCGGTAACCTGTTGCAGGGCGTACCATTCAACGTTGATGAATATCTGCGTCTGTACTACACCGGTAACTTCTTCCAGCTGCTTAACCCGTTCGGCCTGCTGGCAGGTGTGGTGAGCGTAGGGATGATCATTACTCAGGGCGCAACCTATCTGCAAATGCGTACCGTGGGCGAACTGCACCTGCGTACCCGTGCAACGGCTCAGGTGGCGGCACTGGTGACGCTGGTCTGCTTCGCACTGGCTGGCGTATGGGTGATGTACGGTATCGATGGTTATGTCGTGAAATCGACAATGGACCATTACGCAGCCTCTAACCCGCTGAATAAAGAAGTGGTTCGTGAAGCTGGCGCATGGCTGGTTAACTTCAACAACACGCCAATTCTGTGGGCTATTCCGGCACTGGGTGTGGTTCTGCCGCTGCTGACCATCCTGACTGCACGTATGGATAAAGCCGCGTGGGCGTTTGTTTTCTCCTCCCTGACGCTGGCCTGCATCATCCTGACTGCCGGTATCGCAATGTTCCCGTTTGTGATGCCGTCCAGCACCATGATGAACGCAAGTCTGACAATGTGGGATGCAACTTCCAGCCAGCTGACGCTTAACGTCATGACCTGGGTTGCGGTGGTTCTGGTACCGATCATTCTGCTCTACACCGCCTGGTGTTACTGGAAAATGTTCGGTCGTATCACCAAAGAAGATATTGAACGTAACACCCACTCTCTGTACTAAGTAAGGAGCTAAAAATGTGGTATTTCGCATGGATTCTGGGAACGCTTCTTGCCTGTTCGTTTGGGGTAATCACCGCGCTGGCGCTTGAGCACGTCGAATCAGGCAAAGCCGGTCAAGAAGACATCTGATGAGTAAGATTATCGCAACCTTGTATGCGGTAATGGACAAGCGCCCCCTGCGGGCGCTTTCCTTCGTGATGGCACTTCTGTTAGCAGGATGTATGTTTTGGGACCCATCACGTTTCGCCGCGAAGACCAGTGAACTGGAAATCTGGCATGGTTTACTGCTTATGTGGGCCGTCTGTGCTGGTGTGATTCACGGCGTGGGCTTTCGTCCGCAGAAGGTTCTCTGGCAAGGGTTTTTTTGCCCATTGCTTGCCGATATTGTTCTCATTGTCGGGCTGATTTTCTTCTTCTTTTAAATCAGAATTCTCTTTAAAAATTTATGGGCCGAGTCAGGCCCATAAATTTTTACGCTCCCTTAACTTGCCCTCATTCCCAAACCTCAATCGCGCGCGTATAGTAGCAGCGTTTAAAAGCTCTAACTTTTGTTGCATTACCGGGATGTAAAGTGAATACAACGCTGTTTCGATGGCCGGTTCGCGTCTACTATGAAGATACCGATGCCGGTGGTGTGGTGTACCACGCCAGTTACGTCGCTTTTTATGAAAGAGCACGCACAGAGATGCTGCGTCATCATCATTTCAGTCAACAGGCGCTGATGGCTGAACGCGTTGCCTTTGTGGTACGTAAAATGACGGTGGAATATTACGCACCTGCGCGGCTCGACGATATGCTCGAAATACAGACTGAAATAACATCAATGCGTGGCACCTCTTTGGTTTTCACGCAACGTATTGTCAACGCCGAGAATACTTTGTTGAATGAAGCAGAGGTTCTGGTTGTTTGCGTTGACCCACTCAAAATGAAGCCTCGTGCGCTTCCCAAGTCTATTGTCGCGGAGTTTAAGCAGTGACTGACATGAATATCCTTGATTTGTTCCTGAAGGCTAGCCTTCTGGTTAAACTTATCATGTTGATTTTGATTGGTTTTTCAATCGCATCCTGGGCCATTATTATCCAGCGGACCCGTATTCTTAACGCAGCGGCGCGCGAAGCCGAAGCGTTTGAAGATAAATTCTGGTCTGGAATCGAACTCTCTCGCCTCTATCAAGAGAGCCAGGGGAAACGGGATAATCTGAGCGGTTCGGAACAAATCTTTTACAGCGGCTTCAAAGAGTTTGTGCGCCTGCATCGTGCCAATAGCCATGCGCCGGAAGCCGTAGTGGAAGGGGCGTCGCGTGCGATGCGTATTTCCATGAATCGTGAACTTGAAAATCTGGAAACGCACATTCCGTTCCTCGGTACGGTTGGCTCCATCAGCCCGTATATTGGTCTGTTTGGTACGGTCTGGGGGATCATGCACGCCTTTATCGCCCTCGGGGCGGTAAAACAAGCAACACTGCAAATGGTTGCGCCCGGTATCGCAGAAGCGTTGATTGCGACGGCAATTGGTTTGTTCGCCGCAATTCCGGCGGTAATGGCTTATAACCGTCTCAACCAGCGCGTAAACAAACTGGAACTGAATTACGACAACTTTATGGAAGAGTTTACCGCGATTCTGCACCGCCAGGCGTTTACCGTTAGCGAGAGCAACAAGGGGTAAGCCATGGCCAGAGCGCGTGGACGAGGTCGTCGCGATCTCAAGTCCGAAATCAACATTGTACCGTTGCTGGACGTACTGCTGGTGCTGTTGCTGATCTTTATGGCGACAGCGCCCATCATCACCCAGAGCGTGGAGGTCGATCTGCCAGACGCTACTGAATCACAGGCGGTGAGCAGTAACGATAATCCGCCAGTGATTGTTGAAGTGTCTGGTATTGGTCAGTACACCGTGGTGGTTGAGAAAGATCGCCTGGAGCGTTTACCACCAGAGCAGGTGGTGGCGGAAGTGTCCAGCCGTTTCAAGGCCAACCCGAAAACGGTCTTTCTGATCGGTGGCGCAAAAGATGTGCCTTACGATGAAATAATTAAAGCACTGAACTTGTTACATAGTGCGGGTGTGAAATCGGTTGGTTTAATGACGCAGCCTATCTAAACATCTGCGTTTCCCTTGCTTGAAAGAGAGCGGGTAACAGGCGAACAGTTTTTGGAAACCGAGAGTGTCAAAGGCAACCGAACAAAACGACAAGCTCAAGCGGGCGATAATTATTTCAGCAGTGCTGCATGTCATCTTATTTGCGGCGCTGATCTGGAGTTCGTTCGATGAGAATATAGAAGCTTCAGCCGGAGGCGGCGGTGGTTCGTCCATCGACGCTGTCATGGTTGATTCAGGTGCGGTAGTTGAGCAGTACAAACGCATGCAAAGCCAGGAATCAAGCGCGAAGCGTTCTGATGAGCAGCGCAAGATGAAAGAGCAGCAGGCTGCTGAAGAACTGCGTGAGAAACAAGCGGCTGAACAGGAACGCCTGAAGCAACTTGAGAAAGAGCGGTTAGCGGCTCAGGAGCAGAAAAAGCAGGCTGAAGAAGCCGCAAAACAGGCCGAGTTAAAGCAGAAGCAAGCGGAAGAGGCGGCAGCGAAAGCGGCGGCAGATGCTAAAGCGAAGGCCGAAGCGGATGCTAAAGCTGCGGAAGAAGCAGCGAAGAAAGCGGCGGCAGACGCGAAGAAAAAAGCAGAAGCAGAAGCCGCCAAAGCCGCAGTCGAAGCGCAGAAAAAAGCCGAGGCTGCTGCTGCGGCGCTGAAGAAGAAAGCTGAAGCGGCAGAAGCAGCTGCAGCTGAAGCAAGAAAGAAAGCGGCAACCGAAGCTGCTGAAAAAGCCAAGGCAGAAGCTGAGAAGAAAGCGGCAGCAGAGAAAGCGGCAGCCGACAAAAAAGCAGCAGAAAAAGCGGCTGCTGAAAAGGCTGCAGCTGATAAGAAAGCGGCAGCAGAGAAAGCGGCAGCCGACAAAAAAGCAGCAGAAAAAGCGGCTGCTGAAAAGGCAGCAGCTGATAAGAAAGCAGCGGCAGAAAAAGCCGCCGCAGACAAAAAAGCGGCAGCGGCAAAAGCAGCAGCTGAAAAAGCCGCTGCAGCAAAAGCTGCCGCTGAGGCAGATGATATTTTCGGTGAGCTAAGCTCTGGTAAGAATGCACCGAAAACGGGGGGAGGGGCGAAAGGGAACAATGCTTCGCCTGCCGGGAGTGGTAATACTAAAAACAATGGCGCATCAGGGGCCGATATCAATAACTATGCCGGGCAGATTAAATCTGCTATCGAAAGTAAGTTCTATGACGCATCGTCCTATGCAGGCAAAACCTGTACGCTGCGCATAAAACTGGCACCCGATGGTATGTTACTGGATATCAAACCTGAAGGTGGCGATCCCGCACTTTGTCAAGCTGCGTTGGCAGCAGCTAAACTTGCGAAGATCCCGAAACCACCAAGCCAGGCAGTATATGAAGTGTTCAAAAACGCGCCATTGGACTTCAAACCGTAATCGCGATGTTGACTGTTCCGACGGTCAACATCAGGCACCGGTTGCCACGGGGTTCTGGTAGTTTTGTGTATTTTAGTTTGTTAACATTCTGCTAAATTATCGTGGGCCATCGGTCCAGATAAGGGAGATATGATGAAGCAGGCATTACGAGTAGCATTTGGTTTTCTCATACTGTGGGCATCAGTTCTGCATGCTGAAGTCCGCATTGTGATCGACAGCGGTGTAGATTCCGGTCGTCCTATTGGTGTTGTTCCTTTCCAGTGGGCGGGGCCTGGTGCGGCACCTGAAGATATTGGCGGCATCGTTGCTGCTGACTTGCGTAACAGCGGTAAATTTAATCCGTTAGATCGTGCTCGTCTGCCACAGCAGCCGGGTAGTGCGCAGGAAGTACAACCAGCTGCATGGTCCGCGCTGGGCATTGACGCTGTGGTTGTCGGTCAGGTCACTCCGAATCCGGATGGTTCTTACAATGTTGCTTATCAACTTGTTGACACTGGCGGCGCACCGGGTACTGTACTTGCTCAGAACTCGTACAAAGTGAACAAGCAGTGGCTGCGTTATGCTGGTCATACCGCCAGTGACGAAGTATTTGAAAAACTGACCGGTATTAAAGGTGCGTTCCGTACCCGTATTGCCTACGTTGTTCAGACTAACGGCGGTCAGTTCCCGTATGAACTGCGCGTATCTGACTATGACGGTTACAACCAGTTTGTCGTTCACCGTTCACCGCAACCGCTGATGTCTCCGGCGTGGTCACCAGACGGTTCTAAACTGGCTTATGTGACCTTCGAAAGCGGTCGTTCCGCGCTGGTTATTCAGACGCTGGCAAATGGCGCTGTACGTCAGGTGGCTTCATTCCCGCGTCACAACGGTGCACCTGCATTCTCGCCAGACGGCAGCAAACTGGCATTCGCCTTGTCGAAAACCGGTAGCCTGAACCTGTACGTAATGGATTTGGCTTCTGGTCAGATCCGCCAGGTAACTGATGGTCGCAGTAACAATACCGAACCGACCTGGTTCCCGGACAGCCAGAACCTGGCATTTACTTCTGACCAGGCCGGTCGTCCGCAGGTTTATAAAGTGAATATCAACGGCGGTGCGCCACAACGTATTACCTGGGAAGGTTCGCAGAACCAGGATGCGGATGTCAGCAGCGACGGTAAATTTATGGTAATGGTCAGCTCCAACGGTGGGCAGCAGCACATTGCCAAACAAGATCTGGCAACGGGAGGCGTACAAGTTCTGTCGTCCACGTTCCTGGATGAAACGCCAAGTCTGGCACCTAACGGCACTATGGTAATCTACAGCTCTTCTCAGGGGATGGGATCCGTGCTGAATTTGGTTTCTACAGATGGGCGTTTCAAAGCGCGTCTTCCGGCAACTGATGGACAGGTCAAATTCCCTGCCTGGTCGCCGTATCTGTGATAATAATTAATTGAATAGTAAAGGAATCATTGAAATGCAACTGAACAAAGTGCTGAAAGGGCTGATGATTGCTCTGCCTGTTATGGCAATTGCGGCATGTTCTTCCAACAAGAACGCCAGCAATGACGGCAGCGAAGGCATGCTGGGTGCCGGCACTGGTATGGATGCGAACGGCGGCAACGGCAACATGTCTTCCGAAGAGCAGGCTCGTCTGCAAATGCAACAGCTGCAGCAGAACAACATCGTTTACTTCGATCTGGACAAGTACGATATCCGTTCTGACTTCGCTCAAATGCTGGATGCACACGCAAACTTCCTGCGTAGCAACCCGTCTTACAAAGTCACCGTAGAAGGTCACGCGGACGAACGTGGTACTCCGGAATACAACATCTCCCTGGGTGAACGTCGTGCGAACGCTGTTAAGATGTATCTGCAGGGTAAAGGCGTTTCTGCTGACCAGATCTCCATCGTTTCTTACGGTAAAGAAAAACCTGCAGTACTGGGTCATGACGAAGCGGCGTATGCCAAAAACCGTCGTGCGGTACTGGTTTACTAAGAGAATTGCATGAGCAGTAACTTCAGACATCAACTATTGAGTCTGTCGTTACTGGTTGGTATAGCGGCCCCCTGGGCCGCTTTTGCTCAGGCACCAATCAGTAGTGTCGGCTCAGGCTCGGTCGAAGACCGCGTCACTCAACTTGAGCGTATTTCTAATGCTCACAGCCAGCTTTTAACCCAACTCCAGCAACAACTCTCTGATAATCAATCCGATATTGATTCCCTGCGTGGTCAGATTCAGGAAAATCAGTATCAACTGAATCAGGTCGTGGAGCGGCAAAAGCAGATCCTGTTGCAGATCGACAGCCTCAGCAGCGGTGGTGCAGCGGCGCAATCAACCAGCGGCGATCAAAGCGGTGTGGTGGCATCAACGACGCCGACAGCTGATGCTGGTACTTCGAATGCTGGCGCGCCGGTGAAAAGCGGTGATGCAAACACGGATTACAATGCAGCTATTGCGCTGGTGCAGGATAAATCCCGCCAGGATGACGCAATGGTGGCATTTCAGAATTTCATCAAAAATTACCCTGATTCAACTTACCTGCCAAACGCCAATTATTGGCTGGGTCAGTTAAACTACAACAAGGGTAAAAAAGATGATGCGGCGTATTATTTTGCTTCGGTAGTGAAAAACTATCCGAAGTCACCGAAGGCTGCAGATGCGATGTTTAAAGTCGGCGTCATCATGCAGGACAAAGGTGACACCGCAAAAGCGAAAGCCGTATACCAGCAGGTTATCAGTAAATACCCTGGTACTGATGGCGCTAAACAGGCGCAAAAACGTCTGAACGCGATGTAATGCATAACACACGACCAGAAGTCGCATTATTTCTGGTCGTGTCGTGCGAATCATAAGCAGTTGAGTGATCTACATCGAAATTTTTGTTGCGCTCAAGTCTGAAATCAGTAATATATGCCGCCGTTGCCACGGGATATCAAACAAACCGAAAGCAACGAAAAAGTGGGTCGTTAGCTCAGTTGGTAGAGCAGTTGACTTTTAATCAATTGGTCGCAGGTTCGAATCCTGCACGACCCACCACTAACATAGTTAGTTGTAGTATCCAGCGTAGTATCGGGTGATTAGCTCAGCTGGGAGAGCACCTCCCTTACAAGGAGGGGGTCGGCGGTTCGATCCCGTCATCACCCACCACCGGGTCGTTAGCTCAGTTGGTAGAGCAGTTGACTTTTAATCAATTGGTCGCAGGTTCGAATCCTGCACGACCCACCACTGATTACGGTGGGTTCGGTGGAAGTAGTTTGTAGTATCCAGCGCAGTATCGGGTGATTAGCTCAGCTGGGAGAGCACCTCCCTTACAAGGAGGGGGTCGGCGGTTCGATCCCGTCATCACCCACCACTCGGGTCGTTAGCTCAGTTGGTAGAGCAGTTGACTTTTAATCAATTGGTCGCAGGTTCGAATCCTGCACGACCCACCAATTTTAAACATTGGTTCCGAGTAGAAATCTTTCAGGTAACACCCGTATGGGTCGTTAGCTCAGTTGGTAGAGCAGTTGACTTTTAATCAATTGGTCGCAGGTTCGAATCCTGCACGACCCACCATCCTGAATGATTAAAGCAGCATAATCCCGCAAGGGGTCGTTAGCTCAGTTGGTAGAGCAGTTGACTTTTAATCAATTGGTCGCAGGTTCGAATCCTGCACGACCCACCAATGCAAAAAAGCGCCCTAAAGGCGTTTTTTTGCTATTCAGGCATCTCTCAATTTCAATTCTTGACCCTGATGACATACTCCGCGTTTGCTGCGTAAACAACTCTACGTCGGAGGAATAAGACGCAAAGTGTGGCATTCGGCATCTCATACGTAATTCGAGTGACTTTTCCCCACCATTCGACTATCTTGTTTAGTATATAAAACAAATTACGCCGATAATAGCGAATATCACGCTTAAGTCGGTTTTAACGTTAAGCCTGTAGAACGAGATGGTAAGATGAGCGTGATGTTTGATCCAGACACGGCGATTTATCCTTTCCCCCCGAAGCCGACGCCGTTAAGCATTGATGAAAAAGCGAATTACCGCGAGAAGATAAAACGTCTACTAAAAGAACGTAATGCGGTGATGGTTGCCCACTACTATACCGATCCCGAAATTCAACAACTGGCAGAAGAAACCGGTGGCTGTATTTCTGATTCTCTGGAAATGGCGCGCTTCGGTGCAAAGCATCCCGCTTCTACGTTGCTAGTCGCTGGGGTGAGATTTATGGGAGAAACCGCCAAAATTCTCAGTCCGGAAAAAACAATTCTGATGCCGACACTTCAGGCTGAATGTTCACTGGATCTCGGCTGCCCTGTTGAAGAATTTAACGCATTTTGCGATGCCCATCCCGATCGTACTGTCGTCGTCTACGCCAACACTTCTGCTGCGGTAAAAGCGCGCGCAGATTGGGTGGTAACTTCAAGCATTGCCGTCGAACTTATTGATCATCTGGATAGTTTGGGTGAAAAAATCATCTGGGCACCTGACAAACATCTGGGGCGTTACGTGCAAAAACAGACGGGCGCAGACATTTTATGCTGGCAGGGTGCCTGCATTGTGCATGATGAGTTTAAGACTCAGGCGTTAACCCGCTTGCAAGAAGAATACCCGGATGCTGCCATACTGGTGCATCCAGAATCACCGCAAGCTATTGTAGAGATGGCGGATGCGGTCGGTTCCACCAGTCAACTGATCGCTGCTGCGAAAACATTGCAACATCAGCGGCTTATCGTGGCAACCGATCGGGGCATTTTCTACAAAATGCAGCAGGCGGTGCCAGATAAAGAGTTACTGGAAGCACCAACCGCGGGTGAGGGCGCAACCTGTCGCAGCTGCGCGCATTGTCCGTGGATGGCCATGAATGGCCTTCAGGCCATCGCAGAGGCATTAGAACTGGAAGGAAGCAATCACGAGGTTTATGTTGATGAAAGGCTGCGAGAGAGGGCGCTGGTGCCGCTCAATCGTATGCTGGATTTTGCGGCTACACTACGTGGATAATTGATAATAAGGCGTCACATTACGCTTTGGGGGAACGATGGATTTTTTTAGTGTGCAGAATATCCTGGTACATATACCAATAGGGGCAGGCGGTTATGATCTCTCATGGATCGAAGCGGTAGGCACGATCGCCGGGTTGCTGTGTATTGGCCTTGCCAGTCTGGAGAAGATCAGTAACTACTTCTTTGGCCTGATCAACGTCACCTTGTTTGGCATTATTTTCTTTCAGATTCAGCTGTATGCCAGCCTGTTATTACAGGTGTTTTTCTTTGCCGCGAATATTTACGGCTGGTATGCGTGGTCGCGACAAACCAGTCAGAACGAGGCGGAGTTGAAAATTCGCTGGTTGCCATTGCCGAAGGCGCTAAGCTGGCTGGCGGTTTGCGTTGTTTCGATTGGTCTAATGACGGTATTTATCAATCCTGTGTTTGCATTTTTGACCCGCGTGGCAGTCATGATCATGCAAGCATTAGGATTACAGGTTGCGATGCCTGAACTACAGCCGGACGCTTTCCCGTTCTGGGATTCATGCATGATGGTGTTATCTATCGTGGCAATGATTCTGATGACACGTAAGTATGTGGAAAACTGGCTGTTGTGGGTGATTATTAACGTGATTAGCGTCGTTATTTTTGCACTTCAGGGCGTTTACGCCATGTCTCTGGAGTACATCATCCTGACCTTTATTGCCCTCAACGGCAGCCGGATGTGGATCAAAAGCGCACGCGAAAGAGGTTCACGTGCGCTGTCCCATTAATGATGATGATGTGAATGGCCAGACACCCCTCTATTCAGGTGGCAGTCTGGCCCATGACAAGGTTGATATTCCATCTGAATGGTGGCGTGCTCAATCTGATAGTGATCCATCAGGTAGTGTTGGATCTGATCCAACAAGGCATCGTGATCGTGTGGCGGGATCACCTGCACATGCAGCGTCATCACCGGCTTCTCGCCTACCATCCATACATGCACATGGTGCACATTGCGGACTTCCGGGATTTCCCGGCACAAGCGACGCTTCAGTTCAGCGATATCCAGCGATACCGGTGCACCTTCAAGTAATTCATTCACACTATCTTTCAACAGTCGCCACGCGCTACGCAGAACCAGAAGCGACACCAGTATTGAGAGAATGGGGTCAGCAGGTGTCCAGCCGGTCCAGATAATAATCAACGCGGCAATAATAGCCCCAACCGAACCCAGCAGGTCCCCGAGCACATGCAGTGCCGCTGCTCGCACGTTGAGGTTTTTCTCTTCGCTGCCGTGATGAAGTAACCAGAAAGAAAGTATATTTGCCAGCAGCCCAGCCACGGCAATTGCCATCATCATGCCGCCCTCGACCGGACGCGGAGTGCGGAAGCGTTCTATCGCCTCCCAGACAATCAAAATAGTAATCACCACCAGGGCGATGGCATTCACAAACGCCGCGAGCGTGGTCAATCTTAGCCAACCGAAAGTGTGGCGAATGGTGGGAGGACGACGGGAAAATTGCACTGCGAGTAGGGCGAAAAGCAGGGCGGCAGTATCGGTCAACATATGACCCGCATCGGCCAGCAATGCCAGAGAACCGGAAAGAAAACCACCAATGACTTCTACGAGCATAAACCCGGCAGTCACGCCGAAAGCATACAACAAGCGACGAGCATTATTATCTTCTGGCAGGTGTGAGGAAGTGTGTGAGTGTGAGTGCGCCATGACGAGTCATCCCTTAATTATTCTCACTTAACTTTATGACATCATACTGCTTTTAGAAGGGAAAAATTAAAAGGGAGAGACTACGCTCTCCCATTATTGGCTATTTCGCAGGGTTACTGCGTGGTACCGTCGGTTTTGGTATCGACATCATTGTTGATGCCATCACCGGTTTGGACTTTTTTATTGATATCCGGGCAGCGACCATCTTTGCACATGGTGTTCTTGTGCTCTTCATCTTTGGTCATGCCGTCATTGTTCATTGAAGAACCATCCGGATGCAGCATTGTGCCGCCAGAACCGGTATTTACCCCGTTATTGTCGACGTTATTTGGCGCGACATTTTCACGGGCATCAGGGGCTACCTGGCCCGCATCAGCGGCGGCGTTTGCCTGGCCGTTATTAGTTTGCGCTCCGCTATCGGCAGCCAGTGCGGCACCGCTGGCAAGGCTTAGAGTGGCAGTCAAAAATAGTGTGGCCAGTTTTGTCATTTTCATAGGATGCTCCTGTTATGGTCGTTATGTCGGATAACCTCTTCCAACAGTGCATTTGCAGGTGAATATAAGGCAATGGTTTAAGATTTCAGCCAGGCAAAGATACCCAGCAGAGAATCTTGAAATAATTAACAAACAAAGGAGTTACAGTTAGAAATTGTAGGAGAGATCTCGTTTTTCGCGACAATCTGGCGTTTTTCTTGCTAATTCCAGGATTAATCCGTTCATAGTGTAAAACCCCGTTTACACATTCTGACGGAAGATATAGATTGGAAGTATTGCATTCACTAAGATAAGTATGGCAACACTGGAACAGACATGAATTATCAGAACGACGATTTACGCATCAAAGAAATCAAAGAGTTACTTCCTCCTGTCGCATTGCTGGAAAAATTCCCCGCTACTGAAAATGCCGCGAATACGGTCGCCCATGCCCGAAAAGCGATCCATAAGATCCTGAAAGGTAATGATGATCGCCTGTTGGTGGTGATTGGCCCATGCTCAATTCATGATCCTGTCGCGGCTAAAGAGTATGCCACTCGCTTGCTGGCGCTGCGTGAAGAGCTGAAAGATGAGCTGGAAATCGTAATGCGCGTCTATTTTGAAAAGCCGCGTACCACGGTGGGCTGGAAAGGGCTGATTAACGATCCGCATATGGATAACAGCTTCCAGATCAACGACGGTCTGCGTATTGCCCGTAAATTGTTGCTTGATATTAACGACAGCGGTCTGCCAGCGGCGGGTGAGTTTCTCGATATGATCACCCCACAATATCTCGCTGACCTGATGAGCTGGGGCGCAATTGGCGCACGTACTACGGAATCGCAGGTGCACCGCGAACTGGCTTCAGGGCTTTCTTGCCCGGTAGGCTTCAAAAATGGCACTGATGGTACGATTAAAGTGGCTATCGATGCCATTAATGCCGCCGGTGCGCCGCACTGCTTCCTTTCAGTGACCAAATGGGGTCATTCGGCGATTGTGAATACCAGCGGTAACGGCGATTGCCATATCATTCTGCGCGGCGGTAAAGAGCCTAACTACAGCGCGAAGCACGTTGCTGAAGTGAAAGAAGGGCTGAACAAAGCAGGCCTGCCAGCACAGGTGATGATCGATTTCAGCCATGCTAACTCGTCTAAACAATTCAAAAAGCAGATGGATGTTTGTGCTGACGTTTGCCAGCAGATTGCCGGTGGCGAAAAGGCCATTATTGGCGTGATGGTGGAAAGCCATCTGGTGGAAGGCAATCAGAGCCTCGAGAGCGGGGAACCGCTGGCCTACGGTAAGAGCATCACCGATGCCTGCATTGGCTGGGATGATACCGATGCTCTGTTACGTCAACTGGCGAATGCAGTAAAAGCGCGTCGCGGGTAAAGTTTAATTGTCGGATGCGCTGTCAGAGTGGCGTATCCGATTAATCACCGTAGGCCTGATAAAACGCGCAGCGTCGCATCAGGCAATGCGCTCCATTGGTAGCAACGAAAAATAAAAAAGCCGACTCATTTTGCAGTCGGCTTTCTCATTTTTAAGCGAATGACGTTTACTTCGCTTTACCCTGGTTAGCAACCGCCGCTGCTTTCGCCGCGATCTCGTCAGCATTACCCAGATAATAGCGTTTCAGCGGTTTGAAGTTCTCGTCAAACTCATAAACCAGCGGCACGCCGGTCGGGATATTCAGCTCAAGAATCTCTTCTTCGCTCATGTTATCGAGATATTTCACCAGCGCACGTAACGAGTTACCGTGTGCGGCGATGATGACGCGCTCACCGCTCTTCATACGCGGCAGAATGGTTTCATTCCAGTAAGGGATCACGCGGTCAATGGTCAGCGCCAGGCTTTCCGTCAGTGGCAGCTCTTTCTCGCTCAGTTTCGCGTAACGCGGATCGTGACCCGGATAACGCTCATCATCTTTAGTCAGTTCCGGCGGAGTCACCGCAAAACCACGACGCCACTGTTTCACCTGCTCGTCGCCATACTTTTCAGCGGTTTCCGCTTTGTTCAGACCCTGCAATGCACCGTAGTGACGTTCGTTCAGTTTCCAGGATTTCTCAACGGGCAGCCATGCCTGATCCAGTTCGTCCAGCACATTCCACAGGGTATGAATAGCGCGTTTCAGCACAGAGGTGTAAGCAAAGTCAAAGCTGTAACCTTCCTCTTTCAGCAGCTTACCTGCTGCTTTTGCTTCGCTTACGCCTTTCTCAGACAGATCCACGTCGTACCAACCGGTGAAACGGTTTTCTTTGTTCCACTGACTTTCGCCATGACGAACCAGAACCAGCTTAGTTACAGCCATATACTTACTCCTCAAATCATCTTTTAATGATAATAATTCTCATTATATTGCCGTGACGAAGCAACAGCAATGCTTACGCATAACCATAGCGAAAATAGTGTCGCAGTGTAAGGTTGTTGTGAATATTGAGTTGCAAATATGTCGGTGTTTGCTGGTGATTTGAACAATATGAGGATAAAGCCCTCATGACGAGGGCTTAACATTACTGAGCAATAAACTGATATTCCGTCAGGCTGGAATACTCTTCGCCAGGACGCAGGAAGCAGTCCGGTTGCGGCCATTCAGGGTGGTTCGGGCTGTCCGGCAGAAATTCGCTTTCCAGAGCCAGCCCTTGCCAGTCAGCGTAAGGTTCGGTTCCCCGCGACGGTGTGCCGCCGAGGAAGTTGCCGGAGTAGAATTGCAGAGCCGGAGCGGTGGTGTAGACCTTCAGCTGCAATTTTTCATCTGCTGACCAGACATGCGCCGCCACTTTCTTGCCATCGCCTTTGGCCTGTAACAAGAACGCGTGATCGTAACCTTTCACTTTGCGCTGATCGTCGTCGGCAAGAAACTCACTGGCGATGATTTTGGCGTTGCGGAAATCAAAAGAGGTTCCGGCGACAGATTTCAGGCCGTCGTGCGGAATGCCGCCTTCATCAACCGGCAGATATTCTTCCGCCAGAATCTGCAACTTATGATTGCGCACGTCAGACTGCTCGCCGTCAAGATTGAAATAGACGTGATTAGTCATATTCACCGGGCAAGGTTTATCAACTGTGGCGCGATAAGTAATGGAGATACGGTTATCGTCGGTCAGACGATATTGCACCGTCGCGCCGAGATTACCCGGGAAGCCCTGATCGCCATCATCTGAACTCAGGGCAAACAGCACCTGACGATCGTTCTGGTTCACAATCTGCCAGCGACGTTTGTCGAACCCTTCCGGGCCGCCATGCAATTGGTTGACGCCCTGACTTGGTGAAAGCGTCACGGTTTCACCGTCAAAGGTATAACGGCTATTGGCGATGCGGTTGGCATAACGACCAATAGAGGCCCCCAGAAATGCGGCCTGATCCTGATAGCATTCCGGGCTGGCGCAGCCAAGCAGCGCCTCGCGGACGCTGCCATCGGAAAGCGGAATACGGGCGGAAAGTAAAGTCGCACCCCAGTCCATCAGCGTGACTACCATCCCTGCGTTGTTACGCAAAGTTAACAGTCGGTACGGCTGACCATCGGGTGCCAGTGCGGGAGTTTCGTTCAGCACTGTCCTGCTCCTTGTGATGGTTTACAAACGTAAAAAGTCTCTTTAATACCTGTTTTTGCTTCATATTGTTCAGCGACAGCTTGCTGTACGGCAGGCACCAGTTCTTCCGGGATCAACGCGACGATACAGCCACCAAATCCGCCGCCGGTCATGCGTACGCCACCTTTGTCGCCAATCACAGCTTTGACGATTTCTACCAGAGTGTCAATTTGCGGTACGGTGATTTCGAAATCATCGCGCATAGAGGCATGAGACTCCGCCATCAACTCGCCCATACGTTTCAGGTCGCCTTGCTCCAGCGCGCTGGCAGCTTCAACGGTGCGGGCGTTTTCAGTCAGGATGTGACGCACGCGTTTCGCGACGATCGGGTCCAGTTCATGTGCAACAGCGTTGAACTCTTCAATGGTGACATCGCGCAGAGCTGGCTGCTGGAAGAAACGCGCACCGGTTTCGCACTGTTCACGACGGGTGTTGTATTCGCTGCCAACCAGGGTACGTTTGAAGTTACTGTTGATGATGACGACAGCCACGCCTTTCGGCATGGAAACAGCTTTGGTCCCCAGTGAGCGGCAATCGATCAGCAAGGCATGATCTTTCTTGCCGAGCGCGGAAATCAGTTGATCCATGATTCCACAGTTACAGCCTACAAACTGGTTTTCTGCTTCCTGACCGTTAAGCGCGATTTGTGCGCCGTCCAGCGGCAGATGATAAAGCTGCTGCAATACGGTTCCGACCGCGACTTCCAGTGAAGCGGAAGAACTTAACCCTGCACCCTGCGGCACATTGCCGCTGATCACCATGTCCACACCGCCGAAGCTGTTGTTACGCAGTTGCAGATGTTTCACCACGCCACGAACGTAGTTCGCCCATTGATAGTTTTCATGCGCGACAATGGGCGCATCGAGGGAAAACTCGTCGAGCTGATTTTCATAATCGGCTGCCATTACGCGAACTTTACGGTCATCGCGTGGCGCACAGCTGATCACGGTTTGATAATCAATCGCGCAGGGCAGAACGAAACCGTCGTTGTAGTCGGTGTGTTCACCAATCAAATTCACGCGGCCAGGCGCCTGAATGGTGTGAGTGGCAGGGTAGCCAAATGCGTTGGCAAACAGAGATTGTGTTTTTTCTTTCAGACTCATTTCTTACACTCCGGATTCGCGAAAATGGATATCGCTGACTGCGCGCAAACGCTCTGCGGCCTGTTCTGCGGTCAGGTCTCGCTGGGTTTCTGCCAGCATTTCATAACCAACCATAAATTTACGTACGGTGGCAGAGCGCAACAGAGGCGGATAAAAGTGCGCGTGCAGCTGCCAGTGTTGATTCTCTTCGCCATTAAATGGCGCGCCGTGCCAGCCCATAGAGTAGGGGAAGGAGCACTGGAAGAGGTTGTCATAACGACTGGTCAGCTTTTTCAACGCCAGAGCCAAATCGCTGCGCTGGGCGTCGGTCAAATCGGTGATCCGTAAAACGTGGGCTTTGGGCAGCAGTAGCGTTTCGAACGGCCAGGCAGCCCAGTAAGGCACGACGGCTAACCAGTGTTCGGTTTCGACAACGGTACGGCTACCGTCTGCCAGCTCGCGCTGAACATAATCCACCAGCATTGGTGATTTCTGCCCGGCGAAATATTCTTTTTGCAGACGGTCTTCGCGCTCAGCTTCGTTAGGCAGGAAGCTATTTGCCCAAATCTGTCCGTGCGGATGCGGGTTAGAGCAGCCCATCGCCGCGCCTTTGTTTTCAAAGACCTGCACCCACGGGTATGTTTTCCCCAGTTCTGCGGTTTGCTCCTGCCAGGTTTTGACGATTTCCGTCAATGCCGCAACGCTCAGTTCTGGCAGCGTTTTACTGTGATCCGGTGAAAAGCAGATCACCCGGCTGGTACCGCGCGCGCTCTGGCAACGCATCAAAGGATCGTTGCTTTCTGGCGCATCTGGCGTGTCAGACATCAAGGCCGCAAAGTCATTAGTGAAAACGTAAGTCCCGGTGTAATCGGGGTTTTTATCGCCTGTCACCCGCACATTACCTGCGCAGAGGAAGCAATCTGGATCGTGCGCAGGTAACACCTGTTTGGCTGGCGTTTCCTGCGCCCCCTGCCAGGGGCGCTTAGCGCGGTGCGGTGAAACCAGAATCCATTGCCCGGTGAGCGGGTTGTAGCGGCGATGTGGATGATCAACGGGATTAAATTGCGTCATGGTCGTTCCTTAATCGGGATATCCCTGTGGATGGCGTGACTGCCAGTGCCAGGTGTCCTGCGCCATTTCATCGAGTGTGCGCGTTACGCGCCAGTTCAGTTCACGGTCGGCTTTGCTGGCGTCCGCCCAGTAGGCCGGAAGGTCGCCCGCGCGACGTGGTGCAAAATGATAGTTAACCGGTTTGCCGCAGGCTTTACTGAAGGCATTAACTACGTCCAGCACGCTGCTGCCTACGCCTGCGCCGAGGTTGTAGATGTGTACGCCTGGCTTGTTCGCCAGTTTTTCCATCGCCACGACGTGACCATCTGCCAGATCCATTACGTGGATGTAATCGCGCACGCCAGTGCCGTCTTCGGTCGGATAATCGTTACCAAAAATCGCCAGTGAGTCGCGACGGCCTACAGCAACCTGGGCAATGTACGGCATCAGGTTATTCGGAATGCCTTGCGGATCTTCGCCCATATCACCCGACGGATGCGCGCCAACCGGGTTGAAGTAGCGCAGCAGGGCAATGCTCCAGTCCGGTTGGGCTTTTTGCAGATCGGTAAGGATCTGTTCCACCATCAGCTTGCTTTTGCCGTAAGGACTTTGCGGTGTGCCGGTCGGGAAGCTTTCAACATATGGAATTTTGGGCTGATCGCCATAAACGGTGGCGGAGGAGCTAAAGATAAAGTTTTTGACGTTAGCGGCGCGCATGGCGCTAATCAGGCGCAGAGTACCGTTGACATTGTTGTCGTAATATTCAAGCGGTTTTTGTACCGATTCGCCAACGGCTTTCAGCCCGGCGAAGTGGATCACGGTGTCGATAGCGTGATCGTGCAGGATCTCGGTCATCAACGCTTCGTTACGGATATCGCCTTCAACAAACGTTGGATGTTTGCCGCCTAAACGCTCGATAACAGGCAGTACGCTGCGCTTACTGTTACAGAGGTTATCAAGAATGATGACATCATGACCGTTTTGCAGTAATTGCACACAGGTATGACTTCCAATGTAACCGCTACCACCGGTAACCAGAACTCTCATAATTCGCTCCATTAGGCTTATGGTATGAAATAACCATAGCATAACAAAGATGCGAAAAGTGTGACATGGAATAAATTAGTGGAATCGTTTACACAGGAATTTAGCCGTTTTTTATGCGCGATTAAGTGATTATAAAACAGCGGCTTTATGAATGATTGCGCTTTTTATCTGAAAAAAAAGACGCGGTTTCATGCCTGGATGCGTCAAACCGTTGGCCGGATAACACGTTTACGCCGCCTCCGGCACGGTCAGCATTACCGACTCAATTTATTTTTGTCAGCACATAGCGATAGAGTCCACCGTCCGGCACGAACTCAAGACGATGGGTAATACAGGCAGGCGCATCTTCAGCGTGGTGCGAAACAAACAACAATTGCGTTTCACCTTCGCTAATCAGCACATCAACAAAACGGCGGATAAGCTGGCGATTGAGCGGATCAAGCCCCTGTAGTGGTTCATCGAGAATAAGCAACGTCGGATGTTTCACCAGTGCGCGGACAATCAGCGCCAGACGCTGCTGTCCCCAGGAAAGACTATGGAAAGGAGCGTCAGCCGTGCGTTTATCAATGCCGAGAATATCCAGCCACTGCTGCACCAGTTTTTGCTGGCGATCCGAAACGGCCTGATAAATGCCAATCGAATCAAAATAGCCAGAAAGAATCACATTACGCACAGTAGTGCTGACCCGGTAATCCAGATGCAAACTACTGCTGACGTAACCGATATGCTTTTTGATATCCCAGATGGTTTCGCCGCTGCCGCGACGTCGTCCGAAAAGCGTCAAATCGTTGCTGTAACCTTGCGGATGATCGCCAGTAATCAGGCTTAATAACGTCGATTTTCCCGCGCCATTTGGCCCGACAATTTGCCAGTGTTCGCCTGGATTCACCTGCCAGCTAAGGTTATTAAGGATGGGGCGTTCGTTATAAGAAACCACGCCATTGTTCAGCACAATGCGCGGTTCGTTGGCGGGTAAGGCGTGACGTGCTGAAGGTTCATCCGGCTCCGGCATTTGCACACCTTCAAGCAGTTCGCTATGCGCCAGTTGCGCAACGAGTGCTTGTTGGAGCAGTTCTTCTTTAGCGCCAGTTTCCGCTAACGTGCAATCCGCCAGCACGCCAGCAAACTGGACAAATTCCGGGATCTCATCGAAGCGATTGAGCACCAGTACCAGAGTAATACCGGACTGATGTAACGAGGCGAGTAGCTCAGCCAGATGCTGACGTGAGGCAACATCCAGGCCATCAAACGGTTCATCAAGGATCAACAAGTCAGGCTCCGACATCAGCGCCTGACACAGCAGGGTTTTTCGCGTCTCGCCAGTGGAAAGGTATTTAAAGCGTCGGTCGAGGAGGGCGGTAATACCGAACTGCTGCGCCAGTTGCATGCAACGCGAAGTATCCTTTACTTCATCCTGAATGATCTCAGCCGTGGTACGCCCGGTGTCATCTTCGCCAGGACTAAGCATATCGGTGTTATTCCGCTGCCATTCGTCGCTGACGAGCTTTTGCAATTGCTCGAAGGAGAGACGAGTGATGTGGGAAAACTGGCTTTGCCGTTCACCTTTCAAAAGCGGAAGTTCCCCCGACAGCGCGCGGGCCAGCGCCGATTTCCCGCTTCCATTCGAACCGACAAACGCCCAACTATCACCCGCGTTTAACGTTAGCCGAGGCAATTGCAGCGTTTTTGTGTCGCCAAGACGAAACGTGCCTTGCAAAATTTGCAACGATGACATTTTATATCCCATTTTGTGCAGCGATTACTGACAGGGATACGTGTTTCATAACAAATTGTCAACACGCTTAGCACAGCGTGGCGATAATCACGCTGTCGGCATTAAAGTAGGCCGTGACATTCTGCCCTTGCTGAAGAGAAGTCGCTTCATTTACCGGCACTGTGGCGCACAGTGTTTGCCCGTCGGGTAGCGCCATTAATACTTCGCACTGCTCTGCGCCGCGCTCAATATGACTAATAATACCCGGTAATTGGTTGTCAGCGTTTTGCGCGACCGCCTCGTCCTGAGTAATACCTACCCACGGCGCTTTTAGCAATATCAACACTTCTTTGCCTTCATCCAGCCCCAGACGCGCGCCGCTTTGTGCGGTAATTGCGACTTTCAGGCGTGTTTTTCCATCAGCCAGTAAGACATCAACATGCTGTTGAACGTCATCATGATCGCGAGCGGTGATGGTACCGAACCACTGGTTACGGGCGCTGGTTTGCAGTGAAAAACGTGAGATCGCGGCCAGCAGGCTGTTCAGCGGCAGGGCGTCATCGTCACTTAACACATCAAAGGCTTTTTGCTGGATTTGCGCCAGTAAGTCATAGAGTTGAATCAGTCGCTGACCATAGCGGGTCAGTACTGCGCCGCCTCCACCTTTACCGCCTGTTGCGCGCTCAACCAGAATATGCTCACTTAACTGATTCATCTCGTTAATGGCATCCCAGGCGCTTTTATAGCTGATACCGGCATCTTTCGCTCCCTGGCTAATGGAACCGGAAAGCGCAATGTGTTTTAGTAGCGAAATGCGGCGCGGGTCGGCGAATAATTTTTGTTGGAGCTTAAGGGTGAGAAGGATTTCGGCCTGCATAACAATGTCCTGGCAAAAGTCTTATTGTGACGGAAAACGAACGCCACGCAAAGCTGACCGCATAAAAGGGGAGTGCTTTTCTGTGCTTAGCGGTTAGAATAGTCTCATGACTATATCTGGAGTTGACCATGTTAGAGTTATTAAAAAGTCTGGTATTCGCCGTAATCATGGTACCTGTCGTGATGGCCATCATCCTGGGTCTGATTTACGGTCTTGGTGAAGTATTCAACATCTTTTCTGGTGTTGGTAAAAAAGACCAGCCCGGACAAAATCATTGATTCCCTGAATGCCCGCTTAGTCGGGCATTTTCTTTTTCTCAACTTCCTGCTTTTTCTGCCGATATTTTTTCTCATCTACCTCACAAAGGTTAGCAATAACTGCTGGGAAAATTCCGAACTTGCCGTTATATTGACGCCTACATAACGTTAGATTAAGGGGTTACCAATGGCTCGTAAATGGTTGAACTTGTTTACCGGGGCGGCACTCTCTTTCGCTGTTGCTGGCAATGCACTGGCAGATGAAGGGAAAATCACGGTGTTCGCCGCCGCATCACTGACTAACGCAATGCAGGACATTGCTACGCAGTATAAAAAAGAGAAAGGCGTGGATGTGGTTTCTTCTTTCGCTTCGTCATCTACTTTGGCCCGTCAGATTGAAGCGGGTGCGCCTGCGGATCTGTTTATTTCTGCCGATCAGAAATGGATGGATTATGCGGTTGATAAAAAAGCGATCGATACGGCTTCGCGCCAGACACTGCTCGGCAATAGCCTGGTCGTTGTAGCACCGAAAGCCAGCGAGCAGAAAGATTTCACCATCGACAGCAAAACCAACTGGACTTCGCTGCTGAATGGCGGTCGCCTCGCGGTTGGTGATCCGGAACATGTCCCTGCTGGCATTTATGCGAAAGAAGCACTGCAAAAACTGGGCGCATGGGATACGCTTTCCCCGAAACTGGCTCCGGCGGAAGATGTTCGTGGCGCGCTGGCGTTGGTCGAACGCAATGAAGCGCCGCTGGGTATTGTTTACGGTTCTGACGCAGTTGCCAGCAAAGGGGTAAAAGTGGTTGCCACCTTCCCGGAAGATTCACATAAAAAAGTGGAATATCCGGTTGCTGTTGTGGAAGGGCATAACAATGCGACAGTGAAAGCATTTTATGATTATCTGAAGGGGCCGCAGGCTGCGGAAATCTTTAAACGTTACGGATTTACAACCAAGTAATGATACTGACCGATCCAGAATGGCAGGCAGTTTTATTAAGCCTGAAAGTTTCTTCCCTGGCTGTGCTGTTTAGCCTGCCGTTTGGGATCTTTTTTGCCTGGTTACTGGTACGTTGCACGTTTCCGGGCAAAGCTCTGCTCGACAGCGTACTGCATCTACCGCTGGTGTTACCGCCCGTGGTCGTCGGTTACCTATTATTAGTTTCGATGGGACGGCGCGGATTTATCGGTGAACGTCTGTATGACTGGTTTGGTCTTTCTTTCGCGTTTAGCTGGCGTGGTGCGGTTCTCGCTGCCGCTGTCATGTCTTTTCCGCTGATGGTGCGGGCGATTCGTCTGGCGCTGGAAGGTGTTGATATCAAACTGGAGCAGGCCGCAAGAACACTGGGGGCCGGGCGCTGGCGCGTTTTCTTTACTATCACGTTACCGCTGACCTTACCGGGAATTATTGTTGGTACGGTACTGGCATTCGCTCGTTCGCTCGGTGAATTTGGCGCAACCATCACCTTTGTGTCGAACATTCCTGGTGAAACGCGGACCATTCCTTCTGCCATGTATACCCTGATCCAGACCCCTGGCGGGGAAAGTGGCGCGGCGAGACTGTGTATTATTTCTATTGCGCTGGCGATGATCTCCCTGTTGATTTCAGAATGGCTGGCCAGAATCAGCCGTGAGCGGGCGGGGCGCTAATCATGCTGGAACTGAATTTTTCCCAGACGTTGGGCAACCATTGCCTGACGATTAATGAAACGCTGCCCGCCAATGGCATCACCGCTATTTTTGGTGTCTCTGGTGCCGGAAAAACCTCGCTGATTAACGCCATCAGTGGGCTGACACGTCCGCAAAAAGGGCGGATTGTCCTCAATGGTCGGGTACTAAATGACGCCGATAAAGGTATCTGCCTGACGCCAGAAAAGCGTCGCGTAGGCTATGTGTTTCAGGATGCGCGGCTGTTTCCGCATTATAAAGTGCGTGGCAATTTGCGCTACGGCATGGCGAAAAGCATGGTCAATCAGTTCGATAAGCTGGTGGCGCTTTTAGGCATTGAACCGTTGCTTGATCGTTTACCAGGCAGCCTGTCCGGAGGCGAAAAACAGCGCGTGGCGATTGGTCGGGCTTTGCTGACAGCACCGGAATTGCTGTTGCTGGATGAACCGCTGGCATCACTGGATATTCCGCGTAAACGCGAACTGTTGCCTTATCTGCAACGTCTGACGCGGGAAATCAACATTCCGATGTTGTATGTCAGCCATTCGCTGGATGAGATCCTCCATCTGGCAGACAGAGTGATGGTACTGGAAAACGGTCAGGTGAAAGCCTTTGGCGCGCTGGAAGAAGTCTGGGGTAGTAGCGTGATGAATCCGTGGCTACCGAAAGAGCAACAAAGTAGCATTCTGAAAGTGACAGTACTTGAGCATCATCCGCATTACGCGATGACCGCGCTGGCGCTGGGCGATCAGCATTTGTGGGTCAATAAGCTGGACGAACCGCTGCAAGCTGCGCTACGCATCCGCATTCAGGCTTCCGATGTCTCACTGGTTTTACAACCGCCGCAGCAAACCAGCATTCGTAACGTATTGCGGGCAAAAGTTGTTAATAGTTATGACGACAACGGCCAGGTGGAAGTGGAGCTGGAAGTCGGCTGTAAAACGCTGTGGGCGCGTATCAGCCCGTGGGCCAGGGATGAACTGGCGATCAAACCTGGCCTGTGGCTGTATGCGCAAATTAAAAGTGTGTCGATAACCGCCTGATTAAATCAGGTGGCTATAAATGAACTGGGCAATGCTGTCGGTGGTGTTATCACCAATCACAATGTTGGCGCGCGCTTTTACTGCGTCATCGGCGTTGCCCATCGCCACGCCTGTACCAGCGGCTTCCAGCATACTAATATCATTGAAGTTATCGCCGAACGCCACGACGTTTTCCATCGACCAGCCTTGCGCCTCAACCCATTTCGTCAAACGTTTACCTTTGCTGTTGCCGCCGCGTGCAATATCAACCTGATCGTGCCAGGACCATTCACACTCCAGTCCCAGTTCATGTTCGACATGCTTACCAAAATGCTGCAATTGCGGCAGGTCATCGTGCGTCAGGGCGAACTTCCATACGGCGTTAACTTGTTGCGCCGTTTCAGCCAGAGAAGCGACTTGTGTGAAAGTCGGACGCTGTTCCGGCGGCAGGGTTTGCGCCCAGTTAGACGTGCGAATGACATGTCCGGTCGGGTGCTCATAGACCATCGCATCATCCACATACATCAGACCGTGAATGTGGTGTTCATTCAGCATCTCAATGAGTTGCAGGGCTTTATTAACGGGCATTGGGTCCGCTTCCAGCACGGTTTTTGCATGATAATCATACAAATAGGTGCCATTACAGCAAATAGCAGGTGTATCCAGCGCCAGCGCCTGATAAAAAGGATGAATAGCGACGTGATGGCGACCTGTGACGATGATTAATCGATAGCCTGCTTCGCGAGCGCGGGCCAGGGCTTCTATCGATGATGGAAGCAGGGTCTTTTTCGGGGTCAATAAGGTGCCGTCTAAGTCGAGAGCAATCACGCGTGTGGTCATGGCGTATTCCAGATTAAGGTTAAGAATTTTCGTCTGCGCGAATGGTACACCGATACCACTATCGGACAAAATTCTGCGTTTTAATTCAGCATTCACCGCCAAAAGCGACTAATTTTAGCTGTTACAGTCAGTTGCTAAATGCAAAGGAGCATTCATGAAGCAAACAGTTTATATCGCCAGCCCTGAGAGCCAGCAAATTCACGTCTGGAACCTGAATCATGAAGGCGCACTGACGCTGACACAGGTTGTCGATGTGCCGGGGCAGGTGCAGCCGATGGTGGTCAGCCCGGACAAACGTTACCTCTACGTTGGTGTCCGTCCGGAGTTTCGTGTTCTGGCGTATCGTATTGCACCGGATGATGGCGCGCTGACCTTTGCTGCAGAGTCTGCGCTGCCGGGTAGCCCGACGCATATTTCCACCGATCACCAGGGGCAGTTTGTCTTTGTCGGTTCTTACAATGCGGGTAACGTGAGCGTAACGCGTCTGGAAGATGGCCTGCCAGTGGGCGTCGTCGATGTGGTCGAGGGGCTGGACGGTTGCCATTCCGCCAATATCTCACCGGACAACCGTACGTTGTGGGTTCCGGCATTAAAGCAGGATCGCATTTGCCTGTTTACGGTCAGCGATGATGGTCATCTGGTGGCGCAGGACCCTGCGGAAGTGACTACCGTTGAAGGGGCCGGCCCGCGTCATATGGTATTCCATCCAAACGAACAATATGCGTATTGCGTCAATGAGTTAAACAGCTCAGTGGATGTCTGGGAACTGAAAGATCCGCACGGCAATATCGAATGTGTCCAGACGCTGGATATGATGCCGGAAAACTTCTCCGACACCCGTTGGGCGGCTGATATTCATATCACCCCGGATGGTCGTCATTTATACGCCTGCGACCGTACCGCCAGTCTGATTACCGTTTTCAGCGTTTCGGAAGATGGCAGCGTGTTGAGTAAAGAAGGCTTCCAGCCAACGGAAACCCAGCCGCGCGGCTTCAATGTTGATCACAGCGGCAAGTATCTGATTGCCGCCGGGCAAAAATCTCACCACATCTCGGTATACGAAATTGTTGGCGAGCAGGGGCTACTGCATGAAAAAGGCCGCTATGCGGTTGGGCAGGGGCCAATGTGGGTAGTGGTCAACGCGCACTAACCGCTGATTTAACCGGCGCAGTCTCTCCTGCGCCGGTGTATTAACCTATCTCCTGTAACGCATGTCTCTGGCGTTCGACGATATTGGTCCACAAATTGTCTTTATCGTCAGTCCACAAATTAATCAGCAAGGCAAAAAAGCGTTCAGCTGCCGGAGAAAGCACGGCATCTTTGCGGCGAATAATCCCCAATGTCCGACGTATAACGGGTTCCACCAGTGGGATACCAATAATCGAAGAATAGGGCGCATGGGGCATTGCCAGACCAGGAAGCGCCGAAATCCCCAGTCCCGCCTCCACCAGCCCTAATGACGTCGAAAGATGACGCACTTCGTAAAACCAGTCCAGCTTCCAGGGCTTGTCGGCTAGCTGTTGTTCTATCAACAGTCGGTTGCCGCTGGAGGAGCGTACGCCAATCATTTTGTAACCCACTAACTCCTGCCATTCTACAAGCTGCTTTTTGGCCAATGGATGGTCACGCCGACAGGCCAGCACGAACGGCTCGTTGACCAGTGGGGTAAAATCAATGGATGAATTTGTGACGTTGTTCATGTTTATGCCAAAGTCTGATTCGTTACACAGCACCGATTCCATGCAATTATTCGTGCCTTGTTCCAGAATCCGCACTTTAATATTGGGATACAGCTCATTAAATTTACCGATTGCCAATGGTAAAAAATAAAATACCGCGGTCGGAATACACGCTAACGTCACCATACCTCGATGATAAGCATTCATGTCGCGAATACTAAAAAGCGTTTCATCGAATTTTTTTATTAATTCCCGCGCCTCCGGGAGCAACCTTTTTCCTGCTTTTGTTAACGTAACCTTGCGAGTTGTACGCTCAAATAGTTGAATGTGTAAATCTTCCTCCATCTTTTTTATTCTTCGCGTTAATGCAGGTTGCGTAATATTGAGTAATTTAGCAGCATTGTTAAATGAACTGGACTCTGCCAGTATGACAAATGCCTTCATACTTGATAATTCATGCTTCATTATTACTCCGGAAAATGGAAGCGACGATTTTGGGTGACTGGCAGTTAAAAATTTTAACTGCATTTAGCCAACTTAAATTAATGAAAAAATGTTATTAATCGTTGAGCTAAAGTCATTAGAGATGCTTTGCCCTTAATGTAACCATATCGCAATAAGTTATGTTTTTAAATTGAGGGCATTATTATGAAAAAAATACCCTGCGTGATGATGCGAGGTGGAACCTCGAGGGGCGCGTTCCTGTTAGCGGAACATCTACCCGAAGATCAAACGCAGCGCGATAAAATATTGATGGCAATTATGGGTTCCGGTAACGATCTGGAAATTGACGGTATTGGCGGCGGTAATCCGCTGACCAGTAAAGTCGCCATTATTAGCCGCTCCAGCGATCCGCGTGCAGATGTCGATTATCTGTTTGCTCAAGTTATCGTCCATGAGCAACGTGTCGATACCACGCCTAACTGCGGCAATATGCTGTCTGGCGTTGGGGCATTCGCCATTGAAAATGGTTTGATTGCAGCGACTTCGCCAGTTACCCGCGTACGTATCCGCAACGTCAATACGGGTACGTTCATCGAAGCTGATGTGCAAACGCCAAATGGTGTTGTCGAGTACGAGGGTAGCGCCAGAATTGACGGCGTACCGGGTACTGCCGCACCGGTTGCGCTCACTTTCCTGAATGCCGCCGGAACGAAAACCGGAAAAGTCTTCCCGACGGATAATCAGATTGATTATTTTGACGATGTCCCGGTGACCTGTATCGATATGGCGATGCCAGTTGTCATTATTCCTGCTGAATATCTGGGAAAAACAGGCTATGAATTACCGGCAGAGCTGGATGCCGACAAAGCATTATTAGCCCGCATTGAATCTATCCGTCTACAAGCGGGTAAAGCAATGGGTTTAGGCGATGTCAGTAATATGGTTATCCCTAAACCTGTACTTATTTCTCCAGCGCAGAAAGGCGGGGCAATTAATGTGCGTTATTTTATGCCGCATTCTTGCCATCGCGCTTTGGCGATAACCGGTGCTATTGCTATTTCCAGTAGTTGTGCATTGGAAGGTACCGTCACCCGACAAATCGTCCCTTCTGTAGGATACGGCAATATCAATATTGAACACCCCAGTGGTGCGCTCGACGTTCATTTAAGTAATGAAGGTCAGGATGCCACGACGTTACGCGCATCTGTTATTCGGACGACCAGAAAAATATTTTCCGGTGAAGTTTATCTTCCCTGAAAAATTTTGTTGTCGTGATAATGACAATCAATAAAGGAATTCTGTATGAGTCATACAGAAAGAACAGGATATTAAATGAATAAGAAATCGTTATGGAAGCTAATTCTGATATTAGCAATCCCATGTATTATTGGCTTTATGCCAGCTCCGGCAGGATTAAGCGAACTGGCGTGGGTGCTTTTTGGTATTTACCTGGCGGCCATTGTGGGGCTGGTTATCAAGCCTTTCCCGGAACCTGTCGTACTGTTAATTGCCGTCGCCGCATCGATGGTAGTGGTGGGTAACTTATCAGGTGGGGAATTTAAAACCACCGCTGTATTAAGCGGTTACTCTTCCGGTACCACCTGGCTGGTGTTTTCTGCGTTTACTTTAAGCGCCGCGTTTGTAACCACAGGCTTAGGTAAACGTATTGCCTATCTGCTGATTGGTAAAATTGGTAGCACTACCCTGGGTCTGGGTTACGTTACGGTATTTCTCGATCTGGTACTGGCTCCGGCAACACCGTCTAACACCGCGCGTGCGGGCGGCATCGTGTTACCGATCATCAACAGCGTGGCAGTGGCTTTGGGATCAGAACCGGAAAAAAGTCCGCGTCGTGTTGGACATTACCTGATGATGTCCATTTACATGGTCACCAAAACCACCAGCTATATGTTCTTTACCGCAATGGCGGGGAACATTCTGGCGCTGAAAATGATCAACGACATTCTGCACCTGCAAATTAGCTGGGGTGGATGGGCGTTAGCCGCCGGATTGCCGGGCATCATTATGCTGCTGGTCACCCCGCTGGTGATTTACACCATGTATCCACCAGAAATTAAGAAGGTGGATAACAAAACCATCGCTAAAGCGGGCCTTGCCGAACTGGGACCGATGAAAATCCGCGAAAAAATGCTGCTCGGTGTCTTTGTGCTGGCGCTGCTGGGCTGGATTTTCAGTAAGTCTCTGGGGGTTGATGAATCCACCGTGGCAATCGTTGTTATGGCAACTATGCTGCTGCTGGGTATCGTTACCTGGGAAGACGTGGTTAAAAATAAAGGCGGCTGGAATACCTTAATCTGGTACGGCGGTATTATCGGCTTAAGCTCCTTATTATCGAAAGTTAAATTCTTCGAATGGTTAGCTGAAGTCTTTAAAAATAACCTGGCATTTGATGGTCACGGGAACGTTGCTTTCTTCGTTATTATTTTCCTCAGCATCATCGTGCGTTATTTCTTCGCTTCTGGTAGTGCCTATATCGTTGCCATGTTACCGGTATTTGCCATGCTGGCGAATGTCTCCGGCGCACCGTTAATGTTAACCGCGCTGGCACTGTTGTTCTCTAACTCCTATGGCGGCATGGTTACTCACTATGGCGGCGCGGCAGGTCCGGTCATCTTTGGCGTGGGTTACAACGATATTAAATCCTGGTGGTTGGTCGGTGCGGTACTGACGATATTAACCTTCCTGGTGCATATCACCCTCGGCGTGTGGTGGTGGAATATGCTGATCGGCTGGAACATGCTGTAAATATACTCGTCATACTTCAAGTTGCATGTGCTGCGTCTGCGTTCGCTCACCCCAGTCACTTACTTATGTAAGTGACTGGGGATTCACTCGCTTGTCGCCTTCCTGCAACTCGAATTATTTAGAGTATATCCATTTATTATCTTTCTGCGCACTTTCCGGTGCGCAGATATCTGGAGCATTTGATGATCAAGTTATCTGAAAAAGGCGTGTTTCTCGCCAGTAATAACGAAATAATTGCCGAAGAACATTTCACCGGCGAAATTAAAAAAGAAGAAGCCAAAAAAGGCACTATTGCCTGGTCTATTCTCTCTTCTCATAATACGTCCGGAAATATGGATAAACTTAAAATTAAGTTTGATTCATTAGCCTCTCACGATATTACCTTTGTTGGTATTGTACAGACCGCTAAAGCGTCCGGTATGGAACGTTTCCCGCTGCCGTATGTGCTGACCAACTGCCATAACTCACTCTGCGCCGTCGGCGGCACCATTAACGGTGATGACCATGTTTTTGGTTTATCGGCGGCCCAGCGTTATGGCGGTATTTTTGTGCCACCGCATATTGCGGTCATCCATCAATATATGCGTGAAATGATGGCTGGCGGCGGCAAAATGATCCTCGGATCAGACAGCCACACCCGTTACGGCGCATTAGGGACAATGGCAGTCGGTGAGGGCGGCGGCGAGCTGGTAAAACAACTGCTTAATGACACCTGGGATATCGACTATCCGGGCGTGGTTGCGGTGCATCTGACCGGAAAACCTGCGCCGTATGTGGGGCCGCAGGATGTGGCGCTGGCTATCATCGGTGCCGTGTTCAAAAACGGTTACGTCAAAAACAAAGTGATGGAGTTCGTAGGTCCCGGTGTTGCAGCGCTCTCTACCGATTTCCGTAACAGCGTTGACGTGATGACCACTGAAACGACCTGTTTAAGTTCTGTCTGGCAAACCGATGAAGAAGTCCATAACTGGCTGGCGCTGCACGGTCGCGGCCAGGATTACTGCCAACTTAACCCTCAACCAATGGCGTACTACGATGGCTGCATCAGCGTTGATTTAAGCGCCATCAAACCAATGATTGCGCTGCCATTCCACCCGAGCAACGTGTATGAAATCGACACGCTGAACCAGAACCTGACCGACATTCTGCGTGAGATTGAAATTGAGTCCGAACGCGTGGCGCACGGTAAAGCCAAACTCTCGCTGCTGGATAAAGTGGAAAATGGTCGCCTGAAAGTGCAGCAGGGGATTATCGCGGGCTGTTCTGGCGGTAACTATGAAAACGTCATCGCGGCGGCGAATGCGCTGCGCGGTCAATCCTGCGGCAATGACACCTTCTCGTTAGCGGTTTACCCGTCATCACAGCCGGTGTTTATGGATCTCGCCAAAAAAGGTGTGGTCGCAGATTTGATTGGCGCAGGCGCAATCATCAGAACCGCGTTCTGCGGCCCATGCTTTGGCGCGGGCGATACGCCAATCAACAACGGTTTGAGTATTCGCCACACCACGCGTAACTTCCCGAACCGCGAAGGCTCTAAGCCAGCTAATGGGCAGATGTCAGCGGTGGCGTTGATGGACGCTCGTTCTATCGCTGCGACTGCGGCAAACGGTGGCTATTTAACCTCTGCCAGCGAACTCGATTGCTGGGACAACGTGCCGGAGTACGCCTTCGATGTAACGCCGTATAAAAATCGCGTCTATCAAGGCTTTGTGAAAGGGGCGACCCAGCAACCGCTGATTTACGGACCGAACATTAAAGACTGGCCGGAATTGGGTGCGCTGACTGACAATATCGTCCTCAAAGTGTGCTCGAAGATCCTCGACGAAGTGACCACCACCGACGAACTGATTCCTTCCGGTGAAACCTCTTCTTATCGTTCAAATCCGATTGGTCTGGCGGAGTTTACCCTGTCACGCCGCGATCCAGGTTATGTTGGCAGAAGTAAAGCGACTGCTGAGCTGGAAAATCAGCGTCTGGCGGGGAATGTCAGCGAGATGGCAGAGGTGTTTGCGCGCATTAAGCAGATTGCTGGTCAGGAACATGTTGATCCGCTGCAAACTGAAATTGGCAGCATGGTCTATGCGGTGAAACCAGGCGATGGTTCTGCGCGTGAACAGGCGGCGAGTTGTCAGCGTGTGATTGGCGGTCTGGCGAATATTGCCGAGGAGTACGCGACTAAACGCTATCGTTCTAACGTCATCAACTGGGGGATGTTACCGCTGCAGATGGCGGAAGCGCCAACCTTTGAAGTGGGGGATTACATTTACATCCCTGGCATTAAAGCGGCGCTGGATAATCCTGGAACGACGTTTAAAGGTTATGTGATCCATGAAGATGCACCGGTAACGGAAATCACGCTCTATATGGAAAGTCTGACTGCCGAAGAACGCGAGATTATCAAGGCGGGTAGTTTGATTAACTTCAATAAAAACCGTCAGATGTAAAAAGCGCCATGTGAATGTAGGTCGCATCCGGCACTTATTGTCGGATGCGATGCTGGCGCATCTTATCCGACCGACAAATCGTATCGAACTGTAGGCCGGATAAGGCGTTTACGCCGCATCCGGCACATAGTTAACAGCTCCTACTTCTTCGCCTCTGCAACCACTTTGCTACCCACGCCGCGGTTATTGTATTCCCACATGCGGTTGTAGTTAGTGTCATTCAGATTGCGTTGTACTTCGTCGTTATCATCAACGCTGCCGGTGTTACCCGCAAACGGGCGATTAGAGATCACCGCATCAGCCCACGGTTTGGCTGTGTTAAAACCTTCGTTGATGGCGCTATCACGGATCACTACCTGACCGTTGGTATTGGCATCAACATCCAGCGAGCGGCCCAGTTGCGCCACGCCATCACCGGAAGCATTGAAACGGCTGTTTACGGCGAGGAAACCGTAGTAAATGTTGGACAGCGTAGCCGGTGCAAACACATACGCTTCTTGCTGGGTACGGGAGTTCACCACGCGGAATTCGGTGTTATCGAACACCACTGCGCCGCGACCAGAAACGATATCCACATCCCCTTCAATATAGCTGTTGGTCACCAGCGTACGCGGCTGGCGATTCGTTTCCAGACGGTTCTGCACACCGCTGTTGGTGACAAAGAAGGTGTTCTGACGACCGAGAATGTTGACGTTATTGATCTGCACTTTGTCGCCATCAGTACGCAGTGCCACCGCCGGATGGTTACCCGCATCTACGCTATCGCCCAGCGTGTTTTCGATGGTCAGGTTTTGCAGTTGCAGGCCATTGTTTTGTGACCAGAAGACCGCAGAGCAGAGAACACCGATACTGTCGCTGCGTTTACTCTGGCAGCTATCGTACATATACCACGCCGGTTTACCTGGCATATATTTGCCGCGCGGGTTGACGTCGTGACGCCAGTCGGCAGGGCTCATGCCACCATCAAGGGAAAGCCCAATCTTCACATCAATCGGTTTTTCACCTGTACCGTACAGAGTAATTCCACCCGGAGCGGCAGGGACATACACCGTTCCCTGATACTCACCAGGCATCACGGCAATATACTGGCGCTTGTTGGTACGCTTGATAATTGCCGCATCTACCGCCGCCTGAATCGTGGTATGCGTTACACCTTGAGTACCCGCCGGGCCGACAACAAAGTCAGGTTGCGCAGGCAGGGTAATCGGGGAAGGATTCCACGCTGCCGCACCTGGTGTCAGGGATGCAAAATAGTGTTGAGCATCGAAATTCTGCGCTTCTTTTGCCGACAGAATCGGGCGAGAAGAGGTACCAGGCGCGGTTTGATCAGAAGGACGTTGATCGGGCGGTGTTGAGCTACAGGCGGTCAGCGTCACGCCAAAAGCCAATGCCAGCGCCAGACGGGAAACTGAAAATGTGTTCACAGGTTGCTCCGGGCTATGAAATAGAAAAATGAATCCGTTGAAGCCTGCTTTTTTATACTAACTTGAGCGAAACGGGAAGGTAAAAAGACAAAAAGTTGTTTTTAATACCTTTAAGTGATACCAGATGGCATTGCGCCATCTGGCAGAGTGATTAACTAAACATCGCAGTAATCGAGGCACTCGCCAGAGAGTGAAAATGAACGTTAAACCCGACCATCGCGCCGCTGGCACCTTCATCGACATCAATACGTTCTACATCCAGCGCGTGAACGGTAAAAATGTAGCGATGGGTTTCGCCTTTCGGCGGCGCTGCGCCATCGTATCCGGTTTTACCAAAGTCGGTACGCGTCTGCAAAACGCCGTCTGGCATTGCTACCAGACCAGATCCAAACCCTTGCGGTAATACGCGGGTATCCGCGGGTAAATTAACAACTACCCAGTGCCACCAGCCGGAGCCAGTTGGCGCATCCGGGTCGTAGCAGGTGACAACAAAACTTTTCGTTCCCACAGGAACATCATCCCACGCCAGATGCGGTGAAATATTATCGCCATCGTAACCCATGCCGTTAAAGACATGACGATGCGGCAGCTTATCGCCATCGCGTAAATCATTACTGATGAGTTTCATGAGCCCTCCTTTCTTGTTTGCAGAAAGTGTAGCCAGAAACCCTCACGCTGACTTCCCGTTATTGGCAAAAAAATGTTTCATCCTGCACCGCACGATTAACCGCTGCGGTCAGACGCTGCAACTGTTGCGGGAGAATAATATAGGGCGGCATCAGGTAAATCAGTTTGCCAAAAGGCCGGATCCAGACACCCTGTTCGACAAAGAATTTTTGCAGCGCTGCCATATTCACCGGACGAGAGGTTTCGACCACGCCGATTGCCCCCAGTACGCGCACATCGGCAACCATTTCGGCGTCACAGGCGGGGGCAAGTTGCTCGCGTAGCTGCGCTTCAATAGCCGCCACCTGATGCTGCCAGTCGCCAGATTCGAGAATCGCCAGGCTGGCGTTTGCTGCTGCGCAGGCCAGCGGATTGCCCATAAAAGTTGGCCCATGCATAAAGCAGCCGGCTTCGCCGTTACTGATGGTTTCCGCAACCTCGCGCGTGGTGAGCGTGGCGGAAAGGGTCATTGTGCCGCCGGTTAAGGCTTTACCGAGACACAAAATATCCGGCGCGATTTCTGCATGTTCACAGGCAAACAGTTTGCCGGTACGACCAAATCCGGTGGCGATCTCGTCGGCAATCAGCAAGATACCTTCGCGATCGCACATTTTGCGGATTCGTTTTAACCATTCCGGATGGTACATGCGCATCCCGCCTGCGCCCTGGACAATCGGTTCAATGATCACCGCCGCGATTTCATGACGATGCGCCGCCATCAGGCGGGCAAAGCCCACCATATCGCGCTCATCCCATTCGCCATCCATGCGGCTTTGCGGGGCGGGAGCAAACAGGTTTTCTGGCAGATAGCCTTTCCACAGGTTGTGCATTGAGTTGTCCGGATCGCACACCGACATCGCGCCAAAGGTATCGCCATGATAACCATTGCGGAAGGTTAGAAAACGCTGGCGCGCTTCGCCTTTGGCCTGCCAGTACTGCAACGCCATTTTCATCGCCACTTCTACCGCTACGGAGCCGGAGTCCGCGAGAAAAACGCACTCCAGTGGTTGCGGCGTCATTGCCACCAATTTGCGGCACAGCTCAATGGCGGGCGCATGGGTGATACCGCCAAACATCACATGCGACATAGCATCAATTTGCGACTTCATCGCCGCATTAAGCTGCGGGTGATTGTAACCGTGGATCGCCGCCCACCAGGACGACATACCGTCAACCAGGCGTCTGCCGTCAGACAAAATTAGCTCGCAACCTTCGGCGCTTGCCACCGGATAAACCGGCAGCGGGGAGGTCATGGATGTGTATGGGTGCCAGATATGGCGTTGGTCAAAGGCAAGATCGTCCGTTGTCATAATCGACTTGTAAACCAAATTGAAAAGATTTAGGTTTACGAGTCTACACCGAATTAACAACAAAAAACACGTTTTGGAGAAGCCCCATGGCTCACCGCCCACGCTGGACATTGTCGCAAGTCACAGAATTATTTGAAAAACCGTTGCTGGATCTGCTGTTTGAAGCGCAGCAGGTGCATCGTCAGCATTTCGATCCTCGTCAGGTGCAGGTCAGCACTTTGCTGTCGATTAAGACCGGAGCTTGTCCGGAAGATTGCAAATATTGCCCGCAAAGCTCGCGCTACAAAACCGGGCTGGAAGCCGAGCGGTTGATGGAAGTTGAACAGGTGCTGGAGTCGGCGCGCAAAGCGAAAGCGGCGGGATCGACGCGTTTCTGTATGGGCGCGGCGTGGAAGAATCCCCACGAACGCGATATGCCGTACCTGGAACAAATGGTGCAGGGGGTAAAAGCGATGGGGCTGGAGGCGTGTATGACGCTGGGCACGTTGAGTGAATCTCAGGCGCAGCGCCTGGCGAATGCCGGGCTGGATTACTACAACCACAACCTCGACACCTCGCCGGAGTTTTACGGCAATATCATCACCACGCGTACCTATCAGGAACGCCTCGATACGCTGGAAAAAGTGCGCGACGCCGGGATCAAAGTCTGTTCAGGCGGCATTGTGGGCTTAGGCGAAACAGTAAAAGATCGCGCCGGATTATTGCTGCAACTGGCAAACCTGCCAACGCCGCCGGAAAGCGTACCAATCAACATGCTGGTGAAGGTGAAAGGCACGCCGCTGGCGGATAACGATGATGTCGATGCCTTTGATTTTATTCGCACCATTGCAGTTGCGCGGATCATGATGCCGACCTCTTACGTACGCCTTTCTGCCGGACGCGAGCAGATGAACGAACAGACTCAGGCGATGTGCTTTATGGCTGGCGCAAACTCGATTTTCTACGGTTGCAAACTGCTGACCACGCCGAATCCGGAAGAAGATAAAGACCTGCAACTGTTCCGCAAACTGGGGCTAAATCCGCAGCAAACTGCCGTGCTGGCGGGCGATAACGAACAACAGCAGCGTCTGGAGCAGGCGCTGATGACCCCGGACACTGACGAATATTACAACGCGGCAGCACTATGAGCTGGCAGGAGAAAATCAACGCGGCGCTCGATGCGCGGCGTGCTGCCGATGCCCTGCGTCGCCGTTATCCGGTGGCGCAAGGAGCCGGACGCTGGCTGGTGGTGGATGATCGCCAGTATCTGAACTTTTCCAGTAACGATTATTTAGGTTTAAGCCATCATCCGCAAATTATCCGTGCCTGGAAGCAGGGTGCGGAGCAATTTGGCATCGGTAGCGGCGGCTCCGGTCACGTCAGCGGTTATAGCGTGGCGCATCAGGCGCTGGAAGAAGAACTGGCCGAGTGGCTGGGCTATTCGCGGGCACTGCTGTTTATCTCTGGTTTTGCTGCTAATCAGGCAGTCATTGCCGCGATGATGGCGAAAGAGGACCGTATTGTTGCCGACCGGCTTAGCCATGCCTCATTGCTGGAGGCTGCAAGTTTAAGCCCGTCGCCGCTTCGCCGTTTTGCTCATAACGATGTCACTCATCTGGCGCGACTGCTTGCTTCCCCCTGTCCGGGGCAGCAACTGGTAGTGACAGAAGGCGTGTTCAGCATGGACGGCGATAGTGCGCCACTGGAGGAAATCCAGCAGGTAACGCAACAGCACGATGGCTGGTTGATGGTCGATGACGCCCACGGCACGGGCGTTATCGGGGAGCAGGGGCGTGGCAGCTGCTGGCTGCAAAAGGTAAAACCAGAATTGCTGGTGGTGACGTTTGGCAAAGGATTTGGCGTCAGCGGGGCAGCGGTGCTTTGCTCCAATACGGTGGCGGATTATCTGCTGCAATTCGCTCGCCATCTTATCTACAGCACCAGTATGCCGCCCGCTCAGGCGCAGGCATTACGTGCGTCGCTGGCGGTCATTCGCAGTGATGAGGGGGATGCACGGCGCGAAAAACTGGCGGCACTCATAACGCGTTTTCGTGCCGGAGTGCAGGATTTGCCGTTTACGCTTGCTGATTCATGGAGCGCCATCCAGCCATTGATCGTCGGTGATAACAGCCGTGCGTTACAACTGGCAGAAAAACTGCGCCAGCAAGGCTGTTGGGTCACGGCAATTCGCCCGCCAACCGTACCCGCTGGTACTGCGCGACTGCGCTTAACGCTAACCGCAGCGCATGAAATGCAGGATATCGACCGTCTGCTGGAGGTGCTGCATGGCAACGGTTAATAAACAAGCCATTGCTGCGGCATTTGGACGGGCAGCCGCACACTATGAGCAACACGCCGATCTACAGCGCCAGAGTGCTGACGCCTTACTGGCAATGCTCCCACAGCGTAAATACACCCGCGTACTGGATGCGGGTTGTGGACCAGGCTGGATGAGCCGCCGCTGGCGAGAGCGTCACGCGCAGGTGACTGCGTTAGATCTCTCTCCGCCAATGCTTGTTCAGGCACGCCAGAAGGATGCCGCAGACCATTATCTGGCGGGAGATATCGAATCCCTGCCGTTAGCGACTGCGACGTTCGATCTTGCATGGAGCAATCTCGCGGTGCAGTGGTGCGGTAATTTATCCACGGCACTCCGCGAGCTGTATCGGGTGGTGCGCCCCGGAGGCGTGGTCGCGTTTACCACGCTGGTGCAGGGATCGTTACCCGAACTGCATCAGGCGTGGCAGGCGGTGGACGAGCGTCCGCATGCTAATCGCTTTTTACCGCCAGATGAAATCGAACAGTCGCTAAACGCCGTGCATTATCAACATTATATTCAGCCCATCACGCTGTGGTTTGATGATGCGCTCAGTGCCATGCGTTCGCTGAAAGGCATCGGTGCCACGCATCTTCATGAAGGGCGTGACCCGCGAATATTAACGCGTTCGCAGTTGCAGCGATTGCAACTGGCCTGGCCGCAACAACAGGGGCGATATCCTCTGACGTATCATCTTTTTTTGGGAGTGATTGCTCGTGAGTAAATGTTATTTTGTCACCGGAACGGATACCGAAGTGGGGAAAACTGTCGCCAGCTGCGCGCTTTTACAAGCCGCAAAGGCAGCAGGCTACCGGACGGCAGGTTACAAACCGGTGGCCTCTGGCAGCGAAAAGACCCCGAAAGGCTTACGTAATAGTGACGCGCTGGCGTTACAGCGCAACAGTAGCCTGCAGCTGGATTACGCAACGGTAAATCCTTACACCTTCGCAGAACCCACCTCGCCGCATATCATCAGCGCGCAAGAGGGCAGGCCGATAGAAGCATTGGTAATGAGCGCCGGATTACGCGCGCTTGAACAACAGGCTGACTGGGTGTTAGTGGAAGGTGCTGGCGGCTGGTTTACGCCGCTTTCTGACACTTTCACTTTTGCGGATTGGGTAACACAGGAACAACTGCCAGTGATACTGGTTGTGGGCGTGAAACTCGGCTGTATTAATCACGCGATGTTGACTGCGCAGGCAATACTACACGCCGGACTGACTCTGGCGGGGTGGGTGGCGAACGATGTCACGCCTCCGGGAAAACGTCACGCTGAATATATGACCACGCTCACCCGCATGATTCCCGCGCCGCTGCTGGGCGAAATTCCCTGGCTTGCAGAAAATCCAGAAAATGCGGCAACCGGAAAGTACATCAATCTTGCCTTAATGTAGTCATCCTGTAATTGGTTAAATTGCGAGCGAGATCGTGTCTCCGATTGACTGCAATTTAACCAATTAAATTCTAAAAAAATCACGAAAAAAATTTTACCTCCGCATCATGCGGTGAATGTGGGAATTGCCCAGGCGGCGGGGGATAGGGGCTGCAGACAGTTATCCACTATTCCTGTGGATAACCATGTGTATTAGAGTTAGAAAACACGAGGCAAGCGAGAGAATACGCGGCTTGCACGCGAATTGGCGTTAAAGACAGCTCAAAGAAATATCTTTTATTTTTTAACAGGTTAGATAATTGCAATGGCAGTCACTGAACAGGCATCTCTTGCCATAAAACTGTCATCAATCATCTTGACAAATGTTAAAAAAGCCGTTGCTTTGGGGATAACCCGGTAAGGCCGGAGTTTTATCTCGCCGCAGAGTAAATCTTGTTCATGATTGACAGCGGAGTTTACGCTGTAACAGAAATATTATGGTGATGAACTGTTTTTTTATCCAGTATAATTTGTTGGCATAATTAAGTACGACGAGTAAAATTACATACCTGCCCGCCCAACTCCTTCAGGTAGCGACTCATGAGTAAACCGTTCAAACTGAATTCCGCTTTTAAACCTTCTGGCGATCAGCCGGAGGCGATTCGACGTCTCGAAGAGGGGCTGGAAGATGGCCTGGCGCACCAGACGTTACTTGGCGTGACTGGCTCCGGGAAAACCTTCACCATTGCCAATGTCATTGCTGACCTTCAGCGCCCAACCATGGTACTTGCGCCCAACAAAACGCTGGCGGCCCAGCTGTATGGCGAAATGAAAGAATTCTTCCCAGAAAACGCGGTGGAATATTTCGTCTCCTACTACGACTACTATCAGCCGGAGGCCTATGTACCGAGTTCCGACACCTTTATTGAGAAAGATGCCTCGGTAAACGAACATATCGAACAGATGCGTTTATCCGCCACCAAAGCGATGCTGGAGCGACGTGATGTGGTTGTGGTGGCGTCTGTTTCCGCGATTTATGGTCTGGGCGATCCTGATTTATATCTCAAGATGATGCTCCATCTCACGGTCGGTATGATTATCGATCAGCGCGCGATCCTGCGCCGACTGGCGGAGCTGCAATATGCCCGTAATGATCAAGCATTCCAGCGTGGTACTTTCCGTGTTCGTGGCGAGGTGATTGATATCTTCCCGGCAGAATCGGATGACATTGCACTTCGCGTGGAGCTGTTTGACGAGGAGGTGGAACGATTGTCGTTATTTGACCCGCTGACCGGGCAGATTGTTTCCACTATTCCACGTTTTACCATCTACCCGAAAACGCACTACGTCACGCCACGCGAGCGCATCGTCCAGGCGATGGAGGAGATCAAAGAAGAGCTGGCCGCCAGACGTAAAGTGCTATTGGAAAACAACAAACTGCTGGAAGAGCAGCGGCTGACCCAGCGTACCCAGTTTGATCTGGAGATGATGAACGAGCTAGGCTACTGTTCGGGGATTGAGAACTACTCGCGCTTCCTCTCCGGTCGTGGACCGGGTGAGCCACCGCCGACGCTGTTTGATTACCTGCCTGCTGATGGGCTGCTGGTGGTCGATGAATCTCACGTCACCATTCCACAAATTGGCGGCATGTATCGCGGTGACCGGGCGCGTAAAGAGACACTGGTGGAGTACGGCTTCCGCTTGCCATCAGCGCTGGATAACCGCCCGCTGAAATTTGAAGAGTTCGAAGCATTAGCGCCGCAAACCATCTATGTTTCGGCGACGCCGGGTAATTACGAGCTGGAAAAATCCGGTGGCGATGTGGTGGATCAGGTTGTGCGTCCAACAGGCTTACTCGACCCGATTATTGAAGTGCGTCCGGTAGCGACACAGGTGGATGATCTTCTATCGGAGATTCGTCAGCGAGCGGCAATTAACGAACGCGTACTGGTTACAACTCTGACCAAGCGGATGGCGGAAGATCTCACTGAATATCTCGAAGAACACGGTGAGCGCGTGCGTTATCTTCACTCAGATATCGATACCGTCGAACGTATGGAGATTATCCGCGACTTGCGTCTGGGTGAGTTCGACGTATTGGTAGGGATCAACTTACTGCGCGAAGGTCTGGATATGCCGGAGGTTTCGCTGGTGGCGATCCTCGACGCTGACAAAGAAGGCTTCCTGCGTTCCGAACGTTCGTTGATCCAGACCATTGGTCGTGCGGCACGTAACGTTAACGGTAAAGCGATTCTCTACGGCGATAAGATCACCCCATCAATGGCGAAAGCGATTGGCGAAACCGAACGTCGCCGCGAGAAACAGCAGAAGTACAACGAGGAACACGGCATTACGCCGCAAGGCTTGAACAAGAAAGTGGTCGATATCCTGGCGCTGGGGCAGAACATTGCCAAAACCAAAGCGAAGGGCAGAGGAAAATCGCGCCCGATTGTTGAGCCGGATAATGTGCCGATGGATATGTCGCCTAAAGCGTTACAGCAGAAGATCCATGAACTGGAAGGGTTGATGATGCAACACGCGCAGAATCTGGAGTTCGAAGAAGCGGCGCAAATTCGTGACCAGTTGCATCAGTTGCGTGAGCTGTTTATTGCCGCGTCGTGACAAGATGACGAAGCCGGAATATTCTTCCGGCTTCGTGTTAACCTAAAGCCTGTAATGCCTTTTCCAGCGCGCTATGCAACAACTGGCGGTCATGACGATACGGAATATCGCTGGCCTCCAGCACTTCCTGAATCACAATCCGCTCTTTCACCGCCGAGACATCCACTTTTGGCCCGACGATGACCGCATCAATTACCTTTTTACCAACATACTGCTCCATAATTGCCAGCTTGCTTTCCAGCTTCAGATTAGCCGCAGGTAAACTCAACTCACGCCCCAGATTGCCGATATAGACCATCGGCGCTGGCGTGCGGCGTAATGCCTGTGCGATTTCCTTCAGCAGCAGAATTGGCATCAGGCTGGTGTAAAAACTGCCAGGCCCAATAATGATGAGATCCGCTTCACTGATAGCGTGAACCGCCTCACGCGTTGCGGGTACATTCGGCGTTAACAATAACTCTTGAATCGGCGCAGTTAACTGGTCGATATTGACCTCGCCGTAAACTTCATGCCCCTGATCGTCAATCGCCATCAGATCAACAGGATGCTCCGACATCGGAATCAAATGTGCGTCCACTTTCAGCAGATTTCGAATCAGATTGATCGCTTCAAGAGGTCGCACGCTAAGGTGATCCAGTGCCTTTAACATCAGGTTTCCAAGGTTGTGCCCGGAAAGTTCGCCATTACCGCCGAAACGATATTCAAACATTGCGGAAGCGACGCTGGGTTCAGTTATCAGCTGATTGAGGCAGTTGCGCATATCGCCCCAGGCAATGCCGCCTTCTGAGCGGCGAATACGCCCCGTCGAGCCACCGTTATCGGTGGTGGTGACGATACCCGTTAAACGAGAACCCAAAGACGAAAGTGATGAGAGAACGCGTCCCAGTCCATGCCCTCCGCCGAGAGCAACGACACGATCAAGATCAGCCAGCGTACGATTGCGCATATAGTTTCCTGGAGTCAGATTATCCGCGCTACAGTAGCGCAAATTGCGAGGAAACAGCAATTAACCTGCCAATATTGAGGATACAAACTATTTTCTTCTACCTCTAAAGGACGATGCACGCTATGCCTCCCTGATGATGTATATCAAAGTAAAACCGCCATTTTCCCTTATTCTGTAGCGAAATAGCACGATCATGACGCTATATACATGATTACATAGCGAAAGTGTGGATGGTAAAAATCTCATTTACACGCTAGTATCGGCTTAACCACTAAACACTCTAGCCTCTGCACCTGGGTCAACTGATACGGTGCTTTGGCCGTGACAATGCTCGTAAAGATTGCCACCAGGGCGAAGGAAGAAATGACTTCGCCTCCCGTATCTGGAAAGGTGTACATGGCTTCACAACTGACTGATGCATTTGCGCGTAAGTTTTACTACTTGCGCCTGTCGATTACTGATGTGTGTAACTTTCGTTGCACCTACTGCCTGCCGGATGGTTACAAGCCGAGCGGCGTCACCAATAAAGGCTTCCTGACCGTCGATGAAATTCGCCGGGTTACGCGCGCCTTCGCCAGTCTGGGCACCGAAAAAGTCCGTCTGACAGGTGGTGAGCCATCTTTACGCCGCGACTTTACCGATATCATCGCCGCTGTGCGAGAAAACGACGCTATTCGCCAGATAGCGGTCACCACCAATGGTTACCGTCTGGAGCGCGATGTGGCGAACTGGCGCGATGCTGGACTTACTGGCATCAACGTCAGCGTTGATAGCCTTGACGCTCGCCAGTTTCATGCCATTACCGGGCAGGATAAATTCAATCAGGTCATGGCAGGAATCGATGCTGCATTTGAGGCCGGTTTTGAGAAGGTCAAAGTCAATACCGTGCTGATGCGTGATGTGAATCATCACCAGCTCGACACCTTTCTGAACTGGATCCAGCATCGTCCCATCCAGCTGCGTTTCATCGAACTGATGGAAACGGGCGAGGGCAGCGAGCTCTTCCGTAAGCATCACATCTCTGGTCAGGTTCTGCGTGACGAGTTACTGCGTCGCGGCTGGATCCACCAATTACGTCAACGCAGCGACGGTCCCGCGCAAGTCTTTTGTCATCCGGATTACGCCGGAGAGATTGGCCTTATCATGCCGTATGAAAAAGATTTCTGCGCCACTTGCAACCGCCTGCGCGTTTCCTCCATTGGTAAACTCCATCTCTGCCTGTTTGGTGAAGGCGGCGTTAACCTGCGCGATCTGCTGGAAAACGATACCCAGCAACAGGCGCTGGAAGCGCGTATTTCAGCGGCGCTGCGGGAGAAAAAACAGACCCATTTCCTGCATCAAAATAACACCGGTATTACGCAAAACTTATCGTACATTGGTGGCTAAAACGTCAAAAGGAGAGATCAGATGAGTCAGGTAAGCACTGAATTTATCCCGACCCGTATTGCTATTCTTACGGTTTCTAATCGTCGCGGTGAAGAAGACGATACCTCCGGTCACTATCTTCGCGACTCGGCGCAAGAAGCGGGCCATCACGTTGTCGATAAAGCCATTGTGAAAGAAAACCGCTACGCTATTCGCGCTCAGGTCTCTGCGTGGATCGCCAGCGACGATGTACAAGTGGTGTTGATTACGGGTGGTACTGGCCTGACGGAAGGAGATCAGGCTCCCGAAGCGCTGCTGCCGTTGTTCGACCGTGAAGTTGAAGGTTTTGGTGAAGTGTTCCGGATGTTGTCGTTCGAAGAGATTGGCACTTCCACGTTGCAATCTCGTGCGGTAGCGGGCGTCGCTAACAAAACGCTGATTTTCGCCATGCCGGGTTCGACCAAAGCGTGCCGTACCGCATGGGAAAATATCATTGCGCCGCAGCTGGATGCCCGTACGCGTCCGTGTAATTTCCATCCACATTTGAAGAAATAAGTATGTCGCAACTGACCCATATCAACGCCGCTGGCGAAGCGCACATGGTCGATGTCTCCGCCAAAGCGGAAACCGTGCGTGAAGCGCGCGCCGAAGCCTTTGTCACCATGCGCAGCGAGACGCTGGCGATGATTATTGATGGTCGCCACCACAAAGGCGACGTATTTGCCACTGCGCGTATCGCCGGTATTCAGGCGGCAAAACGCACCTGGGATCTGATCCCGCTGTGTCACCCGCTGATGCTCAGCAAAGTTGAAGTCAATTTACAGGCCGAGCCGGAGCACAATCGGGTACGTATAGAAACCTTATGCCGCCTGACCGGGAAAACCGGTGTCGAAATGGAAGCGTTAACCGCGGCCTCCGTGGCGGCGCTGACCATTTATGACATGTGCAAAGCGGTGCAAAAAGATATGGTGATTGGTCCGGTACGTTTGCTGGCAAAGAGCGGCGGCAAGTCGGGTGACTTTAAGGTGGAAGCGGATGATTAACGTTCTTTTTTTCGCCCAGGTGCGCGAGTTGGTGGGAACTGATGCAACCGAAGTGGCTGCGGATTTCCCAACCGTTGAAGCGTTACGCCAGCATCTGGCTGCGCAGAGCGATCGCTGGGCTCTGGCGCTGGAAGATGGCAAATTGCTGGCTGCTGTCAACCAGACGCTGGTGAGTTTTGACCATTCGCTGACTGACGGCGACGAAGTGGCTTTCTTCCCGCCGGTAACCGGAGGTTAAGATGGCAGAAACCAAAATTGTTGTCGGCCCGCAGCCGTTCAGCGTAGGAGAAGAGTACCCGTGGCTGGCTGAGCGTGACGAAGACGGTGCGGTAGTCACCTTTACCGGTAAGGTGCGCAACCATAACCTGGGCGACAGCGTCAAAGCATTAACCCTCGAACACTATCCGGGAATGACAGAAAAAGCACTGGCAGAAATCGTTGATGAAGCGCGTAACCGCTGGCCGCTGGGGCGCGTCACGGTAATTCACCGCATTGGTGAATTATGGCCGGGCGATGAAATTGTTTTTGTCGGTGTTACCAGTGCGCATCGCAGCAGTGCGTTTGAAGCCGGGCAGTTTATTATGGATTATCTCAAAACCCGCGCACCGTTCTGGAAGCGCGAAGCCACGCCGGAAGGCGACCGCTGGGTCGAAGCTCGGGAGAGCGATCAGCAGGCGGCAAAACGCTGGTAGTTTATTGTTAGCCGGATAAGGCACCGCTGCGTCCGGCAATTTCACCGCTCAGTACATCCGTTTACGCTGCGTCGATGCACAGCCTCATCATTTTGCAGTATCCTTAAGATATTCCTTATATCTTCAGGAGAAAGTCATGGACAGATTCCCACGTTCTGATTCAATCGTACAACCCCGGGCTGGCTTGCAAACTTATATGGCGCAAGTCTATGGCTGGATGACCGTTGGCTTGTTGCTGACAGCATTTGTTGCCTGGTATGCGGCTAATTCCGCGGCCGTGATGGAGCTGTTGTTTACTAACCGTGTCTTTTTAATCGGTCTGATCATCGCGCAATTAGCATTGGTTATTGTGTTATCAGCGATGATTCAAAAGCTGAGCGCAGGTGTAACGACGATGCTCTTTATGCTTTATTCGGCGCTGACGGGTCTTACGCTTTCCAGTATTTTCATTGTCTATACCGCTGCTTCTATCGCCAGTACTTTCGTCGTTACTGCCGGGATGTTCGGCGCAATGAGCCTGTACGGTTACACCACGAAGCGCGATCTAAGCGGCTTTGGCAATATGCTGTTTATGGCGTTAATCGGCATTGTGCTGGCATCGCTGGTTAACTTCTGGCTGAAAAGCGAAGCATTGATGTGGGCAGTCACCTACATCGGCGTGATTGTCTTTGTCGGATTGACGGCGTATGACACCCAGAAACTGAAAAATATGGGTGAGCAGATTGATACTCGCGACACGTCGAACCTGCGCAAATATTCCATTCTTGGCGCGTTAACCTTGTATCTGGACTTCATCAACCTGTTCCTGATGTTGCTGCGGATCTTCGGCAACCGCCGTTAATTCTTTTTCATCATCAATATCCCGGCCATGTGTCGGGATTTTTTTTCTTATTAAAAACGACACTTAACAAGTACCAGGTATAAAATATGCCTTATGGACGAGCGGAAGCGTTTTCTGTATCCATAAATGCAAAAGTATTTTGTATGCGTGGTTTTAAATTTATTGATGGTGAATATTAATGTTTTTTCTAAGGACAACTAAAAGAATGGAATCATACTCGCAAAATAGCAATAAATTAGATTTTCAGCACGAAGCCAGGATATTAAACGGCATATGGCTCATTACCGCTTTGGGTTTGGTGGCAACCGCAGGGCTGGCCTGGGGCGCTAAGTATCTCGAAATTACGGCAACAAAATATGATTCACCGCAAATGTATGTTGCTATAGGATTATTATTACTTTCTATGTATGGCTTAAGTAAAGATATCAACAAGATAAATACCGCCATCGCGGGCGTAATATATTTGTTTTTAATCTCTTTGGTGGCGATTGTCGTTGCGAGTTTAGCGCCTGTATCTGCCATTATCGTCGTGTTCAGCACTGCGGGATCGATGTTTTTAATCAGTATGCTGGCAGGTCTATTGTTTAAATTTGATCCTGGTTCTCATCGTTTTATCATTATGATGACGTTGACAGGGTTGGCCCTGGTAATCATCGTGAATGCCACATTAATGAGTGAACGACCCATTTGGGTAATAAGTTGCTTAATGATTGTCTTATGGTCAGGCATTATCTCGCATGGACGAAATAAGCTCCTTGAACTGACAGGAAAAAGCCATAGTGAAGAATTATGGAGTCCGGTTCGTTGTGCTTTTATAGGTGCATTAACACTCTATTACTATTTTATCGGTTTCTTTGGGATTCTTGCTGCTATAGCTATAACGCTTGTCTGGCAAAGGCATACGCGGTTTTTTCATTAGCCGTAAATGCACATACTAAAGAACTTAACTATACTTCACATCGCCGCTTCATTTTTCGCCCGTAGCTTCTTCGCCTGGCTTTCCAGCAACAGGTAACAGATCAGCGCCAGCAGCAGTGGGATAAAGTAATACAGCACACGGTAAGCAAGTAGGGCGGCGATAATTGTGCCTTTGGAGGTATGCTCCCCAGCCAGTAGCGCGATAAACACCGCTTCCAGCACACCAATTCCCGCCGGAATATGCACGATGACGCCAGCAATACTACTAACCAGCAACACGCCCAGTACAAAGAAATAGCTTACGCTTTGACCAAGTAACAGCCAGATAATCGCTCCCATTACCATCCAGTTAACGCTGGAAATCAGCATCTGGGCGAGGGCGAATTTCCACGAAGGCAGCACCAGCTTTTGCCCTTTGATGGTCATATGGCGGTGCTTCGCGAAAGCGCAAAACCACAAATAAACCGCGATAATCATCAGTAAGCCAATGCCGAGAATACGCAGCGTAGTTTGATCGACATACCAGTGATCCGGCAACTCCACCACGCCTGCGGTAAAGATAACCCCCGCTAGCAAAATATAGCCTAGCCAGTTGGTGGTAATACTGAGCGAAAAAATCCGCGTAATAGTGCTGCCCGGTAACCCCAGTCGGGAGTACAAACGATAGCGCATACCAATGCCGCCGACCCAGGTACTGAGTGTCAGGTTGAAGGCGTAGCAGATAAACGACACCAGCATCACCTGGCGCTTCGCCAGTTTGTGACCGCAGTAGAAACGGGCGAGCAGGTCGTAGCAACCGTAAATCAGATAGCTGACGACCACCAGCCCGACCGCACTGAGCAGTGCAACGCGATTGTAGTCTCGGATGACCTTCCAGACCTCTTCCCAGTCCACTTTTTTGGCGTAGACCACCAACAACACAATCACCGCGATAAAAAACAGCCAGGTGAGGATCTTCTTTGCTAAGCGCCAGCGCGGGTGTGATTTACTCATCAGGGTTTTACCCCCGTGTTTTCAGTTTCTACCCGATCCTGCGTTTCCATTGTCGGTTGTGCGGGGGGATCAACCTGCGCCAGACGTGGCGTGTGCGCCGGAAGCCAGCCCACCAGCGCCGGGAAGTGGCGTAGAAAGTGGAACGCCAGCACGCTTTTAGTCAGGTTCCACCAGGTGCGTTTCGGCAGCATGGTCTCATCGACCTGCTGACAATCTGCGGCGATAATGCCGTTCAGATTATCGCGCAGCGTCTGGTTAAAATTACGATCGTGGATGATGACATTTGCTTCGAGATTCAGTGACAAACTGAGCGGATCGAGATTACTGGACCCTACTGTCGCCCAGTGATCGTCCATCAATGCCACTTTGCCGTGGAGCGGGCGGCGGCGGTACTCAAACACCTGAACGCCACCTTTAACCAGATAGTTATACAGCAAACGCGCGCCGACTCTGACAATCGGCATATCCGGTTCGCCCTGAATGATCAGTTTGATCCGCACCCCGCGTCGTGCCGCTTTACGCAAGGCGTGTAAAAAACGATAGCCGGGGAAGAAGTAGGCGTTGGCGATAATCACTTCCCGCCGCGCCTGAGTGAGCATTTTCAGATAGTGACGTTCGATATCATCGCGATGTTCTTCGTTATCGCGCCAGACCAGCAATACCTGCGCTTCTCCCGGCTGGCGGTTCTCTTCCGCTTTATGATGGCGTCGCCACCAGCGTCGCGCCGTGCTTTGTCCTGGCAGGTTTTCCAGCTCAAACTGGAGAATATCTTCGACAATCGGCCCTTCGAGGCGTACCGCGTAATCCTGTTTGGCCTCCGGGCCGTAGCTGGACATATGCTCGGCGGAGTAATTCAGCCCGCCAATAAAGGCGATACGCGCGTCGATCACCACAATTTTGCGATGCATCCGGCGAAACACATTGGTGCGCATACCAAAAAGGCGAGGGCGGGGATCGTAGTAGCGGAACACCACGCCAGCTGCCGTCAGTTCATTGACAAATTCATCGCTGAGATCCGGCGAACCGTAGCCATCCAGCAAGACTTCCGCTTTTACCCCGCGTTGCGCTGCTGCCAATAGCGCCGCATGCAGCTGTTTGCCGACGTCATCCTCAAACCAGATAAACGTTTCAAGAATGATGCGTTCTTGCGCCTCGCCAATCGCCTTAAACACCGCGGGATAATATTGCTCGCCGTTTTCCAGCAACTGGATCATATTGCCTTCGCGCCAGCTACATTTCATAAATGAATCTCCGCACTTAAAGGGGCATGATCAGAAAGGTGTCGCCATGTCCGCAGCGGCAACGCGGTTGGCGCGCTGGCGCTGGCATTTTTGACGTAGATCCTGTCCAGTCGTAGTAGAGGAAATTGCACCGGAAACGTGCGCGCCGGACGTCCGTGGGCGCGGGTAAAAATCTCATCCAGCCCGGCCAGCACTTTTAACGGATGATTAGCTTTTTGCCGCCAGTCGTTGAAATCACCCGCTACCAATACCGATTCGCCGTCCGGTAGCTCATTCACCCATTCGGCGAGCATCGCAAGCTGCGCCTGACGGTGCGCCTCACGTAGGCCCAGATGTACGCACATCACATGAATCGCTTTCCCGGTCATCGGCGGCACAATGCGGCAGTAGAGCACGCCGCGCTTTTCCGCACCATCGACCGAAACATCACGATTCTCATAATGTTCAATGGGATAACGTGAAAGAACGGCGTTACCGTGATGTCCTTCCGGGTATACGGCATTGCGACCGTAGGCGAAATCGCTCCACATGGTGTCGGCGAGAAACTCGTAGTACGAGGTATCGGGCCAGTTTTCCACATGCAGCGGATGAACTTCGTGCGCGCCCATCACTTCCTGCAGGCAAACAATATCGGCGCTGACGGTACGCACGGCGTCGCGAAGTTCCGGTAAAATGAAGCGTCGGTTAAACGCGGTAAAGCCTTTGTGAATATTGATGGTGAGCACCTTGAACGAAAATTGTTGTGTTTGATCGGGCATAATTTTCCTGTCTTTGCCTCTTATCTCATTGAAATAGTGTAGTCGGCGTCACAAAAAGGTGCGGTCTTACGGAATTTTCCGTAAAGTTCGGTACTCTGAATAAGTAGAGATAAATTCTTCAGGAGAGAAGCCATGAAGTGGCAACAACGTGTTCGTGTCGCAACTGGCCTAAGTTGCTGGCAGATTATGTTGCATTTACTGGTAGTGGCGCTGCTGGTGGTGGGTTGGATGAGTAAAACTCTGGTTCACGTCGGCGTAGGATTATGCGCACTGTATTGTGTCACGGTAGTGATGATGCTGGTGTTTCAGCGCCACCCAGAGCAACGCTGGCGTGAGGTGGCAGACGTGCTGGAAGAGCTGACCACGACCTGGTATTTTGGTGCAGCGCTGATTGTGCTGTGGCTGTTGTCCCGCGTACTGGAAAACAACTTTTTGCTGGCAATTGCAGGGCTGGCAATCCTTGCCGGCCCGGCGGTGGTGTCTTTGCTGGCGAAAGATAAGAAGTTACATCACCTTACGTCTAAACATCGCGTACGCCGCTGACCCTGTCGTGGCCGTTATCACCAGTAGCGGCCACAAACTATTCCACACAATATCCAGACTTGCATCCTTCAAATAAATCTGCTTGGTAATGTCCGTAAAGTGGCGAATAGGGTTAATCCACGTCAGATTTTGCAGCCACACTGGCATGTTTTCCACCGGCGAAACGTAACCGGAAAGGAGAATGGCGGGCATCATAAAGACAAACACGCCGATAAACGCCTGCTGTTGTGTTGAACAGAGTGATGAAATCAACAGACCGAATCCCACCAGCGATAAACCGTAAATCACCATCGTAAAGTAGAACAGCGCCAGCGATCCGGCGAAGGGGATTTGATACGCCCAGATACCAATCGCCAGCACAATGGTGGCCTGGAAGGTGGCGACAATTAATGCCGGTACGGCTTTGCCGATGAATATCTGCCAGGTGGTGAGGGGCGAAACCAGCAACTGATCGAGCGTACCTTGTTCACGTTCGCGGGCGACGGAAAGTGAAGTGACGATCATTACGCCGATAGTGGTGATCATGGCGATCAGCGACGGCACCACAAACCATTTGTAGTCGAGATTCGGGTTATACCAGTTGCGTACCACCAGCTCGCTGTTGTTGGGTTTCGGTTTTCCTTCCAGCAGCTCCTGCTGATAATTTTTGACGATCTGTTGCAGGTAGTTGGCGGCAATTTGCGCACTGTTGGAGTTACGCCCGTCGAGGATCAACTGCAACGGCGCGGTCTGGAAGGTATCCAGTTTGCGCGAGAAGTCAGCCGGGAAACGCACCAGTAGTAACGCCTTTTGTGTGTCGATGGTCGGGCGGATCTCCTGCGGGCTTTTCAGCAGCAGCACATGGGTAAAGGCGCTGGCGCGGGCAAAACGTTGAGTAAGTTCTACTGAGTGCTCGCCGTTATCTTCATCGTAGATGGCGATGGTGGCGTTGGTCACTTCCAGCGTGGCGGCGAACGGGAACAGGATCACCTGAATCAGCACGGGTAAAATCAGAATTGCGCGGGTTTGCGGTTCGCGCAGCAGCGACTGCAACTCTTTGCGGATTAACGTCCATAAGCGATGAAACATGCTCTTCTCCCTAATCCAGCCGACGTTTGGTTTTCAGCCACGTCAGGCCGATAAACATCACCGCCGAAGCGATCAAAAACAGCACGTTCACTATCAGCACCACTGGAATATTCCCGGCGAGGAACAGGCTTTGCAGAGTGCTGACGAAATAACGTGCGGGAATAATGTACGTCACCGCGCGGATCACCGCGGGCATACTGTCTATCTGAAATATAAAGCCGGAAAGCATAATCGACGGCAGAAAAGCCGCGTTCAGGGCCACCTGAGCGGCGTTGAACTGGTTGCGGGTAATCGTGGAAATCAGCAGCCCCATCCCCAGGGTACTGAGTAAAAACAGGCTGGAGATAAAAAACAGAATCAGCAGCGACCCGCGATACGGCACGCCGAGAATAAACACCGACACCAGCATACACAGCAACATCGCCAGCATCCCGAGAAAGTAATAAGGGATCAGCTTACACAGCAGCAGCTCCGTGCGGGTAATCTCCGTAGAGAGCAAAGCCTCCATGGTGCCGCGTTCCCATTCTCGCGCCACCACCAGCGAGGTGAGAATCGCACCGATGACCGTCATGATAATAGTCACCGCACCGGGGATAATAAAGTGCTGGCTTATCGCCGCCGGGTTAAACCAGTAGCGGGTTTGTACATCAATAAGCGGTTCAAAAGTCTGCCCGTTATCCTCCGCTCGCTGCATTTGCCAGATCTGCCAGATCCCTTCGACATACCCCTGCACAAAGTTAGCGGTATTCGGCTCACTGCCGTCGGTAATCACCTGAATCGGTGCGATGGCGTTGGCGCGCTCCATCTGTTCGGCGAAATCCACCGGAATAACCACCAGACCGCGAATTTTCCCCGCCTGCATTTTGGCGATCAGTTCCTGACGGTTATCGCTGATGGTGGCGTCGATGTAGGGCGAACCGGTCATGGTGTGGGTGAAATCCAGCGCCGCTTCGCTACGTTGTTCCAGTAAAATCCCGACGCGCAGCTTGCTGGAGTCGAGGTTAATGCCGTATCCAAAAATAAACAGCAGTAGCAGTGGGATCACTACTGCAATCAGCCAGCTACTCGGATCGCGAACGATCTGCCGCGTCTCTTTGACGCACAGCGCCCGCACGCGACGCCAGGACAGGATCGGATTACTCATTGCTATGCTCCTTATCCCAGTCGTGGATCAACTGAATAAAGGCTTGCTCCATCGTGGGATCGGGTTGCTCATCGTTGGCCGACTGCGCTTTCAAATCGTCCGGTGTGCCGCTGGCGATTAATTTCCCGCGGTACACCAGGCCGATGCGGTCGCAATATTCCGCTTCATCCATAAAGTGGGTGGTGACCATCACCGTGACGCCTTTCTCTACCATACTGTTGATATGTAGCCAAAATTCACGGCGGGTGAGGGGATCAACGCCGGACGTCGGTTCGTCGAGAAACAGAATGTCCGGTTCATGCATCAGCGAACAGGCCAGCGCCAGCCGCTGTTTAAAACCTAATGGCAGTTCATCGGTCGCGTGGGAGGCGATACTTTTCAGGCCGAACGCCTCGCTCATACGGGAGATTTTTTCGTTCTGCGCCCGACCGCGTAAGCCATACACACCAGAGAAAAAGCGTAAATTCTGTTCGACCGTCAGGTTGCCGTAGAGCGAAAATTTTTGCGCCATATAGCCGAGATGCTGGCGCGCTTTACCGGAACTCTCTTTCAGATCCATGCCCAGCACCAGCGCCTGACCAGAGGTCGGTACCAGCAAACCGCACATCATCTTAAAGGTGGTCGATTTCCCTGCGCCGTTTGGCCCGAGCAAACCAAAGATTTCACCGCGTTTGACGGCAAAGTTGACGTGATCGGTGGCGGCAAAATCGCCAAACTTTTTGGTCAGCTCTTTCGCTTCGATCACCGTCTCGCCAGGTGTACCTTCCACCGTATGCAATATTGCGCCCAGCGGCGATTCCGAGGTTCCGGCACCGCCCAGCAAATCAATAAACGCATCTTCAAAACGTGGCGTAGTTTCGTTAATGTTGATTTCCGGCATCCCGTCGGCATGGCGAATATCGTCTGGTGTGGTCTCTTTTTTGAGGATCAGACGTACCGATTTCCCCTGAATCATGCCGTCGCTGACCTGCGGCAGTTTCAATGCCCGTTGCAACAGTTTGCGGTTGCCCTCGTGCGGGCTGGTCATCAGAAAGCTGCGTCCGGCCATGGTTTGAGTCAGGGCCGTCGGTTCTCCCTGATACAGCAGCTCGCCTTCGTTCATCAGTAACACGTCACGGCACTGCTCGGCTTCGTCGAGATACGAGGTACTCCAGAGGATTAACATCCCTTCGCCCGCCAGCTCATGCACCATCTGCCACAGTTCGCGCCGTGAGATAGGGTCAACGCCGACGCCGGGTTCATCGAGCAGCAACACTTTCGGTTCGCCCACCAGGGTACAGGCCAGGCCAAGTTTTTGTTTCATCCCACCGGAGAGCTTGCCCGCCAGGCGTCCGGTAAACGGGCCAAGAGACGTAAACTCCAGCAGGCGAGCAAAAGTTTGCTTCCGTGCCTCGCCGGTGACGCTGCGCAAATCCGCGTACAGATTGAGGTTCTCCATCACCGTCAGATCTTCATACAGGCCGAATTTCTGCGGCATATAGCCGAGCACGGCGTGCAGCGCGCCGTCGTTTTTGATCGGATCAAAGCCAATCACCGTGGCACTGCCGCTGTCGGGTTTCAGTAATCCCGCCAGCATCCGCATCAGCGTGGTTTTGCCCGCACCGTCCGGCCCAACCAGCCCCGTCACATAACCGGCGTGAATGGTGCAGTCGAGCGGTGCGACGGCGGGCTTGTCCATGCCCGGAAAGCGTTTTTCCAGGCCGTTCAGCGTGATAACGGCATCATTCATGTCCTGCCTCGTCACCGAATTGCACCGTTACCGGCATTCCCTGGCGTAACGCATCATCGGCGTCGGTCACCACAATACGCAGGCGATAGACGAGGTCGGTACGCAGATCCGGTGTTTCGACGGTTTTCGGGGTAAATTCAGCAGTCGGCGAAACGAAACCAATCTGCCCGTGATACGGCTTGTCCGGGCGACCATCGGTATAAAGCAACACTTTGCGCCCCGGCTGGGCCTGGTCAAGATTACGTTCATCAACATAGGCGCGTACCCACACCGGACGCGTCAGCGAGACGGTAAATACCGTGCCACCTTCATTAAGCACCGTGCCTGGCTCTACAGCGCGCGTTAACAGCGTGCCATCAGACGGTGCTATCAACGTTGAGTCCTGCAAATTCAGCTCCGCCTGCGCCAGTTGCGCCTGTGCTTGTTCGAGGCTGGCTTTCGCCTGGGCGATGTCCTGTTCGCGGTTACCGGAACGGTACTGACGCAATTTATCCTGCGCTGATTTCAGCGTGGCCTGCGCCTGGTCGCGCGAGGAGCGGGCATTTTCTAGGTCATTTGCCGAAATGGTGCGGCTTTTCCACAGTCCTTGCTGGCGGTTATAGAAGTTCTGCGCATAGTCATAGGCAGCTTGCGCCTGTTTCACCGCTGCGGCGGCCTGAGCGATTTCTTCATCTCGATACCCGGCAAGCATCAGGTCATACTGCGCCTGAGCCACCGAAACACCCGCTTTCGCCTGCATCAGGGCAATCTCATACGGCTTGTGATCCAGTTCGCCCAGCACCTGGCCCGCTTTGATCGCATCACCTTCGTCCACCGCCAGCGACTCAACGCGCCCCCCAACACGGAAACTAAGATTCACCGTACGAATATCCACGTTGCCATACAGCGTCAGGCCGTTATCCTGGCGGCTTTGATACCACCAGTAGCCTCCGGCAACCACGGCGGCAAGTACTACTACCGCCAGTCCGATCACGACAGGTTTTTTCATCACTACAAACTCCTTTGCGATAATCCTTGCAAAATCAGGTCAATATGACAGGTCACCGTCTGGTTGATCAGTTCGGTCTTTTCTTCATCGAACGCGGTCCAGCCGGTACGTAACAGAATAGTTTCTTTGCCAAGACGAAACGCCAGAATCTCACCAATCAACGCATGGGTATGAAGGATCATGCGGGTATCGCTAGCGTCGCAGCCGGTCCAGGCGGCAATCAGGCGTGTAAGGTGACTGTGTAGCGGACTAATCACCTGTTCGTGCACCAGGTGGTAGGCTGCCGTGGGAGAGAGCTGCTCACGGGAGATAAATTTGCTGAGGTTGACGGTGTCATCCTGGGTGAGCAGCTTAATCATGTTTCTGCAGGCGCGAAGGATCAGTTCACGGATGGCAGCCCGATCCGGCTGTGGTTGCGCGAACAAACGTTCGGCTTCTTCGGCGTGCGGACGGAACTGCTCGCCAATAAAATCAGCAATCCACTGGGCGCAGGCGAGGTACAAATCTTCTTTCGAACCGAAGTAGTAGGTGATGGCAGCGATATTCTGCCCGGCCTGGGCGGCTATCTCGCGGGTGGTGGCGTTCATTCCATATTCACCAAACTGTGCCAGTGCCGCAGCAATCAGCTGTTTTTTCGCCTGTTCACCCTTGATTGTCATGGCAGGATTATTCATCGCACAGTCCATTCTTAATCAAATGATTGATTAAGATTATGACTCCATAGGGGAGTTGTCCAGTATGGCTAAGAATTTTAGCTACGCCAGTCACAGGGATAATTTATGCGCTGCGTCACAAAAACTGCTACACTCCGCTCCCTCATGACATTGTGGTTTTTGTCATTTTCCTTTTCAGTATCTCCCTGAAAACTACACCGGTAACGGTCGGGGCGGTTCGGAGTAGTTATGTCTTTCGATTCTTTGGGTTTAAGCCCTGATATCCTGCGCGCCGTTGCCGAGCAGGGTTACCGTGAACCCACCCCTATTCAGCAGCAGGCGATCCCTGCGGTGCTGGAAGGCCGCGACCTGATGGCCAGCGCCCAGACCGGTACAGGTAAAACAGCGGGCTTTACGCTGCCGCTGTTGCAACACCTGATCACTCGCCAGCCGCACGCCAAAGGGCGTCGTCCGGTGCGTGCGCTCATTCTTACCCCGACCCGTGAACTGGCGGCGCAGATTGGCGAAAACGTCCGTGATTACAGCAAATACCTGAACATTCGTTCGCTGGTGGTGTTTGGCGGTGTCAGCATTAACCCGCAGATGATGAAGCTGCGCGGCGGCGTTGATGTGCTGGTGGCAACGCCGGGACGTCTGCTGGACCTGGAACATCAAAATGCAGTGAAGCTGGATCAGGTTGAAATCCTCGTCCTTGATGAAGCTGACCGCATGCTCGACATGGGCTTTATCCACGATATCCGTCGCGTGTTAACAAAACTGCCAGCGAAGCGCCAGAACCTGTTGTTCTCCGCGACCTTCTCTGACGATATTAAAGCCCTGGCGGAAAAACTGTTGCACAACCCGCTGGAAATCGAAGTGGCACGCCGCAATACTGCGTCTGATCAGGTGACCCAGCACGTTCACTTTGTCGATAAGAAACGCAAACGCGAATTGCTGTCGCATATGATTGGGAAAGGGAACTGGCAGCAGGTGCTGGTGTTTACCCGTACCAAACATGGCGCTAACCATCTGGCTGAACAGCTTAATAAAGATGGCATCCGTAGTGCGGCGATCCACGGTAATAAATCGCAAGGTGCGCGTACTCGTGCGCTGGCCGATTTTAAATCGGGCGATATTCGTGTACTGGTGGCAACTGACATCGCTGCGCGTGGTCTGGATATCGAAGAGTTGCCGCACGTCGTCAACTATGAGTTACCAAACGTACCGGAAGATTATGTTCACCGTATCGGGCGTACTGGCCGTGCGGCGGCAACTGGCGAAGCATTGTCGCTGGTGTGTGTTGATGAACACAAACTGCTGCGTGATATCGAAAAACTGCTGAAAAAAGAGATCCCGCGCATTGCGATTCTGGGCTATGAGCCGGACCCGTCAATCAAAGCCGAACCGATCCAAAACGGTCGCCAGCAACGTGGCGGCGGTCGTGGACAGGGCGGTGGTCGCGGTCAACAGCAACCACGCCGTGCGGAAAGTGGTGCGAAGTCTGGTAACGCGAAGCCCGCAGAAAAACCGTCTCGTCGTCTCGGCGATGCCAAACCGGCAGGCGAACAACAACGTCGCCGCCGTCCGCGTAAACCTGCCGCTGCGCAGTAATCTTTTATGCCGGGCTATGCCCGGCATGAGACTGATGACAAACACAAAACTGCCTGATACGCTACGCTTATCAGGCCTACGTGAACTCTGCAATATATTGAATGTGCATGTTTTTGTAGGCCGGATAAGGCGCTCGCGCCGCATCCGGCATTTCACAACAAGCACTTGTCAGCCATTTGCGAGCGCGGCAAAAAGATTTCTCTGTTTTAACGCCCACAAGCCACCCGATGCGTTACTTCTCCGCAGCCAATTGTCCGCGCAACGCCATTAAAAGGTACCCCAGGCGATTCTTGCCCTGACCATTACCGCCATCTCCCCAGTAAGCATCATTTTGCGTATGCTCAACCAGTTTTGCGGACGCGGTTGCCAGCAAGAGTGTACGCAGTTCTGCATGTTGTTCGAATTTAGCGCGAAGCGCTTTACGCATCATCCTGCTGGTTATTGCGAGCCGCTTTCCAGAAACAGAAAAACCATTACCCCTGAAAACCGAAAAATGCCACAATATTGGCTGTTTATACAGTATTTCAGGTTTTCTCATGGCATTAACCGCCGCGCTTAAAGCGCAAATTGCCGCCTGGTATAAGGCGCTTCAGGAACAGATCCCCGACTTTATTCCCCGTGCGCCGCAGCGGCAGATGATTGCGGACGTCGCCAAAACGCTGGCCGGAGAAGAAGGGCGGCATCTGGCGATTGAAGCTCCTACCGGCGTTGGGAAAACGCTCTCCTATTTGATCCCCGGCATCGCCATTGCCCGCGAAGAGCAAAAAACGCTGGTGGTAAGTACCGCCAACGTGGCATTGCAGGATCAGATCTACAGCAAAGATTTACCGCTGCTGAAAAAGATCATTCCCGATCTTAAATTCACTGCCGCTTTTGGGCGTGGGCGCTACGTTTGCCCGCGTAATCTGACAGCGCTCGCCAGCACTGAGCCCACGCAACAGGATCTGCTGGCGTTTCTTGACGACGAACTGACGCCGAACAATCAGGAAGAGCAAAAACGTTGTGCGAAGCTGAAGGGCGATCTCGACACTTATAAATGGGATGGCCTGCGCGATCATACTGATATCGCTATAGATGATGATCTCTGGCGTCGTTTGAGTACCGACAAAGCCAGCTGCCTCAACCGCAACTGTTACTACTATCGCGAATGCCCGTTTTTTGTCGCTCGTCGGGAAATTCAGGAAGCGGAAGTGGTGGTGGCAAACCATGCGCTGGTGATGGCGGCAATGGAAAGCGAAGCGGTATTGCCTGACCCGAAAAATTTACTGCTGGTGCTGGACGAAGGTCATCACCTGCCGGATGTGGCGCGGGATGCGCTGGAGATGAGCGCCGAAATCACTGCGCCCTGGTACCGGCTCCAACTGGACCTGTTCACCAAACTGGTCGCCACCTGCATGGAGCAGTTTCGCCCGAAGACCATCCCACCGCTGGCGATCCCTGAACGTTTGAATGCGCATTGTGAAGAGCTGTATGAGCTTATCGCCTCGTTAAACAACATTCTCAATCTCTACATGCCTGCCGGGCAGGAGGCAGAGCACCGTTTTGCGATGGGCGAACTGCCTGATGAAGTGCTGGAGATCTGCCAGCGGCTGGCAAAACTCACCGAGATGCTGCGTGGTCTGGCGGAGTTATTTCTTAACGATTTAAGTGAGAAAACCGGCAGCCATGACATTGTACGCCTGCATCGGTTGATTTTGCAGATGAACCGCGCGTTGGGGATGTTCGAGGCGCAAAGCAAACTCTGGCGGCTGGCGTCTCTGGCGCAATCTTCCGGTGCGCCGGTGACCAAATGGGCGACGCGGGAAGAGCGCGAAGGGCAGCTACATCTGTGGTTTCACTGTGTGGGTATTCGTGTTAGCGACCAACTGGAAAGGCTGCTGTGGCGCAGTATTCCGCACATTATTGTTACCTCCGCAACCTTGCGTTCGCTGAACAGTTTTTCGCGTTTGCAGGAGATGAGTGGGCTGAAAGAGAAAGCGGGTGACCGCTTTGTGGCGCTGGATTCGCCCTTTAACCACTGCGAACAGGGCAAAATTGTTATTCCCCGGATGCGCGTTGAGCCTTCCATCGACAACGAAGAACAGCACATTGCTGAAATGGCGGCCTTTTTCCGTGAGCAGGTGGAGAGCAAAAAACATCTCGGTATGTTGGTGCTGTTTGCCAGCGGGCGTGCGATGCAGCGCTTTCTCGACTATGTGACGGATTTACGCCTGATGTTGCTGGTGCAGGGCGATCAGCCACGTTATCGCTTAGTTGAACTGCACCGCAAACGCGTTGCCAACGGTGAGCGTAGCGTGCTGGTGGGCTTACAGTCCTTTGCCGAAGGTCTTGATCTGAAAGGCGCTCTGCTCAGCCAGGTGCATATCCACAAAATCGCTTTTCCGCCCATCGACAGTCCGGTGGTGATCACCGAAGGTGAATGGCTGAAAAGCCTTAACCGCTATCCGTTTGAGGTGCAAAGCCTGCCGAGCGCTTCGTTTAACCTGATTCAGCAGGTTGGGCGACTGATTCGAAGCCACGGTTGCTGGGGGGAAGTGGTTATCTACGACAAACGCTTGCTGACAAAAAATTATGGCAAGCGACTACTGGATGCATTACCGGTATTTCCGATAGAGCAACCGGAAGTCCCTGAAGGTATAGTTAAAAAGAAAGAAAAAACGAAATCCCCACGCCGTCGGCGGCGTTAATGATGTGAGTCAGGTAAGGAGTCGTAAATGGACTATCGCAAAATCATTAAAGAGATCGGGCGCGGGAAAAACCACGCGCGCGATTTAGACCGGGATACTGCGCGCGGTCTGTATGCCCATATGCTCAATGGTGAAGTCCCTGACCTTGAGTTGGGCGGCGTATTGATTGCGCTACGTATCAAAGGGGAAGGGGAAGCAGAGATGCTCGGCTTTTACGAAGCCATGCAAAATCACACCATCAAGCTGACGCCGCCTGCAGGCAAGCCGATGCCGATTGTCATCCCCAGTTACAACGGCGCGCGTAAACAGGCCAACCTGACGCCGTTGCTGGCGATTCTGCTGCACAAACTCGGTTTTCCTGTGGTGGTTCACGGGGTTAGCGAAGATCCAACCCGCGTGCTGACCGAAACCATTTTCGAACTGATGGGTATTACGCCAACGTTGCACGGCGGGCAGGCGCAGGCGAAGCTCGACGAACATCAACCTGTCTTTATGCCTGTCGGCGCGTTTTGCCCGCCGCTGGAAAAACAACTGGCGATGCGCTGGCGGATGGGCGTGCGTAACAGTGCACATACCCTGGCGAAACTGGCGACGCCATTTGCCGAAGGTGAGGCACTGCGTCTTTCCAGCGTTTCGCATCCGGAATACATTGGACGCGTCGCGAAGTTCTTTAGCGATATCGGCGGGCGGGCGCTACTTATGCATGGTACTGAAGGTGAAGTGTATGCTAATCCGCAGCGCTGCCCGCAGATCAATCTCATTGACCGTGAAGGGATGCGGGTACTGTATGAAAAACAGGACACTGCTGGTAGCGAGTTACTGCCACAAGCAAAAGATCCGGAAACCACGGCGCAGTGGATTGAGCGTTGCCTGGCTGGCAGCGAACCGATTCCCGAATCGCTGAAAATCCAGATGGCTTGCTGCCTGATGGCTACGGGTGAAGCGGCAACTATCAGCGACGGCCTGGCGCGCGTTAATCAGGCATTTTAATTTTTATCTCAGCCGGATGAGCCATGTCATCCGGCTTTTACCCCACCGCAATATGAAATTCCTGCATCTTTATTGACCTTCCCGCGCCCGGCGTGCAGCATAAAAAACAACAAACACATAACATAAACAGGAGTTAACCATGGAAAGTGGCCATCGCTTTGATGCTCAGACGCTGCACAGTTTTATTCAGGCTGTATTTCGTCAGATGGGTAGTGAGGAACAGGAAGCGAAATTAGTCGCCGATCATTTGATCGCGGCAAACCTGGCAGGGCATGATTCACATGGTATTGGCATGATCCCAAGCTATGTGCGCTCCTGGAGTCAGGGGCATCTGCAAATTAACCATCATGCCAAAGTCGTTAAAGAAGCGGGGGCGGCGGTCACGCTCGATGGCGATCGCGCATTTGGTCAGGTCGCGGCACACGAAGCGATGGCGCTGGGGATTGAGAAAGCGCATCAGCACGGCATTGCCGCCGTGGCGCTACATAACTCGCATCATATCGGCCGTATCGGTTACTGGGCGGAGCAGTGTGCAGCGGCGGGGTTTGTCTCTATCCACTTTGTTAGCGTGGTCGGTATTCCAATGGTCGCGCCGTTCCACGGTCGCGACAGCCGCTTTGGCACCAATCCGTTCTGTGTGGTTTTCCCTCGTAAAGATAATTTCCCGCTGTTGCTCGATTACGCCACCAGCGCCATTGCATTTGGCAAAACCCGCGTCGCCTGGCATAAAGGCGTCCCCGTGCCGCCAGGTTGCCTGATTGACGTTAACGGCGTGCCGACGACAAATCCGGCGGTAATGCAGGAGTCGCCGTTGGGTTCGCTGTTGACCTTTGCCGAACATAAAGGCTACGCCCTTGCAGCGATGTGTGAAATTCTTGGCGGGGCGCTTTCTGGCGGTAAAACGACGCATCAGGAAACGTTACAAACCAGTCCCGATGCCATTCTTAACTGCATGACCACTATCATTATCAACCCGGAACTGTTCGGCGCGCCGGATTGTAGTGCGCAGACCGAAGCCTTTGCCGAGTGGGTGAAAGCCTCGCCGCATGATGACGATAAGCCGATTTTGCTACCGGGCGAGTGGGAAGTGAACACGCGTCGCGAACGGCAGGAGCAGGGGATTCCACTGGATGCGGGAAGCTGGCAGGCCATTTGTGATGCGGCGCGGCAGATTGGTATGCCGGAAGAGACGTTGCAGGCTTTCTGTCAGCAGCTAGCCAGCTAAAAAAAGCCCGTCCAGTGGCGGACGGGCAAACAAGGGTAACATAGGATCATGAGGGTTAGAGCATATGCGTCTGTCGGCAAACAGACAGGGAAATACTTGTGCTGAACGTAGCGTAAACGCCTGATCCAGCTTACGAATTACTTATAAATTACCGCAGTACCGCTTAATTTATTGTTGTTGGTGGCAGAAGTGATGCTGTATCCACTGGCACCGGCCGCCGCGGCTTTCTCAGCCAGTTTCGCTTCCAGGGCATCGAGGGTGGATGCGCCATCGGCAGAAACCACGCCGATTTTATTCATGTTCTGTGCCTGGGATGCCGTTACCGGTTCCGCCGCGAACACGCCAAATGACAGAGTTGAAAGAGCCATAGCAGCAACAACAGTATTGATAGTTTTCATAATTAATCTCTCGCAGGTGATTTTTGTATAAGTGACGTTGTTTCGTCGATGTGATGAGTATCACGTTTTTTTACGAGAGATAAAATCGAAGAGAATTGACCACCTTGTTCAAATAAATTGATTGATATCTAACATACTGATAAACCATTTATTTGTTGTACTTATGGACTTGTTTTATACCGCGTGGCAGTCACGGTAGCGTTAAAGGCACGGAATGCCACGCAAAATACAAATTATATTCGCTATACATCCCGCCAGTTGTAGTTAACGTAACTGGCTGTCTTTCGAACCTCTGCGATTATATCCTGTATAAGCTGGTTTTTGTAAATCTTTCTCCTGCTGACAATGAATGCATAAGCGCACGCCAGGAATGGCTTCCCGACGGGCCTGCGGGATAGGGGCACCGCACTCTTCACATTCATACAGGCTTTCGCCACGCGGAATTTCACCCCGAGCGCGGGCAATCGCATCTTCAATTGTACTGTTGATCTGTTCGTTGACGGCGTCATCATTAGCCCAACCGGATGCCATATCGTCCTCCCCATATCAATGCTTGTACAGTTAAGTGTAGCTAATATAGGGACGAACTCGGGCAGTTCAAGCGTCAGATCTCCGACCATTCCCGCAGCAGATTATGATAAAGATTGAGCAGCGACAGGATCTCTTCACTTTCGCCGTAGTGGCTTTTCAGCGACTGAATATTGTTGTCCAGTTCAAACAGCATGGCGCGCTTTTTATCATCGCGGATCATCGACTGGATCCACATAAATGATGCCACTCGCACGCCGCGGGTTACGGGTGTCACGCAATGCAGGCTGCTGGAGGGATACAACACCAGATCGCCTGCCGGGAGTTTTACCCGATGTTGCCCGAAGGTGTCATTAACGACCAGTTCGCCGCCGTCGTAGCTTTCTGGATCGCTTAAAAACAGCGTGGCAGAAAGGTCAGTGCGCATCCAGCCGTTTTGTGGATGGCTGCGTACTGCGCCATCCACATGAAAACCATAGGTTTCATTGTTCTGATAGCGATTAAACAGCGGCGTGGAAAGGGTACGCGGCAAGGCCGCGGCAAAGAACAAAGCATGTTGGTTAACCGCGTTCAGCACCTCATTTTGCAGGGCGGCGTACAGGGCGCTGCGGGTGTCTACTTGTTGATTGTTCTTAACTTGCGCACCTTGTGCGCCGGTGGTGACGCGTCCATCCACCCATTCGGCTTGTTCCAGGTGTTCGCGAAAACGGGCGACGTCCTGTGGCGATAACACGCCGGGAATGTGGTACATCATACAAGTTCTCCAAAAAGTGGGGCCTGCGCCCCACATCTGAATCAGAAATGCATATTGGCTGTGAGCAAGAAGGTTCTTGGCTCGCCCGGGTGATAACGGTAGCCGCTCTTATTGATTGAGGCGACGTAATCGGTATCAAACAGGTTGTAGACGTTTAGCTGGAAGTCGAGATTGCGATTAACCCGATACCCCAGTTTGGCGTCGGCGACCCAATAACCTTCGGTAAATGCTGGCGTTCCCACCGCGCCGTCTGAACCTTTATGCATACTGCCGATATACCGTGCGCCCGCACCAACAGAAATATCATCGGTTGCCTGATACTGGCTCCATAAGGTGAAGGCGTGTTCCGGGGTATACGGCAGCGATGAGGAACCATCCTGGGCAACATCTTTGCCGTTTTTGATAGTTGCTTTTTGCTGGGTATAGCCGCCAATCATCTGCCACGCGGGGGTGATATTCCCGGCCACGGATATCTCATAGCCTTCGACACGTTTCTTACCATATTGCGAATAAGTCCCATCATCATTTTGCTCAACTTCATTTTCAATATCAGTACGGAACAGCGCGGCGGTAAGTAGCAGGCGTTTATCCAGAACCTGCCATTTGGTGCCAATCTCGCTGGTGTTGGCTTTTTGCGGTTTAAAATCGGTGCGGTTGGCACTGTTACCGCTGCCAGACTGCGCAAGGGCGAAGTTGTTGCCGCCCGGCGGCTGCTGGGAAACGGCATAGTTAATATAAACATTGCCGTTTTCCGTCAGGTGATACAGCGCCCCGGCTTTCCAGTTCACCAGATTGCCCGACTTGGCGGTGTCGACGGTGGTTACCGGAGAACCTTTTGCCACGCCAGCAGGGCAGGTGATGGCACCGCGCCCGCTGCCGCCGCAGGCGGTGGCACTGTCATATTCAGTATGATAATTATCCAGACGGATCCCACCGTTCAGCTCAAAATCACGGGTGATTTGCAGCGTATCGAAGGCATAAATTGCGAAGGTATCCGTCTGACCATTGGCGTTTGCGCCGTTGCGCGTCAGGCCGCCGGGATGAATGCTGCTGTCAGGATGATAAATATTTACCGTCGGTAACGTCACCGGATTAACGCCATAGTTAGTCTGTGTTTCGCGGGTAAATTCCACGCCGGTACTGACATCATGACCGATAGCGCCGGTATAGAACGTCGAGGTCAGGTTGGTCTGGTTGGTGAGAATTTTGTTACTCACATCTTTGGTATTCGCCGTGCGTGACCACGTCCAGCTATTCACATCGCTGGTGGGCTGGGTAATATTCGACGCTCCACCCATAATCGCCGTCATCAGGTAATCCTGCTTTACGCGCGACCAACGCGTAGTGTTGCGAATGGTGGTGTTATCGTTGATGTCGTGCTCAAAACGCATGGTAGCGGTGTCGGTGGTCGAATCGTCGTAATCGGAATCCGTGCCGTAAAAGTTATGCGTATCAACTTTTCCGGAATGATTCAGGGCCGCTGTTCCCGCAGATGGGGCAGAAAAACCCGGTAAACCGATGGTCGGAATGCCGCCGTCTGGCGTGTTGTGCTGGGTGACATGCAGATAATTAAGATACAAACGATTCGCTGTACCAAGGCCAAAAGCGACAGAAGGGGCGACGCCGTAACGCTCATTTTTGACTTTGTCGCGTCCGGCATCGTGCGTTTTTTCGCCCATTACATTCAGGCGCACCGCAGTGGTATCACCAATGACCTGATTGACGTCCAGCGTGCCGCGGCGGAACCAGGCGCTGCCAATACTGGCGGAGGCGTCAATGCCGGAATCATTGCGCGGCTGTTTGCTGATCATATTGATCGAGCCTGTCGGTGCGCTGCGCCCGTAGTCGGTGCCGGACGGCCCTTTAATTACTTCGACCTGCTCGGTATTGAAGGTGTCGCGCGAGACGCTGCCGATATCGCGAATGCCATCGATATAAATACTGTTAGAGGTATCGGCACCGCGCATATAAATGGCGTCGCCAGTGGTGGAGTTACCGTTCTCACCCGCAAAAAACGCACCCACGCCGGGGACGTTTTTGAGCGCGTCGGTAAGGTTGGTTGCACCCTGATCTTTAATCACTTGTTCAGAAATCACTGTCATCGTGCGGGTAGTATCCGCTACCGGACGCGAGAATTTCGGATCGGCAGATTTTTGTGGCGCATAAAGCGAAGGCGTTGATGCTTCGACAACCAGCGTGTCATCCGCGTTAGCTTGCCCTTCGGCAGCGAGTGCCTGTGCCACAGGCGTAATACCAATACAAAGACCGGCAAAGAACGTGAGCGAATGAAATTGTCTGGCAGGGAAATTGCGATTGTTTTCCATTTTGCAGGTGACTTTTTCTTATATGGTGAAATTTTCACTGTCACGAGAAAGCATCTCTGCGGATGCGATGCCACTGTTAATCCCGTGATAGCGTACGTGCAAGTGATAATAATATTGATAAGCATTATCACTTGGCGCGATTTTCTATCACCCATTGCGCGAAAAAGAAATACATTTATTTACATTGCGTTCATATTTGATGTTTTTTGCTTACAAATTGGACGAAAACTGCATCCAGAGGCGAATGCAGTTACGTTGGTGGGGTTATTTGTAGATGATTGCAGTACCGAACATCTGGTCATTTCCGCCTGCGGAATTAATGACATAACCTTTCGCGCCTTGTTCGCGCGCTTTTTCTGCCAGTTTATCCTCCAGATCGCTTAGGTTTGATGCGCCAGTTGCCGAAACGGTACCGGCGGGCCGTAGTTGACCACTGTCCAGGTTACTCATCGGTTGCGCGGCATAAGCCGTGAGAGAGATTCCGCTCAGGACGGTGGCAATCAGTAGTGTGAGGCACTTTTTCATAATGACATCCTCATAAATACAACGGGTAGTGCCAGATAAGTGTAGGTCGCCTGCGCGATGAAAATGACGCAAAAAATTGACAGAGATGCGCTTATTTTTTGAACGATGTGTTTTTACAAAATAAGACAAATCAATGACATGCATGATGATGTTTTTTATGGTGAATTGCCATAAACCATAGCCATGTGAAGGTTTTTAGAAATGATAAACGCAGCCAGATATTTACCCTGTCGCGTTATGCGGGTATCTTACGCCGCTGCTTAAAGGAGAATGCTATGTCCGCCCAGAAACCGGGGTTGCATCCGCGCAACCGTCATCACAGCCGCTACGATCTCGCCACGCTTTGTCAGGTCAATCCTGAACTCAGGCAATTCCTCACGCTTACACCCGCCGGGGAGCAAAGCGTAGACTTTGCCAATCCGCTGGCGGTGAAGGCGCTCAATAAGGCGTTGCTGGCCCATTTTTACGCCGTAGCGAACTGGGATATCCCGGACGGTTTTCTCTGCCCACCAGTACCGGGCCGGGCGGATTATATTCATCACCTTGCCGATTTACTGGCCGAAGCAAGCGGAACAATTCCAGCTAATGCCAGCATTCTGGATATCGGCGTTGGTGCGAACTGTATTTATCCGCTGATTGGCGTACATGAATATGGCTGGCGTTTTACCGGTAGTGAAACCAGCAGCCAGGCGTTAAGCAGTGCGCAGGCGATCATCAGTGCTAATCCGGGGCTTAACCGCGCCATTCGTCTGCGTCGGCAAAAAGAGAGTGGGGCGATTTTTAACGGCATCATCCATAAAAACGAGCAATACGATGCGACCTTGTGTAACCCGCCATTCCACGATTCCGCCGCTGCGGCACGGGCAGGTAGTGAACGTAAACGCCGTAACCTGGGGCTGAACAAAGACGATGCACTGAACTTTGGTGGTCAGCAACAGGAGTTGTGGTGTGAAGGCGGTGAGGTCGCTTTTATCAAAAAGATGATTGAAGAGAGCAAAGGCTTCGCGAAGCAGGTGATGTGGTTTACCTCGCTGGTATCTCGTGGTGAAAACTTACCGCCGTTGTATCGTGCTTTGACGGACGTAGGTGCGGTGAAGGTGGTAAAAAAAGAGATGGCCCAGGGGCAAAAGCAGAGCCGCTTTATAGCCTGGACCTTTATGAACGACGAGCAGCGCCGCCGTTTTGTCAATCGCCAGCGTTAAAGCGTTGGCTCCCCCGGCGGCAACGGTTCAGCCGGGGCCGCGCCCGGAGCTGGCAGCACCTGATAAGTCTGCACCGGCGCGCGAACACCCGCCAGGTCGAAATGTTTTTTCACCTGGCTGTCGAGGGCAAAGCGTACCGTCCACTGTTTGAGTGGCAGCGTGGTGAACGAAACACGCAGTGTAAACGCGGTATTGCTTAAGCCGACAATCCCGGCAAAATTCGGTTCACCAATAACCAGCCCGCGAATTTCTTCGTTTTCCATCAATTCTGCTACCGCATCTTTCAGTGCCTGATTGGCTTTATCAGCATCTTCATGGCGATCAACATCGTAGTTTGCCACTACCGAACCAATACCGCGGACGAAGTTAGCAAAGGTGGTTATCGAAGACCACGGAATGATGTGATACGCCCCGGTATCCTGGCGCACGCCCACGGAGCGAATTGACATCCGTTCCACAGTGCCGGTCAACGGCCCGATAGTCACCAAATCTCCAGTGTTCATGCCGTTTTCAAACTGAATAAATACCCCGGTGATAATATCTTTCACCAGCGTTTGCGAACCAAAAGAGATAGCCAGTCCCAATGCACCGGCACCTGCCAGCAATGGCGCGATATTGACGCCGATTTCCGACAACACAATCATGATGGTGATGGTACTGATAATCACCGCCAGCGCGTTACGGAACAGCGTTAGCAGGGTACGCGTACGGGCGCTGGGTAGCGGGCGGCCATGAATATCCGAAGCCAGCCGGTTTTCTATCAAACTGGCGAGCACCGTCCAGCCAACCGCCGAGAAGAAAAGAATGAGTGCGATACGGATCAGGATATCTACGGTTTTCTGCCCCGCACCGTTTTGCAGCCAGTTCCAGAAATCGAACAATCCCCATGCGCTCAACAGCAGCATTACCGCCACGCAGACTGTCAGAATACGCGCTGTTTTCAGTGCCGCCGAAAGCCATCCATTCAGCCGTTTTTGCAGCTCCGGATAATTTCGCTGAGTATGTGGCGAGAGGGTGATGGTTTTCGCCAGCCAGCGGGAAAACATACCGGAAACAAATGCTGCGATACCAATAATCGCCAGGCTGCGCACCGTTGCACCCATCATAAATTTCAGGCTGTTGCCCGGATCGAACAACGAAAAGAAAAACAGCACGATAAAATAGGCGCTTGCCAGCCAGTGCCACACCAGTGCAAAGGCGCGGATAAACAGGCTGAAAAAGGCCAGCGAATGCTCCGCAAAGTTGAGCAAATGCTGGGTGATCTCTTTTTTATTACGAAAAATCAGGTACAACGCCCAGACGGTCATGCACAGCATAATGATGACGTTCGCCAGCGCACCTATCTGTACATTCACCTGATTAGAGATAATCGGCACAGCCACAATCAGACCATAGCCAATCAGGCTGCTTAACCAGCTCAGGCGACGACTCCAGTAACGGGCGGTCTCGTCATGAATCGTGAACGGGCGCAGTTCAGCTACGTTTGGGCAAAAAATCAGGCGTAGTACGGTTTTGAAAAATTCAATCAGGGCAAAGGCGTTGAGAAACAAACTTTGTTGGAAAGCGATGGTGCGACTGCCCGCATTCAGGTTGTCGCTTAATACCTGGCCGACAAATAATGTCAGTGCCAGTAACAGCAGGTCGATAATAAACGCCCCGATGATCATCGCCGGAAGCTGCAACCAGTTACTGCGCTCACGATTTTTTTGCCGCGCCCACTGGCCCATTTTGCAATACAGCGGCAGTGCGCACAGACGAATCAGCCAGTAAAAACCAAACACTAATACCGCTAACATTGAAAAGTGGGTCAGCGCATTGCTGAAGGTTTGTGGATTAAACGGCTTATGCGGGGAGCCGGTGATATTGCGATAAAGTTGCCCGAAGCGGGCGGAAAGGGCTTCACCATAATGGCGGCTGACTTCGGTGACCTTTTGCAGCACGGTTTGCTCTTCAACCAGCGTCGGCGGCACGATCTTCGGTACCGGTTCCGCAGGGGGCGTCGCGGCGACGGTGCGCAACTGGTCGATCAACTCTTTACGCGAGGTGTCATTATCCAGCACATCCGCCAGTGCGCCATAGGCCGCTTTTTTTTGTTCGATATCCGGTTCCGGGGCCGGTTCAGTCGTTGAGTCCGTTGTCGTTGTGGTTGTAACGCCGGGTATGGATACCGCGTGGGCAGGTGCGCCCAGCAGGCAGAAGAGGATGAACAGGATCCACCGCATGACTCCTCCAGTGAGAAAACAGAGCAAAAAGATAAGTATAGATGCTGGGGGAGAGGCAATTTTAAATGAGAGGAATCTGGTGTGCCTCCCTTTCGGGGGAAAGGGAGGCAGAGAAGTTAAGAGACGTGCTGCAAAAATTCCTGCAAGCGCTGGCTCGGCGGGTTCTTGATCAACACCTGCGGATCGCCATCTTCTGCAATCCGGCCTTTGTCGATAAAGATCAGGCGCGAAGCTACTTTCTCGGCAAAACCGATTTCGTGGGTCACGATCACCATCGTCATCCCTTCTTCAGCCAGATCCTGCATAACCTTCAGCACTTCATGGCGCAGTTCCGGGTCAAGAGCGGAAGTCGGTTCATCAAACAGCATCATTTTCGGCTTCACCGCCAGCGCGCGGGCAATCGCCACACGCTGCTGTTGACCACCAGAAAGTTCGGAAGGGTAGTGATGTGCACGCTCTGCCAGACCGACTTTCGCCAGCAGCTCACGCGCCAGTTTTTCCGCCTCTTCTTTATTCGCGCCACGCACGCGTAGCGGGCCAAACATGACGTTTTCCAGCGCCGTCAGATGCGGGAAGAGGTAAAACTGCTGGAACACCATACCCGCTTCCTGGCGAATCAGGCGCTCATCAACTTTCGGATCGTTAACCTTCAGGCCATCGACAATCAGATCGCCGGAGGTGATTTCTTCCAGTTTGTTGATGCAGCGCAGCAGGGTCGATTTACCGGAACCGGACGGCCCGATAATCACCACGACTTCGCCCTGAGCAATGTTCAAATCGATATTGTGCAGCACCTGGGTTGGACCAAAATGCTTGGAGACGTTTTTAAATTCAATCACAGGATTTTCATCCTTCTTTCCAGACGACGCAGAATAAAGCTCAGCACCAGGGTAATAATCAGATAGAACACCGCCACGGCGCTCCAGATCTCAAGGGCGCGGAAGTTACCGGCAATAATTTCTTGCCCCTGACGGGTCAGTTCCGCCACGCCGATAACAATAAACAGCGAAGTGTCTTTAATGCTGATGATCCACTGGTTACCCAGCGGCGGCAGCATACGACGCAGTGCCAGCGGTAAAATGACGTAGCGAATGGTTTCCCAACGTGAAAGACCGAGCGCCAGTCCTGCTTCACGAAAACCTTTGTGAATAGACAGCACCGCACCACGCGTGATTTCCGCAATGTACGCGCCGGAGTTGATCATGATGGTGACCACCGCCGCAGTAAACGGGTCGATGCGTAAATCGTTAAACGCCATCGGCAGGGCGAAATAGATAAACATCACCTGGACGACGATAGGTGTGCCGCGGATCACTTCAATAAAGACCAGCGCGACGTGGTTGGCTATCCAACCACCGAAGGTGCGTGCAAAACCTGCCAACAATCCGATCACCAGACCGCCAGCCAGACCGAGGACCGAAATCCACAGGGTCATTTTGGCACCTTCAATCAGAAGCGGAATGGCAGGCCAGATGGCACTCCAGTCAAACTGCATATGTTGTTCCTGTTACCGTGGTGTAAATAATCAAATTCAGGGTAATTAATGGCCCCGGAGCGGGTTTGCGCCCTTCACCCTAATCCTCTCCCCGGCGGGGAGAGGGAACTGCCAGTGCGCTTTACAGGCGCAGCGTTATTATTTCGGTTCAGTACCGAACCATTTTTTGTAGATTTCGTTGTAAGTTCCGTTCTCGCGCAGGGTTTTCAACGCGCCGTTGACTTTGTCACGCAGCTCGTCGCTACCTTTCGGGAACGCAATACCGTATTGCTGTGCTTCCAGAGAGTCACCTACCGCTTTGAACTGACCGTTACCGGCGGTTTTGATGAAGTACAGAATGTTTGGCGTATCGTGCAGAACGGCGTCTGCGCGGTTGGTGCCCAGTTCCATATAGGCGTTATCGATGTTCGGGAACTGACGCAGATCTTTAGTTTTGATGTTTGCTTTCGCGTAATCAACGGAGCCAGTGCCGCTCTTCACAGCAACCACTTTCCCGTCGAGATCTTTCACGCTTTTCACATCGTTATTGTTAGCTTTCACCATCACTAACAGGCCGCTTTTGTAGTAGCCGTCAGAGAAATCGATCGCTTTTTTACGCTCGTCGGTGATGGTAATGCCCGCCAGCGCCAGATCGACGTTTTTGGTTTGCAGTGCCGGAATGATCCCACTGAAATCCATCGGCTTCAGTTCGTAATCCAGCTTCAGTTCTTTAGCGATGGCAGCCCACAGATCAACGTCAAAGCCCACGTATTTATCGCCCTGTTTAAATTCAAACGGAACGAAGGCGGTATCCGTCGCGACAACTAATTTTTTATCCGCGGCATGAGAAGAAACCGCAAAAGCCAGGGTCAGTGCAGCCAGTGAAACTTTTAATACAGACTTCATAGCATTTCCTTTTTTCTATCCACGGGACGATCCCCTGCGTGACATTCACATATATGAAAAAATCGTGCCAGTTTTGCAACTCATTGATTTTTCGAGATGCGGCAAAAACGTGATGCACGATTTATAGGGCAATACCCTGAAGATGCACCATTCTGGGGCACCAAACTGGTGCGCTAAAATTGTGCACTCAACACAGTGATTATTTAGCGTAAAACCTGATGAAAAAACAATCTTTATGTAACGATTGTGTGATGATGTGGATACAAAAAATTTACTTAACCAGCTGGGGATAGCAGATGGATGCACTAAATAAGTGCGTTGAGGCGGGCTACAAAACAAAACGGCCTCCTGTCAGGAAGCCGCTTTTATCGTGTACTAAAGTTCTGCACCATCAGCGATGGATTTATTCGATGTTAGACTCGATAAACCACAGGAATTTATCCAGGTCGCGAGACGCGGCGGTCAGGATATCTGCGGTGTCGTCATCTTTCGCTTCGCCAATCGCTTTGCGTACGTCATTAGCGACGATTGCGTAACGGTCAGCCAGCTCTTTCAGGTGATCCTGAACGTTGTGGATGTCCAGCGGGTAACTTTTCAGCGGAGTTTTGCTGTTGATAACTTGAGTGGTCCCCAGAGCTACACCGCCCAGCTGCACTGCACGTTCTGCCATGGTATCCAGATGATCGATCAGTGCAGTGCGGAAGCCATCCAGCATTTCATGTACGGCAATGAAGTTAGCGCCGCGCATGTTCCAGTGCGCTTGTTTGGTAATCAAAGAAAGATCAATAAACTGGATAACCTGGCGATTCAGCAACTCTACTGTTGCTTTTTTCTCGCTGTCAGAGACATCGTTGCGGGTATAAAGCAGATTGGTCGCTTTTGATTTAACTAATTTAGCGGTACTCATAATTTCATATCCTCTTGATGTTATGTCCCAGTAATTAACGAGACTAAGTATAGCACCAGCTATGTGTTCCGCTATTCTGGCTGTTCCTATCACACTAATAGTGGTAACAAGCGTGAAAAACAAAAACAATAAAAAAATCAATGAGTTAGATATATTAATAAGAACAATTCTTATTTATTTGCTCGCCAGGAATTTTCGGAATAAATATGCTTTTGCATAATTCGATATATAAAGACGGTGTAGAGGAAAAGTAGCGAGAAAATCTGCATGGTTATGCATAACCATGCAGAAATGTAAATTTAATTTATGTCTAATTCTTTTATTTTGCTCTCTTTGCGTACTGTCAGCGTAGAACCCATTGAAGCGGCGATGATAGCGCCGAGCGCCAGCAGCTGTATGGGGGTCAGTGTTTCTCCGAGGAAAATCATCCCGGAAACGGCAGCCAGAGCCGGTTCCATGCTCATTAGCGTACCAAATGTGCGTGTTGGCAAACGGGTGAGGGCAATCATTTCCAGCGAATAAGGCAGAGCGGTCGAGAGAATAGCGACAGCCAGCCCCAATGGAATAACCGACCAGTGCCAGAGTGCTTCACCAGCCTGAAGCGCTCCAATTGGGACGAAAATTAACGCTGCAATCAACGAACCAATTGCCACCGTCGCAGGGCCATGTTCCGCTCCTGCGCGTTGCCCACTTAAAATGTAAATAGCCCAACAAGCCCCGGCCCCCAGTGCCAGCGCACAGCCGGTTAAATCGACATGGGAAACGTCTTGCCCCAGCGGTAGCAGGAACCACAGACCAAGAACCGCCAGCACAACCCAGACGAAATCTACCGGGCGACGAGAAGAGAACAGTGCCACCGCCAGTGGTCCGGTGAACTCCAGCGCCACCGCAATACCCAGCGGTACCGTCTGAATAGAAAGATAAAAAAGATAATTCATTCCACCCAGCGAAACGCCGTAAAACAACAGCGGTAATCGTTGCTCTTTGGCAAAGCGCAGTCGCCATGGCTTAAAGAACGCGATGAGGATCAGCGTGCCTAATGCCAGACGCAGCGCAGTGACACCCGGTGCGCCCACCAGAGGAAAAAGTGACTTAGCTAACGAGGCTCCACCCTGAATAGACGCCATGGCAACGAGCAATATGACTATTGGTAACCAGACCGGCATTTTACGTAATGAACCAGGCATCCTTTCTCCCACAAATATCTAAACCTAAGTAAAGCGTGGAGTGTACTGGATATACCCAATGCTGGTTGAGCATTTGTTGAAAAAATTTTCCCCCGTTTTGACTAAAATGCGCCAGGATTGATGGAATCATTAGTCTGGTGATTAGGAATAATCTGGATGAATGACAGGGAAAATATGCGTAATACTTACGCAGTTCTCTGAAAAAGTGATTTAAATTTAGATGGATAGCGGTGTATGGAAACGTTCTGTTACATGAAATGGCCCGTTAGACATCATAAATCGCGAAGAGTTTCCCATTAATTTTTGATATATTTAAAACTTAGGACTTATTTGAATCACATTTGAGGTGGTTATGAAAAAAATTGCATGTCTTTCAGCACTGGCCGCAGTTCTGGCTTTCACCGCAGGTACTTCCGTAGCTGCGACTTCTACTGTAACTGGCGGTTACGCACAGAGCGACGCTCAGGGCCAAATGAACAAAATGGGCGGTTTCAACCTGAAATACCGCTATGAAGAAGACAACAGCCCGCTGGGTGTGATCGGTTCTTTCACTTACACCGAGAAAAGCCGTACTGCAAGCTCTGGTGACTACAACAAAAACCAGTACTACGGCATCACTGCTGGTCCGGCTTACCGCATTAACGACTGGGCAAGCATCTACGGTGTAGTGGGTGTGGGTTATGGTAAATTCCAGACCACTGAATACCCGACCTACAAACACGACACCAGCGACTACGGTTTCTCCTACGGTGCTGGTCTGCAGTTCAACCCGATGGAAAACGTTGCTCTGGACTTCTCTTACGAGCAGAGCCGTATTCGTAGCGTTGACGTAGGCACCTGGATTGCCGGTGTTGGTTACCGCTTCTAATCACTTCGGTGATATAAAAATCCGCCTCTCGGGGCGGATTTTTTTGTTTTAAGGTTTCGGGTCGAAAATATCGGTTCCGAGATGGTTGTAATCCACCTTCTGTAACTGGAAGTTGGTGATGTATATCGGCCCGGCTTTCTTTTCAGATATAAACGGGTATTTGATATTTATTTCCTTCGCTTTAATTCCCGTCCACTGCGAGAAAAAGCCTAAGAAGTCATTGGCCGAGCGGCGGGCTTTAATCACCCGATGCGCTTTATCGTCGCTGGAAATGACCATAAAAGGCACCTGGAAATTTTGCTGATACTTATCATCATGAGCAAGGTATTGCACGTCTTTGCCGCGCTCTTTAAAGGCCAGACCGTGGTCAGAAAAGTAAACCAGCGAGAAGCTGCTGCCGCTGTTGCGTAACTGATCGTACAGCTTGCGCAGTAAATCGTCTGTTTGCGTCATGGTATAGAGATAGCACGACGTTTCTTTCGATTGCACAAAGGTTTCGTATTTTCCTTGTGTCCGGTCGCAGGCCTGCGGATGCGAGCCCATCAGATGTAGAACAATCAGCTGCGGTTGCGAGTGCTCTTGCGCCAGCACTTGAGCGGTCATATCCAGTAACGCTTCGTCTTTCGTGTTTTTATCTGCTTCAAAATTACCTTCTTTCAGGAAGTACACTTCATCTGCTCGTTTGGCGATGCTGGCGATGGCGGTATCGTATTCGCCGATTTGACCCTGGTTGGAAAACCACCAGGTCTGGAAGCCCGCGCGATTTGCCAGGGTGACAAAGTTATCCTGAAACTGTGGTTTGCCATCGACAACGCGATTGAGCGTTAAGCCAAGCGATTTCTGCGTGGAGCCACTGGCGGCAATGTAGTCAGCAAATATCAAACCGTTAACGCTGCTGGCAAACGGGGTATTGTCCCAGTGACCGCCAAAGGCACCGAGGGCATCGCGACGCGCGCTTTCTCCGATCACCACCACATAGGTCTGATACTTCGGCTTAACGGCAGTGACCGTCCAGGTATCTTTCATTCCGGAAAGTTTTGCCATCCGTTCTTGCTCTTCAATCACCTCGTTATTATTGACGATGACATCCTTAGCAAAACGAAATACCGGATAGCCAGTATCTTTCAGTTTAAATACGCCGCCCCAGGCCAGGTTTTGCACGGGAGCAACAAAAAATGTCGCCACACTGAATACCAGGCACAGGCTGTCGAAGGTATTCCAGCGCGCTTTTTCACTCTCTTTTTTTCGCCTGATTGCTATTACGCCGAGCGCAAAAATAAATATGCCGACCAGGTAGCTGTACCACGGAAAAATCGTCAGGATTTCGGTCGACTCTTCCATATTGGTGGAGTGCAATGCCAGCAATGTATTGAAGTTAGGCGCGCCGTAGGCCTGAGCAAAAGGGAAATAACAAGCCGCCACCAGCGAACTGATACCGACCAGAACTTTTTGTACGCGAGGCAATGTTCGCCATAGCAAAAGCAAAATAGCCGTAAACGCAGCGGTGTAGAGCAAACTGAAGGGGTAACCTAAGCCGAGGTTAATTAATAGCGACTGTAAAAAGTAGAACGCAGTCCACGGGCTAAATACCCGGCTACGGGTAACAAGCGATTCTTTGAGGGTTAAATTCATATGCCACTATCGTAACAAACGCCATGTGCTTACCCTGGCGTCAAGGGTCAATACCTGCAAGAGTGCGTGAAGAGGGGAAAGGGGTCCGCATCCGCGAGCCGCAATATACGCAGGGCTGCAAGAAGATAGAGCGAGCTGCTGTTCAGGTCAACTACCGACGAACAAATCTTTTGCGAAGGGGATTGCAAATCCGACAAAAAGTGGGGTTTTTCAGACCAAAACGCGTTGTGCCTGCATAAAAGCAGGAGTGAAGCGGCGTACCGCGACGCCGCTATTTATCGGAAGGTTTATCCTGCTGCGGTTTGTTGTTGACCATATCGCACAACATAGAGAGCAGCATTAACCGTACTTTAAAGGGAGAATGACTAAACACGCGCATACACCTCTTGAACTCATTCATAAGACCTCCTGACTTGCTAATCCCATCGATCCTTGAGGGATGATTGCATTACATACAGATATAGCACAGGCTATATTATATAGCTATTGCTAAAACGTTAATTTTTTGTACCTTCGCAACTCTGGTTTACAATGTGCGCACGAAATGAGAACGCTATGTATGCGTCACCATAATGAGGAAGCATAATGAGTCGTCGCGCAGGTACGCCAACAGCAAAAAAAGTGACGCAGTTAGTGAACGTGGAAGAGCACGTTGAAGGGTTCCGCCAGGTCAGAGAGGCGCATCGGCGCGAGCTTATTGATGATTATGTTGAGCTGATTTCTGACTTGATCAGGGAAGTGGGGGAAGCTCGTCAGGTAGACATGGCTGCTCGTCTGGGGGTTTCGCAACCGACGGTGGCTAAAATGCTTAAGCGACTGGCAACCATGGGGCTGATTGAAATGATCCCCTGGCGTGGCGTGTTTTTAACGGCAGAAGGAGAGAAGCTGGCGCAGGAAAGCCGCGAGCGACATCAGATAGTCGAAAATTTCTTGTTGGTGTTGGGCGTCAGTCCGGAAATCGCCCGTCGCGACGCGGAAGGTATGGAGCACCATGTTAGTGAAGAGACGCTGGATGCCTTTCGTTTGTTTACCCAGAAACACGGTGCCAAATGAGCCTGCCTTTTTTACGCACGCTGCAAGGCGATCGTTTTTTTCAGTTATTAATTCTTGTTGGCATCGGATTAAGTTTTTTCGTTCCCTTTGCACCGAAATCCTGGCCTGCTGCTATCGACTGGCACACCATCATCACCTTAAGCGGCCTGATGCTGCTGACTAAAGGTGTCGAGTTAAGCGGTTATTTTGATGTGCTGGGGCGCAAAATGGTGCGCCGTTTTGCTACGGAGCGTCGGCTGGCGATGTTTATGGTACTGGCGGCGGCGCTGCTTTCTACCTTTCTGACCAACGATGTCGCGCTGTTTATAGTTGTTCCGCTGACTATCACGCTAAAAAGACTGTGTGAGATCCCGGTTAATCGGCTGATTATTTTTGAGGCGCTGGCAGTCAATGCTGGTTCGCTACTGACGCCAATTGGCAACCCACAAAATATTCTTATCTGGGGACGTTCTGGTCTTTCGTTTGCCGGATTTATTGCCCAAATGGCACCGCTGGCTGGCGCAATGATGCTGACACTCCTGCTGTTGTGCTGGTGTTGTTTCCCTGGAAAGGCGCTGCAGTACCATACAGGAGGGCAAACGCCGGAGTGGAAACCGCGGCTGGTGTGGAGTTGTCTGGGGCTGTATATCGTCTTTCTGACGGCGCTGGAGTTAAAACAAGAGCTGTGGGGACTGGTGATTGTGGCGGCGGGCTTTGCGCTGCTGGCGCGTCGCGTGGTGCTCAGTGTGGACTGGACGCTGCTGCTGGTGTTTATGGCGATGTTTATCGACGTCCATTTACTAACCCAACTGCCAGTTTTGCAGGGGGTGTTAAGTAACGTGAGTCATTTATCCGAACCCGGATTATGGCTAACGGCGATCGGTTTATCGCAGGTGATCAGTAACGTGCCGAGTACCATTTTGCTGCTCAATTATGTGCCACCGTCTTTATTACTGGCATGGGCGGTAAACGTAGGTGGCTTTGGTTTATTACCCGGATCGCTGGCAAATTTGATTGCGTTACGGATGGCGAACGATCGCCGTATCTGGTGGCGTTTTCATCTTTATTCGATACCGATGCTGTTGTGGGCGGCGCTGGTGGGATATGTTTTGTTGGTTATGATCCCGGCGGGATAAGGTCTGTCAAATTAAAAAGGCGGATTATGAGTCCGCCTTTGCTTTACGTTTTGAAGATTAATTCAGACGAACCGGCATCCCGGAACGATTTTTGATCGCTTCATCCAGAACAACCTGGTCAACATCTGGCTGACCGGTCACTGTCTGCACGCTCTTCGTCAGGGTAATTGGCACAATTTCCTGACCTTCAAACTGGGCTTCGGTGGTAGACAGCGGGTTATGGACTTCAATATAACGGCTGCCGTCTGGCTCGGTGGTCGCTTTTACCGGCTCATCAATAAACTGTACGCGGGTACCGACCGGTACTTTCTCGAACAGGAATTTGATGTCTTCGTTACGCAGACGCACACAACCATGACTTACACGCAGGCCGATACCGAAGTTGGCGTTGGTGCCATGGATAGCGTACAGGCGACCGATGTAGAGTGCATACAGCCCCATCGGGTTATCCGGACCAGCCGGAACGACCGCCGGAAGCGGTTCGCCCGCAGCGCGGTACTCTGCGTGCATTTTAGCGGTCGGCGTCCAGGTCGGGCCTGCTTTTTTACGCTCAACTTTGGTGGTCCAGTTGATAGGCGTGTCTTTGCCTAACTGACCAATGCCGATCGGCAGCACGATAACGGTGTTGGTCCCTTTCGGATAGTAATACAGACGCATCTCTGCACTGTTAATGACGATGCCTTCATGAACGGTATCCGGCAGGATCAGCTGCTGCGGAATGTTCAGTACAGTACCGCCTTTCGGCAGGAAGGTATCCACACCCGGGTTCGCTTCCATCATATTGGAAAGTCCCATCTGGTACTCGGCGGCAAAATACTCCAGCGGCTGAGTGTTACCTTCAGGAATGGTGATCACCTGATTCTGACCAACCAGGCGACTCCCGTCGGTTGGCAGAGGATAAGTTACCGCAGAGGCGGTACTGCAAAAGCCGACAACAGCGAAGGCCGCTGCGAATAATGTTTTCAATTTCATATTCATGTTAAGCGAGATTTTGTGCCTGGCAGGCCATTGGGTTGAGAATATTAGAGTACTGGAAGCGCATTATAAGTTCATTCCAGCTCACAGTGAAATCAGATGTGTACGAAATCACATTTTTTGCCTTTGGCTTGAGTGTAGACCTTAAGCGAGGAGCAGGATCTTCTTTCAGACTTATGGCATAATGCGCGGTTTGTCATATCTCTTTTCAGGATACGCCTGTGTTAGTTTCCAGTAACGTCACCATGCAGTTCGGCAGTAAGCCGTTGTTTGAAAACATTTCCGTCAAATTCGGCGGCGGCAACCGTTACGGCCTGATTGGCGCGAACGGTAGTGGTAAATCCACCTTTATGAAGATCCTCGGCGGCGACTTAGAGCCGACGTTGGGTAACGTTTCCCTCGATCCCAACGAACGCATTGGTAAGCTGCGTCAGGATCAGTTTGCCTTTGAAGAGTTCACTGTGCTGGATACGGTGATCATGGGGCATAAAGAGTTGTGGGAAGTGAAGCAGGAGCGTGACCGCATCTATGCTTTGCCGGAAATGAGTGAAGAAGACGGCTATAAAGTGGCCGATCTGGAAGTGAAATACGGCGAAATGGACGGTTACTCTGCGGAAGCTCGCGCTGGTGAACTGTTGCTTGGCGTGGGAATTCCAGTGGAACAGCACTACGGCCCGATGAGTGAAGTTGCTCCTGGCTGGAAGCTGCGTGTGCTGCTGGCTCAGGCGCTGTTTGCTGATCCCGACATTCTCCTGCTCGACGAACCGACCAACAACCTCGATATCGACACCATTCGCTGGCTGGAACAGGTGCTGAACGAGCGTGACAGCACCATGATCATCATCTCGCACGACCGTCACTTCCTTAACATGGTTTGTACCCACATGGCGGATCTGGATTACGGCGAGCTGCGCGTTTATCCGGGCAACTACGATGAGTACATGACGGCGGCGACTCAGGCGCGTGAACGTCTGCTGGCTGATAACGCGAAGAAGAAAGCGCAGATTGCTGAGTTGCAATCTTTCGTTAGCCGCTTTAGCGCCAACGCCTCGAAATCTCGCCAGGCAACTTCGCGCGCGCGCCAGATTGATAAAATCAAACTGGAAGAGGTGAAAGCTTCCAGCCGTCAGAACCCGTTCATCCGTTTTGAACAGGATAAGAAACTGTTCCGTAACGCGCTAGAAGTGGAAGGTCTGACTAAAGGGTTTGATAACGGTCCACTGTTTAAAAATCTCAACCTGCTGCTGGAAGTGGGTGAAAAACTGGCGGTACTGGGTACCAACGGCGTCGGTAAATCAACGCTGCTGAAAACGCTGGTGGGCGATCTGCAACCGGACAGCGGCACCGTAAAATGGTCTGAAAACGCGCGCATTGGTTACTACGCTCAGGACCACGAATATGAGTTTGAAAATGATCTGACCGTGTTCGAATGGATGAGTCAGTGGAAGCAGGAAGGCGATGACGAGCAGGCGGTGCGCAGTATTCTCGGTCGTTTGCTGTTCAGCCAGGACGACATCAAAAAGCCAGCTAAAGTGCTTTCCGGTGGGGAAAAAGGGCGGATGCTGTTTGGTAAGTTAATGATGCAGAAGCCGAACATTCTGATCATGGACGAACCGACCAACCACCTGGATATGGAATCCATTGAGTCGCTGAACATGGCGCTGGAACTGTATCAGGGCACGCTGATCTTTGTTTCTCACGACCGTGAGTTTGTAAGCTCCCTGGCGACCCGTATTCTGGAAATCACCCCGGAACGCGTGATCGACTTTAGCGGTAATTACGAAGATTACCTGCGTAGTAAAGGGATCGAGTAAGTTATTATCAGTAGCCCTGATATGGTCAGGGCTACTGAAACTGATGACAAACGCAAGATTGCCTGGTGCGCTACGCTTATCAGGCCTGGTAGTGTATCGCAATATATTGAATTTTCATGATTTTGTATGCCAAATAAGGCGGTCACGCCGTATCCGGTATAATGACATGCACTTTCTCAATAAACTGAATTGGTGATAATCAAAGATTAAACGGCGGTTTATTTTCCAGCACCGCCTGAATCACATTCAGCGCGCCTTCATGATTATTATCATCGGTAGCGTAACGGGCGATTTGTTTAATGTTTTCCGCAGCATTGCTCATCGCAAAGGAATAACGCGCCATTTTCAGCATCTCCGCATCGTTACCGCTGTCGCCAATCGCTACCACATTTTGCGGTGACAGATCCCAGCGTTTCAGTAACCGCGAAATACCGTTTGCTTTATGTAGACCGGGAATAATCAAGTCGATAAAGCCAAAACCACTGGTGACGGGTTTCATAATGCCATCCAGCGTTATGTGCAGTTTGTCGATCACTAACGGGATTTGTTCATCCGGCAGGTTGAGCGAAAACTTGAACAGTACGTCGTCAATCTCCTGATAATCTTTTACAGGTTTCAGGCGATGGTAGTGTTTTGCCATCAGTGCGACGAATGCTTCGGGGGCATTTTCGCTGACATATGCACTTTGCAGACCGCAGGCGACAAAATTGAGTTGCTTATCTTTTAGCAACTCGCCAATAACAATCCGCGATTCATGTCGGGTCAGTTCGCCGTGGAACAACTGCTTGCCATGTTCGTAAACCAGTGCGCCGTTTTCCGCGACAAAAGAGATCTCATCCTTTAGCTCAGGAAAGAACGAAATAAGCTGGTAATACTGATTACCGCTGGCGACAACGAACTCAATGCCGCGCTTTTTCAGTTCCTGATATTGCGCCATAAAACGTGGTTGGTTGTACGTTTTGGCGTCGTTAAGAAAAGTACCGTCCATGTCTGTGACGATAACTTTTACGCTCATAGGTGTGCTCCTGGCTCGAAAATGAAACCGTAACAGTGTAATAACAATGTGACGCAGAGCACAAATTATATTTCGAATGAAAGCGAGGCTGAAATTGATGATGTGAATGATTTAGCCCGGCGACGCCGCCGCCGGGCTGAGAAGATTACAGCATATGTTCAGTACGGGCGATGATATCGTCCTGAGCGTCTGGAGAGAGCGCGGTGAAGAAGGCGGAATAGCCCGCGACGCGCACTACCAGATCGCGATACTGATCCGGATGTTTTTTCGCCTCCAGCAGCGTCTCGCGGGAAACGATGTTGTACTGAATATGCCAGCCTTTATGCACTTCAAAGAAGGTGCGCAGCAGGATCATCAGTTTCTGCTTGTCAGATTCGTTCTCCAGCGTTGCTGGATTCAGTTTCTGGTTGAGCAGCACGCCGCCGAGAATCGCGGCCGTAGGCAGTTTACCTACTGAGCCAATGACCGCCGTTGGGCCGAGATGGTCAGTACCGGAGGCCGGACTAGCGCCTTCTGCCAGCGGGGTATGCGCTTTACGCCCGTCCGGTGTTGCCATAGTCTGCGCGCCAAAGGGTACGTTAGCGGAGATAGACGACGTACCCGCGTAATAGTTGCCGCCAACCGGACCACGACCGTAGCGTGGGTTATGGTACTGTTTTAGTTCGTCGATATAGGTCTGATAAGCGCGAGCCAGCAGCGTATCGACAGTATCATCGTCGTTGCCGTACTTAGGCGCACCGTTAATCAGCCGCTGACGCAGCTGCTCGTGAGTCAGACCGTCGAAGTCATCCGCCAGTGCGGCAGCCAGCTGTTGCTGACCAATCGCGCCCTGTTCAAATACCAGTTTCTTCACTGCCGCCAGGCTGTTGCCGAGGTTAGCAATGCCGACCTGCAGGCCAGAAACCCAGTCATATTTCGCGCCGCCTTGCTTAATACTTTTCGCTCGCTCAATACAGTCATCGACCAGCGCCGAGCAGAGAATATCGTGTACGTTCTCTTCCAGCATGGTGTCGACGACATATTCGATTTCGATTGATTTACGCGTGTAGTAACGGATTTGCGTATCCCATGCGTCCATTACTTCATCGAAGTTGTTGAAGTTACCCGCTGACAACGCTTTTTCTTGCGGCAGGAACACTTTGCCGCTGGTGGCATCACGACCGCCTTCCAGCGCCGCCAGCATCACGCGGGCGAAGTTGATAAAGCTCATGCCGGTACAGCGATAGCCCCATTTGCCACCGACGGCGGTTTCGATACAACCAATTGCTGCGTAGTCGTAAGCGTCCTGCGGTTCAATACCGAGTTTAATAAATTCCGGGATGACGATTTCGTCGTTGTTGAACGCCGGCATCCCGAAGCCGCAGCGGATCACCTGAACACAGGCGTCGAGGAAATCGTTACTCATACCCGCATGGTAACGCACGCTGAGGTTAGGCTGAGTCGAACGCAGGCGACCGCAAGATTCGAGGATCGCATAAGAGAGTGGATTTACCGCGTCCATCGGTTGACCATCAACCAGATTTTGCCCGCCAATGGTGACGTTCTGATACAGCGGACTTCCCGCAGAGGCTTTTGAGTGTGAGCCGGAGCGGATTTTGTTCACTTCCAGCAATTTCAACCAGCAGCTATGCAGCATCTCGATGGCGTGTTCGCGATCCAGTGTCTGGTTCAGTTCAACGTCACGGCGATAGTATGGATAGAGATACTGGTCCATACGACCAAACGATACCGAGTGACCGTTAGATTCAATCTGCAAAATCAACTGGATGAAGTAACACAGTTGCAGCGCCTGCCAGAAAGTCTGCGGCGGCTGGTGGGCGATAAGATCGCAGTTTTCTGCTATCGTCAGCAGTTCATCGCGACGGCTTTCGCGGGTTTCGGTCGCGGCCATTTCACGCGCCAGGGCAGCGAAACGTTCAATGTGTTCACTGACTGCCACCAGCACGATATCAATCGCTTTCAGGAATTGCTCGCCGTGCAGATCTTCCAGAACCGTCAGATTGATGCGCGAGCGACGTTCCGCCACTTTCTCACGCAGACCATCAAGACCTTTTTCCAGCAGTAGCGGGAAATTGACCGCCAGGTGCGCATCGCCGGAGGTCATATTGCCCTCCGCTTTAATGATGCCGGTCGCCAGCAGACCTTTTTGCTCATCGGTAAACATGCCGTAGCAGCGATCCTGTACGGTCTGACCGCGCCACCACGGGCACACTTCATGCAGAACGCGTTTGTTCTCTTCACTCACCGCAAAACCAGCACCGGGACGATCTGCCAGATCATCAATCTCTTTTTCGATCCAGGAGACGGTATATTCCGGGAAGATCGGCGCGGCGCGAACTTCGCTTGCCTGGTTGCCAATGATCAATTCATCATGTTTGATCCAGATGGTGCGATTCGCCAGGTGATGCGCCAGTGCCAGCGCGCGACGTACCGGGATCGGCTTATCGAGATGTTGTTGATACATCTCGGTATAGTGCTGCGCGCGCTCGGTACAGACCGGCGGTTTCACAATATGCACCAGCGCATTTTTGTGCGCTTTAATGCGATCGCTGAGCGTGTCCAGTTTCAGTGTGGTCATGGTTGTTATCCTCGTAAGGTCGCGGTTAACCCTTTCTGGCAGGCATACTGCTGGGCAAAGTCGAGCAGTTCTGGCGCATCAAGCGGTTTTTCCGGGGCGTCATAGGGCAGATTAAGTAAGTGATATTTGTTGATGCCCAGCGTGTGGTAGGGCAGGAAATGAATTTCGCTAACGTGCAGCTCGTCGGCGGCAAAATCGGTAATGGCTTTCACAGAGGTTTCGTCGGCATTAAAGCCCTGAATCAGTGGCACGCGGATAATGATTTTTTTGCCCGCTGCGGCGAGTTTTTTCAGATTATCCAGCACCCTGGCGGCGTTACCGTCGGTCCACTGTTTAAACGGCGCGTCGGCAACGTGTTTTAAATCGGCAAGAAACAGATCAATATAGGACAGAGAAGGGGCGATATATTTCCACGGCACATGCAGACAGGTTTCTACCGCAGTATGAATACCGGCTTCGTGGCTGGCTTGCAGTAGCGCTGTCGCCATTTCCGGCTGCATAAAGGGTTCTCCGCCAGAAAGTGTTAAGCCGCCGCCGCTGCGATCGTAAAACGGTTTATCGCGCAAAACGGTTGCCATGATCTCCTCAACGCTTTTCACTTCACCACACACGGTTAACGCCTGTGTCGGGCAGCAGTCGGTTAGCGCCGTAAAATGCTCCGGGGTTAACTTTTCCCGATGAATAAGCAAACCATTCAACGCGCGCTCAATCACTTCCGGTGCGGTCTTAGCGCACAGCTCACAGCCTTCCAGACAGAGTCGTGGGTCATACAGCAGATCCTGCGTGCGGGCGCGGCTTTCCGGGTTCTGACACCAGCGGCAGCCCAGCGAACAGCCTTTAAGAAATACGACCGTGCGGATACCGGGGCCATCATGGGTCGAGTAGCGTTGAATATTGAAAATCATAGTTGCCTCTCTGTTTCGTTCAAACATTAAAATACTTTCGAATGAAAGTTGGATTGATGTGCGTCAACTGTTCAGAGAGTTTTCCCGTGATAGTCTACATTCAGACAAAAAGTACATTTTGAGGATGGTTATGGAACTGTATCTGGATACTTCAGACGTTGTTGCGGTGAAGGCGCTGTCACGTATTTTTCCGCTGGCGGGTGTAACCACTAACCCAAGCATTATCGCAGTGGGTAAAAAACCGCTGGAGGTTGTGCTTCCGCAACTTCACGAGGCGATGGGCGGTCAGGGGCGTCTGTTTGCCCAGGTAATGGCTACCACTGCTGAAGGGATGGTGAATGACGCACGTAAATTGCGTTCTATTATTGCGGATATCGTGGTGAAAGTTCCGGTGACCGCAGAGGGGCTGGCAGCTATTAAGATGTTAAAAGCGGAAGGGATTCCGACGCTGGGAACCGCGGTATATGGCGCAGCACAAGGGCTACTGTCGGCGCTGGCAGGTGCGGAATATGTTGCGCCTTACGTTAATCGTATTGATGCTCAGGGCGGTAGCGGTATTCAGACTGTGACCGACTTACACCAGTTATTGAAAATGCATGCGCCGCAGGCGAAAGTGTTAGCCGCGAGTTTCAAAACCCCGCGTCAGGCGCTGGACTGCTTACTGGCAGGGTGTGAATCAATTACTCTGCCACTGGATGTGGCACAACAGATGATTAGCTATCCGGCGGTTGATGCCGCTGTGGCGAAGTTTGAGCAGGACTGGCAGGGAGCGTTTGGCAGAACGTCGATTTAACCGGACGTTCTGCATCCTCATAAATTGCTGATGACGTGGCGGAGTGCCGCGTCTTATCTGGCCTGGAGGTGGCAGTTACTGCCCGCACACCTCACACCCCGGATTGCGCATCAGTTTCATTTCGCGAAACTGACAGGTCATCGCATCGTACATCACGATTTTCCCGCTGGCTGGTTTGCCATAACCTGCCAGCAGTTTGATCGCTTCCATTGCCTGCAACGAACCAATTACGCCGATTAACGGTGCCATCACGCCTGCTTCTACGCAGGTTAACGCGTTCTCGCCAAACAAACGGCTAAGGCAGCGATAGCACGGTTCGCCGTCCTGATAAGTGAAGACCGTGATTTGCCCTTCCATACGAATTGCCGCGCCGGAAACCAGCGGCACCTTCGCGGCAAAACAGCCTGCGTTCAGTTGATTACGTACTGCAACGTTATCCGTACAGTCGAGCACCAGATCGTGTTTTGCAATCATCGCAGCAAGTTCAGCGTCATCAAGCAGCGCATTGACTGGCGTAATCGCGATATGTGGGTTGATCCGCGTCAGGGCGTCACGGGCGGATTCCACCTTTGGTTGCCCGACCGTGGCATCACTGTGCAGCGTCTGGCGTTGCAGATTGGAGAGCGAAACCGTGTCGAAGTCGAGCAGCGTCAGGTTGCCGACACCGGCGCTTGCCAGATACTGCGAAGCTGCGCAGCCGAGTCCACCAAGGCCGACGACCAGCACGCGAGAATCTTTCAATGCTTCCTGACCGTCAAAATCAAAACCGCGCAGAATGATTTGCCGGTTGTAGCGCAGCATCTCCTGATCGCTGAGTTCCGCCATTACAGGCCTCCGAACAACGCGTTAAACGGTTCTACTTCCACCCATTCGCCCACTTCCACATTGCCGCGATCGCGTTCCAGCACGATAAAGCAGTTGCCGAGGCTAAAGGAGCTAAATATATGTGAACCCTGATGTCCGGTGGTCGTCACTTCCAGTTCGCCATCGGCGTTGCGTTGCAGCACGCCGCGCTGGAAATCAAGGCGTCCTGGCGATTTCTTCAGAGGCGATGCCGTGCGTACACGCTGGCGCGCGGGCAGGCCGCTGGCGGTATTGCCGCTTAGTTTTGCCAGCAAAGGCTGTACCAGTTGATAGAAGGTCAGCGTCGCTGAAACCGGGTTGCCCGGCAGGCCGCAGAACCAACTATTAGAAAGTTTACCGAACGCGAACGGTTTACCCGGTTTAATCGCCAGTTTCCAGAAGGCGATCTCCCCCAGCTCTTCAAGAATCGTTTTGGTGTAATCCGCTTCACCCACTGAAACACCGCCGGAACTGATCACCACATCCGCCTGGCTGTCGGCTTCAATAAATGCGGCGCGCAGGGCATGGGGATCGTCGCGGATAATCCCTAAGTTGATTACCTCGCATCCCAACTGTTCTAACATCAGGTGTACGGCGAGACGGTTGGTATCGTAGATTTGGCCGTCGCCCAGCGGCTGACCGGGCAACTGGAGTTCATCACCGGTAGAAAAAAGCGCTACACGCACTTTACGAATCACCGGAACTTCGGCAATCCCTAGCGAAGCAATCACTGGCAGTTCAGCGGTAGTCAGGCGAGTCCCCGCCGGGAAAACAACCGCACCTGCAGAGATATCTTCACCGCGACGGCGAATATTTTGCCCGCTACGCGCTTCAGCAGTAAAACGCACGCCATTGTCCGTTTGTTCAGTCTGCTCCTGCATCACCACCGCTTCGCAGCCTTCCGGCACCGGCGCACCGGTCATAATACGAATGCAGGTACCCGCAGGCCATTCACCATGGTACGGCTGACCGGCAAAGGATTTACCAGCAACGGGCAGCGGTTGCCCGGAGGCAATATCGGCTAAACGCACCGCGTAGCCGTCCATAGCGGAGTTATCAAACCCCGGGACATCCAGTGGCGAAACGACATCGCTCGCCAGAATACGGCCAAAACACTGAACCAGTGGCAGCGTTTCCTGGGCGGTCAGTGGGGTAACGCGAGAAAGCATCTCATTAAGCGCGGTGTCGAGCGACATCAATCCGGTGGTAAATTCCATGAAAACACTCCTGCGGAGGCAAAATCGAATTTGCCTATTATGTCAGAAAAACGCCACAGACTGTATGCCACCTCGGGCGTAGCGCTGGCTCCTGCCTTTACATGCCATATCCATCTTTCTATATTCAAAAATTGAATGAGTCATTCATAAAAATTCTGATATTTATAGCAAAAGTGGCGAGCCACTCTTAATGGACGAATACTATGGGCAAAGCAGTCATTGCAATTCATGGTGGCGCAGGTGCAATTAGCCGCGCGCAGATGAGTCTGCAACAGGAATTACGCTACATCGAGGCGTTGTCTGCCATTGTTGAAACCGGGCAGAAAATGCTGGTAGCGGGCGAAAGTGCGCTGGATGTGGTGACGGAAGCGGTGCGTCTGCTGGAAGAGTGTCCACTGTTTAACGCCGGAATTGGCGCTGTCTTTACGCGTGATGAAACCCATGAACTGGACGCCTGTCTGATGGATGGTAACACCCTGAAAGCCGGTGCGGTGGCGGGCGTTAGTCATCTGCGTAATCCGGTTCTTGCCGCCCGGCTGGTGATGGAGCAAAGCCCGCATGTGATGATGATTGGCGAAGGGGCAGAAAATTTTGCGTTTGCTCATGGCATGGAGCGCGTCTCGCCGGAGATTTTCTCCACACCTTTGCGTTATGAACAACTAATGGCAGCGCGCGAGGAAGGGGCAACAGTCCTCGACCATAGCGGTGCGCCACTGGATGAAAAACAGAAAATGGGCACCGTAGGGGCCGTGGCGTTGGATTTAGACGGCAATCTGGCGGCAGCCACGTCCACGGGCGGAATGACCAATAAATTACCCGGACGAGTTGGCGATAGTCCCTTAGTGGGGGCCGGATGCTATGCCAATAACGCCAGTGTGGCGGTTTCCTGTACCGGTACGGGCGAAGTCTTCATCCGCGCGCTGGCGGCATATGATATCGCCGCGTTAATGGATTACGGCGGATTAAGTCTCGCGGAAGCCTGCGAGCGGGTAGTAATGGAAAAACTCCCTGCGCTTGGCGGTAGCGGTGGCTTAATCGCTATCGACCATGAAGGGAATGTCGCGCTACCGTTTAACACCGAAGGAATGTATCGCGCCTGGGGCTACGCAGGCGATACGCCAACCACCGGTATCTACCGTGAAAAAGGGGACACCGTTGCCACACAGTGATGAACTTGATGCCGGTGATGTGCTGGCGGTTGAAAATCTGAATATTGCCTTTATGCAGGAGCAGCAGAAAATAGCTGCGGTCCGCAATCTCTCTTTTAGCCTGCAACGTGGTGAGACGCTGGCAATTGTTGGCGAATCCGGCTCCGGTAAGTCAGTGACTGCGCTGGCATTGATGCGCCTGTTGGAACAGGCGGGCGGTTTAGTGCAGTGCGATAAAATGCTGTTGCAGCGGCGCAGTCGCGAAGTAATTGAACTTAGCGAGCAGAGCGCTGCACAAATGCGCCATGTGCGCGGTGCGGATATGGCGATGATATTTCAGGAGCCGATGACATCGCTGAACCCGGTATTTACTGTGGGTGAACAGATTGCTGAATCTATTCGTCTGCATCAGAACGCCAGTCGTGAAGAAGCGATGGTCGAGGCGAAGCGGATGCTGGATCAGGTACGCATTCCGGAGGCACAAACCATTCTTTCACGTTATCCGCATCAACTCTCTGGCGGGATGCGCCAGCGAGTGATGATTGCGATGGCGCTGTCATGCCGCCCGGCGGTGCTGATTGCCGATGAGCCAACCACCGCGCTGGATGTCACTATTCAGGCGCAGATCCTGCAATTAATCAAAGTATTGCAAAAAGAGATGTCGATGGGCGTTATCTTTATCACTCACGATATGGGTGTGGTGGCAGAGATTGCCGATCGGGTACTGGTGATGTATCAGGGCGAGGCGGTGGAAACGGGTAGCGTCGAACAGATTTTTCATGCACCGCAACATCCTTATACCCGTGCGCTGTTAGCTGCTGTTCCGCAACTTGGTGCGATGAAAGGGTTAGATTATCCCCGACGTTTCCCATTGATATCGCTTGAACATCCAGCGAAACAGGAGTCATCCATCGAGCAGAAAACGGTGGTGGATGGCGAACCTGTTTTACGGGTGCGTAATCTGGTCACCCGTTTCCCTTTGCGCAGCGGTTTGTTGAATCGCGTAACGCGGGAAGTGCATGCCGTTGAGAAAGTCAGTTTTGATCTCTGGCCTGGCGAAACGCTATCGCTGGTGGGCGAGTCTGGCAGCGGTAAATCCACTACCGGGCGGGCGTTGTTGCGCCTGGTCGAATCGCAGGGCGGCGAAATTATCTTTAACGGTCAGCGAATCGATACCTTGTCACCCGGTAAACTTCAGGCATTGCGCCGCGATATTCAGTTTATTTTTCAGGACCCTTACGCTTCGCTGGACCCACGTCAGACTATCGGTGATTCGATTCTCGAACCGCTGCGCGTACACGGTTTATTGCCAGGTAAAGAAGCGGCTGCACGCGTTGCGTGGTTGCTGGAGCGCGTGGGCCTGTTACCGGAACATGCCTGGCGTTACCCACATGAGTTTTCCGGCGGTCAGCGCCAGCGCATCTGCATTGCTCGCGCGTTGGCATTGAATCCAAAAGTGATCATTGCCGACGAAGCCGTCTCGGCGCTGGATGTTTCTATTCGCGGGCAGATTATCAACTTGTTGCTCGATCTCCAGCGTGATTTCGGCATTGCGTATCTGTTTATCTCCCACGATATGGCCGTGGTTGAGCGGATTAGTCATCGTGTGGCGGTGATGTATCTCGGGCAAATTGTTGAAATTGGTCCACGGCGCGCGGTCTTTGAAAATCCGCAGCATCCTTATACGCGTAAATTACTGGCGGCAGTTCCGGTCGCTGAACCGTCCCGACAACGACCGCAGCGTGTACTGCTGTCGGACGATCTTCCCAGCAATATTCATCTGCGTGGCGAAGAGGTTGCAGCCGTCTCGTTGCAATGCGTCGGGCCGGGGCATTACGTCGCACAACCACAATCAGAATACGCATTCATGCGTAGATAACATTCAGGCGGAGAATAAAATGGCAAGAGCTGTACACCGTAGTGGGTTAGTGGCGCTGGGCATTGCGACAGCGTTGATGGCATCTTGTGCATTCGCTGCCAAAGAGGTGGTGGTGGCGGTGGGATCGAACTTCACCACGCTCGATCCGTATGACGCAAATGACACGTTATCTCAGGCCGTAGCGAAATCGTTTTACCAGGGGCTGTTCGGTCTGGATAAAGAGATGAAACTGAAAAACGTGCTGGCGGAGAGTTACACCGTTTCCGATGACGGCCTTACTTACACCGTGAAATTGCGGGAAGGCATTAAATTCCAGGATGGCACCGATTTCAACGCAGCGGCGGTGAAAGCGAATCTGGACCGGGCCAGCGATCCGGCGAATCATCTTAAACGCTATAACCTGTATAAGAATATCGCCAAAACGGAAGCGATCGATCCGACAACGGTAAAGATTACCCTCAAACAGCCATTCTCAGCGTTTATTAATATTCTTGCCCATCCGGCGACCGCGATGATATCACCGGCAGCGCTGGAAAAATATGGCAAGGAGATTGGTTTTCATCCGGTGGGAACCGGGCCGTATGAACTGGATACCTGGAATCAGACCGATTTTGTGAAGGTGAAAAAATTCGCGGGTTACTGGCAGCCAGGATTGCCCAAACTGGACAGCATAACCTGGCGTCCGGTGGCGGATAACAACACCCGCGCGGCAATGCTGCAAACCGGTGAAGCGCAGTTTGCTTTCCCCATTCCCTACGAGCAGGCCGCACTGCTGGAGAAAAACAAAAATATCGAGTTGATGGCCAGTCCGTCAATTATGCAGCGTTATATCAGTATGAACGTGACGCAAAAGCCGTTCGATAACCCGAAGGTCCGTGAGGCGCTGAATTACGCCATTAACCGCCCGGCGCTGGTGAAAGTGGCCTTCGCGGGCTATGCAACGCCAGCTACTGGTGTGGTACCGCCGAGTATCGCCTACGCGCAAAGTTATAAACCGTGGCCTTACGATCCAGTGAAAGCGCGCGAATTACTGAAAGAGGCGGGATATCCCAACGGTTTCAGTACCACGCTGTGGTCGTCACATAACCACAGCACCGCGCAGAAAGTGCTGCAATTTACCCAGCAGCAGTTAGCGCAGGTTGGGATTAAAGCCCAGGTGACTGCGATGGATGCCGGACAGCGGGCGGCAGAAGTTGAAGGTAAAGGGCAAAAAGAGAGCGGCGTGCGGATGTTCTACACTGGCTGGTCGGCTTCAACCGGCGAAGCCGACTGGGCTCTATCGCCGCTGTTTGCCTCGCAGAACTGGCCACCAACGCTGTTTAATACCGCGTTTTACAGCAATAAACAGGTGGATGACTTCCTGGCTCAGGCACTGAAAACTAATGATCCGGCGGAAAAGACCCGCTTGTATAAGGCGGCGCAGGATATCATCTGGCAAGAGTCGCCGTGGATCCCGCTGGTGGTAGAAAAACTGGTGTCGGCACACAGTAAAAACCTGACCGGTTTTTGGATCATGCCAGACACCGGCTTCAGCTTTGAAGACGCGGATTTGCAATAAGCAACGCAGGGAGTGGAATGCTTAATTACGTTATCAAACGCTTACTGGGGTTGATTCCGACGCTGTTTATCGTCTCGGTGCTGGTGTTTTTATTTGTCCATATGCTGCCCGGCGATCCGGCGCGATTGATTGCCGGGCCCGAAGCTGATGCGCAGGTTATAGAACTGGTGCGTCAGCAGTTGGGGTTGGATCAGCCGCTGTATCACCAGTTCTGGCACTATATCAGCAATGCTGTGCAGGGGGATTTTGGCCTGTCGATGGTGTCGCGTCGTCCGGTTGCCGATGAGATTGCCAGCCGCTTTATGCCAACGCTCTGGCTGACCATAACCAGTATGGTCTGGGCGGTGATATTTGGTATGGCGGCGGGAATTATCGCCGCCGTCTGGCGTAACCGTTGGCCGGATCGATTGAGTATGACCATTGCGGTGTCGGGGATCTCGTTTCCGGCATTTGCTCTGGGGATACTTTTAATTCAGGTATTCTCCGTTGAACTGGGCTGGCTGCCTACCGTGGGAGCAGACAGTTGGCAGCACTACATTTTACCCTCCCTGACGCTCGGCGCGGCAGTGGCCGCCGTGATGGCGCGCTTTACCCGCGCGTCGTTTGTCGACGTTTTAAGCGAAGATTATATGCGTACCGCGAGGGCGAAAGGGGTGAGCGAAACCTGGGTTGTCCTCAAACACGGGCTACGCAACGCGATGATCCCGGTAGTGACCATGATGGGCTTACAGTTTGGCTTCTTGCTCGGTGGTTCCATCGTGGTGGAGAAAGTTTTCAACTGGCCCGGACTTGGACGCTTACTCGTTGACTCCGTAGAAATGCGCGATTACCCAGTGATTCAGGCGGAAATTCTGCTTTTCTCGCTGGAATTTATTCTTATCAACTTAGTGGTGGATGTGCTTTACGCCGCCATTAACCCGGCTATCAGGTACAAGTAAGGATGCGACTATTTAACTGGCGACGTCAGGCGGTGTTAAACGCCATGCCACTGGTCAAACCTGACCAGGTACGTACACCGTGGCATGAATTCTGGCGACGATTTCGCCGTCAGCATATGGCGATGACCGCCGCATTGTTCGTTATTTTATTGATTGTGGTGGCCATTTTTGCACGCTGGATCGCTCCCTATGACGCCGAAAATTATTTTGATTATGACAATCTGAATAACGGACCTTCTTTGCAGCACTGGTTTGGTGTCGATTCACTGGGGCGCGACATTTTCAGCCGTGTCCTGGTTGGTGCGCAAATCTCGCTGGCGGCGGGCGTGTTTGCCGTGTTTATCGGTGCGGCGATCGGGACGTTGCTGGGCTTGCTGGCTGGATATTATGAAGGCTGGTGGGATCGGCTGATCATGCGCATTTGCGATGTGCTGTTTGCCTTCCCGGGTATTTTACTGGCGATCGCTGTTGTTGCGGTGTTGGGAAGCGGCATTGCTAACGTGATTATCGCAGTCGCCATTTTTTCCATCCCCGCGTTTGCCCGGCTGGTGCGCGGCAACACGCTGGTGTTGAAACAGCAAACCTTTATCGAGTCAGCACGCAGTATTGGTGCCAGCGATATGACCATTTTGTTGCGTCATATCTTGCCTGGGACCGTCTCTTCTATCGTGGTGTTTTTCACCATGCGCATTGGCACCTCGATTATCTCTGCCGCCAGCCTGTCATTTCTCGGCCTCGGTGCGCAGCCGCCGACACCAGAGTGGGGTGCAATGCTCAATGAGGCACGAGCGGATATGGTTATCGCGCCGCATGTCGCTGTATTTCCGGCCCTGGCTATTTTTCTGACCGTACTGGCGTTCAATTTGTTGGGCGATGGTTTACGCGATGCGCTGGATCCGAAAATTAAAGGATAGTTACGTTTGAATATTGCTTGAAAGGGTAATCACCTCACAGGAAATTATTGCCCTAAGCAAGTGTTGTAACTTTCTGCTGATTTTGTAGAATCGGGTAATTTGGTTAAAAAGCCGCAGCAAGGGACTATTTTGCAGCGGCACAGCGTTCAGACAGTTATTTTTTTAAATGTATTAACATGCTGAGTTTATACGAAAAGATAAAGATAAGGCTGATAATTTTATTTTTATTGGCAGCATTGTCATTTATTGGTCTTTTTTTCATCATTAACTATCAACTGGTATCGGAACGCGCGGTAAAACGTGCCGATAGCCGCTTTGAACTTATTCAGAAAAACGTTGGCTATTTCTTTAAAGATATTGAACGTTCGGCCCTGACATTAAAGGACTCACTGTATTTATTAAAAAATACAGAGGAGATTCAACGTGCCGTGATTCTGAAAATGGAAATGATGCCATTTTTAGACTCGGTGGGACTGGTACTTGATGATAATAAATATTATCTCTTTTCGCGGAGGGCGAATGATAAAATCGTTGTTTATCATCAGGAACAAGTAAATGGACCGCTTGTCGACGAGTCAGGGCGGGTTATTTTTGCCGATTTTAACCCATCGAAACGACCGTGGTCGATGGCTTCAGATGACTCTAACAACAGCTGGAGCCCGGCATACAATTGCTTTGATCGTCCGGGTAAAAAATGTATCTCTTTTACGCTACACATCAACGGCAAAGATCATGATTTGTTAGCGGTAGATAAAATTCATGTCGATTTAAACTGGCGATATCTGAACGAGTATCTTGATCACATCAGCGCTAATGATGAAGTTCTATTTTTAAAGCAAGGTCATGAGATCATTGCTAAGAATCAACTCGCTCGTGAAAAATTGATTATTTATAATAGCGAAGGTAATTATAATATTATTGATTCTGTCGATACGGAATATATTGAAAAAACATCAGCGGTGCCAAACAACGCATTATTCGAAATCTATTTTTATTATCCTGGTGGTAATTTATTGAACGCATCAGATAAACTTTTTTATCTGCCGTTTGCTTTCATTATTATCGTATTGCTGGTGGTTTATTTAATGACCACTCGAGTTTTCCGTCGTCAATTTTCTGAAATGACAGATTTGGTCAATACGCTGGCGTTTTTGCCTGACTCTACGGATCAAATCGAGGCCCTGAAGATTCGTGAAGGCGATGCGAAAGAGATTATCAGCATCAAAAATTCGATCGCGGAAATGAAAGATGCTGAAATTGAACGGGCAAATAAATTGCTCTCGCTGATCTCTTACGATCAGGAAAGCGGTTTTATTAAAAATATGGCGATTATTGAGTCCAACAATAATCAGTATCTGGCTGTGGGGATCATCAAACTGTGTGGTCTGGAAGCTGTGGAAGCGGTGTTTGGTGTTGATGAACGCAATAAAATCGTCAGGAAATTGTGTCAGCGAATTGCCGAGAAATATGCGCAATGCTGCGATATCGTGACATTTAATGCCGATCTCTATTTACTCCTGTGCCGGGAAAATGTACAGACGTTTACCCGTAAGATAGCGACGGTAAACGATTTTGACAGCAGTTTTGGCTACCGCAATCTGCGCATCCATAAGTCTGCTATTTGTGAACCTTTGCAGGGGGAAAACGCCTGGAGTTACGCAGAAAAGCTGAAACTGGCGATTTCCAGTATCCGCAACCATATGTTCTCAGAGTTTATTTTCTGTGATGATGCGAAACTCAACGAAATAGAAGAGAATATCTGGATTGCGCGTAATATTCGCCATGCAATGGAAATTGGCGAACTATTCCTGGTCTATCAACCGATTGTTGATATTAACACCCGCACCATTTTGGGCGCGGAGGCGTTGTGCCGTTGGGTGTCTGCGGAGCGGGGGATTATTTCACCGCTGAAGTTCATTACCATTGCTGAAGATATCGGGTTTATCAATGAGCTGGGCTATCAAATTATTAAAACCGCGATGGGTGAATTCAGACATTTTAGTCAGCGTGCGTCGCTGAAGGATGATTTCTTACTGCATATTAATGTTTCGCCCTGGCAGTTAAACGAACCACACTTTCATGAGCGTTTTACTACCATCATGAAAGAAAATGGCCTGAAGGCGAACAGCCTTTGTGTTGAGATCACCGAAACCGTGATCGAGCGAATTAATGAACATTTCTATCTCAATATTGAACAACTGCGTAAACAAGGGGTACGGGTATCGATTGATGACTTTGGCACCGGTTTGTCAAACCTGAAACGTTTTTATGAAATTAATCCAGACAGTATAAAGGTGGATTCGCAATTTACCGGCGATATTTTCGGTACTGCGGGAAAAATTGTGCGCATTATTTTCGATCTGGCACGCTATAACCGGATCCCGGTGATTGCGGAAGGCGTAGAGAGCGAAGACGTTGCGCGTGAATTAATCAAATTAGGATGTGTTCAGGCTCAGGGGTATCTGTACCAGAAACCCATGCCATTCTCCGCCTGGGATAAAAGTGGAAAATTAGTAAAAGAGTAGTTTACGTATGTCCAGAATCAATAAATTCGTACTTACAGTCAGTCTGCTGATTTTTATCATGATTTCAGCAGTTGCCTGCGGGATCTACACTCAAATGGTAAAGGAACGGGTGTATGGCCTGAAACAGTCCGTTATTGATACTGCTTTTGCGGTGGCAAATATTGCTGAATATCGGCGGAGTGTGGCAATTGATCTGATCAACACGCTAAATCCTACGGAGGAACAGCTGTTGGTTGGCTTACGCACAGCTTACGCCGACTCGGTTTCACCCTCTTATTTGTACGATGTCGGTCCTTATCTGATTTCCAGTGACGAATGTATTCAGGTAAAGGAGTTTGAGAAAAATTATTGTGCAGATATTATGCAGGTTGTTAAGTATCGACATGTCAAAAATACAGGGTTTATCTCTTTTGATGGTAAAACCTTCGTCTATTACCTCTATCCGGTAACTCACAATCGTAGTCTGATATTTTTGCTTGGTCTGGAACGTTTTTCTTTACTGTCAAAATCGCTGGCGATGGATAGCGAGAACCTGATGTTCTCCCTGTTCAAGAACGGTAAATCGGTGACCGGTGATGAATATAACGCTAAAAACGCCATCTTCACCGTTTCGGAAGCAATGGAGCACTTCTCCTATTTGCCGACCGGATTGTACGTATTTGCTTATAAAAAAGACGTTTATTTTCAGGTATGTACATTGATTATTTTCTTTGCCGCATTGGTGGCAGTGATATCGGGTGCCAGTTGCCTCTATCTGGTACGCAGAGTGATTAATCGTGGTATTGTGGAGAAAGAAGCCATTATTAATAACCATTTTGAACGCGTACTGGATGGCGGGCTTTTCTTTTCGGCTGCCGATGTCAAAAAACTCTACAGTATGTATAACTCGGCATTCCTGGACGACCTGACCAAAGCGATGGGCAGAAAATCCTTTGACGAAGATTTAAAAGCGCTGCCGGAAAAAGGCGGTTATTTGTGCCTGTTTGACGTCGATAAATTCAAAAACATTAACGACACCTTCGGTCATTTGCTGGGCGATGAAGTGTTGATGAAAGTGGTGAAAATCCTTAAATCACAGATCCCGGTAGATAAAGGTAAAGTCTACCGCTTCGGAGGTGACGAATTTGCGGTGATTTATACTGGCGGCACGCTGGAAGAGTTGCTATCGATTCTAAAAGAAATCGTTCATTTCCAGGTGGGAAGCATTAATTTAAGCACCAGTATCGGTGTAGCGCATTCAAATGAATGTACTACCGTCGAACGATTGAAAATGCTGGCGGATGAGCGGCTGTATAAGAGTAAGAAAAACGGCAGGGCGCAGATTAGCTGGCAGTAATCATTATTCGCAGGCCGGACAAATGATTTTGCCCGGCCTGAATTAATTAAACCCGGCTACCCCACAAATCGTACTCATCGGCGTGCTCGACTTTCACTCGCAGGATATCACCCGGCTTAACGTTGGTTTCACCATTGAGATAAACCGCGCCGTCGATTTCCGGTGCATCTGCCATGCTGCGACCAATCGCGCCTTCTTCGTCCACTTCGTCGATAATCACCAGAATTTCACGACCCACTTTCTCTTGCAGGCGCTCGGCGGAAATCTGCTGCTGCAGCTGCATGAAACGGTTCCAGCGTTCTTCTTTCACTTCTTCCGGAACCTGGTCAGGCAGGGCATTGGCGTCTGCACCTTCAACCGGGCTGTATTTAAAGCAGCCAACGCGATCCAGACGTGCTTCTTTCAGGAAGTCGAGTAGCATCTGGAAATCTTCTTCCGTCTCGCCAGGGAAGCCAACAATAAAGGTTGAGCGTAGGGTCAGTTCCGGGCAGATTTCGCGCCACTGTTTGATGCGCGCCAGTTGGCGATCTACAGAACCCGGACGCTTCATCAGTTTGAGAATGCGCGGGCTGGCGTGCTGCAACGGAATGTCCAGATACGGCAGGATTTTGCCCTCTGCCATCAGTGGGATGACGTCGTCCACATGCGGATAAGGGTAAACGTAGTGCAGACGTGTCCAGATCCCCAGTTTCGATAACTGTTCGCACAGGCTGACCATGCTGGTTTTTACCGGCTCGCCGTTGTGGAAGCCAGTACGATGTTTAACATCGACGCCATACGCGGAAGTATCCTGCGAGATCACCAGAATTTCTTTAACGCCCGCATCAACCAGACGTTTCGCTTCACTTAACACTTCGCCAATCGGACGGCTCACCAGATCGCCGCGCATAGACGGAATAATGCAGAAGGTGCAGCGGTGATTACAGCCTTCAGAAATTTTCAGATAAGCATAATGACGCGGCGTCAGTTTCACACCTTGTTCTGGCACCAGGCTCAGGAACGGGTTGTGTTTCGGTTTTGGCACGTAGTGATGAACGTGCTCCAGAACCTGCTCATAGCTATGAGGCCCGGTGATTTCCAGCACTTTCGGGTGGACTTCGCGGATCTGATCTTCTTTTGCCCCCAGACAACCGGTCACAATTACCTTGCCGTTTTCATTCAACGCTTCACCAATGGCTTCCAGTGATTCTTGTACCGCGCTGTCAATAAAGCCGCAGGTGTTGACGATCACCATGTCCGCATCGTCATAGCTCGGTACCACGTCATAACCTTCAGTGCGTAGTTCGGTGAGAATACGCTCTGAATCGACAAGGTTTTTCGGGCAGCCAAGGGAAACAAAGCCGATTTTCGGCTGGGGAGTTACTTTGCTCATAGCTTAAAAAATATTCAGTTACAGGAAAGGTCAGGGCAGGGATTCTACAGAGTTCTGGATAAAATTTGTATCGCAATCTCATTCGCTGGCGGAGTTGAAGGAAATGTAAATTTTGTTAATTCGGCGTGAAGAATTGATCCTGGACAGCATTTTGCTCAAAAAACAGCCATACTATTTAATTGCAACAAGGCTGGAAAGAGGAGGATCGAAGTATGTTCGTTGACAGACAGCGAATCGACCTGCTGAACCGGTTGATCGACGCACGCGTTGACCTCGCCGCATACGTGCAACTGAGGAAGGCAAAAGGATACATGTCCGTCAGCGAAAGCAATCATCTACGAGATAACTTTTTTAAACTGAATCGCGAACTGCACGATAAATCGCTGCGGTTGAATCTTCATCTGGATCAGGAAGAGTGGAGTGCTCTTCATCATGCTGAAGAAGCATTAGCGACAGCCGCAGTATGTTTGATGAGTGGGCACCATGATTGCCCGACTGTTATTACCGTCAACGCCGATAAGCTTGAAAATTGTCTGATGAGCTTAACGCTGAGTATCCAGAGCCTGCAGAAGCACGCCATGCTTGAGAAGGCCTGAAAACTAAGGGGGAGAAAGCGTCTCCCCCTTCATGTTTAAGTTTTTGTAAAAATGAATTTGTTCTCTCCTCCACTGACTACGCTTTAAGCCAGAGTCAATCCGGAGGCGTTATGCATCGACAATCCTTTTTCCTTGTGCCCCTTATTTGTCTTTCTTCCGCTCTCTGGGCGGCTCCTGCAACGGTAAATGTCGAAGTACTGCAAGACAAACTCGACCATCCCTGGGCGCTGGCCTTTTTACCCGATAATCACGGTATGTTAATCACTCTGCGCGGCGGCGAGTTGCGTCACTGGCAAGCAGGAAAAGGATTATCTGCGCCGCTTTCCGGAGTGCCGGACGTTTGGGCGCACGGGCAGGGCGGCCTGCTGGACGTGGTTTTAGCGCCCGATTTTGCTCAGTCGCGCCGCATCTGGTTAAGTTATTCCGAAGTTGGCGATGATGGCAAAGCCGGAACTGCTGTGGGTTATGGTCGCTTAAGTGATGATCTCTCAAAAGTGACCGACTTCCGCACCGTCTTTCGTCAGATGCCAAAACTGTCTACCGGCAACCATTTTGGCGGGCGGATGGTATTTGACGGTAAAGGTTATCTTTTTATTGCTCTGGGCGAAAACAATCAGCGCCCGACGGCGCAGGATCTGGATAAATTACAGGGCAAACTGGTGCGTCTGACCGACCTGGGAGAAATCCCGGATGATAATCCTTTTATAAAGGAATCCGGTGTGCGCGCCGAGATCTGGTCTTATGGCATTCGTAATCCGCAAGGAATGGCGATGAATCCGTGGAGTAATGCACTATGGCTGAATGAACATGGCCCGCGCGGTGGTGATGAAATTAATATTCCGCAAAAAGGCAAAAACTACGGCTGGCCGCTGGCAACCTGGGGAATCAACTATTCGGGCTTTAAGATACCGGAAGCGAAAGGGGAGATCGTCGCCGGGACCGAGCAACCTGTTTTTTACTGGAAAGATTCGCCCGCCGTGAGCGGCATGGCTTTCTATAACAGCGACAAATTCCCCCAGTGGCAGCAAAAATTATTTATTGGCGCGCTGAAAGATAAAGATGTCATTGTGATGAGCGTCAACGGCGACAAAGTGACAGAAGATGGCCGTATTTTAACGGACAGAGGGCAACGAATTCGTGATGTTCGCACTGGACCCGACGGTTATTTATACGTTCTCACCGACGAGTCCAGTGGGGAATTACTTAAAGTTAGCCCACGCAATTAGCTAACGGGAATCATCACCACTTTGCGCACTGCGGGGCGTTCAGTGAGTTGCTGATACCAGCGTTGCAGATTTGGACGCGGTGTCCAGGTCAGGCCAACGTTAAACAAATTGTAGATGAACGGTGCGATAGCGATATCGCCCACACCAAACTCGTCGCCTGAGAACCATTTTACTTTTGCCAATTCCGCATCGAGCAGGGCAAACAGGGCGTCGCACTCTTTGCAACTGGCATCAATGGCGGCCTGATCGCGCTCTTCCGGTGGTGTTCTGACTAATCCCATCAGGATCCCGCGATGAGCATTACTGAGCGTCTGGTTTGCCCAGTCCATCCATTTTTCTGCTTCCGCACGACGTGCCGGTGAGTCGATCCACAGGCGTTTTTGCCCGTACTGTGCCGCCAGATAGCGGACAATGGCGTTTGATTCCCAAAGAATGAGATCACTTTCGTCGTCACGCAACAACGGCACCAGCCCGTTAGGGTTCATCGCCAGAAAATCAGTATCGTGATTTATCCCAAACTCACGGCCCGCGAGAATTTGCTCATAAGGTAGTTCCAGTTCTTCGAGCGTCAGCAATACTTTTTTTACGTTGGTTGAATTATTCCGACCCCACAGCGTAATCATACTCACCCCTTTTCCGACAGGCAGCCACAGGCTAAACAGGACTCCGATGGTGAAGTAAAGTTAACTTTTAAGCAACAGCTGGCAAAAAAATGACACCAGAAGCAGCGAAGCGGCAGGATATTGCATAAACTTTAAAAACTTTACCAACTTACGGTTTCTTTAAGTTTGTGTGTGCGTTATTAATCACCGAACTTATCATACGGCGATATAACGTATTTTTTTTGAATGGATACTCGGGTGGCATTTATGACGCAATACTCCTCTCTCCTTCGTGGTCTTGCAGCGGGTTCTGCATTTTTATTCCTTTTTGCCCCAACGGCATTCGCGGCGGAACAAACCGTTGAAGCGCCGAGCGTGGATGCCCGTGCATGGATTTTAATGGATTACGCCAGCGGTAAAGTGCTGGCAGAAGGCAATGCGGATGAGAAACTGGATCCCGCGAGCCTGACTAAAATTATGACCAGCTATGTGGTTGGGCAGGCGCTTAAGGCCGATAAAATTAAACTCACCGATATGGTGACGGTCGGTAAAGATGCCTGGGCGACGGGAAATCCGGCACTGCGTGGTTCATCGGTAATGTTCCTCAAACCGGGCGATCAGGTTTCGGTGGCAGACTTGAACAAAGGTGTGATTATCCAGTCCGGTAATGACGCCTGTATTGCGCTGGCTGATTACGTTGCCGGGAGCCAGGAGTCATTTATTGGTTTGATGAATGGTTATGCCAAAAAACTGGGTCTGACCAACACTACCTTCCAGACGGTGCACGGCCTGGATGCGCCGGGGCAGTTCAGTACCGCGCGCGATATGGCATTGCTGGGTAAAGCATTGATCCACGATGTGCCGGAAGAGTACGCCATTCATAAAGAGAAAGAGTTCACCTTCAACAAAATTCGTCAGCCTAACCGTAATCGTCTGCTGTGGAGCAGCAATCTGAATGTTGATGGCATGAAGACAGGAACCACGGCAGGCGCGGGATATAATCTGGTTGCTTCGGCTACCCAGGGCGATATGCGTTTAATCTCCGTAGTGCTGGGGGCGAAAACTGACCGTATCCGTTTTAATGAGTCTGAGAAATTATTGACCTGGGGTTTCCGCTTCTTTGAAACCGTGACGCCAATTAAACCTGATGCCACATTTGTGACTCAGCGCGTCTGGTTTGGTGATAAGAGCGAAGTGAATCTCGGGGCAGGCGAAGCGGGCTCAGTGACCATACCGCGTGGGCAGCTGAAAAACCTGAAGGCGAGTTATACGTTAACGGAACCGCAGCTTACCGCACCGCTGAAAAAAGGTCAGGTTGTCGGCACCATTGATTTCCAGCTTAACGGTAAATCCATTGAGCAGCGTCCGCTGATCGTGATGGAAAATGTGGAAGAGGGCGGATTCTTTGGTCGGATGTGGGATTTCGTGATGATGAAATTCCATCAGTGGTTCGGCAGCTGGTTCTCTTAATCTTCTGATAACCGGATGGCGCGAAACGTCATCCGGTTATACGTCATTAATACATCAACTTAATACGCTGCGTCTGCGCGTACTTCACATACTCATCTTCCGGGCAACAATCGCTCACAACAATATCAAAGCGTTTCAGGTCACCCATGCGCGCCGGACGCACCTTGCCAAATTTACTGTGGTCGACAACCAGCACATGCTTTTGCGCCATCGACATGGCCCAGTGTTTTACCGGCAACTCTTCAAGATTAAAACAGGTAGCGCCTTTACTGATATGCACGCCCGCAGCGGAATAAAAAGCGATATCCGGGCAAAAATTATTCAGTGTTTGCTGAAAATCGATGGGTTTGAAAATGGCGTTGCTGGCGTGAAATTCACCACCGCAAAGAAACGCGCGGCAATGGGGTTTCTCTTTCAGCGCCAGAAAAGTATTTAGCGAATAACAAACGGCGGTAAAAGGGATTTCATTATCAATTGCTTCAATAATCCACGGCGTGGTGGTGCCACAGTCAAAAAAGAGGGTCTGATCGGGTTCTACCAGCGTCGCAGCCAGTTTTGCCGCCCGGCGTTTTTCTTCCACCAGGCGGGATTTTTGATCGCTTAACAGGTAATGGCTGGCGCTGCGTGGTTCCAGAACAATATAGCCGCCGAGCAAAACGACGGGCGCACTGTGGTTGTTCAGATCGCGACGAATCGTCATCTCCGAAACCCCAAGCAGGGCGGCGGCGTCTTTAAGATGTAACTTATCGCTGCGTTTTAATTCTTGCAGCAGCTGCCCGATACGCTCTTCGCGACGTGTTTCCATAATCCCTCTGAATAGTTATTGAAGCGAGCCGCTCAATACTACACTTTTTAGCAGAGATCAGTCACGCACCCAGCCTTTGCGGATCGGTAATGCAAAACAGAAGCGATACCACGATTGCAGACGTTGATAGAGTTTATGCCCCATCGCTTGCCAGATAATCTGGGCGCTAAGGCAGCCAATCATACCTGCCAGCAATCCACCGAGCATATCCAGCGGCCAGTGGACGCCAAGATAAACGCGCGACCAGGCAATGACGACGGCCAGCACCATTAAAAGTGAGCCGGACCACAGGCGATGCCAGCATAAAAATGCCAGTGCAAAGGTGAAAATCACCGTACCGTGATCGCTCGGGAATGAGTCATCCGCCGCATGATGCAGGAAGTTATAGCCGATATTTTCGACAAAGGGTCGGTCGTGCGGAAAAAGATGTCCCATCGTCCAGGACACAAACAGGCTGACCGCCAGCGCGATAGCGATTTTTATCACCAGTTGCCGTTGTGCTGTAAGCCCCCACAACCAAAGTACTGCGGCCAGCAACGGCACCACGGTAATCAAATCTTTAGCAATAAAAATCGCCAACGAGATCATCCACGGCGCAGAGTCTGGCGTTGCGTTAATAAGAGAGAATAGAGAGAGATTCAAATTTTCCAGCATAACTTCCCGACGCAAAGTGATTAAAAGGGAGCCAATACAGGCAAGTCGTTGAGAATAAAGTGCAGGTTAAACTGGGTAAAGCGGCATCGTCTTATTTCCCTCAAGCGGCCTGTTTACGGTAGGTGATTGTAACGGGCAAAGGTTAAATAAAACTTAAAGAAAGCGTAGCTATACTCGCAATAATGTAAGAATGTGCTTAACCGTGGTTTCAGCTACAAAATTCGCTTTCTCGTTAGCTGCGCTTTTATTAAACTTTGCGCGATTATTATTGGCGAAGAAATTGCGTGCAAAATAAATTAGCTTCCGGTGCCAGGCTTGGACGTCAGGCGTTACTTTTCCCTCTCTGTCTGGTGCTTTACGAATTTTCAACCTATATCGGCAACGATATGATTCAACCCGGTATGTTGGCCGTGGTGGAACAATATCAGGCGGGCATTGATTGGGTTCCTACTTCGATGACTGCGTATCTGGCGGGCGGGATGTTTTTACAATGGCTCCTGGGGCCGTTGTCGGATCGTATTGGCCGCCGTCCGGTGATGCTGGCGGGAGTGGTGTGGTTTATCGTCACCTGTCTGGCAATATTACTGGCACAAAACATTGAACAATTCACCCTGTTGCGCTTCTTGCAGGGTATAAGCCTCTGTTTCATTGGCGCTGTGGGATACGCCGCAATTCAGGAATCCTTCGAAGAGGCGGTTTGTATCAAGATCACCGCGCTAATGGCGAACGTGGCGCTGATTGCTCCACTACTTGGTCCGCTGGTGGGCGCGGCGTGGATCCATGTGCTGCCCTGGGAAGGGATGTTTGTCTTGTTTGCCGCATTGGCAGCGATCTCCTTTTTCGGTCTGCAACGAGCTATGCCTGAAACCGCCACGCGTATAGGCGAGAAACTGTCGCTGAAAGAACTCGGTCGTGACTATAAGCTGGTGCTGAAGAACGGTCGCTTTGTGGCGGGGGCGCTGGCGCTGGGATTCGTTAGCCTGCCGTTGCTGGCGTGGATCGCCCAGTCGCCGATTATCATTATTACCGGTGAGCAGTTGAGCAGCTATGAATATGGCCTGCTGCAAGTGCCTATTTTTGGGGCGTTAATTGCGGGTAACTTGCTGTTAGCGCGTCTGACCTCGCGCCGCACCGTACGTTCGCTGATTATTATGGGCGGCTGGCCGATTATGATTGGTCTGTTGGTCGCTGCTGCGGCAACGGTTATCTCATCGCACGCGTATTTATGGATGACCGCCGGGTTAAGTATTTATGCTTTCGGTATTGGTCTGGCGAATGCGGGACTGGTGCGATTAACCCTGTTTGCCAGCGATATGAGTAAAGGTACGGTTTCTGCGGCGATGGGGATGCTGCAAATGCTGATCTTTACCGTCGGTATTGAAATCAGCAAACATGCCTGGCTGAACGGGGGCAACGGACTGTTTAATCTCTTCAACCTTGTCAACGGCATTTTGTGGCTGTCGCTGATGGTTATCTTTTTAAAAGATAAACAGATGGGAAATTCGCACGAAGGGTAAAAAAATGCCTGATTGCTTTGTGCGATCAGGCATTGTCGAATTAATGGTGATGGTCGTCAATCTGGTGTTCGATAACCATCCCTTCACCTACGCTGGCAAGATGGCGAACATAAGGATGCGGGCGGTAAGCCGGAGCTGGCGCAGGAGCCACATAGACGGTTTGCGGCACAGTCGCGACGCTGACCGCTTGTGGAACGCTGACTGAATCAGGAACCACAACCACTTTGTATCCACTCGGCACATCGACGGTGACACTTTGCGCCATCGCCACACCAGTAAAGCCCATTAAAAGCGCGCCCAACAGTAGACAATTTTTCATAATCATTTCGCCTGAAATAATGCAGCGGGTTAATTTCCGCGAATTATGCAGCCTTCATTCAGGTATTGTGTTGCCGGGCGTGCTGCCTTTTTTATTGCTTAAATGGCGCTTCGTGTTTAAGCACTTTATCGATCACATCCAGTACGCCTTCACGGTTATTGGAGCCTGCCCGGTATTTTGCCGCTGCGACGACCGCGCTGCCGGCATTTTCCATTGCAAAGCTAAACCCTGCCTGACGCAGCATCTCAATATCGTTACCGCCATCGCCAAAGACCACCACTTCGCTGTCGTCTATTCCCCATAATTTCTGCAGTTGGCGAAGGCCATTGGCTTTATGTACACCGGGGATAATCAGATCGATGCTGCCGTTGCCGGTATGGACCGGTACCATGATATCGCCGATGGCCTCATGTAATGCTTTTTGCACTTGTGGGATCAGTTCGTCAGAGAGATTAAGGCCAAATTTAAAGAAGATATCTTCTAAGTTGTCAAAGTTATCGACGTATTCCAGACGGTGATAATACATTTCCGCCACCGTTTTCATGGCATCGTCATATTTTTTGAGGGTATAGGCGCTATTTTTTCCGCAGGCAATAATTTCCACTTCCGGGCGCGTCAGCAAATGTTCCACGACAGTAGTAAACGCATCCTTCGACAGCTCGCCATTAAAAACATCTTTGCCTTCGCTCACTACCCAGCCGCCGTTTTCAGCCACAAAGGCAATTTCATTAGCAATTTCAGGAAAGAAAGAGATCAACTGATAATATTGATTCCCGCTGGCGACCACAAAGCGAATGCCTTGTGCTTTCATTTGCTGATACTGAGCCATAAACCGCTCACGGTTATAGGTTTTTTGATCGCTTAAGAAAGTACCATCCATGTCTACCGCAATTAATTTAATGCTCATCAACTATTCTCCATCGCCGTCTGCGTTTTGGTATCGGGTTTGGCGACGGCTTTCGCGACAATAGCCGCGAGAATAACCAGCGCCAGTACAACCATCATTGCACTACGTAATCCATAATGTTCGCCGAGATAGCCCAGCAGCGGCGGCCCGACGAGGAAAGCCAGATAACCGGTCGTAGCTACCACGCTGACGCGGGTTGGTGCATCGGGGCCGGTATCGCTGGCGGCAGAAATGGTCAGCGGGAAGCCCAGCGAGGCACCCAGTCCCCAAAGTACAACAGACACCCCAGCGACCCAGGCGCTATCGACAAAAATAATCAGCCCAATACCCAACGCCCCCATTAGTGCACTGGCCCGAACCACGGCAACGCGACTGTAACGGTCAATGAACCAACCGCCGGTAAAGCGTCCAACGGTCATCCCCAGAGTAAAACCGGCATAAATCAGCGAGCCGGAAGTAGGGCTAAAACCGTGACCATCAACCATTAATAAGGGTAACCAGTCGTTGGCAGAACCTTCGGCAAAGGCCATCGCCAGCACTACAACACCAATCAACAGCAACTGGATATCGCGATAAAAAGGAACGCCTTTTTCGCCATGCTGGGTGCCATCGGCAGCATTTTTGCCCGTACCATCAGGGATTGCCTGAATGGCGATATAAATAGGCGCGATGCCTACCAGCGCCGCCAATAAAATGTGCATCGTTGCCGGAACGCCAAAGGCCGTCAGTGCCATCCCGACACCAGCGCCTGCCAGCGTGCCCAGGCTATAAAAACCGTGCATCATCGGTAAAACCGTCTTATTCATTTCTCTCTCAACGGCGGCACCTTCAACGTTTATCGCCACTTCCGCAGAACCAAAACTAGCCCCAAAGACGCCGAGACCAACGGCAAAGAGCAAGGGCGATGTCAGCCAGAGTGCCAGACTTAATACCATCATCCCGATCAATGCGCAGGACATCGTGACAAGGATGACATTACGCGTCCCAAAGCGTTTCACTAACCACGCCGAGCAGAGAATACCGCTCATCGAACCGATCGACAGACCAAAGAGAACACCGCCCATTTCAGCGATCGAGACAGAGAGAATATCGCGGATAGCAGGCGTACGGGTTGCCCAGGACGCCATTAACAGGCCTGGCAAAAAGAAGAACATAAACAGCGCCCAGGTTCGGCGTTTCAATGCATTACGTGAAGAATTTACGGTCATAGACCACGTCAAAATAAGAAGAGGGAAGACAACATTAGCAAGACTGTGTACATTTGTACACAATTGCAGAGAGAGGAAATGACATGCGTCGCGCTAACGATCCGCAACGACGAGAAAAAATTATCCAGGCCACGCTGGAGGCGGTGAAACTTTACGGAATACATGCTGTTACACACCGCAAAATTGCTACCCTTGCCGGGGTGCCGTTGGGATCGATGACCTACTATTTTTCAGGAATTGATGAGTTGTTGCTGGAGGCGTTCAGCCGTTTTACTGAGATCATGTCCCGGCAATATCAGGCATTTTTTAGCGATGTTAGTGATGCTCCAGGCGCATGCCAGGCTATCACCGATATGATCTACAGCTCACAGGTCGCAACGCCGGATAATATGGAGCTGATGTACCAGCTCTACGCGCTGGCTAGCCGAAAACCGCTCTTAAAAACGGTAATGCAAAACTGGATGCAGCGCAGTCAACAAACGCTCGAACAATGGTTTGAACCCGGAACCGCCCGCGCGCTTGATGCGTTTATTGAGGGAATGACGCTGCATTTTGTCACCGACCGTAAGCCGCTATCACGCGAGGAGATTTTGAGGATGGTTGAGAGGATTGCTGGGTAGTAGATAAATTTCAGGCAACAAAAAACCCATCAACCTTGAACCGAAATGGCGGGGTTGATGGGCTCCACAAAATGGGGACATCAAAGAAAAGCAGTGGCACTAATTAAGACTGATGCCCTGCGGAAAAGTTCTGCGGTTGTGCAAAAAAAATTTCATTTTCAGGGCAACTTCAGTTTTATCCTAATCCTGGCCATACCATGACGATGATTGTCCCTGCCAGCGTCAGCAGGACGTTGGCGATTGCATAGGTGCCCGCATAGCCCAGCGCCGGGATGTTACTGCGAGCTGTATCACTGATGATCTCCATTGCCGGCGCGCAGGTGCGTGCGCCCATCATTGCGCCGAACAACAGTGCGCGGTTCATTCGCAATACATAAGCACCGAACAAGAAACAGATAACCACTGGCACAAGACTGACAATCAATCCGGCAATCAACATCTGACCGCCAATCGCGCCCAGGCCGTTATTAATACCGCTACCGGCGCTCAGACCAACGCCTGCCATAAACACCATTAAGCCGAACTCTTTCACCATGCTTAATGCACCCTGCGGAATGTAACCGAAGGTCGGGTGGTTAGCGCGCATAAATCCCAGCATAATTCCGGCGAATAACAACCCGGCAGCGTTTCCCATGCCGAAACTGAATGTGCTGAACTGGAAGGTGATCATCCCGATCATCAGCCCAATAACAAAGAAGGCGCAGAATGCCAGCAAGTCAGTGACCTGGCTATGAATCGAGATAAAGCCGATGCGATCGGCGATGGTTTTTACGCGACGGGCATCGCCGCTGACTTGTAAAACGTCACCTTTGTTAAGCACGACGTTGTCATCTATCGGCATCTCAATCTGGCTACGAATGACGCGGTTAAGGAAGCAACCGTGATCGGTCAACTTCAGTTGTGCGAGACGTTTGCCAACGGCGTTATGGTTTTTAACGACCACTTCTTCAGTGACGATACGCATGTCGAGAAGGTCACGATCGAAAACTTCTTTGCCGTTACGGAAGCTGGGATCGAGTCGGGCGTGGGCGTCGGGATAGCCTACCAACGCTATTTCATCGCCCATTTGTAGCACCGCATCACCGTCTGGATTTGCCAGAATCCCGTTACGTCGAATACGTTCAATGTAGCAGCCAGTTTGTCGATAAATACCCAGTTCACGCAGATTTTTGCCGTCGGTCCAGGCCACCAGCTCCGGGCCGACGCGGTAGGCGCGGATCACCGGTAAATAAACCTTACGGTTGGCATCAGTGTCCAGGCCACGTTCGCGGGCGATTTGCTGGGCGCTGGTCTGTAAGTCCTGATGCTGCAATTTCGGCAAGTAACGCGCACCAACAATCAAACTCACCAGACCGATTAAATAGGTTAAGGCATACCCGAGGCTCAGATTATCCAGTGCCAGTGAGAGCTGCCTGCTTTCCATGCCGGAATGACGCAGTGTATCGCCAGCACCGACCAGAACCGGTGTCGACGTCATAGAGCCAGCTAACATACCGGCCGTCAGGCCAATATCCCAGCCAAACAGCTTACCTAACCCTAAGGCGATCACCAGCGCACTGCCAACCATCACCAGTGCTAACATTAGGTAATTTTTCCCATCGCGAAAAAAAATGGAAAAAAAGTTCGGTCCGGCTTCGACCCCGACGCAGAAAATAAACAGCATAAAGCCAAGATTAAGCGCGTCGGTGTTAATGCTGAAATGTTGTTGGCCTAATAACAGCGATACGACTAAAACGCCAATGGAATTACCCAGTTGGATCGAACCAAGTCGTAATTTCCCGAGACATAGCCCAAGCGCGAGGACCACAAATAATAACAGAATGTAATTCCCATTTAACAATTCGGCGACGTTTATATTCACGGAGGCTAACTTCTTGTTTACTAGTAAGCTGTTGAAAGAAATGGTAATTTACGATAATGTTTTTACCAGAATTCAGGGCGCAGATTCATTCAGCGCACCTAAACGATAGTAAAGTAACAATATATTTTACTAGTGTAATCACATTAGGTATCAACGGCTATATGAATTGCGTTGGCCTATATTAGCATGGAATGCGAAGCGGCTTTATCTTACTGAACGCCACACTGGCGAAAAATGTGTTCGATAGACGCAGTGTCAGGAGGAACGAGTGAAACATAAACAACGTTGGGCGGGGGCAATCTGCTGTTTTGTCCTCTTCATTGTGGTGTGTCTTTTTCTGGCGACGCACATGAAAGGCGCTTTTCGGGCTGCCGGGCATCCTGAAATCGGTTTGCTATTTTTCATTCTTCCTGGTGCAGTTGCCAGCTTCTTTTCACATCGTAGAGAAGTCCTGAAACCTCTGTTTGGCGCAATGCTGGCGGCACCCTGCTCGATGCTCATTATGCGGCTGTTTTTTTCACCGACGCGCTCATTCTGGCAAGAGCTGGCATGGTTATTAAGTGCGGTGTTCTGGTGTGCGCTGGGGGCATTGTGTTTCTTATTTATCAGTAGTTTGTTTAAACCACAGCACAGAAAAAATCAATAAAGCCCTCAATGCGAGGGCTTGTCAGACGATCAGGCGTCCAGATTCTCTTTCACCCATGCAGCAAAATCGGTATAGCCGCCGATATGTTGCTGATCGACAAAAATCTGCGGCACGGTTTCTACGGGTTTACCTGCCTTTTGTTGTAGATCTTCTTTAGTGATCCCTTCCGCACGAATATCTACATACTGATACTGGAAATCATCGCGTTCATTGCTCAATTTCTCAGCCAGATCTTTTGCACGCACACAGTAAGGGCAACCCGGACGACCAAAAATAACGGTTTGCATTATTTCTCTCCTCATAGATTTATGCCTGTAATGATCACGCTAAAATGTATTCGCTGAAAGTAGGTTTAACCTGTTGCATTAATTGCTAAAAGCTATAACTGTTAAACACAATACAGTGAAAAGTTTTAGACTGAAGGCTCACTTTGCAGAGGGAAGCGTATGCGCGCGATCGGTAAATTGCCTAAAAGCGTGTTGATACTGGAATTTATCGGAATGATGTTGCTGGCGGTGGCGCTGCTGTCGGTAAGCGACTCCCTGTCGCTACCTGAGCCATTTTCTCGGCCAGAAGTGCAGATTCTGATGATTTTTCTCGGTGTTTTGCTCATGCTTCCCGCTGCGGTGGTGGTTATTCTTCAGGTGGCAAAACGTCTTGCCCCACAGCTGATGAACCATCCACCGCAATATTCACGTTCAGAAAGAGAAAAAGATAATGACGCCAACCATTGAACTTATTTGTGGCCATCGCTCCATTCGCCATTTCACTGATGAACCCATTTCCGAAGCGCAGCGTGAGGCGATTATTAACAGCGCCCGTGCGACGTCCAGTTCCAGTTTTTTGCAGTGCAGTAGCATTATCCGCATTACCGACAAAGCGTTACGTGAAGAACTGGTGACGCTGACCGGCGGGCAAAAACACGTAGCGCAAGCGGCAGAGTTTTGGGTGTTCTGTGCCGACTTTAACCGCCATTTACAGATCTGTCCGGATGCTCAGCTCGGCCTGGCGGAACAACTGTTGCTCGGTGTCGTTGATACGGCAATGATGGCGCAGAATGCATTAACCGCAGCGGAATCGCTGGGATTGGGCGGGGTATATATCGGCGGCCTGCGCAATAATATTGAAGCGGTGACGGAACTGCTGAAATTACCGCAGCATGTTCTGCCGCTGTTTGGGCTGTGCCTTGGCTGGCCTGCGGATAATCCGGATCTTAAGCCGCGTTTACCGGCCTCCATTTTGGTGCATGAAAACAGCTATCAACCGCTGGATAAAGACGCACTGGCGCAGTATGACGAGCAACTGGCGGAATATTACCTCACCCGTGGCAGCAATAATCGCCGGGATACCTGGAGCGATCATATCCGCCGAACAATCATTAAAGAAAGCCGCCCATTTATTCTGGATTATTTGCACAAACAGGGTTGGGCGACGCGCTAAAACTGCCACGTCGATGTATGATACGCGGGCTTTTGACCAGGTCTGACAGAGAGGTGCAGGGTGAAAATTGCCATATTGTCCCGGGATGGAACGCTCTATTCGTGTAAGCGGCTGCGTGAAGCCGCTATACAGCGCGGTCACCTGGTTGAAATTCTTGATCCGCTTTCTTGCTATATGAACATAAATCCTGCGGCGTCTTCTATTCACTACAAAGGCCGCAAGTTACCCCATTTTGACGCAGTGATCCCGCGTATTGGCACCGCCATTACCTTTTATGGGACGGCGGCACTGCGCCAGTTCGAGATGCTGGGGAGCTATCCGCTCAATGAGTCGGTCGCCATTGCCCGGGCGCGTGACAAATTGCGTTCCATGCAACTGCTGGCGCGTCAGGGCATCGACCTGCCTGTCACGGGCATTGCGCATTCGCCGGATGATACCAGCGATTTAATCGACATGGTCGGTGGTGCGCCGCTGGTGGTCAAGCTGGTTGAAGGCACGCAGGGAATTGGCGTCGTGCTGGCGGAGACGCGTCAGGCGGCGGAAAGCGTGATTGACGCTTTCCGCGGTCTGAACGCGCATATTCTGGTGCAGGAATATATCAAAGAGGCGCAAGGGTGCGATATCCGCTGTCTGGTTGTTGGCGATGAAGTAGTCGCTGCGATTGAACGGCGGGCGAAAGAGGGCGATTTTCGTTCCAATTTGCATCGTGGCGGCGCGGCAAGCGTCGCCAGTATCACACCACAGGAGCGTGAAATCGCGATAAAAGCCGCGCGAACGATGGCGCTGGACGTTGCTGGTGTGGATATTCTGCGTGCTAATCGCGGGCCGTTGGTGATGGAAGTGAATGCGTCGCCAGGGCTGGAAGGAATAGAAAAAACCACCGGTATCGACATCGCGGGTAAAATGATCCGCTGGATCGAACGCCACGCTACGACAGAATATTGCCTGAAAACGGGTGGTTAGTCGCAATCACATTACTGATCATGGTTTTGCCTGCGCTTTTTGCGTAAGCTGTGCCGGTCTTTTTATCGGAAGAGGTTGTACAAAATTATGACATCGCTGGTCGTTCCTGGTCTGGATACGTTGCGTCAATGGCTCGATGACCTGGGGATGAGTTTTTTTGAATGTGATAACTGTCAGGCTCTGCATCTGCCCCATATGCAGAATTTCGACGGTGTCTTTGATGCTAAAATCGATCTGATCGATAACACGATCCTGTTTTCTGCCATGGCGGAAGTCCGACCTTCAGCCGTATTGCCGCTGGCGGCGGATTTATCAGCCATCAATGCCAGTTCGCTGACCGTGAAAGCATTTCTTGATATGCAGGATGATAATCTGCCAAAGCTGGTGGTTTGCCAGTCTTTATCCGTTATGCAGGGCGTAACCTATGAGCAGTTTGCATGGTTCGTGCGTCAGAGCGAAGAGCAGATTTCGATGGTCATTCTTGAAGCTAATGCCCATCAACTGCTGTTACCGACTGACGATGAAGGGCAAAATAACGTTACCGAAAACTATTTCCTCCACTGATAACTTCTTTCGAGCACGCAGTCGCTGCCGCAGTGACTGCGTGCCGCAAAATTATCCGCTGATTTTAACCTTTTATTAAAGATTAATTCACTTCTCTTGTGCCGATTTGGCTTTATCACATAGAGCAAATACGCATAAAAATTTGTTAAATACCGTTTTTTAATCCGAGCTATAGTCTCAAACCCTGGCTAAAGTTATTCTTGCGATGCTTTTATATAGTGAGCAGTGCAGGCCGGGAGAGAGTTCTCTTTTCTTACACCGCGCCGATAAAAATATGCACGTTTATTGCATATCTTTCAGTGTGACAACTTTTGTTCGTTTGTTAACGAATTTTCAGAAGGAAAGAGATATGATCGCCTTAAATAAAAAATGGCTATCGGGTCTGGTTGCGGGTGCTCTGATGGCCGTTTCTGTCAGCACGCTCGCGGCTGAACAAAAAACACTCCACATTTATAACTGGTCTGATTATATCGCCCCGGACACGGTGGCCAACTTTGAAAAAGAAACCGGTATTAAAGTCGTCTATGATGTTTTCGATTCTAACGAAGTACTGGAAGGCAAATTAATGGCGGGGAGCACCGGCTTTGATCTGGTGGTGCCGTCAGCAAGCTTTCTTGAGCGCCAGCTGACAGCGGGAGTTTTCCAGCCGCTGGATAAAAGCAAATTGCCGGAGTGGAAGAATCTCGATCCGGAGCTGCTGAAGTTGGTCGCCAAACACGATCCCGACAATAAATTTGCTATGCCCTATATGTGGGCGACGACCGGGATTGGCTATAACGTCGATAAAGTTAAAGCGGTGCTGGGCGAAAACGCGCCCGTCGATAGCTGGGACTTGATCCTCAAACCTGAAAATCTGGAAAAACTGAAAAGCTGCGGTGTCTCTTTCCTGGATGCGCCAGAAGAAGTGTTTGCTACCGTGCTGAATTATCTCGGCAAAGATCCTAACAGCACTAAAGCGGATGATTACACCGGACCGGCTACCGATCTGCTGTTAAAGCTGCGCCCGAACATTCGTTATTTCCATTCATCCCAATACATCAATGATCTGGCGAATGGTGACATCTGTGTCGCTATTGGCTGGGCGGGCGATGTCTGGCAGGCGTCAAACCGCGCGAAGGAAGCGAAGAATGGCGTGAATGTCTCGTTCTCGATTCCAAAAGAAGGGGCGATGGCGTTCTTTGATGTATTCGCCATGCCTGCGGATGCCAAAAACAAAGACGAAGCCTATCAGTTCCTGAATTACCTGCTGCGTCCTGATGTGGTGGCACATATCTCTGACCATGTGTTCTATGCTAACGCCAATAAAGCAGCCACGCCGCTGGTGAGTGCGGAAGTCCGTGATAACCCGGGTATTTATCCGCCTGCGGATGTTCGTGCGAAGCTGTTCACTCTGAAAGTGCAGGACCCGAAAATCGACCGTGTGCGCACCCGCGCCTGGACCAAAGTGAAGAGCGGAAAATAATCCGCAGCCGTAGATGCCGGAGGGGCGCACCACACCCGCCGGCAATTCGCACCATCATGGTGCGCTTGCACACATTCAATGCCGGAGAGCAGCCGTGAATGACGCTATCCCTCGCCCGCAGGCGAAAACCCGTAAGGCGCTGACGCCGCTATTAGAAATCCGTAACCTGACCAAATCCTACGATGGTCAACATGCGGTGGATGATGTCAGCCTGACCATCTACAAAGGTGAAATCTTCGCGCTGCTGGGCGCATCCGGCTGTGGCAAGTCCACGCTGCTGCGTATGCTGGCAGGTTTTGAACAACCTTCGGCCGGGCAGATTATGCTCGATGGCGTCGATTTGTCACAGGTGCCGCCTTACCTGCGCCCCATCAATATGATGTTTCAGTCTTACGCGCTGTTTCCGCATATGACCGTGGAACAGAACATCGCTTTTGGCCTGAAACAGGACAAACTACCGAAAGCGGAAATTGCCAGCCGGGTCAATGAGATGCTTGGGCTGGTGCATATGCAGGAGTTCGCCAAACGCAAACCGCATCAGCTTTCTGGTGGTCAGCGTCAGCGTGTGGCCCTGGCCAGAAGCCTTGCCAAGCGCCCGAAACTATTACTGCTCGATGAGCCGATGGGCGCGCTGGATAAAAAGCTGCGTGACCGGATGCAGCTTGAAGTGGTGGATATTCTGGAGCGCGTCGGTGTGACCTGCGTAATGGTTACTCACGATCAGGAAGAGGCGATGACTATGGCGGGGCGCATCGCCATTATGAATCGTGGGAAATTTGTCCAGATTGGCGAGCCGGAAGAGATCTACGAGCATCCGACCACTCGCTACAGTGCTGAATTTATCGGTTCGGTTAATGTCTTTGAAGGTGTACTCAAAGAGCGTCAGGAAGATGGTCTGGTGCTTTATTCGCCGGGGCTGGTGCATCCACTGAAAGTCGATGCGGATGCTTCAGTGGTCGATAACGTGCCGGTGCATGTGGCGCTTCGCCCGGAAAAAATCATGCTTTGCGAGGAACCGCCCGCCAATGGTTGTAACTTCGCGGTGGGGGAGGTGATACACATTGCCTATCTCGGCGATCTTTCGGTGTATCACGTTCGTCTGAAAAGTGGGCAGATGATTAGCGCCCAGCTACAAAACGCCCATCGTCATCGTAAAGGGTTACCGACCTGGGGCGACGAAGTGCGTTTGTGCTGGGAAGTGGACAGCTGTGTGGTGCTGACGGTTTAAGGAGCAAAGATGAGTACACTTGAACCTGCTGCCCAGCCAAAACCCTTTAAGCTGTGGTTGTCGCAGCTGCAAATGAAACATGGGCGCAAACTGGTTATTGCGTTGCCGTATATCTGGTTGATCTTGCTGTTTCTGCTGCCATTTCTGATCGTCTTTAAAATAAGCCTGGCGGAGATGGCGCGCGCTATTCCACCTTATACCGAATTGATGGAGTGGGCTGACGGGCAACTTTCTATCACTCTTAATCTCGGTAATTTTCTGCAACTGACCGACGATCCGCTCTATTTTGATGCTTATCTCCAGTCGTTACAGGTGGCGGCGATTTCGACTATTTGCTGTTTACTGATCGGCTATCCGCTGGCGTGGGCGGTGGCGCACAGTAAGCCTTCGACCCGTAATATCTTATTACTACTGGTGATCCTGCCGTCGTGGACCTCGTTTCTGATTCGTGTCTACGCCTGGATGGGAATATTAAAAAACAACGGTGTGCTGAATAATTTTCTGCTGTGGCTGGGGATTATCGATCAACCGCTGACCATTCTGCATACCAACTTTGCGGTTTATATTGGCATTGTTTACGCCTACGTGCCGTTTATGGTGCTGCCGATTTACACCGCGTTGATTCGTATTGATTATTCGCTGGTAGAAGCGGCACTGGATCTCGGTGCACGACCGCTGAAAACGTTCTTTACTGTGATCGTGCCGCTGACTAAAGGTGGGATTATTGCCGGATCGATGCTGGTGTTTATCCCGGCTGTGGGCGAGTTTGTGATCCCGGAACTGCTCGGTGGCCCGGACAGCATCATGATCGGGCGCGTGCTGTGGCAGGAGTTCTTTAACAACCGCGACTGGCCGGTGGCCTCAGCGGTAGCGATCGTCATGTTGCTGCTGCTAATTATGCCGATAATGTGGTTCCACAAACATCAGCAAAAAAGCGAGGGAGAACACGGATGAATAATTTACCGGTGGTTCGTTCGCCCTGGCGGATTGTGATTTTGCTGTTGGGCTTCACCTTTCTCTACGCGCCAATGCTGATGCTTGTTATCTATTCGTTTAACAGCTCGAAGCTAGTGACGGTGTGGGCCGGCTGGTCAACGCGCTGGTATGGCGAATTATTGCGCGATGACGCGATGATGAGTGCGGTTGCTTTAAGTCTGACAATTGCGGCCTGTGCGGCGACGGCGGCGGCGATCCTCGGGACTATTGCGGCGGTCGTGCTGGTGCGCTTTGGCAGGTTTCGCGGATCAAATGGTTTTGCCTTCATGATCACCGCACCGCTGGTAATGCCAGATGTCATCACGGGTTTGTCGCTGTTGTTGTTATTCGTCGCGCTTGCTCATGCTATTGGCTGGCCTGCGGACCGCGGTATGCTCACCATCTGGCTGGCGCATGTCACTTTCTGTACGGCTTATGTGGCAGTCGTTATTTCGTCGCGTCTGCGGGAACTGGATCGCTCGATAGAAGAAGCCGCGATGGATCTCGGTGCGACGCCGCTGAAAGTGTTTTTTGTCATTACGCTACCGATGATCATGCCCGCGATCATTTCTGGCTGGTTACTGGCTTTTACTTTGTCGCTTGATGATCTGGTGATCGCCAGCTTTGTTTCCGGGCCGGGAGCCACCACATTACCGATGCTGGTCTTTTCCAGCGTGCGGATGGGGGTGAATCCGGAAATCAACGCCCTGGCAACATTGATCCTCGGCGCGGTCGGAATTGTCGGATTTATCGCCTGGTATCTGATGGCGCGCGCAGAAAAACAGCGGATACGCGACATCCAGCGTGCAAGACGTGGCTGAAGACACTAAAATTTGCCAACCTGGCTACATAATGCCGCGCATGTCGCGGCATTGTTTTCATGGAAGACGAAACGTTGGGATTTTTTAAGAAAACATCTTCATCTCATGCTCGCCTGAATGTGCCTGCGCTGGTGCAGGTGGCGGCGCTCGCCATTATTATGATCCGTGGCCTCGACGTGCTGATGATTTTCAATACGCTGGGCGTGCGCGGTATTGGCGAGTTCATTCATCGCAGCGTACAAACCTGGAGTTTAACGCTGGTCTTTTTGAGCAGTCTGGTGCTGGTTTTCATTGAGATCTGGTGTGCGTTTTCACTGGTGAAAGGGCGTCGCTGGGCGCGCTGGCTGTATCTGTTGACACAAATCACAGCCGCAAGTTACTTGTGGGCGGCTTCGCTGGGGTATGGTTATCCGGAGCTGTTCAGCATTCCCGGTGAATCAAAACGTGAAATCTTCCATAGCCTGATGCTGCAGAAGCTGCCGGATATGCTCATCCTGATGCTGCTGTTCGTTCCCTCGACCAGTCGGCGGTTCTTCCAGTTGCAATAATGTGTATAATCGTCGCCCCTGATGATGTGAAGGTCAATGTATGCAGTGCGCACTTTACGACGCGGGTCGCTGTCGTTCCTGTCAGTGGATAACGCAGCCGATTCCAGAGCAACTCTCCGCTAAAACTGCCGATCTTAAAAATCTGCTCGCCGATTTTCCGGTTGAGGAATGGTGTGCGCCGGTGTCAGGCCCGGAACAAGGGTTTCGTAATAAAGCCAAAATGGTGGTGAGTGGTAGCGTTGAAAAACCACTGCTCGGTATGCTGCATCGAGATGGTACACCGGAAGACCTTTGTGACTGCCCGCTTTATCCAGCCTCATTTGCGCCCGTTTTTGCGGCGCTAAAACCGTTTATCGCCCGTGCGGGGTTAACGCCCTACAACGTGGCGCGTAAACGTGGTGAACTGAAATACATTCTGCTGACTGAAAGCCAGAGCGATGGTGGCATGATGCTGCGTTTTGTACTGCGTTCTGATACCAAACTGGCGCAATTGCGTAAGGCGCTGCCGTGGTTACAGGAACAATTACCGCAGCTGAAAGTTATTACCGTCAATATTCAGCCGGTACATATGGCGATTATGGAAGGGGAGACGGAGATCTACCTGACCGAACAACAGGCACTGGCAGAGCGTTTTAATGACGTACCGCTGTGGATCCGTCCGCAAAGTTTCTTCCAGACTAATCCGGCGGTCGCCAGCCAGCTGTACGCCACCGCGCGCGACTGGGTACGACAGCTGCCGGTTAAACATATGTGGGATCTGTTCTGCGGTGTGGGTGGCTTTGGTTTACACTGCGCGACGCCTGACATGCAGTTAACCGGGATCGAAATTGCACCAGAGGCCATTGCCTGTGCGAAGCAGTCAGCCGCTGAACTGGGCTTAACGCGTTTGCAATTTCAGGCGCTGGACTCTACGCAGTTTGCCACCGCTCAGGGGGAAGTGCCGGAGCTGGTGCTGGTTAACCCGCCGCGCCGCGGCATCGGTAAACCGCTGTGTGATTATCTCTCAACGATGGCACCGCGTTTTATTATCTACTCCAGCTGTAACGCCCAAACTATGGCGAAAGATATCCGCGAACTGCCTGGTTATCGCATCGAACGGGTACAGCTTTTTGATATGTTCCCGCACACCGCGCACTATGAAGTGCTGACGCTACTGGTGAAGCAATAAAAAAGCCGCAGGTGCGGCTTTCTGAATCTTACTGTGGGAACCACTGGTCATTGATTTTCTGATATGTACCGTCAGCTTTAATTGCTGCCAGCGCGTTATTCAGTTTTTCCAGCAGAGCTTTGTTATCCGGACGTACAGCGATACCCAGGCCGGTGCCGAAGTATTGCGGATCGGTCACTTTTTCAGTAGCAACGCCCAGTTGCGGATTGGTTTTCAGCCATTCGTTTACCACTGCGGTGTCACCAAATACGCCATCAATACGGCCATTTTTCAGATCGATAAAGGCATTCTGATAACTGTCATAGGAGACAGTTTTCACTTCCGGGTGCTGATCCTGAATATATTTCTGGTGCGTGGTGCCGTTTTCCATCCCAATACGTTTGCCTTTCAGATCGGCAAACGTTTTGTAGGTATCTTTTTTGGCAATCACGACGGCTGAGTTTTCGTAGTAGGGCGTGGTAAACGATACCTGTTTGCTACGCTCCGGCGTGATATCCATTCCGGAGATTACGGCGTCATATTTTCTGAATTTCAGTGACGGGATCAGGCTGTCGAAAGCGTGATTAGTAAAAGTACATTCTGCCTGCATTTGTTTGCACAAGGCTTTTGCCAGGTCGATATCAAAGCCGACAATCTCATTATTAGCACCTATAGATTCAAAGGGTGGATAGGTGGCTGAAACGCCAAAATTGATTTTCTCTGCGGCAGAAGCACCGAAAGTAAAAGAAGCAAGTAAAGCGGCAAGAACTAACTTTTTCATGATGGAACTCCCGTCTGTCAATCTTATGATTTTTGGCCGTGTCTGCGGCATGGGATAACAATGCCATTAAGTGAATTTATATGCAATAAATATGAGTAAATAATTTATATGAAATAAAAAAAGACGGACAGCTTAGTGGGTTGTCCGTCTTCATAATAAGAATTTATGCACTATGTAGGCCGGATAAGGCGTCCACGCCGCATCCGGCATCAGCATGCAGCTACATTAATTCCGCCGTTCGAATGCCAGTGCTTTACGCTCGATCAGACGCATCATCAGCGTCAGCAGGCCGTTGACGACCAGGTAAATAATCCCCGCCGCGCCAAATACCATTACATCGTAGGTGCGTCCGTACAACAACTGGCTGTATCCCATCACTTCCATGAGCGTAATGGTGTAAGCCAGAGAGGTACTTTTGAACACCAGCACCACTTCGTTGGAATAAGAAGAGAGCGAGCGTTTAAACGCGTACGGCAGCAGGATCGCCAGCGTATCTTTTTTGCTCATTCCCAGGGCGCTACAGGACTGCCATTGACCTTCCGGGATCGCGCGAATCGCACCGTAAAACAGCTGCGTGGTGTACGCCGCACTGTTCAGCGACAACGCAATCAGCGCACATAACCACGGTTCTGACAACAAATGCCACAGTGCCGGATACTCCTGCAACGTCGGGAACTGGCCCGGCCCGTAATAAATCAGGAAGATCTGCACCAGCAGCGGCGTACCGGTAAACAGCGTGATATAGCCCCGTACCAGCCACACCAGCACCGGCGTTTTCAGCGTCAGGATGATGGTAAAAATCAATGCCAGAATCAGTGCCACAATCAGCGAGGCAACGGTTAGCGTCAGGCTGGTGTGCAGCCCTTTCATCAGTTCGGGTAAATACTCAAACATTAGCTGGGCCTCCGCTCAAAACGTGTCGCGCGCAGGTCAATGCGTTTGAGAATGTACTGACTGAGCAGGGTGATCACCAGGTAAATCGCCGCCGCCACAATGTACCAGGTAAACGGTTCCTGGGTACGGGTAGCGATGCTTTTGGTTTGTAGCATTAAATCATTCACACTAATCAAACTGACCAGCGCGGTATCTTTCAGCAGCACCAGCCACTGGTTACCGAGACCCGGCAGCGCATGACGCCACATCTGCGGCATCACCAGACGGAAAAAGATAGCCGATTTCGACAGCCCCAGCGCCTGACCGGATTCCCACTGCCCCACCGGCACCGCTTTTAATGCACCACGCAGCGTTTGCGAGGCATAGGCGGCATACAGCAGTGACAGAGCGATGACACCACAAAGGAACGGGCTAACGTCGAAGTTCTCAATGTCCATCTGCACCGGGATCTGCACGAACCCAAGATTGATAGTGAAGCCATCCGAAAGCGTCAGCAGCAGCTGCGAGGAGCCAAAATAGATAAACAGCACCACCAGAATTTCTGGCAGGCCACGCAGAATGGTTACCAGCGCTGAACCTGCCCACGCGACAGGACGCCATTTCGCAGACTCCCATACCGCAAAGAACATCGCCAGCGCCAGCCCGACAATCAATGCACAAACGGCAAGGCCGACGGTCATCCCGGCGGCGCTTGCTAAAGGAAAAAATTCATTCATCAGGAATTACTTCTGGAACCATTTGTTGTAGATGGTTTCGTAAGTGCCATCTTTCTTCACTTTTTCCAGCGCAGTGTTGAATTTCTGCTGCAGTTCAGTGTTGCCCTGGCGTACTGCGATGCCGAGGCCAGTACCGAAGTAATCTTTATCGGTCACTTTATCGCCCACTGCCGCCAGTTTCGGGTTATCTTTCAGCCATTCAGTTACCACTGCGGTGTCACCAAATACGCTGTCGATACGACCGTTTTGCAGATCCAGTTTTGCGTTCTGGTAACTGTCATATGGCACGGTAGTGATTTCCGGATGCTTATCCATAATGAACTTCTGGTGTGTCGTCCCGTTCTGAACGCCAACTTTTTTGCCTTTCAGCTGATCAACACTGGTGTATTTGCCTTGCTGACCCACAAACAGGGCAGAGTTGTCATAGTACGGGGTGGTAAACAGCACCTGCTTTTCACGCTCCGGAGTGATATCCATGCCCGCCATCACTGCTTCTACGCGACGGAATTTCAGGCTTGGGATCAGGCTGTCAAACGCCTGGTTAGAGAAAGTGCAGGTTGCATCAATCTCTTTACACAATGCCTGCGCCAGGTCGACATCAAAACCAACGATCTGGTTGTTTGCATCAATCGATTCAAACGGAGGATAGGAGGCTTCGGTGGCAAAACGAATGGTTTCGGCTGCTGTGGCGGAAAGACTAAAACCTGCAATTAACGCGGCAATCAGAACTTTTTTCATTGTTGTTATCCCGAATCTTAGTGAGAGAGATAGTTTTTAAATGCTTCGGTTTGCGGCTCGGTAAAGCAGCTCGCGTCGCCTTGTTCTACGATATGACCGTTTTCCATATACACCACTCGGCTGGCGGTTTTACGCGCCACTTCAACTTCGTGGGTGACGATCACCTGGGTAATATTCGTTTCTGCCAGCTCACGAATGATGCTGACGATTTGTGCCGTAATTTCGGGGTCCAGTGCGGCGGTCGGTTCATCGAACAGCAGTACCTGCGGTTCCATCATCAACGCACGGGCAATAGCAACACGCTGCTGCTGACCACCAGAAAGATGCAGCGGGTAACGATCGCTATAAGGTTTAAGACGCAGACGTTCCAGCAGTTTTTCTGCACGGGCCAGCGCCTGATCTTTACTCAGCCCCAGTACACGGCAGGGCGCTTCAATCAGGTTTTGCTGCACGGTCAGATGCGGCCACAGGTTGTATTGCTGAAACACCATGCCAACGTTACGACGCAAATCGCGAATCGCTTTGTCAGAGGGGGTTTTGGTGAAATCGAAATGGTTGCCTGCAATGTTGAGCGTACCGGAGCGCGGCATCTCAAGCAGATTGAGTACACGCAGCAGCGAGCTTTTACCCGCGCCGCTGGGGCCAAGTAACACCAGCGTTTCGCCCTGCGGGCAATCCAGCGTGATATCGAACAGCGCCTGATGCGCGCCGTAGAAGCAATTAATGCCGTTTAATTGAATACTCATTGACACTCGTATACTGGCAGTCTGATAGCTATTGAGGTCGAAGATAGTACCTTTGACAGAATAATTATGCAATATTTCTGCTTTAAAAGTTAAAAGCAAAGCGCATTATTCAATAAACATAGCACAAAATAACGGGGGCGGTGGTCGGCGAGCATAAATGTCGGCATTCCTCACGAAATGCCGGACAATTTACGGGGTTTATTGGTTGATCAAGACGTTAGCGATTCTCGATGGATTGACGGAGCGTACCCGCCGTGGCATGAACGCTACCGCCTAAGTAGCGCACATCGTCGATGACCCAACACTGGCCTTCCTGAATCATTAACACTTCATCCTGCCAGCCCTGGTCACCCTGCTTGAGATCCACGCGCAATGGAATGTTACGGGCATCACGATTAGGGATAGTCGATGCACTGGCTACGTGGGCGCTGTCTGGCAAGGTGGTTCGACTGGAGAACGGATCGCTGCTTAACAATTCACGATGACTATTATCGCGGCTGGCATCGCTAAGTAGGGTTGCCAGTTTGTCACTCAAATAGGGGCGCAGAGCGGTAATGTCATTGCTGCGATGTTGAATGCGGTAGTCATAGAACTGTTGAGCCACACTATCAGGCCCCCCCTGGACACAGGAACCGGTGCGGGGGCCGTTATCTTTATAAGCTGGCGTGACGGTGGTACAGGCACTGAGTAGCAGTGCGCAAGGGATAAGCATGGTCAATTTGCTATAGCGCATGATGATTTCCTTATAAGCGAACACCTTGAAAGCGTTCTACGATAATAATGATATCCTTTCAATAATAGCGTATCAGTCCGATAATGCTTTGAAGATCGAAGGCTTAGCAAACAAGGAGATCGATCATGCAATTTTCTACAACCCCAACTCTGGAAGGCCAGACCATCGTTGAATATTGCGGTGTGGTGACTGGCGAAGCGATTTTAGGCGCGAATATTTTCCGTGATTTCTTTGCCGGTATCCGCGATATCGTTGGCGGACGCTCCGGTGCCTACGAAAAAGAACTGCGTAAAGCGCGGGAGATTGCCTTTGAGGAGCTCGGCTCCCAGGCGCGAGCGCTGGGGGCTGATGCCGTCGTCGGTATTGATATCGACTACGAAACGGTCGGGCAAAACGGCAGTATGCTGATGGTTAGCGTCAGCGGTACGGCGGTGAAAACGCGTCGATGAGAAGAGTCTTCTGGCTGGTCGCTGCCGCTCTGTTACTGGCAGGGTGCACAGGCGAAAAAGGCATTGTCGAGAAAGAGGGATATCAGCTTGATACCCGACGCCAGGCGCAGGCGGCGTATCCGCGCATTAAAGTGCTGGTGATCCACTACACCGCAGATGATTTTGATAGCTCGCTGGCGACACTGACCGATAAGCAGGTCAGCTCGCATTATCTGGTCCCTGCGGTGCCACCGCGATACAACGGTAAACCGCGCATCTGGCAACTGGTGCCGGAACAAGAACTGGCCTGGCATGCGGGGATTAGCGCCTGGCGCGGGGCAACGCGTCTTAACGACACCTCTATTGGCATTGAGCTGGAAAACCGTGGCTGGCAAAAATCGGCGGGAGTGAAATATTTTGCCCCGTTTGAACCGGCACAGATTCAGGCGCTTATTCCGCTGGCGAAAGATATTATTGCCCGTTATCACATCAAGCCGGAAAACGTAGTAGCACATGCGGATATTGCGCCACAGCGCAAAGACGATCCGGGGCCATTATTTCCCTGGCAGCAACTGGCACAGCAGGGGATTGGTGCCTGGCCGGATGCGCAGCGGGTGAACTTTTACCTTGCCGGGCGCGCGCCGCACACACCGGTAGAGACCGCGTCATTGCTGGAGCTTTTGGCGCGTTATGGTTATGACGTAAAGCCTGATATGACTCCGCGCGAGCAGCGGCGTGTGATTATGGCGTTCCAGATGCATTTCCGCCCGACGTTATATAACGGCGAAGCGGATGCAGAAACTCAGGCGATTGCCGAAGCGTTGCTGGAGAAATACGGGCAGGATTAGCGCGGCAGTTTTCCGTGGTCGCGCAGCCAGGCGGCAGTTTTCTCGATACCTTCATCCAGGGTGAGGACTGGCTGATAACCTAACTCTTCCTGCGCACGCGTAATATCCAGCGTAAAGTCAAAATTCAACTTGGAGACGCCGTAGTGGGTCAGCGGCGGCTCTTTTGCTGACTTGCGGCCTAAACGCTCCATGCTGCGGGCGATCATATCCAGCATCGGGTAAGGAACCGAACGAATACGACAGTCAATATTCAACTCGTCGATCAGCTTCTGCACGATGCTGCGCAGTGTGCGATGCTCGCCGTTGGTGATGTTGTACACACGCCCGGAAGGTAGCTTATCGCACGCTTCCTGGCTTGCCAGCCACATGGCGTGCACGGCATTTTCATAGTAGGTCATATCGACCAGCGCACTGCCGCCATGCGGTAACAGAATACTGCCGTAGTGATGCATCATATGCGCCAGACGAGGGATAAAGACTTTATCGTGCGGTCCGAACAGACTTTGTGGGCGCAGAATAGTAAAGCGCGTTTGTGGATTCGCCTGCGAAAGCATATTGATCACTTCTTCGCTGGCTGCTTTGCTGCGGGCAAACTCGTTGGCGAAGCGGTGAGGGCGAAAATCTTCTTTAATATCGCGATGGTGGTGATAATCGAAGTACAGGGAGGGAGAAGAGATATGAATAAAGTTACGCACACCCCAGGCGACAGCCCATTCACCCAGGCGGCGAGTGGCGCGAACGTTAGCCAGATCGAAAGCCTGTTGTGTCCCCCAGGGCGAGGTAAAGCTGGAGCAGTGCCACAGCGTATCAATGCCCGCGAGCATCACTTTAGCTTGTGATGAGACCAACTCGGTCAGATCCGCCGGAACAAACTCTGCGCCCATTTTTTCCAGCAATTTACCCATTGCCTCGTTGCGACCGGTCGCTCGCACGCTGATGCCTTTCTGGCATAAAAACTCTACCGCGTTTCGACCTAAGCCGCTGGTGGCGCCGGTAACCAGTACCTTCATATCAATCCACTGTTGTTGAGAAAATGACGTGCGCATTCTTCCGTGATTTCCCCCTTGATGCAATGGGAAACATGAAAGAATAACGCAGGTTTTGTCGATTAATCTGTGCTTTGTTCTGCCAGTCTGGCGATTCGTTTTGCCATTCCGCGAAAAATAAACAGATGCGCGGGGATCATCAATAACCAGTAAAACAGCCCCGGCATACCGTGCGGATGCCAGAAAGCACGGACATCGATTGTACGATAGTCGCCTTTATCTTCCAGGGTAAAACAGAGTCGTCCCAGCCCCGGCGCTTTCATGCCAAATAACAACGTAAGTTGTTTTTCCGGTTCAACGACAATGACTTTCCAGCTATCCACAGCATCGCCGGTCTGTAAATATTCGCGCTCCGGGCGGCCTTTTGCCAGCTTATGACCGATCGCAAGGTCCATCAACGCCCGTGTCTGCCACAAAATATTGCCAAAGAAATAACGCTCTTTACCGCCGATTTGATTGACCACCCGCCATAGCGCCTGAAGGCTGGCAGACGTTTTAACGGTAAACCCCGCCTGTTTGGCAAAATAACCGTATTCTGGTCGCCAGCGAGCAAAAGCCTGCGCGTCATATCCCCAGTCGCTGGAGTTGACCAGTTTTTCTTCCTCTTTCAACGTGCTACGTACCGCGTCATCGAAAGCGATCAGCGGTTGTGGAATGAGTGCACGTAACGCGGTGTCATCCGCCAGCAGATCGTGTTTCAGCCCCTGAATCAACGCTCTGGCGGTGGTGGGCGGTACTGAAGTAATCACATTAAGAAACCACACCGAAATCCAGCGGGTGGGGAGGGGGATGGGGAGCAACCAGCGGCGCTTACCGCTCACCGCCATAAAATGTTCAAACTGTTGCTGATAACTGAGCACTTCTGGCCCAGCGGCTTCGAAGATGCGATGTTCGCAAGCCGGATGATCTAACAGCGCCACAAGATAGTGCAGCAGGTTTTCCAGCGCGATGGGCGTAGTGCGTGAACGTACCCAGCGTGGTGGCGTTAATACTGGCAGGTTGTAAACCATATCGCGCATGACTTCGAATGCCGCTGAACCCGCGCCAACGATAATTCCGGCACGTAGTTCGGTCACCGGGACACCCGCTTCACGTAAAATATCCGCCGTGGCCTGACGAGCACGCAGATGATCAGATTGTTCATGAGGCGGTGCCTGCAATGAACTGAGAAAGATGACTTGCTTTACCGGTACTTCGCGCAGCGCATCGCGGACGTTGAGAGCCACCTGGCGCTCCTGAGCGATAAAATCACCACCTTCGCCCATGCTGTGCACCAGAAAATAGACAGTATCAATATTCTGCAACAGGACCGGAAGGTTATCCGGCCAGTTGAGATCGACTTTATGGCAACTGACATTAGCCAGTTGCAGTTTTGCAAGTCTGTCGACGTGACGTGCCGCCGCCAGGATCTGATGCCCTTGCTGGCTGAGTGTGTGCACCAGATGTTGACCAATGTAGCCACTGGCACCGAGAACTAAAATGCGTTGCGGCACGTCTCTCTCCTTAACGCGCCAGGAACGCACGCCAGTGGGCGGCAACTTCCGCCAGTTGTTCACGCGAGACGTCAAGATGGGTCACCAGGCGGACAATCGGCGAGGCGTTAATCAGCACGTTTCTCGCTTTCATGTATTCGCCTAACGCGGCAGCATTTTCTTCCCCGACGCGAACAAACAGCATATTGGTGTCCTGACGCATCACATCCGCGCCTGCTTCACGCAACTGCTCCGCCATCCAGGCGGCGTTATCGTGGTCTTCCTGCAAACGTGCGACGTTATTTTTCAGCGCATACATCCCGGCGGCAGCCAGAATGCCGGACTGACGCATCCCGCCACCTGTCATTTTCCGCCAGCGAATGGCACGTTTAATGTAATCACGATTACCGACGAGTAATGAACCGACTGGCGTCCCAAGACCTTTCGACAGGCAAATGGTGAACGAGTCACAATATTGCGTGATCTCTTTCAGTTCGCAGCCGTAAGCCACCACGGCATTAAAAATGCGCGCACCGTCAACGTGCAGCGCCAGATTGCGCTCGCGGGTAAATTCCCATGCTTCTTTCAGGTATTCACGCGGCAGCACTTTGCCGTTGTGGGTGTTTTCCAGACTGAGTAATTTGGTGCGGGCGAAATGGATATCGTCGGGTTTGATTTTCATCGCCACTTTATCCAGCGGTAGCGTACCGTCGGCAGCTGCGTCGATGGGTTGCGGCTGAATACTGCCCAGTACTGCTGCGCCACCGGCTTCAAACAGATAGTTATGCGCGGCCTGACCGACGATATACTCTTCGCCGCGTTCGCAGTGACTGAGCAGAGCGACCAGGTTGGCCTGAGTGCCGGTAGGCAGAAAAATGGCGGCTTCTTTACCGGAAAGCTCTGCTGCATAGTCCTGCAGAGCATTAACGGTAGGGTCGTCTCCATAAACGTCGTCCCCAACCGGGGCGGCCATCATCGCTTCGAGCATGGCGCGGCTCGGTCGGGTAACGGTATCACTGCGTAAATCAATCATGGCATGTCCTTATTATGACGGGAAATGCCACCCTTTTTACCTTAGCCAGTTCGTTTTCGCCAGTTCGATCACTTCATCACCGCGCCCGCTGATGATTGCGCGCAGCATATACAGGCTGAAACCTTTGGCCTGTTCGAGTTTGATCTGCGGTGGAATGGCTAATTCTTCTTTGGCGACCACCACATCCACCAACACCGGACCGTCGATGGAGAAGGCGCGTTGCAGGGCTTCATCGATTTCAGACGCTTTTTCTACGCGGATACCCGTAATGCCGCAGGCTTCGGCAATTCGGGCAAAGTTGGTGTCGTGTAGTTCGGTGCCGTCAGTCAAATAGCCACCAGCTTTCATCTCCATCGCCACAAAGCCCAGCACGCTGTTATTAAAGACGATAATTTTCACTGGCAGCTTCATTTGCACTACCGAGAGGAAATCGCCCATCAACATGCTAAAACCGCCATCGCCGCACATGGCGACCACCTGGCGTTCTGGCTCGGTTGCCTGCGCGCCCAGCGCCTGCGGCATGGCGTTAGCCATCGAACCATGGTTAAACGAACCTAACAGGCGACGCTTGCCGTTCATTTTTAGATAACGTGCCGCCCACACCGTTGGCGTACCAACGTCACAGGTGAAAATAGCGTCATCGGCGGCAAAATGACTAATTTGCTGCGCCAGATATTGCGGGTGAATGGCTTTCTCGCTCGGTTTAGCTAAATCGTCCAGCCCTTTGCGGGCGTCGCGGTAATCTTCCAGCGCCTTATCCAGAAACTTGCGTTCGGTTTTTTCTTCCACCAGTGGCAGCAATGCGCGCAGGGTTGATTTGATATCGCCGACCAGCGCCATATCTACCTTGCTATGCGCGCCGATGCTGGCTGGGTTGATATCAATCTGAATAATTTTGGCATCGGTCGGGTAGAACACACGGTAGGGAAACTGAGTACCGAGCAGCACTAACGTATCGGCGTTCATCATGGTATGGAAACCTGACGAAAAGCCGATTAATCCCGTCATTCCAACATCATATGGATTATCGTATTCGACATGTTCTTTACCGCGCAGGGCATGGACTATAGGCGCTTTAATTTTCCCGGCAAACTCAACTAACTCTTTATGCGCCCCCGCACAGCCGCTGCCACACATCAGGGCGATATTGCTGGAATAACGCAGCAGTTGCGCCAGTTTGCGTAACTCTTCTTCTTCCGGTGTTACTACCGGCTGTGGCGCATGATACCAGTGGGTAGTTGCCCCTTCTGGCGCAGGTTTTAACGCCACATCGCCCGGTAACACAACAACGGAAACGCCACGGTTAAGCACCGCTTTGCGCATAGCAATTGCCAGCACTTGTGGGATCTGCTCTGGGCTGGAAACCAGCTCGCAATAGTGACTACATTCGCGGAATAGCTCTTGTGGGTGGGTTTCCTGGAAATAGCCGCTGCCAATTTCGCTGGAGGGAATATGAGCGGCAATCGCCAGTACCGGAACGTGATTGCGGTGGCAATCGAACAGGCCGTTGATTAAGTGCAGGTTGCCGGGACCGCACGATCCGGCACAGACCGCCAGTTCTCCGCTAAGTTGTGCTTCAGCGCCAGCGGCAAATGCCGCCACTTCTTCATGCCGGGTGGACATCCACTCGATGGTGCCCATGCGATTAAGACTGTCACTAAGACCGTTCAGAGAGTCGCCCGTGACTCCCCAGATGCGTTTCACGCCTGCCGATTCGAGTGTTTTGGCGATATAAGCTGCAACCGTTTGTTTCATGGTTCTCCATCTCCTGAATGTGATAACGGTAACAAGTTTAGTTCATCTGACGGAGGGGGAAGGGATGGGAGAAAAAGGAGGCACTAACGGTTAAATAGCCCGATGAAAGGAATATCATCGGGCATCAGGCGATTATGCGAAAACCAAATCCCCCTGCGGATGGCATGAGCAGGCCAGTACGTAACCTTCAGCGATTTCGGCGTCGGTCAGCGTCATTGTGCTGCTCACCGTATATTCACCGGAAATCACTTTCGTCTTACAGCAGCCGCAAACACCCGCACGGCAGGCGGCGACAACCGGAACGTTATTGCTTTCCAGCGCCTCCAGTAGCGTGGTGCCAACCGGAGCGTAAAATTCTCGTGCCGGTTGCAGTTTGGTGAATTTCAGACCGCTGGTCGCCGCTTCCGCTACTGGGGTGAAGAATTTCTCTTTAAAGAAACGCGTCACGCCGAGCGTTTTCACTTCCTGCTCTACCCAATCCATATATGGAGCAGGGCCACAGGTCATCACGGTACGTGAGGCTAAATCAGGGACACCTGCCAGCAGTTCGCGAGTGAGACGACCAGCGATAAAGCCTTCGGTAACGTTATTTTCCGCCACCAGCGTTACCGGATAGTTACGCCACTCATCGGCGAAAATCACATCCTGCGGCGTACGCACGTTGTAGATCACCTGCACATCGGCCTGTGGACGGTTCTTCGCCAGCCAGCGACGCATCGACATAATCGGCGTGACGCCGCAGCCTGCCGCCAGCAACAGGAATTTATCTTCTGCTTTATCGTCGCAGGTAAATTCCCCCATCGCGTCCGAAAGCCAGAGATAATCACCGCGTTTTACATCGCGCGTCAGCCACCGGGAGCCGACACCGTCATCAATCCGCCGCACAGTCAGGGTGATGTATTCACTCACGCCTGGCGTGGAGGAAATGGTGTAAGCACGCAGCGTTTCTGCTGAGTTTCGCACGCTGACCAGCGCATATTGCCCGGCGCGATACGGGTAGTAATCGTGGCAAATCAGGGAAATCGTCCACACATCCGGCGTTTCTTGCGTAATGTGATGAACCTGCATCCGCCACGGGCATTGATTCGTTGGCATCGTCATCGACAAACTCCTTACGCGCTCAACAGTTGCTTCATGTCTTCTTCAACAGTGGTGATAGAACGCAGGCCGAATTTCTCGTTCAGCACCGCCAGCAGGTCTGGTGTCAGGAAACCAGGTGCAGTCGGGCCGGTGACGATATTTTTCACACCCAGAGAAAGCAGCGTCAGCAGAATGACAATCGCTTTCTGTTCAAACCAGGAGAGCACCAGCGACAGCGGCAGATCGTTGACTCCGCAGCCCAGTTTCTCTGCCAGCGTTACCGCCAGAATAATTGCTGAGTAAGCATCGTTACACTGACCAGCATCTACCAGACGCGGCAGACCTTCGATATCGCCAAACTCAAGTTTATTAAAGCGATATTTACCGCAAGCGAGGGTCAGGATCAGGCAGTCATCCGGCACGCTGGTGGCGAAATCGGTGAAGTAGTGACGCTCGCCGCGTGCGCCGTCACAGCCGCCAAGCAGGAAGATATGACGCAGTTTTACACGGCTCACCAGATCAATCAGCGTATCGGCTGCGCCAAGCAGTGTCTGGCGACCAAAGCCCACGGTGATCAGGTGCGGAATTTCGCTGTACGGGAAGCCCGCCATCTGTTGCGCCTGGGCAATGACCGCAGAGAAATCTTCGCCATCCAGATGGCGCACACCCGGCCAGCCAACGATGCTGCGGGTCCAGATACGATCGTCATAAGCGCCTACGGTTGGGTCGATGATGCAGTTCGAGGTCATCACGATGGGGCCTGGGAAACGAGCGAACTCCACTTGCTGATTCTGCCAGCCGCTGCCGTAGTTACCGACCAGATGCTTGAATTTACGCAGCTCCGGGTAACCATGCGCAGGCAGCATTTCGCCGTGGGTGTAGACATTAACGCCCGTGCCTTCGGTCTGTTCCAGCAGGTTGTAGAGATCTTTGAGATCGTGACCGGAAATCAGGATGCATTTACCTGCCGTCGCTTTGACATTGACCTGGGTTGGGGTCGGGTGACCGTATTTACCGGTTTCGCCTGCGTCCAGAATGCTCATCACTTTGAAGTTCATCTGGCCGATTTCCATTGAACACTCAAGAAGCGCGTTCATATCGGCAGGCCAGGTCCCCAGCCACGCCATGATTTTATGGTACTGGGCATAAATATCGTTGTCGTATTGACCGAGAACATGCGCGTGTTCCATATAGGCCGCCGCACCTTTCAGGCCATACAGGCACAGCAGACGCAGGCCGAGAATGTTTTCGCCAATCGCCGCTTTATCTTTGTTAGGGGTAAATTCTGCTGCCTGACGTTGCAGCTCGCCGAGATCGTCGCTCACCAGTTGCAGGTCAGCCATCGGGTTATCGACGCGGGCGTTGGCATCTACAGCCAGGCATTGTGCTTTCAGCGCCTCGCGCAGGGCAATCGCTTCACGAGCGTAGCCGATAATACGCGGAGAATCGAAGTTAACGTTGGTCAGGGTTGAGAAAAAGGCACGTGGCGCAAAGCTGTCTACATCGTGGTTGATGATGCCGTATTCACGTGCTTTCACTGCCCAGGCCGAAAGCCCTTGCAGCGTCGCGATGAGTAAATCCTGAAGGTCAGAGGTTTCCGCCGTTTTACCACACATCCCCTGCGCGTATGAGCAGCTGTTTCCTGCCGGAGTACGGATAGTTTGTTCACATTGCACACAAAACATGATCACACCTTTTAAAGTTATATTTAATATACATGTTTAAGGTTAAGACGCTTAACGCGGGGATAAAAGAGATTTTTAATGCAACTTTAAGGGAGATTGATTTAGCGCAATTTTGGCGGCAGAGATCTACCGCCAGAGAGGTATTATGCAGAGAAAAAGGCGATGAGAATCGGCACTAACAGACTAAGAATAAAACCGTGAACAATCGCCGCCGGGACCATATCCAGCCCGCCTGTACGTTGAAGAACGGGCAGGGTGAAATCCATCGACGTCGCACCGCATAAGCCCAGTGCAGTAGAGCGGCTACGGCGAATCAGCCCAGGGATTAACATAATAGCAATCAGCTCACGGGCCAGATCATTAAAAAACGCCGCGCTCCCGATTACCGGACCAAAAGATTCGGTCAATAAAATACCGGAAAGAGAATACCAGCCGAAACCGGAGGCCATTGCCAGCGCGGTATTGATGGGAAGATCAAGAATAAAGGCGTTAATTAAACCACCAATTAATGAACTGGCAACCACCACCACGGCGACAATCATTCCCCGGCGATTAAGGACAATCTGCTTTAAGGTCATGCCATTATTGCGCAACTGAATACCGACGAGGAAAAGCAGCAGAATTAAGGTGTATTCACTGGCTTCGGTCGCGTGTTGTAAGAAAGCCAGTCCACTCAGACCAATGGCAAAACCAATCACTACTACGCCGCACAGTTTTAGCGACTCCAGCGCCATCGCAATACGCGACGGGAGTTTTTCTTGCTGATGGTGGTTGCTCCATGGCAGGCCGCGCTCCAGCCACATCAGGGCGGCAATATTACACAGTAAAATAACGGTAGTACTGACGGCAGAATAATGCAGAATTGCCAACAAGTTACTGGCGAGGTTATCGAGAAACGCCAGACTGATACCCATAAAAAAGAGAATAAGGTAAACCATCCAGCTTAAGAGCTGATTAATAACTCTTAATGCAGCTTTTTGGCGAAGCGGAATGAGGTAACCCACAATCAGGGGAACCAGAATGATTAACAGCCCAGAAAACATGAAAACCCAGTCCTTGCAAAGAAGATTCGAAATGCGCGATGACACACTACTGAAAGCGGAAGGACGAGTAAAGTTGCAATTAAAAGGAAATGTTATGCATAAGGATCGGTAGGGTATTCATTTTCATTTAAAGATATTCTTGCGCTTTAATTACAAACCGCACCGGTGTTGGTGGCGTCAAAATCGCCGACCCGGTAGCCGTAAGGGATAAGTCGAGGGCACCGCGCAGCGGCGATTTTGTTCGCCAGAGCCCGGGGGTGCAGGGGGCGGCGGCGATTGGCCGCCCCCTGCACGCTCCTTGCGCCAGTGGCAATATGTGGCTTAGCTCATGAAAGGAGCGCAACAAGATGATGAATCAACATATAACAACATCTTAAAAAAAGGCCTGACATTGCGCCAGGCCTTCTGCGTTAATTAATTACGCTTTTCCAGTAGAGTCCGGTAAATCAGACCACCGATAATACCGCCGACAATTGGCACCACCCAGAAGAACCACAGTTGTTCTAATGCCCAGCCGCCCTGGAAGATAGCAACCGCAGTACTGCGCGCCGGGTTAACGGAAGTGTTAGTCACCGGAATACTGATTAAGTGAATCAGGGTTAAGGCCAGACCAATGGCAATTGGCGCAAAACCAGCAGGAGCGAATTTGTCAGTTGCGCCGTGGATCACCAGCAGGAAACCTGCACTCAATACCAGTTCAACTACCAGCGCGGAAAGCATGGAATAACCGCCTGGTGAATGCTCGCCATAACCGTTAGAAGCAAAACCGCTGGCTGCCGCGTCAAAACCCGTTTTACCACTGGCAATTAAATACAGCAGCGCCGCCGCAACAATACCGCCGACAACCTGGGCAATTACGTAGCCAACGACTTCTTTTGCCGGGAAACGTCCGCCAGCCCATAAACCAATAGTGACCGCCGGGTTAAAATGACCACCAGAAATATGACCAACAGCAAAGGCCATTGTCAGAACGGTCAGACCGAACGCCAACGCCACGCCGGCAAAACCAATGCCTAATTCCGGGAAGCCTGCGGCCAGTACGGCACTACCACAGCCGCCAAAAACAAGCCAGAAAGTACCAAAACATTCAGCTGCTAATTTTCTGAACATATCCACCTCAATTAAAAATTGACCCTGTGAAAAATATGGTCGTTTTATAGGGTCGTCGTAAAAAAGTGACGACGGAAATAATGCGCGGCTATTTTAAAAACGAAGGCAAATCATTCGCCAGATAAATAAATCCAGTAAATTTGATTTAGGGCAACAGCGGGTTGCCCCATATAGTCATTTGTCTGATTGACAGTGTAGTGCAAGCGAAAGATTTAATCCTTTAGGCGTAATAAAAAATAATTTATCATGCTAATTATTTGATTTTGTTGTTTTTGCAGGCTTATCAGCAAGAGGGAGTATAACGCGATTATTCGCTCATTTTTCAGACATTTGCCATGCTTAAATGTGATGCCATCACGTATTAGCAGGCCTTTCCCGTTATACTGCCAGCGTAAAGAATAAGTCACATATTTCTGGAGGGGATATGATTCTTGAGCGCGTTGAAATTGTGGGTTTTCGCGGTATCAACCGTTTGTCGTTGATGCTGGAACAAAACAACGTCCTGATTGGGGAGAACGCGTGGGGTAAATCCAGCTTGCTGGACGCCTTAACCCTGCTGCTATCGCCAGAATCAGATCTCTACCATTTTGAGCGCGATGATTTCTGGTTCCCGCCGGGAGATATCAACGGGCGAGAACATCATCTGCATATTATTTTGACCTTCCGCGAATCGCTGCCAGGCCGACATCGGGTTCGCCGCTATCGGCCGCTGGAAGCGTGCTGGACGCCATGCACCGATGGTTATCACCGTATTTTTTATCGTCTGGAAGGGGAGAGTGCGGAAGACGGCAGCGTGATGACACTGCGCAGTTTTCTCGATAAAGACGGACATCCGATTGATGTTGAGGATATTAACGATCAGGCTCGTCATCTGGTGCGTTTAATGCCGGTGCTGCGCTTGCGTGATGCCCGTTTTATGCGCCGTATTCGTAACGGCACGGTGCCAAATGTCCCCAATGTGGAAGTCACCGCGCGCCAGCTCGATTTCCTCGCCCGTGAGTTGTCCTCACATCCGCAAAATCTCTCTGATGGACAGATTCGTCAGGGACTTTCCGCAATGGTGCAACTGCTTGAGCATTATTTTTCTGAGCAGGGAGCTGGACAGGCGCGATATCGTTTAATGCGGCGGCGAGCCAGCAATGAGCAACGAAGCTGGCGCTATCTGGATATCATCAACCGGATGATTGACCGACCTGGAGGGCGCTCGTATCGGGTTATTTTGCTCGGCCTGTTTGCTACTTTGTTGCAGGCAAAAGGCACATTGCGACTGGATAAAGACGCCCGTCCATTGTTGCTGATCGAAGATCCAGAAACCCGTTTGCACCCCATTATGCTTTCAGTTGCCTGGCATCTGTTGAACCTTCTGCCATTGCAGCGCATCGCTACTACCAACTCGGGAGAGTTGCTTTCGTTAACGCCGGTAGAGCATGTTTGCCGACTGGTACGTGAGTCCTCTCGCGTTGCCGCCTGGCGTCTGGGACCGAGTGGCTTGAGTACCGAAGATAGCCGACGCATCTCCTTTCACATTCGTTTTAACCGTCCGTCATCGCTGTTTGCCCGTTGTTGGCTGCTGGTGGAAGGGGAAACGGAAACCTGGGTTATCAATGAACTGGCGCGTCAGTGCGGACATCATTTTGATGCCGAAGGGATCAAGGTCATTGAGTTTGCCCAGTCCGGGCTAAAGCCACTGGTTAAATTTGCCCGGCGAATGGGGATTGAATGGCATGTACTGGTCGATGGCGATGAAGCAGGGAAGAAATATGCCGCTACGGTACGCAGCCTGTTGAATAATGATCGGGAAGCCGAACGAGAACATTTAACGGCGTTACCGGCGCTGGATATGGAACATTTTATGTATCGCCAGGGATTTTCCGATGTGTTCCACCGCGTGGCGCAAATCCCGGAAAATATACCGATGAATCTGCGCAAAATTATCTCGAAAGCGATCCATCGCTCTTCCAAACCCGATCTTGCCATTGAAGTGGCAATGGAGGCCGGACGTCGTGGTGTGGACTCCGTACCGACGCTGCTGAAAAAAATGTTCTCACGCGTGCTGTGGCTGGCGCGCGGTCGGGCCGACTAACTACAAAACATCGTGGCCATTTGTGGCTGAATAGCGTCGAGCATCTCATAGCGCCGACGGTATTCAGCCCGTTTTTTACTGGCGATTTCGGCAATCTCTTTTCGTGCTATCTGTGCTGGAAGGCGGTAATGGCGTTCAGCATCACATACGCCGCCAACCGATTCCCAGAAAGCGTTGTAATCGGCATGGATCTTGCCTTCTTTATCGCGATAACGCAGGCTGCGGTAAATATGCGTTTCATTGCTGACGGCAATAATCTGCTCTACCTGCAAACGTTGGGCAAACAGACAGGCCGCTTCCATCACGAGGCGTTTGGGAAATAGCCCGTGGCAGGCTTTCGTCGCATTCTGGATTTCCTGGTGTGGAATTTCCCATTTTGCGCCTTGCAGTCCGCCAATAAACATCGTCCTTTTCCCCTGATATTCACACAGGGTAAAAGTGAGCTCTGCCAGAGGAATACCTTCGCTGTTGCGGAACAGGATGGTGCTGTCACCTTCTTTATCCATTGAGATCATCATGGTCAGCTCAAGCGTGAACTGCTCGCCGTTTTTGCCTTCCAGCTTCGCCAGTTGCAGCCCGGGGGTATTCAAATATAAGCTGAATTCTTCCGCCGACATACACCCGCGGAGTAACGCATAATGGTAACGTAACGCCTCCAGCAATTGCTTACGGCTAAGATTCGCCGCAAGGTAAGGGCGATGTAGACGTACAGGCAGTCGCGGCTGGCGCGTTAACAACACATTGAGATTAGGCCAGTGGGAAAGTTCGTTCATCCACTCAACGCTTAAACGCGGCATAATCAACGAGCGCAGCAAAAATTTCTGGCGAAAACTACGGCGATGCCAGAATTTACCCGGCCGACACTGTCCTCGTGCCAGACTAAGAAAAAGTGACAGGCTGCTGAGAGATTCAGATGGCGTAAAGGTCCGTTCAGTTAGCTGCGACATATTCATGAAATCAATGGTTATACATGACGTCGATTTAACCATTGCGTATCTTAACCAAACATCAATAGTGTGATTATTAACGTAAATTTTAGGGTTTTGTTGATATTTCGTTGAAGTTAATGACCCGGATTGGCATATGGAGTATTCAGAATATTTATGAAAAAGCGGAAAACCGTGAAGAAGCGTTACGTTATTGCGATGGTGATAGTCATCGCCGGGCTGATTACGTTATGGAGAATTCTTAACGCACCCGTGCCGACTTATCAGACGCTGATTGTGCGCCCCGGTGATTTACAGCAAAGCGTGCTGGCGACCGGAAAGCTGGACGCGCTGCGTAAGGTTGACGTGGGCGCGCAGGTCAGCGGTCAGTTGAAAACGCTGTCGGTGGCGATTGGCGATAAAGTAAAAAAAGACCAGCTTTTAGGGGTTATTGATCCTGAACAGGCTGAAAACCAGATCAAGGAGGTGGAAGCAACGCTGATGGAGCTACGCGCGCAGCGGCAGCAGGCGGAAGCGGAGCTGAAACTGGCGCGGGTGACGTATTCCCGTCAGCAACGTCTTGCACAAACGCAAGCGGTTTCACAGCAGGATCTCGATAACGCCGCGACGGAGATGGCTGTGAAACAGGCGCAAATTGGCACCATTGACGCGCAAATCAAGCGCAATCAGGCCTCTCTCGATACGGCTAAAACCAATCTCGATTACACCCGCATCGTTGCCCCGATGGCCGGGGAAGTCACGCAAATCACCACTCTGCAAGGCCAGACGGTGATTGCCGCACAACAAGCACCGAACATTCTGACGCTGGCAGATATGAGCACCATGCTGGTAAAAGCGCAGGTTTCTGAAGCGGATGTAATCCACCTGAAGCCGGGGCAAAAAGCCTGGTTTACGGTGCTTGGCGATCCACTGACGCGCTACGAGGGGCAAATCAAGGATGTGCTACCGACGCCGGAAAAGATTAACGACGCTATTTTCTATTACGCCCGTTTTGAAGTACCCAACCCCAATGGTTTACTGCGGCTGGATATGACCGCGCAAGTGCATATTCAGCTCACCGATGTGAAAAATGTGCTGACGATCCCTCTGTCGGCGTTAGGCGATCCGGTTGGCGATAATCGTTATAAAGTCAAATTGTTGCGTAATGGTGAAACACGCGAGCGTGAAGTGACGATTGGCGCACGTAACGATACCGATGTTGAGATTGTCAAAGGGCTGGAAGCGGGCGATGAAGTGGTGATTGGTGAGGCCAAACCAGGAGCTGCGCAATGACGCCTTTGCTCGAATTAAAGGATATTCGTCGCAGCTATCCTGCCGGTGATGAGCAGGTTGAGGTGCTGAAGGGCATCAGCCTCGATATTTATGCCGGTGAGATGGTAGCGATTGTCGGTGCTTCGGGTTCTGGTAAATCGACCCTGATGAATATTCTCGGCTGCCTGGATAAGGCCACCAGCGGCACCTATCGCGTCGCCGGTCAGGATGTTGCCACGCTGGACGCCGATGCGCTGGCGCAACTGCGCCGCGAGCATTTCGGCTTTATTTTCCAGCGTTACCATTTGCTTTCGCATTTAACCGCCGAGCAGAACGTTGAAGTACCCGCCGTCTATGCCGGTCTTGAGTGGAAACAGCGGCTGCTTCGCGCCCAGGAGTTACTGCAACGACTGGGGCTGGAAGACCGTACAGAGTATTACCCGGCACAGCTTTCGGGTGGCCAGCAACAGCGCGTCAGTATCGCGCGGGCATTGATGAACGGCGGTCAGGTAATTCTTGCCGATGAACCGACCGGCGCACTGGACAGCCATTCTGGCGAAGAGGTGATGGCGATCCTGCATCAGCTGCGCGATCGCGGGCATACGGTGATTATCGTCACACACGATCCGCAGGTTGCTGCTCAGGCCGAGCGGGTGATCGAAATTCGCGACGGCGAAATTGTGCGCAATCCTCCCGCCATTGAAAAAGTGAATGCTACTGGCGGAACGGAACCTGTTGTCAACACGGCGTCTGGCTGGCGGCAGTTTGTCAGCGGTTTTAACGAGGCGCTGACGATGGCATGGCGGGCGCTGGCAGCGAATAAAATGCGTACTTTACTGACCATGCTGGGGATTATTATCGGTATTGCGTCGGTGGTTTCCATTGTCGTGGTGGGCGACGCCGCCAAACAAATGGTGCTGGCGGATATTCGTTCTATTGGTACGAATACTATTGATGTCTATCCCGGGAAAGATTTTGGCGATGACGATCCGCAATATCAGCAGGCGCTGAAGTACGACGACTTAATCGCCATCCAAAAACAACCGTGGGTCGCCTCAGCCACACCTGCCGTCTCGCAAAACCTGCGCCTGCGTTATAACAATGTTGATGTGGCTGCCAGTGCCAATGGCGTGAGCGGCGATTATTTTAATGTCTATGGCATGACTTTCAGTGAAGGGAACACCTTTAATCAGGAGCAGCTGAACGGTCGTGCGCAGGTCGTGGTTCTCGACAGTAATACTCGCCGCCAGCTTTTCCCCCATAAAGCAGATGTGGTTGGCGAGGTGATTCTGGTTGGCAATATGCCCGCCAGAGTCATTGGTGTGGCGGAAGAAAAACAGTCGATGTTTGGTAGCAGTAAAGTGCTGCGTGTCTGGCTGCCATACAGCACGATGTCCGGGCGAGTTATGGGTCAGTCGTGGCTGAACTCCATAACTGTCAGGGTGAAAGAAGGCTTTGACAGCGCTGAGGCGGAACAGCAACTCACGCGTTTACTTTCACTGCGCCACGGTAAGAAGGATTTCTTTACCTGGAACATGGATGGCGTCTTGAAAACCGTTGAAAAGACCACACGTACTTTACAACTGTTTCTGACGCTGGTGGCGGTGATTTCGCTGGTGGTGGGCGGTATTGGTGTAATGAATATTATGCTGGTGTCAGTGACCGAGCGGACGCGGGAAATTGGCATTCGCATGGCTGTAGGTGCGCGAGCAAGCGATGTTTTGCAACAGTTTCTGATCGAAGCCGTACTGGTTTGCCTGGTTGGTGGCGCTTTGGGAATAACACTGTCACTGTTAATTGCTTTCACCTTGCAGCTTTTCTTACCCGGCTGGGAGATTGGTTTTTCACCGTTAGCGCTGCTGCTGGCGTTTCTCTGCTCGACGGTCACCGGGATTTTATTTGGCTGGTTACCCGCACGAAATGCGGCACGACTGGATCCAGTAGATGCTCTGGCACGGGAGTAATTTTTGAGATAAAAATGCCAGCCGATCGGGCTGGCATTTTGCCTTTAGGATGTACACAATGAGACAGAAGAGCTATGCGACTGCCGCTTCTACTTCGACGGGCACAATAACACTGGCGTGATTGCCTTTTGGCCCCTGGTGGACATCAAACTGAACGGATTGTCCAGCTTTTAGCGTTCTGTAACCATCCATCTGAATGGTGGAATAATGAGCGAAAATATCTTCGCCGCCGCCTTCAGGGCAGATGAAACCAAACCCTTTGGCATTGTTGAACCACTTAACAGTACCCTTTTCCATGCTTCGACATCCTTCGCAAATCTTATACAAGTAAGATGGAATAAACCGGGGTCAGAGAGGGGGCTGTTCAAAACCTCGCCAACTCTAGAAATACAATTTAGAGAATTAGGGCGAGCCGTCAAGCATTTGACAGGGGCCAGGGGGCAGGTATGAATCAAAAATTTGAAGCAGTTAACGCTATTGACAGGAATGTGACAGATGTCGCTGATGCCAACGATAGATGATAGTTATCTATCATGTGGAGTAGATTGGTCAGGCAAATAAGCTCTTGTCAGCGGCAGGGCGTTCTGCCGATAACCGTAACCGAAGATGATAACTGACAATGGGTAAAACGAACGACTGGCTGGACTTTGATCAACTGGCGGAAGAAAAAGTTCGCGACGCGCTAAAACCGCCATCTATGTATAAAGTGATATTAGTCAATGATGATTATACTCCGATGGAGTTTGTTATTGACGTGTTACAAAAATTCTTTTCTTATGATGTAGAACGTGCAACGCAATTGATGCTCGCTGTTCACTACCAGGGGAAGGCCATTTGCGGAGTCTTTACCGCTGAGGTTGCAGAAACCAAAGTGGCGATGGTGAACAAGTACGCGAGGGAGAATGAGCATCCATTGCTGTGTACGCTAGAAAAAGCCTGAATGCAGGCATAAAAATTGGGGGAGGTGCCTATGCTCAATCAAGAACTGGAACTCAGTTTAAATATGGCTTTCGCCAGAGCGCGCGAGCACCGTCATGAGTTTATGACCGTCGAGCACTTGTTACTGGCGCTGCTCAGTAACCCATCTGCCCGGGAGGCGCTGGAAGCGTGTTCTGTAGATTTGGTTGCGCTCCGTCAGGAACTGGAAGCCTTTATTGAACAAACCACACCCGTTCTGCCTGCCAGTGAAGAGGAGCGCGACACACAGCCGACGTTGAGTTTTCAGCGTGTACTGCAACGTGCGGTCTTCCATGTCCAGTCCTCCGGTCGCAATGAGGTTACCGGTGCAAACGTTCTGGTCGCTATCTTTAGCGAACAGGAGTCGCAGGCGGCATATCTGTTGCGCAAACATGAAGTCAGCCGTCTCGATGTGGTGAACTTTATCTCTCATGGCACGCGTAAAGACGAGCCGACACAGTCTTCTGATCCTGGCAGCCAGCCAAACAGCGAAGAACAAGCTGGTGGGGAGGAACGTATGGAGAATTTCACGACGAACCTGAATCAGCTTGCGCGAGTGGGCGGAATCGACCCACTAATTGGTCGTGAGAAGGAGCTGGAGCGTGCTATTCAGGTTCTCTGCCGTCGCCGTAAAAACAACCCGCTGCTGGTGGGGGAGTCTGGTGTCGGTAAAACCGCGATTGCGGAGGGGCTTGCATGGCGAATTGTTCAGGGCGATGTGCCGGAAGTGATGGCTGACTGTACGATTTACTCTCTCGATATCGGTTCCCTGTTAGCGGGCACAAAATATCGCGGCGACTTTGAAAAACGTTTTAAAGCGTTGCTCAAGCAGCTGGAGCAGGACACTAACAGCATCCTGTTTATTGATGAGATCCACACCATTATCGGTGCGGGTGCAGCGTCTGGTGGCCAGGTCGATGCGGCTAACCTGATTAAACCGTTGCTCTCCAGCGGTAAAATCCGCGTAATTGGTTCGACAACCTATCAGGAGTTCAGCAACATTTTCGAGAAAGACCGTGCTCTGGCGCGTCGCTTCCAGAAAATTGATATTACTGAACCGTCAATCGAAGAAACTGTTCAAATCATCAATGGCCTGAAACCGAAGTATGAAGCGCACCACGACGTGCGTTATACCGCAAAAGCGGTGCGTGCGGCGGTAGAGCTGGCGGTGAAATACATTAACGATCGTCATCTGCCGGATAAAGCGATTGATGTTATCGACGAAGCGGGCGCTCGCGCACGTCTGATGCCGGTAAGCAAACGCAAGAAAACCGTTAATGTGGCGGATATTGAATCCGTGGTGGCCCGTATTGCACGCATTCCAGAGAAGAGTGTTTCTCAGAGTGACCGCGATACCCTGAAAAACCTCGGCGATCGCCTGAAAATGCTGGTCTTCGGTCAGGATAAAGCCATTGAGGCGCTGACTGAAGCCATTAAGATGGCGCGTGCAGGTTTAGGTCACGAACATAAACCGGTCGGTTCGTTCCTGTTTGCCGGCCCTACTGGGGTCGGGAAAACAGAGGTGACGGTACAGCTTTCGAAAGCGTTGGGCATTGAGCTTCTGCGCTTTGATATGTCCGAGTATATGGAACGCCATACCGTCAGCCGTCTGATTGGTGCGCCTCCGGGATACGTTGGTTTTGATCAGGGCGGTTTGCTGACTGATGCGGTCATCAAGCATCCACATGCGGTGCTGCTGCTGGACGAAATCGAGAAAGCGCACCCGGACGTGTTCAATATTCTGTTGCAGGTGATGGATAACGGTACGCTGACCGATAACAACGGACGCAAAGCGGACTTCCGTAACGTGGTGCTGGTGATGACCACTAATGCCGGGGTACGGGAAACTGAGCGCAAATCCATTGGTCTTATCCACCAGGATAACAGCACCGATGCGATGGAAGAGATCAAGAAGATCTTTACACCGGAATTCCGTAACCGTCTCGACAACATTATCTGGTTCGATCATCTGTCAACCGACGTGATCCATCAGGTGGTGGATAAATTCATCGTCGAGTTGCAGGTTCAGTTGGATCAGAAAGGTGTTTCTCTGGAAGTGAGCCAGGAAGCGCGTAACTGGCTGGCCGAGAAAGGTTACGACCGGGCAATGGGCGCACGTCCGATGGCGCGTGTCATCCAGGACAACCTGAAAAAACCGCTCGCCAACGAACTGCTGTTTGGTTCGCTGGTGGACGGCGGTCAGGTCACCGTCGCGCTGGATAAAGAGAAAAATGAGCTGACTTACGGATTCCAGAGTGCACAAAAGCACAAGGCGGAAGCAGCGCATTAATCTGATTGTCTGGTAGGTTGGTGAAGTCCGTAATCTCGTCAGGGGTTACGGACTTTTTATTTATGGGGGGAGGAGGTTCAGACCCTTTTTTTGATGATGATGGTAAGTTATTGATAATTAGTGCTGCGGGTAGGTAAGGATAAAAAAGGGTGGCAGCAGGAGATTGAGATGGTTTTGCTTTATTAACAACGGGCTAAACGTGTAGTATTTGAGTTCACTGCCGTACAGGCAGCTTAGAAATTGCCGCGGATCCTGTCTGCCAATAATGACAAGTTCACTGCCGTACAGGCAGATAAAATGCGAAAAAAAAGCCCGTACTTTCGTACGAGCTCTTCTTTAAATATGGCGGTGAGGGGGGGATTCGAACCCCCGATACGTTGCCGTATACACACTTTCCAGGCGTGCTCCTTCAGCCACTCGGACACCTCACCAAATTGTTTTTTTGCCTGACCTCATGGGGGGCAACGGGGCGCTACTATAGGGAGTTGGAATAAAACGGTCAAGAAGAATTTTTATGATAATTATTGTTTGCTCATACTGTAAACAAGTTGTGCAGTATATCTACATCGAGACAAGTTACGGACTTATACTTCTAAAGTACTCCATACATATCACAAAATAAAAAGGCCGGCTAAACCGACCTTTTACTCATTCTTTCTCTTCGCCCATCAGGCGGTAAAACAATCAGCGACTACGGAAGACAATGCGGCCTTTGCTCAGGTCGTACGGGGTCAGTTCAACAGTCACTTTGTCGCCCGTCAGGATGCGGATGTAGTTTTTGCGCATTTTACCGGAGATGTGTGCAGTAACCACGTGACCGTTTTCTAACTCTACGCGGAACATGGTATTAGGCAACGTTTCAAGAACGGTACCTTGCATTTCAATATTGTCTTCTTTGGCCATCTAATCCTCTGGGGTATCACTACCGTAATTTGAACCGGCAAGATAATGCCGAAGTTCTGTAAATAAGTAAAGATTTGCGCGCTAAATCGCAACAAACAGGTTCGGCACATTACTCCGAAAACACACGGCTAAGCCGCACCAAAAGCGCAACGTATAAGGGAGCGGTGAGATAAACGATGGGCGTTACCTGACGCGAAAAATTCCTTATCGGCAGCGGGGTAATGAGCGTAACCAACTCTGCGACCGCAATTATAACACTCTGGGGAGAAATGTGCCGAAAACATTCATTCTTGTGGTGAAAACAAGCATCGAGGTACCCAGAAATTATTCGACAATCGTCCGAGGCGCATTTGATTGAGATAATTAAGGTAATCCCGGCGGGGAATTTCGCAGGCACCAAGCGATGCTGTGTGATCGTTAAGGACCTGGCAGTCGATAAGTTTACCGCCATGACGGATAAATTCATCACAGAAGACCAGAAGCGCCGTTTTGGACGCATTTTCCATCCGGCTGAACATGGACTCGCCACAAAATAGTGTTCCCTGGGCCACGCCGTACATACCGCCGACAAGCTCATCTTCACGCCAGACTTCAATGGAGTGGGCATGACCGAGTTCGTGAAGGCGATGGTAGGCTTCGACCACGCCACGCGTGATCCAGGTTCCTTCTTCGCGATCGCTGGCACAGCCTTCGATGACCTGACCAAAAGCGTAATTCATCGTGACACGATAGGGTGAGCGTTTATGAAATCGCTTCATACTACGGCTGATATGCAGTGATTCTGGCCATAACACCGCGCGGGGATCGGGCGACCACCAGAGGATGGGGTCGCCAGGAGAAAACCACGGGAAAATACCACGCTGATAAGCCATTAATAGGCGCGCAGGGCTAAGATCGCCCCCCAGTGCCAGCAGGCCGTTAGGCTCACGTAATGCGCCTTCCGGGGAAGGGAAGGCTATTGAATGGCGAGAAAGCTGAACCAGGCGCATGACCGCAAAACTCCACGCAAGTCGGATCGTTCAATAATAGCTTACAAACCCTGCTTAAACTGGTAATAACGCCCCTGTCTGGCAAGCAGTTCTGCGTGAGTACCTTGCTCAATAATTTGCCCGTTGTCCATCACTATTATTTGTTGGAAACGAGAGAGCCCGCGAAGTCGATGGGTGACCATTAACACCGTTTTCTCGCACATCATTTCTGCAAGCAATTCAAGGATCTGACTTTCGGTTGTGGCATCTAAGCCTTCTGTAGGTTCATCCAGCAATACCAGCGGCGCATCATGTAACAGCGCACGGGCGATAGCCAGACGGCGCAGTTCACCACCGGAGAGCTGGCGTCCGCCTTCACCTAACCAACTGTTGAGACCTGCATCCTCGAGCAGCTTCTCCAGACCAACGCGACGCAAGATCTCCGCCAGAGCCTCATCACTACTACCAGGCGAGGCGAGTAACAGATTATCACGCAGCGTGGCGCTAAACAGATGCACTCGCTGGGGAACAACGCTGATGGTCTGTCGTAGAGCCGCTTCATTCAGGCTGGCTATGGGACTATCGTTAAGCAAAATCTCGCCCTGTTGCGGGTCCCATGCGCGGGTCAGCAGTTGTAACAGTGTTGACTTGCCGCATCCGGTTCGCCCGAGAATCGCAATATGTTCCCCGGCGTTTACCTGAAGATAAATCCCTTTAAGTGCCTGTTGGGATTGCTCCGGATAAGTGAACTGAACATCCCGTAATGTCAGCGAAACGCGATCGGCAACACGAGTTTGGGTATCAGGGAAGGTGACTTTCGGTTTTTGATCCGTTAAATCAGTGATCCGTACGGCAGAGGCAATGACTTGCCCCAGATGCTGAAATGCACCCGTTACTGGTGCCAGCGCTTCAAACGCGGCTAACGCGCAGAAGACAAACAGGGCAATTAACGCGCCGGGTTGAGCATTGCCGCCAACGCCGCCAGACGCCATCCACAGCATCAGGATCACCGCTAACGCGCCAATGAGCAGCATTATCGCTTGCGACAATGCGGTTAGTTCAGATTGACGGCGTTGCGCTTCCAGCCATTGAATTTCTGTATTCTCTAATTGCGTGCGATAACGATCGCTGGCACCAAAAATGGTCAGCTCAGCTTGCCCTTGCAGCCAGGCCGTCAGTTGTTGGCGATACTGCCCGCGAAGATGAGTCAGATTTTGCCCGGTGCTTTTTCCCGCACGATAAAACAGTGGTGGCATCAGGAAAAGCGTCAGTAACATAATGCCGCCCAGCGTAAAGGCGAGGGTGAAATCAAGGAAACTTAACCCGATTGTCACCACCATAATCACCACAAAAGCGCCTACCAGCGGCGAGATAACGCGCAGGTAAAGATGATCGAGCGTATCAACATCCGCCACCACGCGGTTGAGTAATTCGCCCTGACGATAGCGCGCCAGTCCTGCAGGGGAGAGGGGCAGTAATTTGCTGAAGGTGTAAATGCGCAGATGCTGCAACACGCGGAAAGTCGCATCGTGACTTACCAGGCGTTCAAAATAGCGCCCGGCAGTACGGGTGATTGCTGCGCCACGCACGCCCGCAGCGGGTAGCATATAGTTGAAGCTGTACAGTCCGGCAACCCCCGCAACCGCTGAGGCGGAGAGGAACCAGCCCGAAAGTGTCAACAGACCGATACTGGCGAGCAGCGTGACAATTGCCAGCACGATACCAAGACTTAACATCCATTTATGACGTTTATACAGTGCCAGATAGGGTAGCAAAGCGCGCATTTAAATCTCCTCCTGACGATGGGCCAGTAATGTGGCGAATGGGCCACCAGCCACACTTAATTCCGCGTAACGTCCTTGCTCAATAATCTGACCATCCTGCATTACCCAAATGACATCCCAGTCAGCAAGATCTTCTAACTGGTGGGTGACCATTAACGTTGTCTGGCGCAGAGAGGCGGCATTCAGCGCCTCCATTACGCGCTGTTCACTGTGAGCATCAAGGCTGGCAGCGGGTTCATCCAACAGTAATAGCGAACAGGGATTTAGTAACGCACGGGCCACCGCCACGCGCTGCGCCTGCCCCACGGAAAGGCGGGCAGCCTGGTCGCCAACAGGCGTATCAACGCCTTGTGGCAGGAGCGGTAGAAACTCACTGACCCAGGCGTTATCCAGCGCTGTTTGTAACTCTTGTTCGCTGGCATCAGGTCGCGCCAGTAGTACGTTATCCCGTAATGTTGCTGCCGGTAATTGTGGGTTTTGCCCAACCCAGGAGAGATGTTTACGCCATGATTCCGGTGATAAATCGCGTAATTCTATCCCGTTGATTCGTAGCGATCCCTGATATGAGAGAAAACCAGAAAGCGCGTTCAACAGTGAACTTTTACCTGAACCGCTGCGACCAACCAACACTGCTCGTTGGCCTGCTGGCAAAGTAAAATTCAGCGGTCCGGCCAGCGTTTTACCTTCCGGCGACGTGATAAACAGATCCTCGGCTTCAATGGTCACCGGATCGGTCGATGCTAATTCCGCTTCACCGCGCTGCGGATGGGCTAGCGGGGTTTCCATAAACGTTTTCAAACTGTCAGCTGCACCAACAGCCTGGGCTTTAGCATGATAAAACGTACCGAGATCGCGTAATGGCTGGAAAAACTCTGGCGCAAGGATCAGGGCCAGAAAACCCGCAGCCAGCGTCACGCCAGTATCGTAGTGACCAAAATCCAGCTCGCCGAGGTAGGAAAAACCAAAGTAGACCGCCACCAGAGCAATCGACAGCGAGGTAAAAAATTCGAGAATGCCGGAGGATAAAAACGCCAGCCGTAGCACTTCCATTGTCCGTTGGCGGAAATCTTCCGAAGCAGAACGAATACTTTCAATTTCAGCTTCACCACGACCAAAAATACGCAATGTTTCCATGCCGCGCAGGCGATCGAGGAAATGCCCACTTAAGCGAGCAAGAGCGAGAAAGTTACGTCGGTTAGCATCGGCAGCCCCCATTCCAACCAGCGCCATAAATAACGGAATTAGCGGTGCAGTGCCCAGCAGAATGAGCGCCGCGGCCCAGTTAGAGGGGAAGATAGCCACCACAATCAGCAGCGGCACCGACACTGCCAGCGCCATTTGCGGCAGGTAGCGTGCATAGTAATCATGCATATCGTCAATTTGCTCGAGTACCAGCGTCGCCCAGCTCCCCGCAGGTTTACCCTGAATCCACGCTGGCCCTGCTTGTTGCAGACGGTCGAGAACCTGACGGCGGATGGCAAAGCGGATATGCTGCCCGGCGTGATAACCCACCCGTTCGCGTAACCAGACCACCCATGCGCGCAGTACAAAGGTCAGAAACAGTAACGTAAAGGGAAGCAGCAGGGCTTCACGGGGAATATTCTCCATAATCATATGTTGCAGAATTCGCGCCATGAACCAGGCCTGGGCAATGATCAATATGCCGCTCACAAAGCCCAGCAGACGAGAAATATTCAGCCAACGTTGGGAGATGACGCTTTGCTGTTTTAACCAGCGGGTTAATTCTTTTTGACGGGATTTATTCATTGCACGCTTAGCAGGTGAGTTATCAGAATTATTTGCAGAGCAATGTTACAACGGGGAAAAAATAAAGGCGACCCATAGTCGCATGGTGTCGCCTTCTTTACTTTTGTTACTGATTTGTAAAATTATTTTGCGTCAGCTAAACCGTCGAGGTAGCGTTCCGCATCAAGAGCTGCCATGCAGCCTGTACCAGCAGATGTAATGGCCTGGCGATAAATGTGATCCATCACGTCGCCTGCGGCAAAGACGCCAGGGATGCTGGTCTGGGTGGCATTACCATGAATACCCGACTGTACTTTGATGTAGCCGTTTTCCAGTTCCAGCTGCCCTTCGAAAATGGCAGTATTCGGGCTGTGACCGATAGCAACAAACAGACCGGCAACGTCGAGTGACTCGATATTATCGGTGTTTTGCGTATCGCGCAGACGAACGCCAGTGACGCCCATCTGATCGCCGGTCACTTCTTCCAGCGTACGGTTGGTGTGCAGAATAATGTTGCCGTTCTCCACTTTATCCATCAGACGCTTAATGAGGATTTTTTCCGCACGGAAACCATCACGGCGGTGAATCAGATGAACTTCCGAAGCGATGTTAGACAGATACAGCGCCTCTTCAACCGCGGTATTGCCGCCGCCGATGACCGCAACTTTCTGGTTGCGATAGAAGAAACCGTCGCAGGTTGCACAAGCAGAAACTCCACGGCCTTTAAAGGCTTCTTCAGAGGGCAGGCCGAGATAGCGTGCAGAAGCTCCGGTGGCAATAATCAGCGCGTCGCAAGTGTATTCGCCGCTATCGCCAGTCAGACGGAACGGACGATTCTGCAAATCAACTTTGTTGATGTGATCAAAGATGATTTCAGTTTCAAATTTGGTGGCATGTTCGTGCATGCGCTCCATTAATAACGGACCGGTCAGATCGTTTGGATCGCCAGGCCAGTTTTCCACTTCCGTGGTGGTGGTCAGTTGGCCGCCTTTTTCCATGCCGGTAATCAGCACAGGTTGCAGGTTGGCGCGCGCCGCGTAGACAGCAGCGGTGTATCCCGCCGGGCCTGAACCCAGGATAAGCAGTTTACTGTGTTTGGTCGTGCCCATGAGATCCCCATAGTTGTTGGCAGACAATGGCAGGATTGTAGGGAATTTACAGACGTAAAAAAAGAGTATGACGATTTTGTTAACAATTTGTGCAATCGGCAGCATCGATAAGCAGGTCAAATTCTCACGTCATTATCACCTCTGCTACTTAAATTTCCCGCTTTATAAGCCGATTAAATGATGAATAAACGCCCCTGTTAATGAATATCTGGCATGTTGTACTAAAAATCGATGTTTTGCTTTGACAATCCCCTGGTGTTTTGCGAAAACATTCGAGGAAGAAAAAAAACAGTATTCTTATATGCGCATAACCATGCATGTAAATACCATGTTTACCGTGCTAGTGAAATCTACGTATGGCGTGGACAGACGCCATTCGTGATGTCGATAGCTGCCACAAGGCAACGGTCTTCTCACCGTAGACCCAGGCATTGCGCGCCGTGAATCTTCATGATTTCGGTCTATCGTGACGGGTAGCGACTCTGAACAGTGATGTTTCAGGGTCAGACAGGAGTAGGGAAGGAATACAGAGAGACAATAATAATGGTAGATAGCAAGAAGCGCCCTGGCAAAGATCTCGACCGTATCGATCGTAACATTCTTAATGAGTTGCAAAAGGATGGGCGTATTTCTAACGTCGAGCTTTCTAAACGTGTGGGACTTTCCCCAACGCCGTGCCTTGAGCGTGTGCGTCGGCTGGAAAGACAAGGGTTTATTCAGGGCTATACGGCGCTGCTGAACCCCCATTATCTGGATGCATCACTTCTGGTATTCGTTGAGATTACTCTGAATCGTGGCGCACCGGATGTGTTTGAACAATTCAATACCGCTGTACAAAAACTTGAAGAAATTCAGGAGTGTCATTTAGTATCCGGTGATTTCGACTACCTGTTGAAAACACGCGTGCCGGATATGTCTGCTTACCGTAAGTTACTGGGGGAAACCCTGCTGCGTCTGCCTGGCGTCAATGACACACGGACATACGTTGTTATGGAAGAAGTCAAGCAGAGTAATCGTCTGGTTATTAAGACGCGCTAACACGGAACAGGTGCAAAATCGGCGTATTTTGATTACACTCCTGTTAATCCATACAGCAACAGTACTGGGGTAACCTGGTACTGTTGTCCGTTTTAGCATCGGGCAGGAAAAGCCTGTAACCTGGAGAGCCTTTCTTGAGCCAGGAATACACTGAAGACAAAGAAGTCACATTGACAAAGTTAAGTAGCGGCCGCCGCCTTCTGGAGGCGTTGCTGATCCTTATTGTCCTGTTTGCCGTCTGGTTGATGGCTGCCTTACTAAGCTTTAACCCTTCGGACCCCAGCTGGTCGCAAACGGCCTGGCATGAACCTATCCATAATTTAGGTGGGATGCCCGGTGCGTGGCTGGCAGATACGCTGTTCTTTATTTTTGGCGTGATGGCTTACACCATTCCCGTCATTATTGTCGGCGGTTGTTGGTTTGCCTGGCGTCATCAGTCCAGCGACGAATACATTGATTATTTTGCCGTTTCGCTACGCATCATTGGCGTTTTGGCGCTCATCCTTACCTCCTGTGGTCTGGCGGCAATCAACGCTGACGATATCTGGTATTTTGCCTCCGGTGGCGTCATTGGCAGCTTACTAAGCACTACGCTACAACCACTGCTACACAGTAGCGGGGGAACTATTGCGCTGCTCTGCGTTTGGGCAGCGGGCCTGACGCTGTTCACCGGTTGGTCATGGGTGACCATTGCTGAAAAACTCGGCGGCTGGATTTTAAATATTCTTACCTTCGCCAGTAATCGTACCCGTCGCGATGATACCTGGGTCGATGAAGATGAGTATGAAGACGACGAAGAGTATGAAGATGAAAATCACGGCAAACAGCATGAATCACGCCGTGCCCGTATTCTTCGCGGCGCGCTAGCGCGTCGTAAACGGTTGGCGGAAAAATTCATTAATCCGATGGGGCGGCAAACAGACGCTGCGTTGTTCTCCGGTAAGCGGATGGATGATGACGAAGAGATTACCTACACTGCACGCGGTGTGGCTGCCGACCCTGACGACGTCCTCTTTTCGGGCAATCGTGCAACGCAGCCAGAATATGACGAGTACGATCCATTATTAAACGGTGCGCCAATTACCGAACCTGTTGCTGTAGCAGCTGCTGCTACCACGGCGACACAAAGCTGGGCTGCACCGGTTGAACCTGTGACTCAGACGCCGCCAGTTGCCTCTGTTGATGTTCCACCTGCGCAATCTACAGTAGCCTGGCAGCCTGTACCGGGGCCGCAAACGGGAGAACCGGTTATTGCTCCTGCACCGGAAGGTTACCCACAGCAGCCACAATATGCGCAGCCTGCAGTGCAATATAATGAGCCGCTGCAACAACCAGTACAGCCACAGCAGCCGTATTATGCACCTGCAGCTGAACAACCTGCGCAACAACCTTACTACGCTCCTGCGGCGGAACAACCTGTTCAGCAACCGTATTACGCAACTGCGGCGGAACAGCCTGCGCAACAGCCGTATTACGCCCCTGCGCCAGAACAAGCGGTGGCAGGTAACGCCTGGCAAGCCGAAGAGCAGCAATCCACTTTTGCTCCACAGTCTACATACCAGACTGAGCAAACTTATCAGCAGCCAGCCGCTCAGGAACCGTTGTACCAACAGCCGCAACCTGTTGAACAGCAGCCTGTTGTGGAGCCTGAACCCGTTGTAGAAGAGACAAAACCCACGCGTCCGCCGCTTTACTACTTTGAAGAAGTGGAAGAGAAGCGAGCCCGTGAACGCGAACAACTTGCGGCCTGGTATCAACCGATTCCAGAACCTGTTAAAGAACCAGAACCGATCAAATCTTCGCTAAAAGCACCTTCTGTTGCAGCAGTACCTCCAGTGGAAGCCGCTGCCGCCGTTTCTCCGCTGGCATCTGGCGTGAAAAAAGCGACACTGGCGACGGGGGCTGCCGCAACCGTTGCCGCGCCAGTCTTCAGTCTGGCAAATAGCGGTGGACCGCGTCCGCAGGTCAAAGAGGGGATTGGCCCGCAGTTGCCACGACCGAAACGCATCCGCGTGCCAACTCGTCGTGAACTGGCGTCTTACGGTATTAAGCTGCCCTCACAGCGTGCGGCAGAAGAAAAAGCCCGTGAAGCCCAGCGTAATCAGTACGATTCTGGCGATCAGTACAACGATGATGAAATCGATGCGATGCAGCAGGATGAACTGGCACGTCAGTTCGCCCAGACGCAGCAGCAACGCTATGGCGAACAGTATCAACATGATGTGCCCGTGAACACAGAAGATGCAGATGCTGCGGCAGAGGCAGAACTGGCTCGTCAGTTTGCTCAAACTCAACAACAACGTTATTCCGGCGAACAACCGGCTGGGGCGAATCCGTTCTCGCTGGATGATTTTGAATTTTCGCCAATGAAAGCGTTGCTGGATGATGGTCCACACGAACCGCTGTTTACGCCAATTGTTGAACCTGTACAGCAGCCGCAACAACCGGTAGCACCGCAGCAGCAATATCAGCAGCCGCAACAACCGGTTGCACCGCAGCCGCAGTATCAGCAGCCGCAACAACCGGTTGCACCGCAGCAGCAATATCAGCAGCCACAACAACCGGTTGCACAGCAGCCGCAGTATCAGCAGCCACAACAGCCGGTTACACAGCAGCCGCAGTATCAGCAGCCGCAGCAGCCGGTTGTACCACAGCCGCAATATCAGCAGCCGCAACAGCCAGTTGCGCCACAGCCGCAGGATACCCTGCTTCATCCGCTGTTGATGCGTAATGGCGACAGCCGTCCGTTGCATAAACCGACGACGCCACTGCCTTCTCTGGATTTGCTGACACCGCCGCCGAGCGAAGTGGAGCCGGTAGATACCTTTGCGCTTGAACAAATGGCGCGCCTGGTAGAAGCGCGTCTGGCTGATTTCCGTATTAAAGCCGATGTTGTCAATTACTCTCCGGGGCCAGTTATCACTCGCTTTGAATTGAACCTGGCACCGGGCGTAAAAGCGGCGCGCATTTCTAACTTGTCACGTGACCTTGCCCGTTCACTTTCGACGGTGGCGGTGCGTGTCGTTGAAGTTATTCCTGGCAAACCCTATGTAGGTCTGGAGTTACCGAATAAAAAACGACAAACCGTTTATCTGCGCGAGGTTTTGGATAACGCCAAATTCCGCGATAATCCGTCGCCATTAACCGTGGTGCTGGGTAAAGATATCGCCGGTGAGCCGGTGGTTGCCGATCTGGCGAAAATGCCGCACTTGTTGGTTGCGGGGACTACCGGTTCCGGTAAGTCTGTCGGGGTGAACGCGATGATCCTGAGCATGCTTTATAAAGCACAGCCAGAAGATGTGCGTTTCATCATGATCGACCCGAAAATGCTGGAGCTTTCGGTTTATGAAGGCATTCCGCACCTGTTAACGGAAGTTGTTACTGATATGAAAGATGCCGCCAACGCGCTGCGCTGGTGTGTTAACGAGATGGAGCGTCGTTATAAACTGATGTCTGCGCTGGGTGTGCGTAATCTGGCGGGTTATAACGAAAAAATTGCTGAAGCCGATCGCATGATGCGTCCGATTCCAGACCCGTACTGGAAGCCGGGTGATAGTATGGATGCGCAGCATCCGGTGCTGAAAAAAGAACCGTACATAGTGGTGTTGGTGGACGAATTTGCCGACCTGATGATGACGGTAGGTAAAAAAGTGGAAGAGCTGATAGCACGTCTGGCGCAAAAAGCTCGTGCCGCGGGTATCCACCTCGTACTGGCAACGCAGCGTCCATCGGTTGATGTTATTACTGGTCTGATTAAAGCGAATATTCCGACCCGTATCGCCTTTACCGTATCCAGTAAGATTGACTCACGTACCATTCTTGATCAGGCTGGTGCGGAATCACTGCTGGGTATGGGGGATATGCTCTACTCTGGGCCGAACTCCACTTTGCCGGTACGTGTCCATGGTGCTTTTGTTCGCGATCAAGAAGTTCATGCCGTGGTGCAGGACTGGAAAGCGCGTGGTCGCCCACAGTATGTTGATGGCATCACCTCCGACAGCGAAAGCGAAGGTGGCGCGGGCGGTTTCGATGGCGCTGAAGAGCTGGATCCGTTGTTCGATCAGGCGGTGCAGTTTGTCACTGAAAAACGCAAAGCATCAATTTCTGGCGTACAGCGTCAGTTCCGCATTGGTTATAACCGTGCAGCGCGTATTATCGAACAGATGGAAGCGCAGGGGATTGTCAGCGAACAGGGGCACAACGGTAATCGTGAAGTGCTGGCCCCACCGCCGTTTGACTAATTAATGCATCGTAGGCCGGATAAGGCGCGGTAGCGTCGCATCCGGCAATCTGGTAACTGAAAATTCAGTATTTTCTTCTTTCCTCAAGCTGATTATTAGCCTGGAATAGAGAGTAGAGGGAGCTCCCGGTCGGGAGTGACGTAATTTGAGGAATAATGATGAAAAAAATTGCCATCACCTGTGCATTACTCTCAAGCTTAGTAGCAAGCAGCGTTTGGGCTGATGCCGCAAGCGATCTGAAAAGCCGCCTGGATAAAGTCAGCAGCTTCCACGCCAGCTTCACACAAAAAGTGACTGACGGTAGCGGCGCGGCGGTGCAGGAAGGTCAGGGCGATCTGTGGGTGAAACGTCCAAACTTATTCAACTGGCATATGACTCAACCTGATGAAAGCATTCTGGTTTCTGACGGTAAAACACTGTGGTTCTATAACCCGTTCGTTGAGCAAGCTACGGCAACCTGGCTGAAAGATGCCACCGGTAATACGCCGTTTATGCTGATTGCCCGCAACCAGTCCAGCGACTGGCAGCAGTACAATATCAAACAGAATGGCGATGACTTTGTTCTGACGCCGAAAGCCAGCAATGGCAATCTGAAGCAGTTCACCATTAACGTGGGACGTGATGGCACAATCCATCAGTTTAGCGCGGTGGAGCAGGACGATCAGCGCAGCAGTTATCAGCTGAAATCCCAGCAAAATGGGGCTGTGGATGCAGCGAAATTTACCTTCACCCCGCCGCAAGGCGTCACGGTAGATGATCAACGTAAGTAGAGGCACCTGAGTGAGCAATCTGTCGCTCGATTTTTCGGATAATACTTTTCAACCCCTGGCCGCGCGTATGCGGCCAGAAAATTTAGCACAGTATATCGGCCAGCAACATTTGCTGGCTGTGGGGAAGCCGTTGCCGCGCGCTATCGAAGCCGGGCATCTGCATTCTATGATCCTCTGGGGGCCGCCGGGTACCGGCAAAACAACCCTCGCTGAAGTGATTGCCCGCTATGCGAACGCTGATGTGGAACGTATTTCTGCCGTCACCTCTGGCGTGAAAGAGATTCGCGAGGCGATCGAACGCGCTCGGCAAAACCGCAATGCAGGTCGCCGCACTATTCTTTTTGTTGACGAAGTTCACCGTTTCAACAAAAGCCAGCAGGATGCATTTCTGCCACATATTGAAGACGGCACCATCACTTTTATTGGCGCAACCACTGAAAACCCGTCGTTTGAGCTTAATTCGGCACTGCTTTCCCGTGCCCGTGTCTATCTGTTGAAATCCCTGAGTACAGAGGATATTGAGCAAGTACTAACTCAGGCGATGGAAGACAAAACCCGTGGCTATGGTGGTCAGGATATTGTTCTGCCAGATGAAACACGACGCGCCATTGCTGAACTGGTGAATGGCGACGCGCGCCGGGCGTTAAATACGCTGGAAATGATGGCGGATATGGCCGAAGTCGATGATAGCGGTAAGCGGGTCCTGAAGCCTGAATTACTGACCGAAATCGCCGGTGAACGTAGCGCCCGCTTTGATAACAAAGGCGATCGCTTTTACGATCTGATTTCCGCATTGCATAAGTCGGTACGTGGTAGCGCACCCGATGCGGCGCTCTACTGGTATGCGCGAATTATTACCGCCGGTGGCGATCCGTTATATGTTGCGCGTCGTTGCCTGGCAATTGCTTCCGAAGATGTCGGCAATGCCGACCCACGGGCGATGCAGGTGGCAATTGCGGCCTGGGATTGCTTTACTCGCGTTGGCCCGGCGGAAGGTGAACGCGCCATTGCTCAGGCGATTGTTTACCTGGCCTGCGCGCCAAAAAGCAACGCTGTCTACACTGCGTTTAAAGCCGCGCTGGCCGATGCTCGCGAACGTCCGGATTATGACGTGCCGGTTCATTTGCGTAATGCGCCGACGAAATTAATGAAGGAAATGGGCTACGGGCAGGAATATCGTTACGCTCATGATGAAGCAAACGCTTATGCTGCCGGTGAGGTTTACTTCCCGCCGGAAATAGCACAAACACGCTATTATTTCCCGACAAACAGGGGCCTTGAAGGCAAGATTGGCGAAAAGCTCGCCTGGCTGGCTGAACAGGATCAAAATAGCCCCATAAAACGCTACCGTTAATGTTATCGTTGCGGTAATGTTGTTAATGTATCCCTGTGGTCGCAGGCTGTGGCCACATCTCCCATTTAATTCGATAAGCACAGGATAAGCATGCTCGATCCCAATCTGCTGCGTAATGAGCCAGACGCAGTCGCTGAAAAACTGGCACGCCGGGGCTTTAAGCTGGATGTAGATAAGCTGGGCGCTCTTGAGGAGCGTCGTAAAGTATTGCAGGTCAAAACGGAAAACCTGCAAGCGGAGCGTAACTCCCGATCGAAATCCATTGGCCAGGCGAAAGCGCGCGGGGAAGATATCGAGCCTTTACGTCTGGAAGTGAACAAACTGGGCGAAGAGCTGGATGCAGCAAAAGCCGAGCTGGATGCTTTACAGGCTGAAATTCGCGATATCGCGCTAACCATCCCTAACCTGCCTGCAGATGAAGTGCCGGTAGGTAAAGACGAAAATGACAACGTTGAAGTCAGTCGCTGGGGCACCCCGCGTGAGTTTGACTTTGAAGTTCGTGACCATGTGACGCTGGGTGAAATGCACTCTGGCCTCGACTTTGCAGCCGCAGTTAAGTTGACTGGTTCCCGCTTTGTGGTAATGAAAGGGCAGATTGCTCGCATGCACCGCGCACTGTCGCAGTTTATGCTGGATCTGCATACCGAACAGCATGGCTACAGTGAGAACTATGTTCCGTACCTGGTTAACCAGGACACGCTGTACGGTACGGGTCAGCTGCCGAAATTTGCTGGCGATCTGTTCCATACTCGTCCGCTGGAAGAAGAAGCAGACACCAGTAACTATGCGCTGATCCCAACGGCAGAAGTTCCGCTGACCAACCTGGTACGCGGTGAAATCATCGATGAAGATGATCTGCCAATTAAGATGACCGCCCACACCCCATGTTTCCGTTCTGAAGCTGGTTCATATGGTCGTGACACTCGTGGTCTGATCCGTATGCACCAGTTCGACAAAGTTGAAATGGTGCAGATCGTGCGCCCGGAAGACTCAATGGCGGCGCTGGAAGAGATGACCGGTCATGCGGAAAAAGTCCTGCAGCTGCTGGGCCTGCCGTACCGTAAAATCATCCTTTGTACCGGCGACATGGGCTTTGGCGCTTGCAAAACTTATGACCTGGAAGTATGGATCCCGGCACAGAACACCTACCGCGAGATCTCTTCCTGCTCCAACGTTTGGGATTTCCAGGCACGTCGTATGCAGGCACGTTGCCGCAGCAAGTCGGACAAGAAAACCCGTCTGGTTCATACCCTGAACGGTTCTGGTCTTGCTGTTGGTCGTACGCTTGTTGCAGTAATGGAAAACTATCAGCAGGCTGATGGTCGTATTGAAGTACCAGAAGTTCTGCGTCCGTATATGAATGGACTGGAATATATTGGCTAATACCCAATTTTTCTGAATCTAAAAAGCGCCTGCGGGCGCTTTTTTTGTCTCCCTTTGATACCGAACAATAATTACTCCTCACTTACAAGTAATACTACTTTCGAGTGAAAATCCACCTATCTCTTTGATTTTCAAATTATTCGATGTATACAAGCCTATATAGCGATCTGCTATAGAAATAATTACACAATACGGTTTGTTACTGGAATCAATCGTGAGCAAGCTTGAGTGAGCCATTATGAAAACGAAAATCCCTGATGCGGTATTGGCTGCTGAGGTGAGTCGCCGTGGTTTGGTAAAAACGACAGCGATCGGCGGCCTGGCAATGGCCAGCAGCGCATTAACATTACCTTTTAGTCGGATTGCGCACGCTGTCGATAGCGCCATTCCAACAAAATCAGACGAAAAGGTTATCTGGAGCGCCTGTACAGTTAACTGTGGTAGTCGCTGCCCGCTACGTATGCACGTCGTGGACGGTGAAATCAAATATGTTGAAACGGATAATACTGGCGATGACAACTATGACGGCCTGCACCAGGTGCGCGCCTGTCTGCGTGGTCGTTCCATGCGTCGCCGCGTTTACAATCCCGACCGCCTGAAATATCCGATGAAACGAGTCGGGGCGCGCGGTGAAGGCAAATTCGAGCGCATTAGCTGGGAAGAAGCCTACGACATCATCGCGACCAATATGCAGCGCCTGATCAAAGAGTACGGCAACGAATCCATCTATCTGAACTATGGCACCGGTACGCTGGGTGGCACCATGACCCGCTCCTGGCCGCCGGGAAATACCCTGGTCGCGCGCCTGATGAACTGCTGCGGCGGTTATCTGAACCATTACGGTGACTACTCTTCCGCGCAAATTGCGGAAGGTTTGAACTATACCTACGGCGGCTGGGCAGATGGTAACAGCCCGTCGGATATCGAAAACAGTAAACTGGTAGTGCTGTTTGGTAATAACCCTGGCGAAACGCGAATGAGTGGCGGTGGGGTGACTTACTATCTTGAACAGGCGCGCCAGAAATCTAATGCTCGCATGATCATCATCGATCCGCGCTATACCGACACCGGTGCCGGGCGCGAAGATGAGTGGATCCCTATTCGTCCGGGAACAGATGCCGCACTGGTTAACGGTCTGGCGTATGTCATGATCACCGAAAACCTGGTGGATCAGGCATTCCTCGATAAATATTGCGTTGGCTACGACGAGAAAACACTGCCAGCCAGTGCGCCGAAAAATGGTCACTATAAAGCTTATATTCTGGGTGAAGGGCCAGATGGCGTGGCTAAAACGCCGGAATGGGCCTCGCAAATCACTGGTGTTCCGGCAGACAAAATCATCAAATTGGCTCGTGAAATCGGTAGTACCAAACCGGCGTTTATCAGCCAGGGATGGGGCCCGCAGCGTCACGCTAACGGTGAAATCGCAACCCGTGCTATCTCGATGCTGGCGATTCTGACCGGTAACGTTGGTATTAACGGAGGCAACAGCGGCGCGCGTGAAGGTTCATACAGCTTACCGTTTGTCCGTATGCCGACCCTCGAAAACCCGATCCAGACCAGCATTTCGATGTTTATGTGGACCGATGCCATTGAACGTGGCCCGGAAATGACAGCGCTGCGTGATGGTGTGCGCGGGAAAGATAAGCTGGATGTGCCGATCAAAATGATCTGGAACTATGCCGGTAACTGCCTGATTAACCAGCATTCTGAAATCAACCGTACCCATGAAATCCTTCAGGATGATAAGAAGTGCGAGCTGATTGTGGTTATCGACTGCCACATGACCTCATCGGCGAAATATGCTGACATCCTGCTGCCTGACTGCACCGCTTCAGAACAGATGGACTTTGCACTGGATGCATCCTGCGGGAATATGTCTTACGTGATTTTCAACGATCAGGTGATTAAACCGCGCTTTGAATGTAAGACCATCTATGAAATGACCAGCGAACTGGCAAAACGTCTTGGCGTTGAGCAACAGTTTACTGAGGGCCGTACCCAGGAAGAGTGGATGCGGCATCTGTATGCCCAGTCGCGGGAAGCGATTCCTGAACTGCCAACGTTTGAAGAGTTCCGTAAGCAGGGGATTTTTAAAAAGCGCGACCCACAAGGGCATCACGTTGCTTATAAAGCTTTCCGTGAAGATCCGCAGGCAAATCCACTGACCACGCCATCGGGGAAAATTGAGATTTATTCGCAGGCGCTGGCTGACATTGCCGCTACCTGGGAATTGCCAGAAGGTGATGTGATCGATCCACTGCCGATCTATACGCCGGGTTTTGAAAGTTATCAGGATCCGCTGAACAAACAGTATCCGCTGCAGCTTACGGGTTTCCACTATAAATCTCGCGTTCACTCAACTTACGGCAACGTTGATGTGCTGAAAGCAGCTTGCCGTCAGGAAATGTGGATCAACCCGCTTGATGCGCAAAAACGCGGTATCAACAACGGCGATAAAGTCAGGATCTTTAACGATCGTGGTGAGGTTCATATTGAGGCGAAAGTGACGCCACGAATGATGCCGGGTGTGGTCGCACTGGGTGAAGGTGCCTGGTATGACCCGGATACAAAACGTGTCGATAAGGGCGGTTGTATTAACGTACTGACCACTCAACGTCCGTCTCCTCTCGCTAAGGGGAATCCGTCACATACAAACCTTGTTCAGGTTGAAAAGGTGTAAGGAGTAACCGATGACAACCCAGTATGGATTTTTTATTGATTCCAGCCGTTGCACCGGTTGCAAAACCTGCGAGCTGGCTTGTAAAGACTACAAAGATTTGACGCCAGAAGTCAGCTTCCGCCGCATTTATGAATATGCTGGTGGCGACTGGCAGGAAGATAACGGTGTCTGGCACCAGAACGTGTTTGCCTACTATCTGTCGATTTCATGTAACCACTGCGAAGATCCGGCTTGTACTAAAGTCTGCCCGAGCGGTGCGATGCATAAACGTGAAGATGGTTTTGTTGTGGTCGATGAAGATGTATGCATTGGCTGCCGTTACTGTCATATGGCTTGCCCGTATGGCGCACCGCAATATAACGAAACGAAAGGCCATATGACCAAATGCGATGGTTGTTATGACCGTGTTGCGGAGGGAAAAAAACCGATCTGCGTAGAGTCCTGCCCGCTACGGGCGCTGGATTTCGGCCCTATCGACGAGCTGCGTAAAAAACATGGCGATCTGGCGGCCGTTGCGCCGTTGCCGCGAGCTCACTTTACCAAACCGAATATTGTGATCAAACCCAATGCCAACAGCCGCCCAACCGGGGATACCACTGGCTATCTGGCAAACCCGAAGGAGGTGTGAGATGGGAAGTGGATGGCATGAATGGCCGCTGATGATCTTCACGGTCTTCGGGCAATGTGTCGCGGGTGGTTTTATCGTTCTGGCTTTGGCGCTGCTCAAAGGCGACCTGCGAGCAGAAGCCCAGCAGCGTGTTATCGCCTGCATGTTGGGTTTATGGGTGCTGATGGGCATTGGCTTTATCTCCTCTATGCTTCATCTTGGTTCACCGATGCGCGCTTTTAACTCGCTCAATCGGGTAGGGGCTTCAGCACTCAGTAACGAAATCGCCAGCGGTTCGATCTTTTTTGCTGTAGGCGGCATCGGCTGGTTGCTGGCAATGCTGAAAAAGCTTTCACCGGCATTGCGTACGCTTTGGCTGGTGGTGACGATGGTTCTTGGCGTAGTCTTTGTCTGGATGATGGTGCGTGTGTATAACAGCATCGATACAGTACCCACCTGGTACAGCATCTGGACACCGATGGGCTTCTTCCTGACGATGTTTATGGGCGGCCCGTTACTGGGTTACCTGTTGCTGAGTCTGGCTGGCGTCGATGGCTGGGCGATGCGTCTGCTGCCAGCCATTTCTGTTCTGGCACTGGTAGTGAGTGGCGTGATGTCAGTGATGCAGGGCGCAGAGCTGGCGACTATTCATAGCTCTGTGCAGCAGGCCGCAGCGCTGGTGCCGGACTATGGTGCGCTGATGTCCTGGCGGATCGTGCTTTTGGCCGTTGCCCTGTGCGTGTGGATTGCACCACAGCTAAAAGGTTATCAGCCTGCGGTTCCGCTACTTTCTGTATCATTCATTCTGCTTCTGGCAGGGGAATTAATCGGTCGTGGCGTATTCTATGGTTTGCATATGACCGTGGGGATGGCTGTCGCAAATTAATCAGTAACAACCGGGGTTTCGGCCCCGGTTCGCTTTTATTTCTGCTTCGTTAACGTGTCATAACTGGTCATCAAGTTACGATAATCAGGAATGTGGTTAGAGAACAACGTCGCCAGTCCTTCAATATCATTACGCCAGTCGCGATGCAGCTCGCACGCCACGCCGAACCATGTCATCAATTGCGCACCAGCTTGCGACATGCGATCCCATGCCGAATGCCGGGTAATTTCATTAAAGGTCCCTGACGCGTCAGTCACGACAAAGACGTCAAACCCTTCTTCAATGGCTGAAAGCGCCGGGAATGCCACGCAAACTTCGGTTACCACACCGGCAATAATTAACTGTTTTTTACCTGTCGCTTTGACAGCTTTTACAAAATCTTCGTTATCCCAGGCGTTAATATTTCCCGGGCGAGCAATGTAAGGTGCATCGGGGAATTGTGCTTTCAGTTCTTGAACTAATGGGCCGTTAGGACCGGTTTCAAAACTGGTGGTAAGAATAGTTGGTAAGTTGAAATACTTAGCCAGGTCACCCAGCGCCAGCACGTTATTTTTAAACTTATCGGGTTCGATATCCCGTACAAGGGAAAGTAAACCAGCCTGGTGATCAACAAGCAAAACGGCAGCATCATTTTTATCAAGACGAACATACGGTTTGGTCATCCTCTTCTCCTTTCGAGAGTCAGTGGTACGTCTAAATCGGTCAGACGCGATGCATTGCTCTGAAAGCATAGACGGGAAATATGAGTTTGCTGTGACCATGAAATTTTTCGACTGAACGAAGCGTATGAAATTTGTGTTAGATCAATAAAAACAATCAGATGAGATTAATCGTCTCTTCAGCATTAGCGTTATGAATGAGTAATATAAATCGATAATACCGCCGCTGCGATATGCGCGTATTTTCACCCATTGACAATGTTTTTGGCGGTGGCATGATGCGCATGAAATTTGAACTTCCTCACGGTTTTAATTCATGTCCACGTATACCCGGCCTGTCATGCTTTTGCTGTCTGGCCTGCTTTTGTTGACTCTGGCGATCGCGGTGTTAAATACACTCGTGCCGCTTTGGCTCGCCCAGGAACACATGTCTACATGGCAGGTAGGCGTTGTCAGCTCATCCTATTTTACCGGCAACCTTGTCGGTACATTGCTGACAGGGTATGTCATTAAACGCATTGGCTTTAACCGCAGCTATTATCTGGCCTCCTTCATTTTTGCCGCTGGCTGTGCCGGCCTTGGCCTGATGATTGGATTCTGGAGTTGGTTGGCGTGGCGTTTTGTCGCTGGCATCGGCTGTGCCATGATTTGGGTGGTTGTTGAGAGTGCGCTGATGTGCAGTGGGACGTCGCGTAACCGCGGGCGGTTGCTTGCTGCGTATATGATGGTTTATTACGTCGGAACGTTTTTAGGCCAGTTACTGGTCAGCAAAGTCTCAACCGAGTTGATGAGTGTATTGCCGTGGGTTACAGGTTTGACGTTGGCAGGAATCTTACCGCTGTTGTTTACGCGTGTCCTGAATCAGCAGACTGAAAACCATGATTCGACGTCAATTACGTCAATGCTAAAACTCCGTCAGGCGCGGCTTGGCGTGAATGGCTGCATTATCTCAGGAATCGTGCTGGGATCTCTATATGGCCTGATGCCGCTGTACCTCAATCACAAAGGGGTGAGCAATGCCAGCATTGGTTTCTGGATGGCGGTACTGGTCAGTGCGGGTATCCTCGGACAATGGCCGATTGGACGTCTGGCGGATAAGTTTGGTCGACTGCTGGTGTTGCGTGTTCAGGTCTTTGTCGTCATTCTCGGCAGTATTGCGATGCTTAGCCAGGCGGCGATGGCCCCAGCGTTATTCATCCTCGGTGCCGCTGGCTTTACGCTATATCCGGTGGCGATGGCCTGGGCTTGTGAGAAAGTTGAACATCATCAACTGGTGGCGATGAACCAGGCCTTACTGTTGAGCTATACCGTGGGAAGCCTGCTTGGCCCGTCATTTACCGCTATGCTAATGCAGAATTTCTCCGATAATTTATTGTTTATCATGATCGCCAGCGTATCGTTTATCTATTTGCTGATGCTGCTTCGCAACGCCGGCCATACGCCGAAACCCGTGGCTCACGTGTAAATGAATTCAAGCAGAGTGTGAACTTACTGTTTCACACTCTGCTTTTCTGTGCACAAAAAAGCGGCAACTCAATAAAGTTGCCGCTTTACGGGGAAATTAGAACATGACCTTATGACCGTACTGCTCAAGAATGCCTTTCACGCGTTCCATGGTCTCTTTCTTCGGTGGTTTAACACCATCGAGTTTGTATTCTTCACCCATTGCCACCCATTTGTGTTTGCCCAGTTCGTGGTAGGGGAGGAGCTCGATTTTCTCAACGTTGCCCATATCACGGGTAAATTCACCAAGGCGATGCGCTGAATCGTCATCGTCAGACCAGCCTGGGACAACAACATAGCGGATCCACACCTTCACATTTTTGTTCGCCAGATATTTAGCGAACTCCAGCGTGCGGTGGTTGGAAACTCCAACCAGATTTTGGTGGATCTCGTCGTTCATCTGTTTGAGATCGAGCATTACCAGGTCGGTTACCTCCAGCAGTTCATCAATCACCGGATCGTAACGACGAACAAAACCGTTGGTGTCCAGACAGGTATGAATGCCTTCTTTTTTGCAGGCGCGGAACCAGTCACGAACAAACTCAGCTTGTAGGATTGCCTCACCGCCGGATGCGGTAACGCCGCCGCCGGAAGCGTTCATAAAGTGGCGATAGGTCACCACTTCCTTCATCAAATCTTCAACGGTAACTTCTTTACCGCCATGCGTATCCCAGGTGTCGCGGTTATGACAATACAGGCAGCGCATCAGGCAGCCCTGGAAAAAGGTGATAAAGCGAATACCCGGGCCGTCTACGGTTCCACAGGATTCAAAGGAGTGAATGCGACCAATAACTGACTTGGCAGCCCCCGCCGTAGCGGTATTTTCTGTTGTATTACAATTAGTTAAATTACTCATATCGCTTCAATTGGCTCTAGTTAACTCTGGTTTATGGACGCATTATGGACATTCCTGACACCGGGTTAAGAGTCACAGCATCTTGTAAGAAATCCGGTGCAAAGTGTGCGTAGGTCATAGTTTGCTGAATATTAGAATGACCCAGGATGCGCTGCAATGTGATTATGTTACCTCCATTCATTATAAAATGTGTGGCAAATGTATGCCTCAAAACATGTACTGCTTGTCCGTCAGGTAAATCGGGTTTTACTTCCCTGAGAGCGTTACGCACTTTGTAGTAACTGGCATTAAAAAGCCTGCCTGAATTTTTGGTCTTGATCCGTTTAATCAGGTCCTGCGAAACGGGAATTGTCCTGCGTTTTCCGTTTTTAGTTTTCATAAACGTAACCATCTGGTTAATGATGTGTTCAGCTTTTAAATTAGACACTTCACTCCAGCGTCCACCAGTAGAAAGGCAGACCAGAGTTGCATTTAATTCATCACCATCAAGCATGGATAACAGCCGCGTAATCTCTTCACTGGACAAAAAAGCCATTTCCGTAACAGCTTCACGTAACCGTTTAATCTCACGGAACGGGTTGTGGGAGTGGTATTCACCGGCGTCAATTAACTTGGTGAACATCCCGCTCATTATTGCCAGATGTCGATTTACGCTGGCTGGTTTTAGACCATCGTTCATCATTACAACGCGATAATCAGTTATCGTTTTCTTTGTTAGCTGGTCAGCTCTGGACACTCCCATCTCTGCAAATTTGGCGATTATTGTCGTTAAACGCCCCCGTTCAATATCTCCACGCTCATGTGATTTTCCGTGATATATCCACCATCTACCTAACAACTCTGTAAGAGTTCGGCGGTCGGCTGGTTTCTCCAACCACTCTTTGTTGTGGTAGTTAACCAGTACATGACGTTCGAATGCCTGAGCTTCACCTTTAGTTTTAAATTTCCGCCTGATACGTTTTCCATCTGCACCCTGCGGTCTGACGTCCACTTCATAACGACCATCATCGAGCTTTTTAATAGACATAAAGCCCTCCGATGACGCTGTTTACTTCTACTACTTGAAAATTAATGCAATTTTCTTTCGTACATTTACTACACACATATGCTGAATAAATCGTCAGCCAGTCTTCTGGTCTGAGTGGTGCAAGGTTGTTGAGTCTTGCCCAATGTGTGCGAGAGCCGGGGCTATTTGTCCAGCTGCTGGATCTGTTTCATCAAACATGAACCAGTCACGATACTTGCGAAAGCGTGGATGCTTAAACAGCTTCATACCTGCTTCCATAGGCATTTTTGATTTTCCTGATTCATATCCATGATATGTGTAGTAATTAATTCCAATTAATTCAGCAAGTTCCTTAGTTTTAAGGCGTTCGGATTCACGGATGAGCTTTAGTTTCTCACTTTGTTCACTTGACATAATTTTGCTAATCTCCAATTATATTGCTACTTGGTAATTTGTGATTCACTCAAAAAGGCTCTAGATGGCTCCAGTTGGTGAATCGCAAATCTTATGGAGGATAGCAAAGTGACGACAAATGTAGAAATTTCTTGTCCAACTAGCGATGAGGCAAGTTTCGAAAATGAAGCCAAACGTAAAAGCATTCAGATTTCAGAGCGCCCATCTGATTTGCTGTCGAAAGAAGGTTTTGCTCTTTACATCGGTAAGACACCACGCGCGGTGGCTGAAATGGCTAAAGCAGGAAAGCTGCCAGCCTTCTACATGACAGACCCATTAAAACCAAGAGGGAAAGCTGAATTATGGATTAATCGCCGTGAGTGGGACAAGTACGCAGCCCAACTGGTTGATGAAGCTCCGACAGAATGGCATGACTGGAAAAATCGCATTAGTTACAGCAAATCAAGACATGGCCGTGCGGCTTAAGGTGGAAAGGATGAACGAGCCTCGTTGTATTGCTCAGTTATTGCGTAACGAAAGCCCCAGGGCGATTGACTTTACCATCACCCACGGGAAGGGACGCAAGGGAATCATTATCCGCACCAAAAAACAGAGTCCGTTAAAAAAGGCTCTGACCTTTCTGAAAAGCCGGAGGGTATGGAAATGACAGTGATGACGCTCAATCTCGTTGAAAAACAGCCAGCAACTATGCGCCGGATAATTGGTAAGCATCTGGCCGTCCCTCGCTGGCAGGAGACATGCGATTATTATAATCAGATGATGGAACGTGAACGGCTAACGGTTTGCTTCCATGCGCAGTTAAAACAGCGTCACGCAACGATGCGTTTTGAAGAAATGAACGACGTCGAACGTGAACGACTGGTTTGCGCAATTGATGAATTGCGTGGGGCATTCTCAAAACGCCGTCAGGTTGGCGCAAGTGAGTATGCATATATTAGTTTTTTAACAGTCAGTCAGCGTCGTACTTTATTTATGCATGCCGGATTGACTGAAAAAGAATTCAACCAGCCATACTGGCGAATTAATGAAGAGTCATGTTACTGGCGTGATGCTTTATTCCGTGCATTACGTGAATTATTCAGCCTGTTTGAGTATGCACCGACAATTCTGACGTCGGTAAAACCAGAGCAATATCTGCATTAAATAATTAACCAGAGTTTTTAACGCACTTAATCGTGCGGGGCTTCTTTTTGCCTGGAGAAAGTCATGCATACAGTTTCTGAAAATCAGTGCGGTAAATACGCATTACTGCTGCAACAGGCCAGAACCGAAGCACAGGCCGACGCTGCGACGCGCTTTTCTTCTCATCTTGACGCCATGATTCGCCATATCACAAAGGCGGAGTTATCCCGCGTGGAGATAGTCGAACTGCTCAGTCAGGAGTCGGAAAAATTTCACAATATCGGATTGTCTCGCGGGGAGGTGCTTTGATGTCCTGTTCTTATTCAGTTGTATTACTGAATAACGCCTTAAAAATCGCCGTTATGGAAAATGGCGATTTGTCTCTTATTCAACTTTGTCTTGATAAAGAAAAACGCGACATAACTGAATCTGTAATCGCGATTTATCAGAATGAATTAAACCTCCTGTCTGATGTGGTCAATTTACTTGTTAAACGCGCTGTATTCCACAAGCAAATTTCCTCCGTGGATGAACTGACAAAATTAACGACAGAACTTGCCAGCTATTGCGCTGATGTATCCAGGAAACTTAACGATAAAAGGAGCTGATAATGCCGGACAACGTGGATTTTATTCAGGAACAACAGGCTGAATTACTGGAGCGCCAGATTAACGCGGCAAGGGTAAAACATTGCGGTGCTTCTGCGCTGGTTTGCGAAGAGTGTGACGCACCAATACCTGCTGCCCGTCGTGCGGCTTATCCGTCAGCCACGCGTTGTGTTTCCTGTCAGTCAGTCTTTGAAGCAAAAAACAAACATTACCGGAGAATGGCATGAGTATTCGTATTGAAATTGGCGAACGTTATGTCGTTACCAGTGACAGCTTTCAGTTTATTCTCCACGAGAAAAAGAGAGCGGAAAGCGGTAAAAACGCCGGTCAGGAATGGCTGGCGGTGGTTGGTTATTACCCGAAATTAAGCCAGCTCGTTTCCGGCCTGATGCATCACGATATTCTGACCGGAAGCGCAAAATCTTTTGCTGATTTAAACGCGCAGGTTGAGCAACTCAGCAAGCGTTGTTCAGAGGCTTTTGGCTCATATGGCCGTTAAAGCCTCCGGGCGTTTTGTCCCTCCGTCAGCATTTGCCGCAGGCACCGGTAAGGCGTTTACCGGTGCTTATGCATGGAACGCGCCACGCGAGGCTGTCTGGCGCGAAAGACCTCTTACACGTGACGAGATGCGTCAGGTGCAAGGTGTTTTATCCACGATTAACCGCCTGCCTTACTTTTTGCGCTCGCTGTTTACTTCACGCTATGACTACATCCGGCGCAATAAAAGCCCGGTGCACGGGTTTTATTTTCTCACATCCACTTTTCAGCGTCGTTTATGGCCGCGCATTGAGCGTGTGAATCAGCGCCATGAAATGAACACCGAAGCGTCGATGCTGTTTCTGGCTGAGCGTGACCACTATGCGCGTCTGCCGGGGATGAATGACAAGGAGCTGAAAAAGTTTGCCGCCCGTATCTCATCGCAGCTTTTCATGATGTATGAGGAACTCTGCGATGCCTGGGTGGATGCGCATGGCGAAAAAGAATCGCTGTTTACGGATGAGGCGCAGGCGCATCTGTATGGTCATGTTGCTGGCGCTGCACGTGCTTTCAATATTTCCCCGCTTTACTGGAAAAAATACCGTAAAGGACAGATGACCACGAGGCAGGCATATTCTGCCATTGCCCGTCTGTTTAACGATGAGTGGTGGACTCATCAGCTTAAAGGCCAGCGTATGCGCTGGCATGAAGCGTTACTGATAGCTGTCGGGGAGGTCAATAAAGACCGTTCTCCTTATGCCAGTAAACACGCCATTCGTGATGTGCGTGCGCGCCGCCAGGCAAATCTGGAATTTCTTAAATCGTGTGACCTTGAAAACAGGGAAACCGGCGAGCGCATCGACCTTATCAGTAAGGTGATGGGCAGTATTTCTAATCCTGAAATTCGCCGGATGGAGCTGATGAACACCATTGCCGGTATTGAGCGTTACGCCGCAGCAGAGGGTGATGTGGGGATGTTTATCACGCTGACCGCGCCGTCAAAGTATCACCCGACACGTCAGGTCGGAAAAGGCGAAAGTAAAACCGTCCAGCTAAATCACGGCTGGAACGATGAGGCATTTAATCCAAAGGATGCGCAGCGTTATCTCTGCCATATCTGGAGCCTGATGCGCACGGCATTCAAGGATAATGATTTACAGGTCTACGGTTTGCGTGTCGTCGAGCCACACCACGACGGAACGCCGCACTGGCATATGATGCTTTTTTGTAATCCGCGCCAGCGTAACCAGATTATCGAAATCATGCGTCGCTATGCGCTCAAAGAGGATGGCGGCGAAAGAGGAGCCGCGCGAAACCGTTTTCAGGCAAAACACCTTAACCGGGGCGGTGCTGCGGGGTATATCGCGAAATACATTTCAAAAAACATCGACGGCTATGCACTGGATGGTCAGCTCGATAACGATACCGGCAGGCCGCTGAAAGACACAGCGGCGGCTGTTACCGCATGGGCGTCAACGTGGCGCATCCCGCAATTTAAAACGGTTGGCCTGCCGACAATGGGGGCTTACCGTGAACTACGTAAATTGCCTCGCGGCGTCAGCATTGCTGATGAGTTTGACGAGCGCGTCGAGGCTGCACGCGCCGCCGCAGACAGTGGCGATTTTGCGTTGTATATCAGTGCGCAGGGTGGGGCAAATGTTCCGCGCAATTGCCAGACTGTCAGAGTCGCCCGTAGCCCGTCGGATGAAGTTAACGAGTACGAGGAAGAAGTCGAGAGAGTGGTCGGCATTTACGCGCCGCATCTCGGCGCGCGTCATATTCATATCACCAGAACGACGGACTGGCGCATTGTTCCGAAAGTTCCGGTCGTGGAGCCTTTGACTTTAAAAAGCGGCATCGCCGCGCCTCGGAGTCCTGTCAATAACTGTGGAAAGGTCACCGGTGGTGATACTTCGTTACCGGCTCCCACACCCTCTGAGCACGCCGCAGCAGTGCTTAATCTGGTTGATGACGGTGTTATCGAATGGAATGAGCCGGAGGTCGTGAAGGCGCTCAGGGGCGCATTAAAACACGGGCTGAGAACGCCAAATCGTCAGCAAAGAAACGGAAGCCCGTTAAAACCGCATGAAATTGCACCATCGGCCAGACTGACCCGGTCTGAACGATTGCAAATCACCCGTATCCGCGTTGACCTTGCTCAGAACGGTATCAGGCCGCAGCGATGGGAGCTTGAGGCGCTGGCGTGTGGCGCGACCGTAAATTATGACGGGAAAAAATTCACGTATCCGGTCGCTGATGAGTGGCCGGGATTCTCCAACTTTATGGCGTTCAGTAGTGAACATTACTGAGAATCTTCGGTTTTTATTAGTTGTGAATAAGGGGAATAGCGTTCTGTACATATGGGGCTATGTAATAAATATAAACCGTCAGTTCATTCTGACGGTTTATATATTTTTATGCTTAGTATGATAGAAAATCATACAGGCACAATAATTTACGGTAATGAGTATCTATTTTGTGTGATATAGAGATAAGATATTTTCTGAGTTGTGCTAAGGAAATTGTGTCATTAAGTACACAATACATGATTGTATTGGCTACTTTATATTCTTTTGTTGTTTCTAATATCTCATCTATTGTTGTTGCATCACATTTGCACGCTTTAATTCTAGTGAGTTGATTTATTATCTTATCCAATTGTCTGTCTTTGTATAGCTGAACGTTTTCTAATTCAGGGCATACAGAACTAAATGCGTAAATTGGAAAGTGCTCATGATTTGTGATAGTTTGTTTATTCAAAAGTGCAATGAGTTGTGCGTTAGCTTCATCGACAATTTTAAAGTAATTTTGAATCATTTCAGATTTTGTCTGGTATTCGTAGGTAACAGTTCTTTCTGAGCCTACAGCGATTACCATTTCTTCATTCCGTAATTCATCGAGGTTTTCCGTGATTTTTACCTTGATTTCACCGCCACTTTTTATTGTATTCCAGACTTTTTGTACTTTTCTTATATCCATTGCGGAAACAGGGAGAATTAAATTAGATATGGCATCGTAAACGGCTTTGTAATTGTCTGTTTTGATTTTGTTAATTCTTATAATGGATAAACCTTCAATGTTAATATCATGTTCAGAAATAGTTGTAGACATGTTCCCCTCATCATATTCAACAAGGAGAAAGTTGTCTTTTATTTTTTTTGCTAGTTCAGTATTTAGATCTACATATGAAAATATTGTCTGCAGGAGGTATTTAATATTCTTGTCGCTGATGCTATATCCTAAAAAAATAATGGGGTTGTGAATGAATATAGATAATAGTTGAGCACGTATTAACTCATATTTGTCATTAAAGTTATTATAATCATCAGATGTTATGATTATGTTATTGGGGTCACTAACACAACCGTGTATTTTATATACCGAGCCATATGGATTGCTTAGCAATATATTGTTGCCAATAAGCGGAGAGAAATCGAATAAATTTTCGATAAGTTGATCGTAATTGGTAGTAATAATTGAGCCAATATTCTTTCTTGTTTTTATTAAGCTGTTAATTTCATCTCTTAAATCTTCTTTGAGAGGTGAGTCTTTTAATATTGATGTTAGGTATATTTTGAATCGGCTAAGTTTTTTTCCATGACTCATGTTCTCGTAGAAAATATCATTGATGCTTTCAAACTTTCCGTTTCTGTCTTCGGCGAGTTTCTTATTGAAGATATTCTCTAATTTTGTTGCAAGAATGTCGTATCTGTATTCGTCACCTTCAATACTTTCCGATTTAAGATCATAATAAAATTCAGGGTTGCCAGTTAAATCAACGGCAATTTTCATCAATAACCCATCCCAACTGAATGAGTTTTGCAGATATCTTAGACTAAAACCTGTGCCTATAAAAAGAACTGGGTGGTTTTTGTACTGGCTGACAAATTCTTTGATTTCCATATTAATTCTCGAAGTTGATCATCGTTATCTCTATACAACCAAATAGCAGATAAAACTTCAAACAGACTTTCAAAAAGCGACATATGTTTTGGCAGAATAAGGATGAGCGCATCAGTGTCAAGAAGATTCGAGATCTTAATCTACTCAATAGGAACAAGACGTCAGACTTAATTGTGTACTACCGGTGAAAACTGCCTGATAAAGTTGAATCTACGACATGATTCGTCGGTTTTTTATGCGATATTACCTTAGTTTCTGTTGTCCTTGGTAATACTGACGTTATTGCATTAAATTGCATGTGTTTTGATTTCATGCCCTTTGCCAACTACGCCAATACTGGTGCTGTTTCGACGTGTTTATGCACTTGCATTAAAACCGCAACATGAAGCGGGCGGGCGAGGCGGGGAAAGCACTGCGCGCTGGCGGTGGTGCTGATTTTATTTTTTCAGCGTCTGAGCGCGTCGTGATGGCGTTTAGATTGTGTGCCGGGGCGCTGGTGTGTCTGCGGGCTGTTTTGCGTGGAGGTGAGCGTGTGAGGGCGTGATGACGGGGTGTAAAAAAGCCGCCCGCAGGCGGCGATGTTCAGCCGTTGTCAGTGTCCAGTGAGTAGTTTTTAAAGCGGATGACCTCCTGACCGAGCCAGCCGTTTATTTCCCGAATCCTGTCCTGTAACGGGATAAGCTCATTGCGGACAAAGACCTTTGCCACTTTCTCAATATCACCCAGCGATCCGACGTTCTCCGGCTTGCCGCCCATCAACTGAAAGGGGATGCGGTGCGCGTCCAGCAGGTCAGCGGCGCTGGCTTTTTTGATATTAAAAAAATCGTCCTTCGTTGCCACTTCACTGAGGGGGATAATTTTAATACCGTCGGCTTTCCCCTGTGGGGCATAGAGAAACAGATTTTTAAAGTTATTGCGGCCTTTCGACTTCACCATGTTTTCGCGAAGCATTTCGATATCGTTGCGATCCTGCACGGCATCGGTGACGTACATGATGTATCCGGCATGTGCGCCATTTTCGTAATACTTGCGGCGGAACAGCGTGGCCGACTCATTCAGCCAGGCAGAGTTAAGGGCGCTGAGATATTCCGGCAGGCCGTACAACTCCTGATTAATATCCGGCTCCAGCAGGTGAAACACGGAGCCGGGCGCGAAGGCTGTCGGCTCGTTGAAGGACGGCACCCACCAGTAAACATCCTCTTCCACGCCACGGCGGGTATATTTTGCCGGTGAGGTTTCCAGCCTGATGACCTTACCGGTGGTGCTGTAACGCTTTTCCAGAAACGCATTACCGAACACCAGAAAATCCAGCACAAAGCGGCTGAAATCCTGTTGTGAAAGCCACGGATGCGGGATAAATGTCGAGGCCAGAATATTGCGTTTGACGTAAATCGGCGAGCTGTGATGCACGGCGGCACGCAGGCTTTTTGCCAGACCGGTAAAGCTGACCGGTGGCTCATACCATCTGCCGTTACTGATGCATTCGACGTAATCCAGAATGTCACGGCGGTCGAGTACCGGTACCGGCTCACCAAAGGTGAATGCCTCCATTTTCGGGGCGCTGGCAGTCATTTTTTTTGCCGCAGGTCGCGGTGTTTTCCCTTTTTTCTTGCTCATCAGTAAAACTCCAGAATGGTGGATGTCAGCGGGGTGCTGATACCGGCGGTGAGTGGCTCATTTAACAGGGCGTGCATGGTCGCCCAGGCGAGGTCGGCGTGGCTGGCTTCCTCGCTGCGGCTGGCCTCATAGGTGGCGCTGCGTCCGCTGCTGGTCATGGTCTTGCGGATAGCCATAAACGAGCTGGTGATGTCGGTGGCGCTGACGTCATATTCCAGACAGCCACGGCGGATAACGTCTTTTGCCTTGAGCACCATTGCGGTTTTCATTTCCGGCGTGTAGCGGATATCGCGCGCGGCGGGATAGAACGAGCGCACGAGCTGGAACACACCGACACCGAGGCCGGTGGCATCAATCCCGATGTATTCAACGTTATATTTTTCGGTGAGTTTGCGGATGGATTCCGCCTGGGTGGCAAAGTCCATGCCTTTCCACTGGTGACGCTCAAGTATTCTGAATTTGCCACCGGCCACCACCGGCGGTGCCAGCACCACGCATCCGGCACTGTCGCCACGGTGTGACGGGTCGTAACCAATCCATACCGGACGGGAGCCGAACGGATTGGCGGCAAACGGTGCGTAGTCTTCCCATTCTTCCAGTGTGTCGACCATGCAGCGTTGCAGCTCCTCGAACGGGAACACCGACGCCTTGTCGTCAACAAATTCACACATGAACAGGTTTTTAAAATCGTCGGCGCTGTTTTCACGTTTGAGCTGCTCAATGTCGAACAGTGTGCAGCCACCTTTCAGGGCGTCCTCAATGGTGACAATCTGCCGCCACTGGCCGTCCGCACAGAGAAGACCTCTGGCAAGGGCGTTATGACTGACGTCGATTTCCACGCGTTCGGCGGCGCTGGCGCGTCCCCGGTTGAACAGTTCACCCGACCAGAACGGGTAGGCGTCGTGCGCCAGCGTGGACGGGGTGGAGAAATAGGTCGAGCGCAGGTGACTCTGTGAGGCCATACCTGATGCCACCTTACGCAGTACCTGAAAATTCGGGATCCAGAAAATCTCATCGACGTACAGGTCGCCGTTATGGCTCTGTGCGGTGTTGGAGTTGGTGCCGAGAAAAATCAGTTTTGCGCCGTTATTGCCCAGGACAATCGGGTCACCGGTCAGGTCAACGTCAACCAGACGGGCAAAGGCGATGATGTATTCACGGAATACATACGCCTGCGTTTTACTGGCCGACAGAAAAATCTGGTTATGGCCGGTTTTCAGGGCGCGCAGCAGCGCCTCGCGGGAAAAATAAAACGTCGCGCCAATCTGGCGGGATTTCAGGATATCGCGGATGCGGTGCTCAAGCCCGGCGCGATACCAGTGCAACTGATAGTCGAAAGACTGCTCAAAGAAAATCTGCTCCAGCTTTTCGATGGCCTCGTCACTGAAAAAATTCTTTTTCGGTTTGCGCCGCCCGCCTTTGTTGCGGTTAGCGATGTTCGGATTAAGGTCTGCCTCGTTGCCGGTCTGGTTGTAGCGGTTTACCCGTGCCAGTCGTTCAATCTGGCGTCCGAGCAGGTCAATTTCCTTGAAGTCACCGCCGGTTTTCTGCGGTTTTATGATGAGCTGGGTCAGCCGCGCTTCCAGACTCATTTCGACACGGCTGATGGGAGCAACGCTGTCCCAGCCGTCGCGCTGTTTCCAGCTCTGCACCGTCGGGCGTTTCATCTGCAACATGGCGGCAATCTGCGGCACGGAAAACCCCTGCCAGTACAGCAGCGCCGCCTGACGACGCGGGTCGTGTAAAAGAGTGGTGTCTGTGGTGATGGTCATGAATACCTCGCCGTGATGAATACACGGCAAGGCTACTGAGTCGCGCCCCGCGATTCGCTAAGGTGCTGTTGTGTCAGTGATAAGCCATCCGGGACTGATGGCGGAGGATGCGCATCGTCGGGAAACTGATGCCGACATGTGACTCCTCTAATCACTATTCAGGACTCCTGACAATGGCAAAAAAAGTCTCAAAATTCTTTCGTATCGGCGTTGAGGGTGACACCTGTGACGGGCGTGTCATCAGTGCGCAGGATATTCAGGAAATGGCCGAAACCTTTGACCCGCGTGTCTATGGTTGCCGCATTAACCTGGAACATCTGCGCGGCATCCTGCCTGACGGTATTTTTAAACGTTATGGCGATGTGGCCGAACTGAAGGCCGAAAAGATTGACGATGATTCGGCGCTGAAAGGCAAATGGGCGCTGTTTGCGAAAATCACCCCGACCGATGACCTTATCGCGATGAACAAGGCCGCGCAGAAGGTCTACACCTCAATGGAAATTCAGCCGAACTTTGCCAACACCGGCAAATGTTATCTGGTGGGGCTGGCCGTCACCGATGACCCGGCAAGCCTCGGCACGGAATACCTGGAATTCTGCCGCACGGCAAAACACAACCCTCTGAACCGCTTCAAATTAAGCCCTGAAAACCTGATTTCAGTGGCAACGCCCGTTGAGCTGGAATTTGAAGACCTGCCTGAAACCGTGTTCACCGCCCTGACCGAAAAGGTGAAATCCATTTTTGGCCGCAAACAGGCCAGCGATGACGCCCGTCTGAATGACGTGCATGAAGCGGTGACCGCTGTTGCTGAACATGTGCAGGAAAAACTGAGCGCCACTGAGCAGCGCCTCGCTGAGGTGGAAACCGCCTTTTCCGCACTTAAGCAGGAGGTGACTGACAGGGCGGATGAAACCAGCCAGGCATTCACCCGCCTGAAAAACAGTCTCGACCACACCGAAAGTCTGACCCAGCAGCGCCGCAGCAAGGCCACCGGCGGTGGCGGTGACGCCCTGATGACGAACTGCTGACCGGCGTCAGTCAGTCCGGGAAAACCTTCACGATTAACCCTTAATTTCAGGAAAAACTATGCGCCAGGAAACCCGCTTTAAATTTAATGCCTACCTGTCCCGTGTTGCCGAACTGAACGGCATCGACGCCGGTGATGTGTCGAAAAAATTCACCGTTGAACCGTCGGTCACCCAGACCCTGATGAACACCATGCAGGAGTCCTCTGACTTTCTGACCCGCATCAACATTGTGCCGGTCAGCGAAATGAAAGGGGAAAAAATTGGTATTGGTGTCACCGGCTCCATCGCCAGCACCACCGACACCGCCGGTGGCACCGAACGTCAGCCGAAGGACTTCTCGAAGCTGGCGTCAAACAAGTACGAATGCGACCAGATTAACTTCGATTTTTATATCCGCTACAAAACGCTGGACCTGTGGGCGCGTTATCAGGATTTCCAGCTCCGTGTCCGTAACGCCATTATCAAACGCCAGTCCCTTGATTTAATCATGGCCGGTTTTAACGGCGTGAGGCGTGCCGAAACCTCTGACCGCAGCAGCAATCCGATGCTGCAGGATGTGGCGGTCGGCTGGCTGCAGAAATACCGCAATGAAGCCCCGGCGCGCGTGATGAGCAAGGTCACTGACGAGGAAGGTCACACGACCTCTGAGGTCATCCGCGTGGGTAAGGGCGGTGATTATGCCAGCCTCGATGCACTGGTGATGGATGCGACCAACAACCTGATTGAGCCGTGGTATCAGGAAGACCCTGACCTTGTGGTGATTGTGGGGCGTCAGCTACTGGCGGACAAGTATTTCCCCATCGTCAACAGGGAGCAGGACAACAGCGAAATGCTGGCCGCTGACGTCATCATCAGCCAGAAACGCATCGGTAACCTGCCGGCGGTACGCGTCCCGTACTTCCCGGCGGATGCGATGCTCATCACGAAGCTGGAAAACCTGTCCATCTACTACATGGATGACAGCCATCGCCGCGTGATTGTGGAAAACCCGAAACTCGACCGCGTGGAGAACTACGAGTCAATGAACATTGATTACGTGGTGGAAGACTATGCCGCCGGTTGTCTGGTGGAAAAAATTAAGGTCGGTGATTTCTCCACACCGGCTAAGGCGACCGCAGAGCCGGGAGCGTAACCGATGACGAGTCCCGCACAGCGCCACATGATGCGGGTCTCGGCAGCGATGACCGCGCAGCGGGAAGCCGCCCCGCTGCGACATGCAACTGTCTATGAGCAGATGCTGGTCAAGCTGGCCGCAGACCAGCGCACACTGAAAGCGATTTATTCAAAAGAGCTGAAGGCCGCGAAAAAACGCGAACTGCTGCCGTTCTGGTTGCCGTGGGTGAACGGCGTGCTGGAGCAGGGCAAAGGTGCACAGGATGACATTCTGATGACGGTCATGCTGTGGCGTCTGGATACCGGCGATATTGCCGGTGCGCTGGAGATTGCCCGTTATGCCCTGAAATACGGTCTGACCATGCCGGGTAAACACCGCCGCACCCCGCCGTACATGTTCACCGAGGAGGTGGCGCTCGCGGCCATGCGCGCTCACGCTGCCGGTGAGTCTGTGGATACCCGCCTGCTGACGGAGACCCTTGAACTGACCGCCACGGCTGACATGCCTGATGAAGTGCGCGCAAAGCTGCACAAAATCACCGGTCTGTTTCTGCGTGACGCTGGTGATGCCGCCGGTGCGCTGGCGCACCTGCAACGTGCGACACAGCTCGACTGTCAGGCAGGCGTCAAAAAAGAGATTGAACGACTGGAGCGGGAACTGAAACCGAAGCCGGAGCCACAGCCAAAAGCGGCCACCCGCGCCCCGCGTAAGACCCGGAGTGCGACACCGGCAAAACGTGGACGCCCGAAAAAGAAAGCCAGTTAACAACCGAATGCGCCCCGCGCCAGGGCGGCACGCCGGTCAGTGAGGGTGAATCACCTGACACTGCACCGGCGTCCACCGCCCGACTTTTCAGAGGTAGTCATGATGACGCTGATTATTCCGCGAAAGGAGGCTCCTGTATCCGGTGAGGGTACGGTGGTCATCCCGCAACCAGCAGGCGACGAGCCGGTGATTAAAAACACGTTCTTTTTTCCCGATATCGACCCGAAGCGCGTCCGGGAACGTATGCGCCTTGAGCAGACCGTCGCCCCCGCCCGTCTGCGTGAGGCCATCAAGTCAGGCATGGCGGAGACGAATGCGGAGCTGTACGAGTACCGCGAACAGAAAATTGCTGCCGGTTTTACGCGTCTGGCGGACGTCCCGGCGGACGACATCGACGGTGAAAGCATCAAAGTTTTTTACTACGAGCGCGCCGTGTGTGCGATGGCGACCGCATCGCTTTATGAGCGTTATCGCGGCGTGGATGCCAGTGCGAAAGGCGACAAGAAGGCCGACAGCATTGACAGCACCATTGATGAGCTGTGGCGGGATATGCGCTGGGCAGTGGCGCGCATCCAGGACAAGCCGCGCTGCATCGTGAGTCAAATCTGATGAAGACCTTTGCGCTACAGGGCGACACGCTCGACGCCATCTGTGTCCGGTATTACGGGCGCACTGAGGGCGTGGTTGAGACCGTGCTCGCCGCAAATCCGGGACTGGCTGAACTGGGTGCGGTGCTGCCGCACGGCACCGCCGTCGAACTGCCCGACGTTCAGACCGCGCCCGTGGCTGAAACTGTCAATCTGTGGGAGTAACGCATGACAGCAGAAGAAAAAAGCGTCCTGTCGCTTTTCATGATTGGGGTGCTGATTGTTGTCGGCAAGGTGCTTGCCGGTGGTGAACCCATCACCCCGCGTCTGTTTATCGGGCGCATGTTGCTCGGTGGTTTTGTCTCGATGGTTGCCGGTGTTGTTCTGGTGCAGTTTCCTGACCTGTCACTGCCTGCGGTGTGCGGCATCGGCTCCATGCTGGGTATCGCCGGTTATCAGGTGATTGAGATTGCCATTCAGCGCCGTTTTAAGGGCAGGGGGAAACCGTAATGCCGGTAATTAACACGCACCAGAATATCGCCGCCTTTCTCGACATGCTGGCCGTGTCCGAAGGGACGGCGAATCATCCGCTGACGAAAAACCGTGGCTATGACGTGATAGTCACCGGACTGGACGGGAGGCCGGAAATCTTCACCGACTACAGTGACCACCCGTTCGCACATGGCCGACCGGCGAAGGTGTTTAACCGTCGCGGTGAAAAATCCACGGCCTCCGGTCGCTATCAGCAGCTTTACCTGTTCTGGCCGCATTACCGCAAACAGCTTGCCCTGCCGGATTTCAGTCCGTTGTCACAGGACAGGCTCGCCATTCAGTTGATCCGCGAACGCGGTGCACTGGATGACATCCGGGCGGGACGCATTGAACGCGCCATTTCACGCTGTCGCAATATCTGGGCGTCCCTGCCGGGAGCCGGTTACGGTCAGCGTGAGCATTCACTGGAAAAACTGGTCACCGTCTGGCGTACCGCTGGCGGCGTACCGGCTTAAACGGAGTAAACACCATGAAGAAATTATCCCTTTCACTGATGCTGAACGTGTCGCTGGCGCTGATGCTGGCACTGTCCCTGATTTACCCGCAGAGCGTAGCCGTCAGTTTTGTCGCTGCCTGGGCGATTCTGGCGACGGTTATTTGTGTGGTTGCCGGTGGTGTCGGCGTGTATGCCACGGAGTATGTACTTGAACGCTACGGGCGGGAGCTGCCGCCGGAATCGCTGGCCGTGAAGATTGTCACGTCGCTGTTTTTGCAGCCGGTGCCGTGGCGCAGGCGGGCAGCGGCTCTGGTGGTGATGGTGGCGACGTTTATCTCGCTGATTGCTGCCGGGTGGATTTTTACCGCGCTGATTTATCTCGTGGCGTCGCTGTTTTTCCGGCTGATACATACGGCCTGTCGTCAGCGTTTTGAGGGGCGGGAACCATGTCAAAGCTGATGATTGTGCTGGTCGTGTTGTTATCGCTGGCGGTGGCCGGTCTGTTTCTGGTGAAACACAAAAATGACAGCCTGCGCGCCTCGCTGGACAGGGCGAATAACGTCGCCAGTGAACAGCAGACGACCATCACCATGCTGAAAAATCAGCTTCATGTTGCCCTCACCAGAGCAGACAAAAACGAGATGGCGCAGGTGGCACTGCGTCAGGAACTGGAGAACGCCGCGAAGCGTGAAGCACAGCGCGAGAAAACCATCACGAGGTTACTCAATGAAAACGAAGATTTTCGCCGCTGGTACGGCGCTGACCTGCCTGATGCTGTGCGCCGGTTGCACCAGCGCCCCGCCTGCACCGACGCCAGTGATTGTCGCCAACGCCTGCCCGAAAGTGAGCCTTTGCCCGATGCCGGGCAGTGAGCCGCAGACGAACGGCGATTTAAGTGCCGATATCCGGCAGCTTGAGAACGCGCTGGCACGTTGTGCCAGTCAGGTAAAAATGATTAAACAGTGTCAGGACGAAAACGATGCTCAAACCCGACAGCCTGCGCAGGGCGCTGACTGATGCCGTCACGGTGCTGAAAACTAACCCCGATATGCTGCGGATATTCGTGGATAACGGGAGTATTGCCTCCACACTGGCTGCGTCGTTGTCATTCGAAAAGCGTTACACGCTCAATGTGATTGTGACCGACTTTACCGGTGATTTTGACCTGCTCATCGTGCCGGTGCTGGCGTGGCTGCGGGAAAATCAGCCCGACATCATGACCACCGACGAAGGCCAGAAAAAAGGCTTCACATTTTATGCAGACATCAACAATGACAGCAGCTTTGATATCAGTATCAGCCTGATGCTGACCGAGCGCACGCTGGTCAGTGAGGTTGACGGTGCGCTGTATGTGAAGAATATCCCGGAACCTCCGCCGCCGGAGCCGGTCACCCGCCCGATGGAGCTTTATATCAATGGCGAACTGGTGAGCAAGTGGGATGAATGAGTTTAAGCGTTTTGAAGACCGGCTGGCCGGACTGATTGAATCGCTGTCACCGTCAGGGCGTCGGCGACTGAGCGCCGAACTGGCGAAACGTCTGCGGCAGAGTCAGCAGCGTCGGGTGATGGCACAGAAAGCCCCGGATGGCACACCCTATGCGCCACGCCAGCAGCAGAGCGCCAGAAAAAAGACCGGTCGTGTTAAGCGAAAAATGTTTGCGAAACTTATCACCAGTCGTTTTTTGCATATCCGCGCCAGCCCGGAGCAGGCATCAATGGAGTTTTACGGCGGGAAGTCACCGAAAATCGCCAGTGTGCATCAGTTCGGTCTGTCGGAAGAAAACCGGAAAGACGGTAAGAAAATTGATTATCCGGCGCGCCCTCTGCTCGGCTTTACCGGTGAGGATGTGCAGATGATTGAAGAGATTATCCTGGCTCACCTCGACCGTTAGTTGTGCCATTCCCGACACCTCATCGTCACATTGCCGCCGGTATGACCCGGCGGCATCCTTCCCGTTATGAACACTCTCGCAAATATCCAGGAACTCGCGCGCGCACTGCGCAACATGATACGCCCCGGCATTATCGTCGAAACCGACCTTAACGCCGGTCGCTGCCGAGTGCAGACCGGCGGCATGTGCACCGACTGGCTTCAGTGGCTGACCCATCGCGCCGGTCGTTCGCGCACATGGTGGGCACCTTCCGTGGGGGAACAGGTGCTGATTCTGGCCGTGGGCGGTGAACTCGACACGGCGTTCGTTCTGCCGGGGATTTATTCCGGCGATAACCCCGCACCGTCTGCGTCGGCGGATGCCCTGCATATCCGTTTCCCTGACGGGGCGGTGATTGAGTATGAACCTGAAACCAGTGCGCTCACGGTAAGCGGAATTAAAACGGCCAGCGTGACGGCTTCTGATTCTGTTACTGCCACGGTGCCGGTGGTTATGGTGAAAGCATCAACCCGCGTCACCCTGGACACACCGGAGGTGGTCTGCACCAACAGGCTGATTACCGGCACGCTGGAAGTGCAGAAGGGCGGGATGATGCGCGGCAACATTGAACACACCGGCGGTGAACTCTCATCAAACGGTAAGGTACTGCATACCCATAAACACCCCGGCGACAGCGGCGGCACAACCGGGAGTCCTTTATGACAGCGCGTTATCTCGGAATGAATCGCAGTGATGGCCTGACGGTCACTGACCTTGAGCATATCGGCCAGAGTATCGGCGATATCCTGCGCACACCGGTCGGCTCACGGGTGATGCGTCGTGATTACGGCTCGTTGCTGGCGTCAATGATTGACCAGCCGCAGACTCCGGCGCTTGAGTTGCAGATTAAGGTCGCCTGTTACATGGCGGTGCTGAAATGGGAACCCCGCGTCACCCTGTCATCCGTCACTACGGCGCGCAGTTTTGACGGGCGAATGACAGTTACGTTAACCGGCCAGCACAACGACACCGGCCAGCCACTTTCGTTAACCATCCCTGTGAGTTGAAACCATGCCGATTATCGACCTGAACCAGCTACCCGCACCGGATGTGGTCGAGGAGCTGGACTTTGAAACCATTCTTGCCGAACGCAAGGCGACACTGATTTCCCTTTACCCGGAAGACCAGCAGGAGGCGGTCGCCCGTACCCTGACGCTGGAATCTGAGCCTCTCGTCAAACTGCTGGAGGAAAATGCTTATCGTGAGCTTATCTGGCGTCAGCGTGTGAATGAGGCCGCACGGGCGGTGATGCTGGCCTGTGCCGCCGGTAATGACCTTGATGTGATTGGTGCCAATTACAACACCACGCGCCTGACTATCACCCCGGCAGATGATTCGACCATCCCGCCGACACCGGCAGTGATGGAGTCTGACACCGATTATCGTCTGCGTATTCAGCAGGCGTTTGAAGGTTTAAGCGTCGCCGGGTCGGTGGGAGCCTATCAGTATCATGGTCGCAGTGCCGACGGGCGTGTCGCGGATATCTCTGTCACCAGTCCGTCTCCTGCCTGTGTCACCATCTCTGTGCTGTCACGTGAAAATAACGGTGTGGCATCCGAAGACCTGCTGGCGGTGGTGCGTAACGCCCTTAATGGCGAGGACGTCAGGCCGGTGGCCGACCGCGTGACCGTGCAGTCTGCCGCCATCGTTGAATACCAGATAAACGCCACGCTTTACCTTTACCCTGGTCCCGAAAGCGAACCCATCCGCGCTGCTGCCGTGAAAAAACTGGAAGCGTACATCACGGCACAGCACCGGCTGGGGCGCGACATCCGTCTGTCTGCCATTTATGCCGCTTTGCATGTGGAAGGCGTGCAGCGTGTCGAACTGGCTGCACCGCTGGCCGATATCGTGCTTAACAGCACGCAGGCGTCTTTCTGTACCGAATACAGCGTCGTGACCGGAGGCTCGGATGAGTGATTCGCGACTGCTGCCGACCGGCTCATCACCGCTTGAAGTCGCCGCCGCAAAAGCCTGTGTGGAAATTGAAAAAACGCCGGTCAGTATTCGTGAGCTGTGGAACCCGGACACCTGTCCGGCAAATCTGCTGCCGTGGCTGGCGTGGGCGTTTTCGGTCGACAGGTGGGATGAAAAGTGGCCGGAAGCGACAAAACGCGCCGTTATCCGCGATGCCTATTTCATCCACTGTCATAAAGGCACTATAGGTGCAATCCGGCGTGTGGTGGAGCCGCTCGGCTATCTCATTAACGTAAAGGAATGGTGGGAGACAAACGACCCGCCCGGAACCTTCCGCCTTGATATCGGCGTACTGGAAAGCGGCATCACGGAGGAGATGTATCTGGAAATGGAACGGCTGATTGCCGATGCCAAACCCGCAAGTCGCCACCTTATCGGTCTGAACATTATCCAGGACATTCCCGGCTGTTTGTATACAGGCGGTGTGGTCTGTGATGGTGACGTTATTACTGTTTATCCCGGATAAGTGAGAAACAATGAGCACGAAATTTAAAACCGTTATCACTACTGCCGGAGCCGCGAAGCTGGCAGCCGCCACTGTCCCAGGCGGGAAAAAAGTAACCCTGTCTGCAATGGCCGTGGGTGACGGTAATGGCAAATTGCCGGTGCCGGATGCCGGTCAGACGAAACTGGTGCATGAGGTCTGGCGTCACGCTCTGAATAAAGTCAGCGTGGATAACAAGAATAAAAACTATATCGTGGCTGAACTGGTTGTACCGCCCGAAGTGGGCGGCTTCTGGATGCGTGAGCTTGGTCTGTATGACGATGCCGGAACACTGATTGCGGTATCCAACATGGCAGAAAGCTATAAACCAGAACTGGCTGAAGGCTCCGGACGTGCGCAGACCTGCCGCATGGTTATTATTCTCAGCAATGTGGCGTCCGTTGAGCTGAGTATTGATGCCAGCACAGTGATGGCGACGCAGGATTACGTCGATGACAAAATCGCAGAGCATGAGCAGTCCCGCCGCCATCCTGACGCCACGCTGACAGAAAAAGGTTTTACTCAGTTAAGCAGTGCAACAAACAGCACCAGTGAAAAGCTGGCAGCGACGCCAAAGGCAGTAAAAGCAGCCTATGACAATGCTGAAAAACGTATGCAGAAAGACCAGAACGGTGGCGATATTCCAGATAAGGGTGCTTTTCTGGACAATGTTGGCGTTACCAGCCTGACGTTTATGAAAAACAATGGCGAAATGCCGCTTGATGCTGATCTGAATACATTTGGTCCCGTTAAGGCTTATCTGGGGATCTGGTCTAAAGCTACCTCAACTAACGCAACACTGGAGAAAAATTTCCCGGAAGATAATGCTGTCGGTGTGCTTGAGGTTTTTGCTGCCGGCAATTTTGCAGGTACGCAACGCTTCACCACGAGAGACGGCAATGTATACATACGCAGACTCGCCAATAAGTGGAATGGCTCTGATGGTCCGTGGGGCATATGGCGTCACACTCAATCAGCTACCCGCCCTTTGAGTACGACTATAGACCTGAATACGCTTGGAGCCGCCGAACATCTTGGTTTATGGCGTAACAGTAGCTCGGCTATAGCTTCATATGAACGCAATTATCCAGAGGAAGGCGGCTTTGCTCAGGGGATGCTTGAGATCCTCGAAGGCGGAAATTATGGAAGAACGCAACGTTATACCACTCGCCGTGGAAATATGTATGTCCGCTGCCTTGCGGCAAGCTGGGATGCATCAAATCCGCAGTGGGAACCGTGGTTAAGAGTCGGTCATCAGTCAGAGAGTCGTTATTACGAAGGTGATTTAAATGTTCTAACCGACCCCGGTATTTACAGTGTTACAGGAAAGGCAACAAACGGTCCGATGCTGGACACCGTTGGCGCGACACTACTTGGGATACTGGAAGTAATCAGACGTTTTGATGGTGTGTCTGTCTGGCAGCGTTACACAACCACAGGGAAATCAGAAACTACACAGGGACGCACTTTTGAGCGCGTCTACGCCGGGAGCAAATGGACCGAATGGCGAGAAGTATATAACTCCTTTTCGTTGCCTCTGAATCTGGGCATCGGTGGCGCAGTGGCAAAACTATCCAGTCTGGACTGGCAGACCTACGATTTTGTGCCGGGCAGTCTGATAACCGTGCGGCTTGATAACATGACCAACATTCCCGACGGTATGGACTGGGGCGTCATTGATGGCAACCTGATAAACATCGCAGTTGGTCCGAGTGATGATTCCGGTACGGGGCGCTCAATGCATGTATGGCGCAGCACTGTAAGTAAAGCGAATTACCGCTTTTTTATGGTGCGTATTTCAGGAAATCCGGGAAGCCGCACGATCACGACAAGACGTGTGCCAATTATCGACGAAGCTCAGACATGGGCGGCGAAACAAACCTTCAGCGCCGGTATTTCAGGCGAACTGTCCGGCAATGCGGCTACAGCTACAAAGCTGAAAACGCCAAGGACAATTAACGGCGTAAAATTTGACGGCTCGGCAAATATTGAAGCGTTTCCGCCAGGTGTTCCGCTGCCGTGGCCATCAGATACACCACCTGCAGGCTATGCGATCATGCAGGGGCAGACGTTTGATAAGGCTGCATATCCGAAACTGGCTATTGCCTATCCTTCTGGTGTTATTCCTGATATGCGCGGCTGGACAATCAAGGGCAAACCCGCCAGTGGGCGTGCCGTATTGTCACAGGAACAGGACGGGATTAAATCGCATACTCACAGCGCCAGTGCGTCAAGTACGGACTTAGGAACGAAAACGACCAGTTCATTTGATTACGGGACAAAAACAGTCAGTACGTTTAACCACGGCACAAAATCAACCAATACTTCTGGCAATCATACACATACCGTCGGTTTTGCTGTGAGCGTGCAATCAGGCGGTGCAGATTATGGTGTTCCGCGAAGTGATAAAGGTGCTACGACTACAAGTTCATCAGGCAATCATGCACATACAGTCGACATTGGAGCACATAACCATACTGTTGGTATTGGTGCACATTCACACACTGTTGCTATTGGCTCACACGGGCATTCCATTACCGTAAATGCTACTGGTAATACCGAAAACACCGTCAAAAACATTGCATTTAACTATATTGTGAGGCTTGCATAATGGCTTTCAGAATGAGTGCAGAAGCACAAACTATCCGCGTTTTCAATTTACTTGATGGAACCAATGAGTTTATTGGCGAAAGTGATGCATATATTCCGCCGTATACTGGCCTGCCTGCAAACAGTACAGATATTGCACCACCTGATATTCCGGCGGGTTTTGCTGCCGTTTTCAATGCAGATGAAATGAAATGGGAGTTGATGGAAGATCATCGCGGAAAGACTGTCTACGAAACGAAAACGGGAGCAGCCATTTATATTTCTGAACTTGGCGCATTACCTCCAGACGTGACAGCCATTTCCCCGGAGGGGGATTATCAGAAATGGAACGGAAATGCGTGGGTGAATGATGAGAATGCAGAGCGTGATGCGCTTGTCAGAGCGGCGGAGTCTCAGAAGAAAGAGCAGATTGCATATGCAGGTGAAATCATTGCCACGCTGCAGGATGCTGTCGATTTAGATATGGCTACCGAGGAAGAAAAGTTAAGCCTGACACACTGGAAAAAATACCGTGTGTTACTGAATCGCGTTCAGCCGGAAGATGCTCCGGATATAGAATGGCCGGAAATGCCGCAATAAATTGTATTAGATCTGGTGTGAGATTACTCATCTATGGAACAGAGTAAAAACTAATCTGACAGTCCGCTCTGTGCCAAGAGTAGACGTCGCCAAGATCATTATTCATTCCTTGATGAGGCACAGAGCGACCAGACTTGCATGAACAGTACAGTCCATCATCATCGGTTTTTAATTTCAGACTATTCGCTGCATTGTAGGCCAAATCTGATGAAGGTTTATGCGATGCAGAACGACATTTTCGACGCAATTTGCGCCGGTATTACAGGTACAGAGAACGTCGTTGAGAGGGTGTTGTAGGTGAATCGGGAGCGGTGAATGAATTGGACTGAATGTGGAAAAAGTACGATATTTGTCATATATAGACTGGTAAAACGCCATTCAAGGGAATGGACTAACTACGTTAGCGATGAAAAACTTTAAATGTGTGATAGACAAGCAGGCATGGCTAATCAGTCAAGTAGTGCAAAGTCGTCTTAACGGAAACAGCTTCACGACGTGCTTAGTACTTGATGTTAAGGCTCCCGTATGTGGTATATGAGAGCATGAAGATACGCGGATGAATATTTTATATCTATTTGTTTTGTTTAGATTTAATAGGTATAATGCACGTATGGAAAATGTTCAAAGGTGATTGTTATGTTTCACTGTCATAAATGCTATCACATCGATCATGTTGTACGAGTCACTATTTTTCGGACATGACCAAAGGGCTGTTTAGTACTATCACCAGTGTGCAAATATTCACTAACGATCGTTTCAGTGTTTCTCCACACAGTAGCTCCCGACATGTTCAGTTCTGCAAAGAGAGAACTAAATGGGCGTAATATTATTCACTATAAATTTAAAAGAGGTATTTCCAAACTATTAGGGCAAGAAATTATTTGCAAAAACCAGGAGTTTATTAATTTTAATCACGGATTTAGCATTGATGTTGGGGCATATGTTTGAAATGCAACTCATGACAATGATATATTGCATTTCATATGCGCCATGTAATAAATGGTTATAATTCATCGTCTGCGAGGTTGATATGAAATTGATACATTTAAAAGTAAAAAAACTATTTGGTCTCCTTGATTATGAAATTCCCTTGGATAACAATGAAATTACTATGCTTACTGGTCCAAATGGATATGGTAAGACAATGATTCTTAAAATCATCAATAGTATTCTTACAAATGAATTAAATGCTCTCTGTAAACTTAATTTTGATTTTATTAAAATTGATTTTCAAGGTGGCTCTGTTTCAATTACTCATGACACCAATAAAGATGGTTTAATATTGAATCATCTGGATAATAGCTCAGGAAACAGAACGGAAGAAAGACTCAAGTTACAGACAGATGAATCTATTATGGAAGAGTTATTTTATGTAAGCTTGCATAGGGGGGATGTTAAACCAAAACAAAAATTACGAACTGATAAACCATTATCTTCGGATGTGTTAAGTCATATTACATCGAAAGAAGACGTATCTTTTATATGTGCAGATCGATTACAAGTCAAAGCTGTTGATGAAACAGTCATTGACTTATGTGCTAGAAAATTAAAATATTTAATGAAAAATGCACAAGATGATTCCGCTGCATTATCACAAAAATTAGACGCTACATTTCCTATTCGATTATTTGAGCGTTTAGAGCAATCAAAACGATTTTCATCAGAAAATATTCAAGATCGCTTAAATGGTATTCAAGATAAACGTCGACATTATATGCGTTATGGCCTTATTCAGGCTGATAACGAGCTAATGCCTCAAAAAAGCACAAGTTTTTATAGTAGCAATGAATATCTAAGTGTGTTGGATCTATATATTGAAGATGCCCTTGGAAAATTGTCACCGTTTCAGACATTACATCAAAAAATTGATTTATTTGAATCAATTTTGAAAGAAAAGGTTTTAGCTTTTAAAAAAGTGATGATTGATAGAGATAACGGATTTTATTTCAAAAGTCACAATGGCGATGTTATTGATCGTAATTTGCTTTCATCAGGTGAACAGAACCAAATAGTTCTTCTTTTTAATTTGATTTTCGATTTTGTTTCACAAAAAGTAATTCTTATAGACGAGCCAGAAATATCATTACATGTCGCCTGGCAACAAACTTTCTTGGATTCTCTCAAAAAAATACAAAAGATTAACAAGTATGAAAAGGTCATTATTGCTACTCATTCACCACAAGTAATTAGTAAGAATTGGGAATTAACATACGATCTATATGAAATGATTAGAAATAGAAATGAAAGCCAACAGCTTTCAGAAGGAAACGAGTAAATGATGTCATTACGCAATGCTGTTCGCGAAGATGATTGGTTGAGTAGTATGATGCTTTTATTCAGAAATGAAATGTATCAACGTTGTATATTGATTGTGGTTGAGGGCATTTCAGATATCCGATTTTTCAATGCATATCGGCTTGATAATAGAATCATTTATGAATCACCTGAAAATGGAAAACGTGAAGTAATATTGGCTGTTAGTCAATTACGTCGTGCAGGTAATAATGCTGTGTATGGTGTATGTGACGCGGACTTTGATGAGTTAAGCGGAATAAATCACGAGGGGATTTTTTATACTGATGCTCATGACCTTGAAATGATGTTAGTAAAAGGTGGTGCGGTTGATAAATTCATTATGTCACATACAGATAGAAAATTAATTCAAGGGGAATTGGCCGATATATTCTGTCAGGATGTAAAGATGAACATCCTTTGTGCATGCTATAAAATCGGACTTCTCAAATGGTACAATTATCTTACACATAGCAATCTTAATTTCAAAGGAATGAATTACAGGAATTTTGTAAGTATTAACAGGACAGATGTTGTAGTTGATGAAACCAAATATATAAATCATGTGCTTAGCAGGAGTCGTACTGATAAGGATTTTAATGCGAAAAATTTATATAATGAAATGCGTAAATTAGAATTAATGTCGCCAGATCATTTTTCTATATGCAATGGTCATGACTTTACATGTATATTAAAAATGATGTATGAAACTGATATATCTGTAAATAAGAACATGCGTCTGGATGAGATAGATAGTTATATGCGTATGAGTTACGATCATCATACATTTAGAACCACAAAATTACATAAGCGTCTGAATCAATTGTTAATTTTACATTAAGGCTAAAACTAACACCTATTGCGGTTTATGGAAGAACAAGCCTTGATGAGAGTAGTGCTATCTCCGGATTAGCACTACAGGGGCGGTGATGTATAACAGCTTCTACCTGCTGGTACAGATTACCGCAGTGGAAATATACATAGCTGTTGCAGTACCGCCCCAGTACAGATTACCACCTCATCTGCAAATTCTAGGCAATGAATATCTTTTGGCTCCCCGTGAGCCGATATAAGTCTTATTGTGCAGAAACCATACTTCCTAGAGCCCTTCGGCAGTAGATAGTTTTGTACTATTTACTACTCAAGATGTTAAGTGGCAGAAAAGTTGAAAATTGAGATGATTTATTATGTATCTCAATACCTGTTTTTCGCTCAAAGCAGACTGTCAGATTTGACAGAGTTTTGGTTACGTAATTTGTCAGTTGGAAACTGAGAGAGTACAAATCAAGGCAGGCGGGCTGATTGCTCGCCTTTTCTTTATCTGTTGTTTCATCCACTGACCAGCCAGGTCAAATAGCGTCTCATGCTCTGCACAACAGAAAATAGTTGCACCCATTAACCACGGAGTTAAACGGATGAGTGACTATCATCACGGCGTGCAGGTGCTGGAGATTAACGACGGCACCCGCGTCATTTCCACTGTATCCACTGCCATTGTCGGCATGGTCTGCACGGCCAGCGATGCGGATGCGGAAACCTTCCCCCTCAATAAACCTGTGCTGATTACCAATGTGCAGAGCGCAATTGCAAAGGCCGGTAAAAAAGGCACGCTGGCGGCGTCGCTGCAGGCCATCGCTGACCAGTCAAAACCGGTCACCGTTGTCGTGCGTGTGGAAGACGGCACCGGCGACGACGAAGAAACGAAACTCGCGCAGACCGTTTCCAATATCATCGGCACCACTGACGAAAACGGTCAGTATACCGGACTGAAAGCCCTGCTGGCGGCAGAGTCGGTAACCGGTGTTAAACCGCGTATTCTCGGTGTGCCGGGACTGGACACCAAAGAGGTGGCTGTTGCACTGGCATCAGTCTGCCAGAAGCTGCGCGCTTTCGGGTATATCAGCGCATGGGGCTGTAAAACCATTTCCGAGGTGAAAGCCTACCGCCAGAATTTCAGCCAGCGTGAGCTGATGGTCATCTGGCCGGATTTCCTCGCATGGGATACGGTCACCAGTACCACCGCCACCGCGTATGCCACCGCCCGTGCGCTGGGTCTGCGTGCCAGAATCGACCAGGAGCAGGGCTGGCATAAAACGCTGTCCAACGTCGGGGTAAACGGTGTTACCGGCATCAGTGCGTCCGTATTCTGGGATTTGCAGGAGTCCGGCACCGATGCTGACCTGCTGAACGAGTCAGGTGTCACAACGCTGATTCGCCGTGACGGTTTCCGCTTCTGGGGTAACCGTACCTGCTCTGATGACCCGCTGTTCCTCTTTGAAAACTACACCCGCACCGCGCAGGTGCTGGCCGACACGATGGCTGAGGCGCACATGTGGGCGGTGGACAAGCCCATCACCGCAACGCTGATTCGCGACATCGTTGACGGCATCAATGCCAAATTCCGCGAACTGAAAAGCAACGGTTATATCGTGGATGGCACATGCTGGTTCAGCGAAGAATCCAACGATGCGGAAACCCTCAAGGCCGGAAAACTGTATATCGACTACGACTATACCCCGGCGCCTCCTCTCGAAAACCTGACCCTGCGCCAGCGTATCACCGATAAATACCTGGCAAATCTGGTCACCTCGGTTAACAGCAATTAAGGAGCCTGACCGATGGCAATGCCGCGCAAACTCAAATACATGAATGTCTTTCTGAACGGCTACAGCTATCAGGGCGTTGCAAATTCCGTCACGCTGCCAAAACTGACCCGTAAGCTCGAAAATTATCGCGGTGCGGGAATGAACGGCAGCGCACCGGTAGACCTCGGCCTTGATGATGATGCGCTGTCAATGGAGTGGTCGCTCGGTGGATTCCCGGATTCGGTTATCTGGGAGCTTTACGCTGCAACCAGTGCTGATGCCGTACCGATTCGTTTTGCTGGTTCTTACCAGCGCGACGATACCGGCGAAACGGTGGCCGTCGAAGTGGTCATGCGTGGGCGTCAGAAAGAAGTCGACACCGGAGAGGGTAAACAGGGAGAGGATACCGAATCGAAACTCCCGGTGATTTGTACTTATTTCCGGCTGACGATGGACGGTAAGGAGCTGGTCGAAATCGACACCATCAACATGATTGAGAAGGTGAACGGCGTCGACCGGCTGGAGCAACACCGCCGAAATATCGGCCTGTGATTTTCATACGGTCAGCCAGGCTGACCGGTTAACCCTGATTCAGAAGTGAGAAAACCATGAACAAAGAAAATGTCATTACCCTGGAAAATCCGGTCAAACGTGGTGAGCAGGTTATCGAACAGGTCACGCTGATGAAACCCAATGCCGGGACGCTGCGCGGTGTCAGTCTGGCTGCGGTTGCAAACTCCGAAGTCGATGCACTGATTAAGGTGCTGCCGCGCATGACGGCACCGATGCTGACCGAGCAGGAAGTCGCCGCGCTGGAACTGCCTGACCTTGTGGCGCTGGCCGGTAAGGTGGTCGGTTTTTTGTCGCCGAACTCGGTGCAGTGACGTTTCCGAAAAATCTGTCGGTCGATGACCTGATGGCGGATGTGGCAGTGATATTTCACTGGCCGCCATCAGAACTGTATCCCATGAGCCTGACCGAACTCATCACATGGCGCGAAAAGGCGCTCCGGCGAAGCGGAAACACGAATGAGTAACAATGTAAAATTACAGGTATTGCTCAGGGCTGTTGACCAGGCATCCCGCCCGTTTAAATCCATCCGCACAGCGAGCAAGTCGCTGTCGGGGGATATCCGGGAAACACAAAAATCACTGCGCGAGCTGAACGGTCAGGCATCCCGTATTGAGGAATTTCGCAAGACCAGTGCACAGCTCGCCGTGACTGGTCAGGAGTTGAAAAAAGCCAGACAGGAAGCCGCAGCTCTGGCTGTCCAGTTTAAAAATACTGAACGACCGACAAATGCACAGGCAAAGGCAATGGAAGCCGCGCGTAAAAATGCGTCTGAGTTACAGGCGAAATATAACAGCCTGAGATTGTCGGTACAGCGCCAGCGTCAGGAACTGAGTCAGGCGGGTATTAATACCCGTAATCTGGCGCATGATGAACGAGGGCTGAAAAACCGTATCAGCGAAACCACCACACAGCTTAACCGTCAGCGTGATGCGCTGGCACGTGTCAGTGCGCAACAGGCAAAACTTAACGCAGTAAAACAGCGTGATCAGGCCGGAAAGGAACTGGCCGGAAATATGGCCTCGGTGGGCGCTGCCGGTGTGGGGATTGCGGCGGCGGGAACGCTGGCCGGAGTTAAGCTGCTGATGCCCGGTTATGAGTTTGCGCAGAAAAACTCAGAATTGCAGGCCGTGCTGGGAGTGGCAAAAGACTCTGCCGAAATGACCGCACTCCGCAAGCAGGCGCGCCAGCTCGGCGACAATACCGCCGCCTCGGCAGATGATGCAGCCGGTGCACAGATTATCATTGCGAAAGCGGGTGGAGATGCTGCGGCTATTCAGGCGGCAACGCCGGTCACGCTGAATATGGCACTGGCAAACCGTCGCACGATGGAAGAAAACGCCGCCCTGCTGATGGGGATGAAATCTGCCTTTCAGCTTTCAAACGATAAGGTCGCTCATATCGGGGATGTTCTCTCCATGACGATGAACAAAACCGCCGCCGATTTTGACGGCATGAGCGATGCGCTGACCTATGCCGCACCTGTGGCAAAAAATGCCGGTGTCAGCATTGAAGAAACCGCCGCAATGGTCGGGGCGCTGCATGATGCAAAAATCACAGGCTCAATGGCGGGGACGGGAAGCCGTGCCGTGTTAAGTCGCCTGCAGGCACCGACGGGAAAAGCATGGGATGCACTCAAAGAGCTTGGCGTGAAAACCTCAGACAGCAAGGGGAATACCCGACCAGTATTTACCATTCTGAAAGAAATGCAGGCCAGTTTTGAGAAAAACCGGCTCGGTACTGCCCAGCAGGCTGAATACATGAAAACCATTTTCGGGGAGGAGGCCAGCTCAGCCGCCGCTGTGCTGATGACTGCCGCCTCAACCGGAAAGCTGGACAAACTGACCGCTGCGTTTAAAGCCTCAGACGGGAAGACCGCCGAGCTGGTAAATATCATGCAGGACAACCTCGGCGGTGACTTTAAGGAGTTTCAGTCCGCTTATGAGGCGGTGGGGACTGACCTGTTTGACCAGCAGGAAGGCGCGCTGCGTAAGCTCACGCAGACGGCCACAAAGTATGTGTTAAAACTCGACGGCTGGATACAGAAAAACAAATCACTGGCGTCAACCATTGGTCTCATTGCCGGTGGCGCACTGGCGCTTACTGGCATCATCGGTGCCATTGGCCTCGTAGCCTGGCCGGTTATCACCGGCATCAATGCCATTATCGCGGCAGCAGGCGCAATGGGGGCAATCTTCACGACGGTCGGCAGTGCCGTTATGACGGCCATCGGGGCGATTAGCTGGCCGGTTGTGGCCGTGGTGGCCGCCATTGTCGCCGGGGCGTTGCTTATCCGTAAATACTGGGAGCCTGTCAGCGCATTCTTTGGCGGTGTGGTTGAAGGGCTGAAAGCAGCATTTGCGCCGGTGGGGGAACTGTTCACGCCACTTAAGCCGCTGTTTGACTGGCTGGGTGAAAAGTTACAGGCCGCGTGGCAGTGGTTTAAAAACTTGATTGCCCCGGTCAAAGCCACCCAGGACACCCTGAACCGTTGCCGTGATACGGGCGTCATGTTCGGGCAGGCACTGGCTGACGCGTTGATGCTGCCGCTTAATGCGTTCAACAAACTGCGCAGTGGTATTGACTGGGTACTGGAAAAACTCGGTGTTATCAACAAAGAGTCAGACACACTCGACCAGACCGCCGCAAGGACTAATGCCGTCACGTATAGCACCGGTGGTTATATTCCGGCGACCAGCTCTTATGCAGGCTATCAGGCTTATCAGCCGGTCACGGCACCGGCTGGCCGCTCTTATGTAGACCAGAGTAAAAACGAATATCACATCAGCCTGACGGGTGGTACTGCGCCGGGGACACAGCTTGACCGCCAGTTACAGGATGCGCTCGAAAAATACGAGCGGGATAAACGTGCGCGCGCCCGTGCCAGCATGATGCATGACGGTTAAGGAGGTGACGAAAAATGATGCTCGCGTTAGGTATGTTTGTTTTTATGCGCCAGACGCTGCCACACCAGACCATGCAGCGTGAATCAGATTATCGCTGGCCGTCAAATTCCCGTATCGGTAAACGGGATGCCTATCAGTTTCTCGGTGTGGGTGAGGAAAACATGACGCTTGCCGGTGTGCTTTATCCCGAACTGACCGGCGGGAAGCTGACGATGACCACGCTCAGGCTGATGGCAGAGGAAGGCCGGGCGTGGCCGTTGCTGGATGGCACCGGCATGATTTACGGCATGTATGTCATCAGCAGGGTGAGTGAAACAGGGAGTATTTTCTTTGCAGACGGCACACCCCGGAAAATTGATTTTACGCTGTCGCTCACCCGCGTTGATGAATCACTGGCCGCGCTTTATGGCGATATCGGTAAACAGGCGGAATCGCTCATCGGTAAGGCTGGCAGTATGGCGACCAGATTCACGGGTATGACGGGGGCGGGATAATGCTGGATGCGCTGACATTTGATGCAGGCAGTACGCTGACGCCGGATTACATGCTGATGCTCGACAGCAGGGATATTACCGGCAATATCAGTGACCGTCTGATGAGCATGACCCTGACGGATAACCGGGGCTTTGAGGCTGACCAGCTTGATATTGAACTGAACGATGCCGACGGGCAGGTCGGGCTGCCGGTTCGTGGCGCTGTCCTGACGGTGTATATCGGCTGGAAAGGTTTTGCCCTGGTATGCAAAGGGAAATTCACCGTTGATGAGGTCGAACACCGGGGCGCGCCGGATGTGGTCACCATCCGCGCCCGGAGTGCAGATTTCCGCGGGGCGCTCAATTCCCGCCGTGAAGGCTCCTGGCATGACACCACGCTCGGTGCGATTGTTGAGGCGATAGCCTCCCGTAACAAGCTGGAAGCCAGTGTCGCTCCGTCACTGGCCGGAATTAAAATCCCGCACATCGACCAGTCGCAGGAATCTGATGCGAAATTCCTGACCCGTCTTGCAGAACGCAACGGCGGTGAGGTGTCGGTAAAAATGGGAAAACTGTTGTTTCTCAAAGCGGGGCAGGGGGTGACGGCCAGCGGTAAAAAAATCCCGCAGATTACCATCACCCGCAGTGACGGCGACCGCCATCATTTTGCGATTGCTGACCGTGGAGCCTATACCGGCGTAACAGCAAAGTGGTTACACACCAAAGACCCGAAACCGCAAAAGCAGAAGGTAAAACTGAAACGCAAAAAGAAAGAAAAACACCTGCGCGCACTGGAGCACCCGAAAGCGAAACCGGTCAGGCAGAAGAAAGCGCCTAAAGTACCGGAAGCGCGCGAAGGTGAATACATGGCCGGTGAGGCTGATAACGTTTTTGCCCTGACCACGGTATATGCCACGAAAGCGCAGGCCATGCGCGCCGCTCAGGCGAAGTGGGATAAACTGCAACGGGGCGTTGCGGAGTTCTCCATCATCCTGGCTACCGGTCGTGCAGATATTTACACGGAAACGCCGGTCAAAGTATCAGGCTTTAAGCGCGTCATAGACGAGCAGGACTGGACAATCACTAAGGTGACACATTTTCTGAATAATAGCGGCTTCACGACGTCCTTGGAGCTTGAGGTCAGGCTTTCTGATGTGGAGTACGAAACAGAAGATGATGAGTGATGTTTTTATTTTATCTGTTTGTTTTATAAGGATAAATTAACTAAAATGGCACCATCAACAAAACCGGAAGAGGTGCTCGCGATGTTTCATTGTCCTTTATGCCAGCATGCCGCACATGCGCGTACAAGTCGCTATATCACTGACACGACAAAAGAGCGTTATCACCAGTGCCAGAACGTGAATTGCAGCGCCACGTTCATCACTTATGAGTCGGTACAGCGATACATCGTGAAGCCGGGAGAAGTCCACGCCGTGAGGCCGCACCCGTTGCCGTCAGGGCAGCAAATTATGTGGATGTAATTACAAACAGGAAGCCCCTCAGTCGAGGGGCTTTTTTTGTCGATGTGGTCAATGTGTGGACGTGACCAGAAACAAATCCTTTTATTTCATATAATTAGATATCAAAAAATGTCACCAATAACTGACATTGCGGTGTTTCTCCAGATGTGGCCCATCTGAGGCCGTGTTGGTGCGCAGCTCGAAGGCTACGTCGAGTCTGTTTTGGCAGTCACCTTAAAGTATAGATAGCTGACAAAAAAGGCTCTCGTGCTAAAAAAGGCCCCACTTTCGTGGAGCCTTTATTGTACGCTTTTTACTGTACGATTTCAGTCAAATCTAATTACATAGATTGAGTGAAGGTACGAGTAATAACGTCCTGCTGCTGTTCTTTAGTCAGCGAGTTGAAACGTACTGCGTAGCCAGATACACGGATGGTCAGCTGCGGATATTTTTCCGGGTTTTCCATCGCGTCGAGCAGCATTTCACGGTTCATCACGTTAACGTTCAGGTGCTGACCACCTTCGATGGATGCTTCGTGGTGGAAGTAACCATCCATCAGACCAGCCAGGTTGGTCTTACGAACTTCGTCGTCTTTACCCAGTGCGTTCGGAACGATAGAGAAGGTGTAGGAGATACCATCTTTAGCGTAAGCAAACGGCAGTTTAGCAACGGAAGTCAGAGACGCTACAGCACCTTTCTGGTCACGACCGTGCATCGGGTTAGCACCCGGTCCGAACGGCGCGCCAGCACGACGACCGTCTGGGGTGTTACCAGTTTTCTTACCATACACAACGTTAGAAGTGATGGTCAGAACAGACTGAGTCGGGATAGCGTCACGGTAGGTGTGCAGTTTCTGAATTTTCTTCATGAAACGTTCTACCAGGTCAACAGCCAGGTCATCTACACGCGGATCGTTGTTACCAAACTGCGGGTATTCGCCTTCGATTTCGAAGTCGATAGCCAGACCGTCTTCATCACGAATCGGTTTAACTTTCGCATATTTGATTGCAGACAGGGAGTCAGCAGCAACGGACAGACCAGCGATACCACACGCCATGGTGCGGATAACGTCACGGTCGTGCAGCGCCATCAGAGAGGCTTCGTAGCTGTACTTGTCGTGCATGTAGTGGATGATGTTCAGTGCAGTGATGTACTGTTTAGCCAGCCAGTCCATGAAGTGATCCATGCGCTCCATCACTTCATCATAGTTCAGGACATCGCCTTTGATCGGCTCAGATTTCGGACCAACCTGCATTTTCAGTTTTTCGTCAACGCCACCGTTGATTGCGTACAGCATGGTTTTCGCCAGGTTTGCACGCGCACCGAAGAACTGCATTTGTTTACCAACGATCATCGGGCTTACGCAGCAAGCAATAGCGTAGTCATCGTTGTTGAAGTCCGGACGCATCAGGTCATCGTTCTCATACTGCAGAGAAGAGGTGTCGATGGACACTTTAGCGGCGAATTTCTTGAAGTTCAGCGGCAGTTTTTCAGACCACAGAATGGTCATGTTCGGTTCCGGAGACGGACCCATGGTGTACAGGGTGTTCAGGAAACGGAAGCTGTTTTTGGTAACCAGGGGACGACCGTCGAGGCCCATACCACCGATAGATTCGGTTGCCCAGATCGGGTCGCCAGAGAACAGTTCATCGTATTCCGGAGTACGCAGGAAGCGAACCATACGCAGTTTCATGACCAGGTGGTCAACCATTTCCTGCGCTTCTTGTTCGGTGATCTTGCCAGCTTTCAGGTCACGTTCGATGTACACATCCAGGAAGGTGGAGGTACGACCGAAGGACATTGCAGCACCGTTCTGAGACTTAACAGCAGCCAGGTAGCCGAAGTAAGTCCACTGGATAGCTTCCTGAGCGTTAGTAGCCGGACCAGAGATGTCGTAGCCGTATTTCGCAGCCATTTCTTTCATCTGACCCAGAGCGCGGTGCTGTTCAGCGATTTCTTCGCGCAGACGGATAGTCTGTTCCAGGTTTACGCCGTTTTCCAGATCAGCCTGCAGAGAGGTGAACTGTGCAAGTTTGTCTTTCATCAGGTAGTCGATACCGTACAGTGCAACGCGACGGTAGTCACCGATGATACGACCACGGCCATAAGCATCTGGCAGACCGGTCAGAACACCGGATTTACGGCAACGCAGGATGTCCGGAGTGTAAACGTCGAACACGCCCTGGTTGTGAGTTTTACGGTATTCAGTGAAGATTTTTTTGATCATCGGGTCCAGTTCGCGGTTGTACGCTTTGCAGGAACCTTCGATCATTTTGATACCACCGAACGGGATAAGAGCACGTTTCAGCGGAGCTTCAGTCTGCAGACCAACGATTTTCTCAAGCTGCTTGTTGATGTAACCAGCGTCGTGAGAGGTGATGGTGGAAGCAACAGCGGTGTCAAAGTCAACTGGCGCGTGAGTGCGGTTTTCCAGTTTAACGCCTTCCATTACTTTGTCCCACAGGGTGGTGGTCGCTTCAGTAGCGCCAGCCAGGAAGGACTCGTCACCCTCGTACGGAGTGTAGTTTTTCTGAATGAAGTCACGGACGTTTACTTCATTCTGCCAGTCACCTTTGGTAAAACCTTCCCAGGCTGTGGCTAACTTTTCATTAAGCTCGGACATGTAACACCTACCTTCTTAAGTGGATTTTTTATTTACTGCGTACTTCGACAACCATTAATGGTGATCGTTTTCACGCAGGTAAATGACCCAGTATGTCAACCCAACCAACAAACCACCGCCGATAATATTACCGATCGTAACCGGAATCAGGTTATCAGTGATGAAGTTCATCACGGTCAGGTGAGAAAAATTTTCCGGTGCAGAACCGACAGCGGTCCAGAATTCCGGAGATGCGAAGTCGCGGATTACAATACCCATCGGGATCATAAACATGTTTGCGATACTGTGCTCAAAACCGCTGGCAACAAACATCGCGACCGGCAGCACCATAATGAACGCTTTGTCCATCAGGCTGCGGCCAGAATAACTCATCCATACTGCCAGACATACCATCAGGTTTGCCAGGATACCAAGACAGACGGCCTCAATAAAAGTATGGTGCACTTTGTGGTCGGCGGTTTGTAGGACGTTTAGTCCCCATTGACCATTTGCGGTCATATACTCGCCGGAAAGCCACATTAAAAGTACAAACAGCAGTGCGCCGACCAGGTTGCCAAAATAAACATTTAGCCAGTTTTTCGCCAACTGACCCCAGGTGATGCGCCCACTCGCCTTGGCAACAACAATCAACACTGTGGAAGTAAAGAGATCGGCTCCGCAGACAACACAAAGAATCAACCCCAGAGAGAAGCAAATGCCGCCAATCAGTTTTGCCATGCCGAAGGGCATTGTACCTGTGCCAGTGGTTGCTGTGATATAGAAGACGAATGCGATTGAGATGAAAACACCGGCGGTAATCGCCAGATAGAAAGTCTTAAGCGGATGTTTCGTTGCTTTATAGACACCTGCCTCTTCGGCCACTTTGGCCATTGCAGCAGGAAGTAAAAGATCAAAAGGGTTGTCAGCTTTCACACTAACTCTCTCTTTATTAAGTCGGCGACGAGATACTAACAAAGCATTATAGATGAGAAATTGATATAGATCATATCTCGCCTGGCTTATAGGCCCGTAACTCGCATGGTTTTTATGCAAATACGGAGTAAATATTTGATTATCCAAATAAAAATAAATTTTAAAAATTAACAAATGAGTTGAATTTTTTCCGCATCCTCCGCTAAAACAGTTAATTAAAAGGGAGCACCTGGCGAATAAAGTAACAATATCGATCGTATTTATTAAATACGAATTACCGATATTTAACCTTATAATTACAATTATTTTATTAATGCAAATATATGTAAAGCGGGGCATTAAAAAAACGCCCCGTAATATAACTCAGACGAATCATTAAGCCTACATTGCGTAGGCTATTTGATTTTATTTTGCCCAGAATGCTGCTTTGGCGCGTTGCAGCTTTTCGTAGGCCTTCAACAACGACTGATGTGCAGCAAACGCGTGCAGATCGCTATCTACTGGTTGCAAGCCATAAAACGCCGCTTCGCCGCTCATTGCTGCACTGGCGGCTTCCACGGCATCTGCGCCGTACATGCGAACAAACGCATTCAGATATTGCAGCGGCTGGCGATCTTCTTCCTGCGCAAGTAATAACAATGTTTGCAGGCAGCGATAATAATTGGCGCGTTCCGGGCTGAATACTGATGAGTTAAACTCCATCGTCCATTCGGTCCAGACCAGAGCCTGTTCCAGATCGCCACCAGCCAGCGCCAGCATGGCTTTTAATTCACCGATACGCAGAGTGTACCAGCCGTTATCCGACCCGGTCGCCAGGCCCAACAGTTCACGCACGCGGGTAAAGTCATCAAAACCTTCTTCATCCAGTTGCTCGATGAGGTTCAGGTAATCTTCCTTTTCCCACTCGCTACCGGGCAGTGACAGAATCGTTTCACGTAAATGGCTGCCCATACTGTTATTCGCCAACCACAGATCTTCAGCCGGATAAATATCGGACATGCCAGGTACGATAATACGGCAAGAGTAGACACCCAGATGCTCGTAATCGGCAATATAAACTTCTTTATCTTCCTTTTTGAAGATAGCCATCAGCGTGGCGAACTCTTCTTCCGTGGTGCCGGAGAAGCTCCAGTCAACAAACGGATAATCGGCATCCTGCTTGAACAGGTCCCAGGAGATTAAACCGCTGGAATCGATAAAGTGCGTTTCGAGGTTGGTATGTTCAGCGACTTCTTCATCATCGAAGGTTGGTGGAGTAAACACATCCAGATCTTTCAGGCCACGACCTTGCAGCAACTCGGTCACGGTACGTTCCAGTGCAACGCCAAAATCAGGATGCGCACCGAATGAGGCAAAGCAGGTACCGTTAGCAGGATTGAACAGTACCACGCAAATCACCGGATACTGGCCGCCAAGCGAACCGTCATAAGCGAAGATCGGGAAACCTTCCGCTTCCAGCGTTTCGATCGCTTCAACTACTGCTGGATAACGTGCCAGCACGTCTGCCGGGATTTCCGGCAAGCTGATGCTTTCAGCAATAATGCGGTTTTTCACGTAACGTTCGAAAACTTCGGATAACCCCTGAACGCGTGCTTCGTTACGGGTATTGCCAGCAGACATACCGTTAGAAACGTACAAGTTACCAATGATATTCATCGGAATATAAATGGTCTGATTGTCGGACTGGCGCGTAAACGGTAGACCGCAAATACCACGATCTTCGTTACCGGATTGCAGGTCAATCAGCATACTACCGGTCAGTTCATTCTCCGGATCGTAAAATGCGCGCAGACGGTCATCGAGCAGCCCTTCTGGTACATCGTCATTTTCGGTCAGTGGGAACCATTTTTCGTTGGGATAATGCACGAATGGGCCGTTGGCGATGGTTTCGCCCAGCCAGAAGTCCGCAAAAAAGTAGTTGGTTGAGAGACGCTCGAAATATTCACCGAGGGCAGAAGCCAGCGCCGCTTTTTTGGTTGCGCCTTTACCGTTGGTAAAACACAGTGCGCACTCTTTGTCGCGAATATGTACAGACCAGACATTAGGCACGGGATTCAGCCAGGAGGCCTCTTCAATCTGAAAACCGAGGTCTGAAAGTTTTTGCTGGAAGCGAGCGATGGAATCTTCCAGAGCGGCATCTTTGCCGGGGATAAATGTTTGCGTCATGAAAATCACTTTAGTCGTACGGAAAGCGCGCAATAATACGGGTTTTATCTCAAAGGCGCTATCACCGCCGCCATGCCGATGAACTGTTGGCTATGCTTTTAGCGGATAAACCACGATAAGAGCATAAAAATGAAGGCGTTCGATCTCCACCGTATGGCATTTGATAAAGTGCCTTTTGATTTCCTTGGCGAAGTTGCACTACGTAGTCTTTATACCTTTGTACTGGTTTTTTTGTTCCTCAAAATGACCGGAAGACGCGGTGTGCGGCAGATGTCGCTGTTTGAAGTGTTAATCATTCTGACACTGGGTTCAGCGGCGGGAGATGTGGCGTTTTATGATGATGTGCCGATGGTCCCGGTACTTATCGTCTTTATTACTCTGGCGTTGTTATACCGCCTGGTAATGTGGTTGATGGCGCACAGTGAAAAACTGGAAGATCTTCTGGAAGGCAAGCCGGTTGTCATTATTGAAGATGGCGAGCTGGCCTGGTCGAAACTCAATAACTCCAACATGACGGAATTTGAGTTCTTTATGGAGCTACGATTGCGCGGTGTAGAGCAGTTGGGGCAGGTACGTCTGGCGATTCTCGAAACCAACGGGCAAATCAGTGTTTATTTCTTTGAAGATGACAAGGTGAAACCGGGGTTACTTATTTTACCCAGTGACTGTACTCAGCGTTACAAAGTGGTGCCGGAGTCGGCGGACTATGCCTGCATCCGTTGCAGTGAAATCATTCATATGAACGCGGGGGAAAAACAATTATGTCCGCGCTGTGCAAATCCAGAATGGACGAAGGCAAGTCGAGCTAAACGGGTGACCTGACAGCAAAAACATCGGCTTTTTGCTAATAATCCGAGAGATTCTTTTGTGTGATGCAAGCCACATTTTTGCCCTCAACGGTTTTACTCATTGCGATGTGTGTCACTGAATGATAAAACCGATAGCCACTGGAATAATGTATTACCTGTGGTCGCAATCGATTGACCGCGGGTTAATAGCAACGCAACGTGGTGAGGGGAAATGGCTCAAATCTTCAATTTTAGTTCTGGTCCGGCAATGCTACCGGCAGAGGTGCTTAAACAGGCTCAACAGGAACTGCGCGACTGGAACGGTCTTGGTACGTCGGTGATGGAAGTGAGTCACCGTGGCAAAGAGTTCATTCAGGTTGCAGAGGAAGCCGAGAAGGATTTTCGCGATCTTCTTAACGTCCCCTCCAACTACAAAGTATTGTTCTGCCATGGCGGTGGTCGCGGTCAATTTGCTGCAGTACCGTTGAATATTCTTGGTGATAAAACCACTGCAGATTATGTTGATGCGGGTTACTGGGCAGCAAGTGCTATCAAAGAAGCGAAAAAATACTGCACACCAAATGTGTTTGATGCGAAAGTGACCGTTGATGGTCTTCGCGCAGTTAAGCCAATGAGTGAATGGCAACTCTCTGATAATGCTGCTTATATGCATTACTGCCCGAACGAAACCATCGATGGTATCGCTATCGATGAAACACCAGACTTCGGTAAAGACGTGGTGGTCGCCGCTGACTTCTCTTCAACCATTCTTTCCCGTCCGATTGATGTCAGCCGTTATGGTGTAATTTACGCTGGCGCGCAGAAAAATATCGGCCCGGCTGGCCTGACAATCGTCATCGTTCGTGAAGATTTGCTGGGCAAAGCGAATATCGCCTGCCCATCGATTCTGGATTACTCCATCCTCAACGATAACGATTCCATGTTCAACACGCCGCCGACATTTGCCTGGTACTTATCTGGCCTGGTCTTCAAATGGCTGAAAGCGAACGGCGGTGTGGCTGCAATGGATAAGATCAATCAGCAAAAAGCAGAACTGCTGTATGGGGTGATTGATAACAGCGATTTCTACCGCAATGATGTGGCGAAAGCTAACCGTTCGCGGATGAACGTGCCGTTCCAGTTGGCGGATAGCGCGCTTGATAAATTGTTCCTCGAAGAGTCTTTCGCTGCGGGCTTACATGCGCTGAAAGGTCACCGAGTGGTCGGCGGAATGCGTGCGTCTATTTATAACGCCATGCCGCTGGAAGGTGTTAAAGCACTGACAGACTTCATGGTTGAGTTCGAACGTCGTCACGGCTAATGTCGAAATTTTGCATAATCCCCACAGCCAGCCTGTGGGGTTTTTATTTCTGTTGTAGAGAGTTGAGTTCATGGAATCCCTAACGTTACAACCCATCGCTCGTGTCGATGGCACTATTAATCTGCCCGGTTCCAAGAGCGTTTCTAACCGCGCTTTATTGCTGGCGGCATTAGCACACGGCAAAACAGTATTAACCAATCTGCTGGATAGCGATGACGTGCGCCATATGCTGAATGCATTAACAGCGTTAGGGGTAAGCTATACGCTTTCAGCCGATCGTACGCGTTGCGAAATTATCGGTAACGGTGGTCCATTACACGCAGAAAGTGCCCGGGAGTTGTTCCTCGGTAACGCCGGAACGGCAATGCGTCCGCTGGCGGCAGCACTTTGCCTGGGTAGCAATGATATTGTACTGAGCGGTGAACCGCGAATGAAAGAACGCCCGATTGGTCATCTGGTGGATGCGCTGCGCCAGGGCGGGGCGAAGATCACTTACCTGGAACAAGAAAATTATCCGCCATTGCGTTTACAGGGCGGCTTTACTGGCGGCAACGTTGATGTTGATGGCTCCGTTTCCAGCCAGTTCCTCACCGCACTGTTAATGACTGCGCCTCTTGCGCCGGAAGATACGGTGATTCGTATTAAAGGCGATCTGGTTTCTAAACCTTATATCGATATCACCCTCAATCTGATGAAGACGTTTGGTGTTGAAATTGAAAATCAGCACTATCAACAATTTGTCGTAAAAGGGGGGCAGTCTTACCAGTCTCCGGGCACTTATTTGGTTGAAGGCGATGCATCTTCGGCTTCTTATTTCCTGGCAGCAGCAGCAATCAGAGGCGGCACTGTAAAAGTGACCGGCATTGGACGCAACAGTATGCAGGGTGATATTCGCTTTGCTGATGTTCTGGAAAAAATGGGCGCGACCATTTGCTGGGGCGATGATTATATTTCCTGCACGCGTGGTGAACTGAACGCCATTGATATGGATATGAACCATATTCCCGATGCGGCGATGACCATTGCCACCGCGGCGTTATTTGCAAAAGGCACCACCACGCTGCGCAATATCTATAACTGGCGTGTTAAAGAGACCGATCGCCTGTTTGCGATGGCAACAGAACTGCGTAAAGTCGGTGCGGAAGTCGAAGAGGGGCATGATTTCATTCGCATTACGCCACCGGAAAAACTGAAATTTGCTGAGATCGCCACTTATAATGATCACCGGATGGCGATGTGTTTCTCGCTGGTCGCATTATCAGATACGCCTGTGACGATTCTTGATCCAAAATGTACCGCTAAAACTTTTCCAGACTATTTCGAGCAATTGGCGCGGATAAGTCAACCCGGCTGAATGAATAACGGGCGATAACATAGACAATCCTTTCTTTTCAAAGACGTCGGCACATTGCCGGCGTTTTTTTTCGGACCTTGTGGGGTATTTTTATTAATGGTAGCGTTAATTATCAATGTAACTTGTTGATACATAATGTTTATATATAATTAATCAACGGATGATTCACATGAAGAATACTAAATTATTGCTGGCGATTGCGACCTCTGCAGCCTTACTGACAGGATGTCAGAATACGCACGGTATTAATACCGATTTGGCTATCAGCTCAGGTCTGAATGCTTATAAAGCCGCAACATTAAGCGATGCTGATGCTAAAGCAATCGCCAATCAGGGCTGTGTCGAAATGGACAGCGGCAATAAAGTGGCAAGCAAATCCAGCAAGTACGGGAAACGTCTGGCAAAAATCGCCAAAGCATTGGGTAACAATATTAATGGCACGCCAGTCAACTATAAGGTTTATATGACCAGCGACGTCAACGCATGGGCGATGGCGAACGGTTGTGTTCGTGTCTACAGTGGCCTGATGGACATGATGAACGACAACGAAATTGAAGGCGTTCTGGGCCATGAACTGGGCCACGTCGCGTTGGGTCACTCGCTGGCTGAAATGAAAGCTTCTTATGCGATCGTGGCCGCACGCGATGCCATTTCAGCTACCAGCGGTGTGGCTTCCCAGCTTTCCCGCTCACAATTGGGTGATATCGCAGAAGGCGCTATCAATGCTAAATACTCCCGTGATAAAGAGTCAGAAGCAGATGATTTCTCCTTTGATCTGTTGAAGAAACGTGGCATCAGTACCCAGGGGCTGGTTGGTAGCTTTGAAAAACTCGCTAGCCTGGATGGCGGTCACACCCAGTCCATGTTTGATTCTCACCCACCATCAACAGAGCGTGCGCAACACATCCGTGATCGTATCGCCTCTGGTAAGTAAATCATTGTCATCTTTCGGGCTGGTCTTCTGCCAGCCCGCTATAATTGCGCAATAAATCCCCATCTGAATACAGACAAAACTGGTTTTTGCACACAACGTTAACGATTTGTGGCGTCGGCGCGTATAATGCGCGCGGTTATGTTAACGGTACGCCTGTTTTAAGGAGATAAAGATGACGGCAATTGCCCCGGTTATTACCATTGATGGCCCAAGCGGTGCAGGGAAAGGCACCTTGTGTAAGGCTATGGCGGAAGCGTTGCAATGGCATCTGCTGGATTCGGGTGCAATTTATCGCGTACTGGCACTAGCGGCATTACATCACCATGTTGATGTTGCATCGGAAGATGCGCTGGTGCCGCTGGCATCCCATCTGGATGTACGTTTTGTGTCAACCAACGGCAATCTGGAAGTGATCCTCGAAGGGGAAGATGTCAGCGGCGAAATTCGTACTCAGGAGGTGGCGAATGCTGCTTCACAAGTCGCGGCATTCCCACGCGTTCGTGAAGCATTATTGCGTCGCCAACGCGCGTTTCGCGAATTACCAGGCCTGATTGCCGATGGGCGCGACATGGGAACGGTGGTATTCCCTGATGCGCCAGTGAAAATTTTCCTTGACGCCTCCTCGGAAGAACGTGCGCATCGCCGCATGCTACAGTTGCAGGAGAAGGGCTTTAGTGTTAACTTTGAGCGCCTTTTGGCCGAGATCAAAGAACGTGACGACCGCGATCGTAATCGAGCGGTAGCGCCACTGGTTCCGGCAGCCGATGCTTTAGTGTTGGATTCCACCACCTTAAGCATTGAGCAAGTGATTGAAAAAGCGCTACAATACGCGCGCCAGAAATTGGCTCTCGCATAAGCGACCGAATTTGCAGTACCCCCGTTGCAATGGAATGACAGCGGGTATGTTAAACAACCCCATCCGGCATGGAGCCAGGTGGACGTTAAATATAAACCTGAAGATTAAACATGACTGAATCTTTTGCTCAACTCTTTGAAGAGTCCTTAAAAGAAATCGAAACCCGCCCGGGTTCTATCGTTCGTGGCGTTGTTGTTGCTATCGACAAAGACGTAGTACTGGTTGACGCTGGTCTGAAATCTGAGTCCGCCATCCCGGCTGAGCAGTTCAAAAACGCCCAGGGCGAGCTGGAAATCCAGGTAGGTGACGAAGTTGACGTTGCTCTGGACGCAGTAGAAGACGGCTTCGGTGAAACTCTGCTGTCCCGTGAGAAAGCTAAACGTCACGAAGCCTGGATCACGCTGGAAAAAGCTTACGAAGATGCTGAAACTGTTACCGGTGTTATCAACGGCAAAGTTAAGGGCGGCTTCACTGTTGAGCTGAACGGTATTCGTGCGTTCCTGCCAGGTTCTCTGGTAGATGTTCGTCCGGTGCGTGACACTCTGCACCTGGAAGGCAAAGAGCTTGAATTCAAAGTAATCAAGCTGGATCAGAAGCGCAACAACGTTGTTGTTTCTCGTCGTGCCGTTATCGAATCCGAAAACAGCGCAGAGCGCGATCAGCTGCTGGAAAACCTGCAGGAAGGCATGGAAGTTAAAGGTATCGTTAAGAACCTCACTGACTACGGTGCATTCGTTGATCTGGGCGGCGTTGACGGCCTGCTGCACATCACTGACATGGCCTGGAAACGCGTTAAGCATCCGAGCGAAATCGTCAACGTGGGCGACGAAATCACTGTTAAAGTGCTGAAGTTCGACCGCGAACGTACCCGTGTATCCCTGGGCCTGAAACAGCTGGGCGAAGATCCGTGGGTAGCTATCGCTAAACGTTATCCGGAAGGTACCAAACTGACTGGTCGCGTGACCAACCTGACCGACTACGGCTGCTTCGTTGAAATCGAAGAAGGCGTTGAAGGCCTGGTACACGTTTCCGAAATGGATTGGACCAACAAAAACATCCACCCGTCCAAAGTTGTTAACGTTGGCGATGTAGTGGAAGTTATGGTTCTGGATATCGACGAAGAACGTCGTCGTATCTCCCTGGGTCTGAAACAGTGCAAAGCTAACCCGTGGCAGCAGTTCGCGGAAACCCACAACAAGGGCGACCGTGTTGAAGGTAAAATCAAGTCTATCACTGACTTCGGTATCTTCATCGGCCTGGACGGCGGCATCGACGGCCTGGTTCACCTGTCTGACATCTCCTGGAACGTTGCAGGCGAAGAAGCAGTTCGTGAATACAAAAAAGGCGACGAAATCGCTGCAGTTGTTCTGCAGGTTGACGCAGAACGTGAACGTATCTCCCTGGGCGTTAAACAGCTCGCAGAAGATCCGTTCAACAACTGGGTTGCTCTGAACAAGAAAGGCGCTATCGTAACCGGTAAAGTAACTGCAGTTGACGCTAAAGGCGCAACCGTAGAACTGGCTGACGGCGTTGAAGGTTACCTGCGTGCTTCTGAAGCATCCCGTGACCGCGTTGAAGACGCTACCCTGGTTCTGAGCGTTGGCGACGAAGTTGAAGCTAAATTCACCGGCGTTGATCGTAAAAACCGCGCAATCAGCCTGTCTGTTCGTGCGAAAGACGAAGCTGACGAGAAAGATGCAATCGCAACTGTTAACAAACAGGAAGATGCAAACTTCTCCAACAACGCAATGGCTGAAGCTTTCAAAGCAGCTAAAGGCGAGTAATTCTCTGACTCTTCGGGATTTTTATTCCGAAGTTTGTTGAGTTTACTTGACAGATTGCAGGTTTCGTCCTGTAATCAAGCACTAAGGGCGGCTACGGCCGCCCTTAATCAATGTAGCAACAGCAGCCGCTTAATTTGCCTTTAAGGAACCGGAGGAATCATGACCAAGTCAGAATTGATAGAAAGACTTGCCACCCAGCAATCGCACATTCCCGCCAAGACGGTTGAAGATGCAGTAAAAGAGATGCTGGAGCATATGGCCTCGACTCTTGCGCAGGGCGAGCGTATTGAAATCCGCGGTTTCGGCAGTTTCTCTTTGCACTACCGCGCACCACGTACCGGACGTAATCCGAAGACTGGCGATAAAGTAGAACTGGAAGGAAAATACGTTCCTCACTTTAAACCAGGTAAAGAACTGCGCGATCGCGCCAATATTTACGGTTAAGTTTTTACTCAAACTTGAACGCGAGAAAAGCACCTGTCGGGTGCTTTTTTCATTTCTCTAATCTGGAACTGGAAGCTGCCTCGCAGAGTTTTGAGCAGTTTTCACCCTATCGTTAAATTCTTCTGAACGTGCCTCGGGGAACGCAAAACTCCCACCAGACAACCGTTCAACAAAGTTGCACACTTTCTATAAACAGGGAGGGTGCATGAAAATAACGACAGTCGGCGTATGCATAATTTGCGGAATTTTTCCGTTGCTGATTTTGCCCCAATTGCCAGGGACAGTAACCCTTGCGTTTCTGACTCTCTTCGCCTGTGTACTGGCATTTATCCCTGTTAAAACCGTCCGTTATATCGCGCTGACGTTGCTGTTTTTCGTTTGGGGCATATTAGCAGCAAAGCAAATTTTGTGGGCAGGAGAAACCTTAACTGGCGCGACGCAGGATGCAATTGTTGAGATCATTGCTACTGACGGCATGACCACTCATTACGGTCAAATTACTCATCTACAAGGTCGACGTATATTCCCTGCGCCAGGCCTCGTACTGTATGGCGAATATCTTCCGCAAGCGGTTTGTGCCGGACAAGTATGGTCAATGAAACTCAAAGTTCGTGCAGTTCATGGTCAACTTAATGATGGCGGCTTTGATAGCCAGCGTTATGCCATTGCCCAGCATCAACCGCTCACCGGCCGTTTTCTGCAGGCAAGTGTCATTGAACCGAATTGTAGCCTGCGTGCACAGTATCTGGCGTCACTACAAACAACGCTGCAACCCTATATGTGGAACGCGGTTATTCTTGGATTAGGTATGGGGGAACGGTTATCCGTCCCCAAAGAAATCAAAAATATCATGCGTGATACTGGAACGGCGCATTTAATGGCGATATCAGGATTGCACATCGCTTTTGCGGCGTTGCTGGCTGCAGGACTCATTCGCGGTGGGCAAGTTTTTCTGCCTGGGTGCTGGCTCCACTGGCAAATGCCATTAATTGGTGGAATCTGCTGTGCTGCTTTTTATGCCTGGCTTACGGGAATGCAACCTCCTGCATTGCGTACCGTGGTGGCGCTTGCCATTTGGGGAATGCTTAAGTTAAGTGGACGACAATGGAGTGGCTGGGATGTATGGATATGTTGTCTGGCGGCAATTTTGCTGATGGATCCTGTTGCCATTCTCTCGCAAAGTTTATGGCTTTCTGCCGCTGCGGTCGCGGCACTGATTTTTTGGTATCAGTGGTTTCCCTGTCCGGAGTGGCAGCTGCCGCCGGTATTGCGCGCGGTTGTTTCCCTCATCCATCTGCAACTGGGAATCACCCTCCTGCTTATGCCCGTGCAAATTGTCATATTTCATGGCATTAGTCTGACCTCGTTTATTGCAAATCTTTTTGCAATTCCCCTGGTGACATTTATCACGGTTCCGTTGATTCTCGCCGCGATGGTTGTGCATTTAAGCGGGCCGTTTATTCTGGAACAAGGGTTATGGTTTCTTGCCGACCGGTCTTTGGCTTTACTTTTCTGGGGGTTAAAGAGTTTGCCGGAAGGGTGGATCAACATTGCTGAACGTTGGCAATGGCTAACATTTTCCCCATGGTTCTTACTGGTGGTATGGCGATTAAACGCCTGGCGAACGTTGCCAGCAATGTGTGTGGCTGTAGGCTTGCTGATGTGCTTGCCGCTGTGGCAAAAACCTCGACCTGACGAGTGGCAAGTGTACATGCTTGATGTCGGGCAGGGGCTGGCAATGGTCATTGCGCGAAACGGCAAAGCGATTCTCTATGACACGGGACTGGCCTGGCCCGAAGGGGATAGTGGGCAACAACTGATTATCCCCTGGCTCCACTGGCATAATCTTGAACCGGAAGGCGTTATTTTGAGTCATGAACATCTGGATCACCGGGGAGGGCTGGACTCAATATTGCACACATGGCCGATGTTATGGATCCGAAGTCCGTTAAACTGGGAACATCATCAGCCCTGTGTGCGTGGCGAAGCGTGGCAATGGCAAGGATTGCGTTTCAGCGCGCACTGGCCTTTACAAGGTAGCAACGATAAAGGAAATAACCATTCCTGTGTGGTTAAGATTGATGACGGGACGAATAGCATTCTTCTAACCGGTGATATTGAAGCCCCCGCTGAACAAAAGATGCTAAGCCGTTACTGGCAGCAAATGCAGGCAACATTACTTCAGGTACCTCACCATGGCAGTAATACCTCATCATCGTTGCCATTAATTCAGCGAGTGAATGGAAAAGTGGCACTCGCATCGGCATCGCGCTATAACGCATGGCGACTGCCCTCAAGCAAAGTTAAATATCGCTATCATCAACAGGGTTATAAGTGGCTTGATACTCCACATCAGGGGCAAATAACGGTCAATTTTTCAGCGCAAGGCTGGTGGATTAGCAGCCTCAGAGAGCAAATTTTACCTCGTTGGTATCATCAGTGGTTTGGCGTGCCAGTGGATAACGGGTAGAATATGCGGCTATTTCAACAAATGCTGGTTTTTTGAATGCATAACGACAAAGATCTCTCTACGTGGCAGACGTTCCGCCGACTGTGGCCAACCATTGCGCCTTTTAAAGCGGGTCTGATCGTGGCGGGCGTAGCGTTAATCCTCAACGCAGCCAGCGATACCTTCATGTTATCGCTCCTTAAGCCACTTCTTGATGATGGCTTTGGTAAAACAGATCGCTCCGTGCTGATGTGGATGCCGCTGGTGGTGATCGGGCTGATGATTTTACGTGGTATCACCAGCTATATCTCCAGCTACTGTATCTCCTGGGTATCAGGAAAGGTGGTAATGACTATGCGTCGCCGCCTGTTTGGTCACATGATGGGAATGCCGGTTTCATTCTTTGACAAACAGTCAACGGGTACGCTGTTGTCACGTATCACCTACGATTCCGAACAGGTCGCTTCTTCTTCTTCCGGCGCACTGATTACTGTTGTGCGTGAAGGTGCGTCGATCATCGGCCTGTTCATCATGATGTTCTATTACAGTTGGCAACTGTCGATCATTTTGATTGTGCTGGCACCGATTGTTTCGATTGCGATTCGCGTTGTATCGAAGCGTTTTCGCAACATCAGTAAAAACATGCAGAACACCATGGGGCAGGTGACCACCAGCGCCGAACAAATGCTGAAAGGCCATAAAGAAGTATTGATTTTCGGTGGTCAGGAAGTGGAAACGAAACGCTTCGATAAAGTCAGCAACCGAATGCGTCTTCAGGGGATGAAAATGGTTTCAGCCTCTTCCATCTCTGATCCGATCATTCAGCTGATCGCCTCTTTGGCGCTGGCGTTTGTTCTGTATGCGGCAAGCTTCCCAAGTGTCATGGATAGCCTGACTGCCGGTACGATTACCGTTGTTTTCTCTTCAATGATTGCACTTATGCGTCCGCTGAAATCGCTGACCAACGTTAACGCCCAGTTCCAGCGCGGTATGGCGGCTTGTCAGACGCTGTTTACCATTCTGGACAGTGAGCAGGAGAAAGACGAAGGTAAGCGCGTGATCGAGCGTGCGACTGGCGACGTGGAGTTTCGCAATGTCACCTTTACTTATCCGGGACGTGATGTGCCTGCATTGCGTAACATCAACCTGAAAATTCCGGCAGGGAAGACGGTTGCTCTGGTTGGCCGCTCTGGTTCAGGTAAATCAACCATCGCCAGCCTAATCACACGTTTTTACGATATTGATGAAGGCGAAATCCTGATGGATGGTCACGATCTGCGCGAGTATACCCTGGCGTCGTTACGTAACCAGGTTGCTCTGGTGTCGCAGAATGTCCATCTGTTTAACGATACGGTTGCCAACAACATTGCTTACGCAAGGACTGAACAGTACAGCCGTGAGCAAATTGAAGAAGCTGCGCGTATGGCCTACGCCATGGACTTCATCAATAAGATGGATAACGGTCTCGATACAGTCATTGGTGAAAACGGCGTGTTGCTCTCTGGCGGTCAGCGTCAGCGTATTGCTATCGCTCGAGCCTTGTTGCGTGATAGCCCGATACTGATTCTGGACGAAGCTACCTCGGCGTTGGATACCGAATCCGAACGTGCGATTCAGGCAGCACTGGATGAGTTGCAGAAAAACCGTACCTCTCTGGTGATTGCCCACCGCTTGTCTACCATTGAAAAGGCAGACGAAATCGTGGTTGTCGAGGATGGTGTCATTGTGGAACGCGGTACGCATAACGATTTGCTTGAGCACCGTGGCGTTTACGCGCAACTTCACAAAATGCAGTTTGGCCAATGATCGAAAAAATCTGGTCTGGTGAGTCCCCTTTATGGCGGCTATTGCTGCCACTCTCCTGGTTGTATGGCCTGGTGAGTGGCGCGATCCGTCTTTGCTATAAACTAAAACTGAAGCGCGCCTGGCGTGCCCCCGTACCGGTTGTCGTGGTTGGAAATCTCACTGCAGGCGGCAACGGAAAAACCCCGGTCGTTGTCTGGCTGGTGGAACAGCTGCAACAGCGCGGTATTCGCGTGGGGGTCGTATCGCGGGGATATGGTGGTAAGGCTGAATCTTATCCGCTGTTATTGTCGGCAGATACCACCACAGCACAGGCGGGTGATGAGCCTGTGTTGATTTATCAACGCACTGGCGCGCCTGTTGCGGTTTCTCCCGTGCGTTCTGACGCGGTAAAAGCCATTCTGGCGCAACACCCTGATGTGCAGATCATCGTAACTGACGATGGTTTACAGCATTATCGTCTGGCGCGTGATGTGGAAATTGTCGTTATTGATGGTGTGCGTCGCTTTGGCAATGGCTGGTGGTTGCCGGCGGGGCCAATGCGTGAGCGAGCAGGGCGCTTAAAGTTGGTTGATGCGGTAATCGTCAACGGCGGTGTCCCCCGCAGCGGTGAAATCCCCATGCATCTGCTGCCGGGTCAGGCGGTGAATTTACGTACCGGTACACGTTGTGACGTTGCTCAGCTTGAACATGTGGTGGCGATTGCGGGGATTGGGCATCCGCCGCGCTTTTTTGCCACGCTGAAGATGTGTGGCGTACAACCCGAAAAATGTGTACCGCTGGCCGATCATCAGTTTTTGAATCATGCGGATGTCAGCGCGTTGGTAAGCGCCGGACAAACGCTGGTAATGACTGAAAAAGATGCGGTGAAATGCCGGGCCTTTGCAGAAGAAAATTGGTGGTATTTGCCTGTAGACGCACAGCTTTCAGGTGATGAACCAGCGAAACTGCTTGCGCAACTAACTTCGCTGGCTTCTGGCAACTAGTTACGCCGCGGCAGCGTTCGATTGATGGAGTCATGAATGTCTCTGCCGCACCTCTCCCTTGCTGATGCGCGTAATCTTCATCTCGCTGCACAAGGCCTGTTAAACAAACCCCACCGTCGAGCGTCGTTGGAGGATATTCCGGCAACGATCTCCCGCATGTCCTTGCTGCAAATCGATACCATCAATATTGTTGCCCGTAGCCCATATCTGGTGCTTTTCAGTCGTCTGGGAAATTATCCTGCCCAGTGGCTGGATGAGTCTCTGGCGCGTGGCGAATTAATGGAATACTGGGCGCATGAAGCCTGCTTTATGCCGCGTAGCGATTTTCGTCTTATTCGCCACCGCATGCTGGCACCTGAAAAAATGGGCTGGAAATATAAAGACGCCTGGATGCAGGAACATGCGGCGGAAATTGCACTGTTAATTCAGCATATTCATGATAGGGGGCCGGTACGTTCAGCCGATTTTGAGCATCCTCGTAAAGGTGCAAGCGGCTGGTGGGAGTGGAAGCCGCATAAACGACATCTGGAAGGTTTATTTACTGCCGGAAAGGTGATGGTGATTGAACGGCGCAACTTCCAGCGCGTTTATGATTTAACCCACCGTGTCATGCCTGACTGGGATGATGAGCGCGATCTCGTTTCGCAAGCAGAAGCAGAAATCATCATGCTGGATAACAGTGCGCGTAGCCTGGGAATATTTCGCGAACAGTGGCTGGCAGATTACTACCGGCTAAAACGTCCGGCACTGGCGGCGTGGCGTGAAGCGAGGGCTGAACAGCAGCAAATCATTGCTGTGCATGTTGAAAAATTGGGCAATCTTTGGCTGCATGCTGATTTGCTGCCGCTACTCGAGCGTGCGCTCGCCGGAAAGCTCACTGCAACGCACAGCGCGGTACTTTCGCCTTTTGATCCTGTTGTCTGGGATCGCAAACGCGCGGAGCAGCTTTTTGATTTTAGCTACCGGCTGGAGTGCTATACCCCAGCGCCGAAACGCCAGTATGGCTATTTTGTTCTGCCGTTATTACATCGTGGGCAATTAGTTGGGCGAATGGATTCCAAAATGCATCGCCAGAAAGGCATCCTTGAAGTTATCTCTCTGTGGTTACAGGAAGGCATTAAACCAACGACAACGCTGCAAAAAGGGTTACGTCAGGCGATTACTGATTTCGCTAACTGGCAGCAGGCAACGCGGGTGACATTAGGACGCTGCTCGCAAGGCCTCTTTACTGATTGCCGCGCCGGCTGGGAAATAGACCCCGTCGCATAAATGATTATGATAAGATTTATGCATTCATAACCCGATCCATCTGGAGGAACTATGGATCATCGTCTGCTTGAAATCATTGCCTGCCCGGTTTGCAACGGAAAACTTTGGTATAACCAGGAAAAACAAGAGCTTATTTGCAAACTGGACAACCTGGCTTTCCCGCTGCGCGATGGCATTCCAGTGTTGCTGGAAACGGAAGCCCGCGTGCTGACTGCTGATGAGGGTAAATCATGAGTTTTGTGGTCATTATTCCCGCGCGTTACGCGTCCACGCGTCTGCCCGGTAAACCATTGGTTGATATTAACGGCAAACCCATGATTGTTCATGTTCTTGAACGCGCGCGCGAATCAGGTGCCGAGCGCATCATCGTGGCAACCGATCATGAGGATGTTGCCCGCGCTGTTGAAGCCGCTGGCGGCGAAGTATGTATGACGCGCGCCGATCATCAGTCAGGTACAGAACGTTTGGCGGAAGTTGTCGAAAAATGCGCATTCAGCGACGACACGGTGATCGTTAATGTGCAGGGTGATGAACCGATGATCCCTGCGACAATCATTCGTCAGGTTGCTGATAACCTCGCTCAGCGTCAGGTGGGTATGGCGACTCTGGCGGTGCCAATCCACAATGCGGAAGAAGCGTTTAACCCGAATGCGGTGAAAGTGGTTCTCGATGCCGAAGGGTACGCACTGTACTTCTCTCGCGCCACCATTCCGTGGGATCGTGATCGTTTTGCAAAAGACCTTGAAACCGTTGGCGATAACTTCCTGCGTCATCTTGGTATTTATGGCTACCGAGCAGGCTTTATCCGTCGTTATGTTACCTGGCAGCCAAGTCCGTTAGAACATATCGAAATGTTAGAGCAGCTTCGTGTTCTGTGGTATGGCGAAAAAATCCACGTTGCTGTCGCCCAGGAAGTTCCTGGCACAGGTGTGGATACCCCTGAAGATCTCGAGCGCGTTCGCGCTGAAATGCGCTAATTTCACTTCACGACACTCCAGCCAATTTTGGGAGGAGTGTCGTACCGTTACGATTTTCCTCAATTTTTCTTTTCAACAATTGATCTCATTCAGGTGACATCTTTTATATTGGCGCTCATTATGAAAGCAGTAGCTTTTATGAGGGTAATCTGAATGGAACAGCTGCGTGCCGAATTAAGCCATTTACTGGGCGAAAAACTCAGTCGTATTGAGTGCGTCAATGAAAAAGCGGATACGGCGTTGTGGGCTTTGTATGACAGCCAGGGAAACCCAATGCCGTTAATGGCAAGAAGCTTTAGTACGCCCGGAAAAGCCCGACAACTGGCATGGAAAACCACCATGCTGGCAAGAAGTGGGACTGTCCGTATGCCGACTATTTATGGTGTGATGACGCATGAAGAACACCCCGGCCCCGATGTCCTGCTACTGGAGCGAATGCGTGGTGTTTCGGTGGAGGCACCAGCCCGAACACCAGAACGCTGGGAACAACTCAAAGACCAAATCGTTGAAGCCTTACTGGCCTGGCACCGTCAGGACAGTCGTGGTTGCGTCGGCGCGGTCGACAATACTCAGGAAAATTTCTGGCCCTCATGGTACCGGCAACATGTTGAAGTGCTATGGACCACGCTCAATCAGTTCAATAACACCGGTCTATCGATGCAGGATAAGCGGATCCTGTTTCGCACTCGCGAATGTCTCCCGGCATTATTTGAAGGCTTTAACGACAATTGTGTACTGATTCACGGTAACTTCTGTTTACGCAGCATGCTGAAAGATTCGCGCAGCGATCAGTTACTGGCGATGGTCGGACCGGGACTAATGCTTTGGGCACCGCGAGAATACGAACTGTTCCGACTAATGGATAATTCTCTGGCGGAAGATTTGCTCTGGAGTTATCTGCAACGCGCGCCAGTGGCGGAGTCGTTCATCTGGCGGCGTTGGTTGTATGTGTTATGGGATGAAGTTGCGCAACTGGTCAACACCGGACGATTTAATCGGCGTAACTTCGATCTGGCATCAAAATCACTCTTGCCGTGGCTCGCCTGACGAACCTTTCAGCCACTGCCAGATCCGGCCAAGCGTTTCATAGCCAACGCGGTCGCTATGCATCAACCAAACCGGAGAAGGGATTGCCCGTTCCCACGGATTAAGCGGCGAGTCGATGGCCAACTGATTCGCCGGGGCTGGTAGCGGATTTAACCCTTCCTGCTGAAAAAAGATCATCGCCCGCGGCAGATGTGATGCGGAGGTCACCAGCAGGAAAGGTGCGTCACCAATCGCCTGTTTCACTGCTGCAGCTTCTTCTTCGGTATCTTTTGGCAAATCCAGGGTGATAATTTGCTCGCGCGGCACGCCCAGCGATTGCGCAACTCTGGCACCGACTTCGGCTGTGCTCACCGTATTGGTTTTAGCTACGCCTCCCGTGAAGATCAGTTTTGATCCCGGATTTTCGCGCCATAAGCGAATACCTTCATTCAGGCGTGGCAGACTGTTATTGATTAAATTAGAGCTCGGCGCCCACTGCGGGTTCCAGGTATAACCACCTCCGAGCACCACGATATAGTCCACTTTTTGCGAATTATTCCATGTCGGATAGGTGCTTTCGATGGGACGCAGCAGGCGGTCGGCTACCGGTTGCAAACTCAATAACAAGAGCGCCAGCCACCCAATGCTAATAAAAATCTTCCCGGTTTTTTGAAAACGGCTAAACCACAGCAGCGCCAGGCCAGCGCCAATAATCAACAACATTAGCGGAAGTGGCAGCAACATATTGCCAATCACTTTTTTCAGTGTAAAAAGCATCCTTTCTGGTTCCTTTTTTAACCATATAGCAAGGGATCGCCAGCGATATTACACCAGACGGGTTCATTCTCGCCGTGGCTGTGACAAAATAGCGTCTTTATCAGAAAACGTCTTAGCCAACCGGTGGAGAAAGCAATGCAGGATCGCAATTTTGATGATATTGCGGAAAAGTTTTCCCGTAACATTTACGGCACCACCAAAGGGCAGCTTCGACAGGCTATTCTGTGGCAGGATCTCGATCGCGTGCTGGCAGAAATAGGCCCGCAAAAACTGCGTGTGCTGGATGCTGGCGGTGGAGAAGGGCAGACCGCAATCAAAATGGCCGAGCGCGGGCATCAGGTCATTTTATGCGATCTTTCTGCGCAGATGATCGACCGCGCAAAACAGGCGGCAGAAGCAAAAGGTGTGAGCGACAACATGCAATTTATACATTGCGCCGCTCAGGATGTTGCTTCGCATTTGGAAACGCCCGTTGATCTGATATTGTTCCATGCGGTGCTCGAGTGGGTGGCCGATCCCCGCAGCGTATTACAGACCCTGTGGTCAGTGTTGCGTCCAGGCGGCGTGTTGTCGTTAATGTTCTACAATGCGCATGGTTTGTTGATGCATAACATGGTCGCCGGGAATTTTGATTACGTGCAGGCGGGAATGCCGAAAAAGAAAAAACGGACGCTTTCGCCAGATTATCCACGCGACCCGGCGCAGGTTTATCTGTGGCTGGAAGAAGCTGGTTGGCAAATTCTGGGTAAGACAGGCGTTCGCGTGTTTCATGATTATCTGCGTGAGAAGCACCAGCAGCGCGACTGCTATGAAGCATTACTTGAATTAGAAACGCGTTATTGCCGTCAGGAACCGTATATTACCCTGGGGCGTTATATTCATGTCACCGCGCGCAAACCGCAGAGCAAGGATAAAGTATGAGTGAATTTTCCCAGACAGTCCCCGAACTGGTTGCCTGGGCCAGAAAAAATGACTTCTCCATCTCGCTGCCGGTAGACCGACTCTCTTTTCTGCTGGCGGTTGCCACGCTGAACGGCGAGCGTCTGGATGGTGAGATGAGTGAAGGCGAGCTGGTGGATGCATTCCGCCATGTGAGTGATGCGTTTGAGCAAACCAGCGAAACCATCGGCGTGCGCGCCAACAACGCGATCAACGACATGGTGCGTCAACGTCTGCTGAACCGCTTTACCAGCGAGCAGGCGGAAGGGAACGCAATTTACCGTCTGACGCCGCTCGGCATCGGCATCACTGACTATTACATTCGTCAGCGCGAGTTTTCTACGCTGCGCCTTTCTATGCAATTGTCGATTGTGGCGGGTGAGCTCAAACGCGCAGCAGATGCCGCCGAAGAGGGCGGTGATGAATTTCACTGGCACCGCAATGTTTATGCGCCACTGAAATATTCGGTAGCAGAAATTTTCGACAGTATCGACCTGACGCAACGTCTGATGGATGAACAGCAGCAGCAGGTGAAGGATGATATCGCCCAGTTGTTGAACAAAGACTGGCGGGCGGCGATTTCCAGCTGTGAATTGTTGCTTTCAGAAACTTCCGGAACGCTGCGTGAATTGCAGGATACGCTGGAAGCGGCAGGCGATAAATTGCAGGCCAACCTGTTACGCATTCAGGATGCGACGATGACCCATGACGACCTGCATTTTGTCGATCGTCTGGTGTTCGATCTTCAGAGCAAACTCGACCGTATTATCAGTTGGGGCCAGCAATCCATCGACTTGTGGATTGGCTACGACCGCCACGTACACAAATTTATTCGTACTGCGATCGATATGGATAAAAACCGCGTCTTTGCTCAGCGGTTACGTCAGTCGGTACAAACCTATTTTGATGAGCCGTGGGCGCTAACTTATGCCAATGCCGATCGTCTGCTGGATATGCGTGACGAAGAGATGGTACTGCGCGATGAAGAAGTGACTGGGGAACTTCCTGAGGATCTGGAGTACGAAGAGTTTAACGAGATCCGCGAACAGCTGGCGGCGATCATCGAAGAACAACTTGCCGTGTACAAAACCAGACAAGTGCCGTTGGATCTTGGTCTGGTGGTACGCGAATATCTGTCACAGTATCCGCGTGCACGTCACTTTGACGTTGCGCGCATTGTTATTGATCAGGCGGTACGTCTTGGCGTAGCGCAAGCAGATTTCACCGGACTGCCAGCGAAATGGCAGCCGATTAATGATTACGGAGCCAAGGTACAGGCGCATGTCATCGACAAATATTGAACAAGTGATGCCGGTTAAGCTGGCGCAGGCGCTGGCGAATCCGTTATTTCCGGCGCTGGATAGCGCCTTACGTTCAGGCCGCCATATTGGCCTCGACGAACTGGATAATCATGCATTCCTGATGGATTTTCAGGAATATCTGGAAGAGTTTTACGCGCGTTATAACGTTGAGCTTATTCGTGCACCGGAAGGGTTCTTCTATCTACGCCCACGTTCCACCACGCTGATCCCTCGTTCCGTCTTGTCGGAACTGGATATGATGGTCGGGAAAATCCTCTGTTATCTCTATCTCAGCCCGGAACGGCTGGCGAATGAGGGGATTTTTACTCAACAGGAACTGTACGACGAACTGCTCACCCTGGCCGATGAAGCGAAACTGCTGAAACTGGTGAACAACCGTTCAACCGGTTCAGACGTTGACCGTCAGAAGTTGCAGGAAAAAGTACGTTCTTCGCTCAACCGTCTGCGTCGTTTAGGCATGGTGTGGTTTATGGGCCACGACAGCAGCAAGTTCCGCATTACCGAATCGGTGTTCCGCTTCGGCGCCGATGTGCGTGCTGGCGACGATCCCCGTGAAGCACAGCGTCGCCTGATTCGTGATGGTGAAGCAATGCCGATTGAAAATCATCTGCAACTCAACGATGAAACCGAAGAGAGTCAGCCAGATAGCGGAGAGGAAGAATAATGATTGAACGCGGTAAATTTCGCTCACTGACGCTGATTAACTGGAACGGCTTTTTTGCCCGAACTTTTGACCTTGACGAGCTGGTCACGACGCTTTCTGGCGGTAACGGGGCGGGTAAATCCACCACCATGGCGGCGTTCGTTACGGCGCTTATCCCCGATCTGACCCTGCTGCATTTCCGTAACACTACGGAAGCCGGGGCCACCAGCGGTTCGCGCGATAAAGGTCTGCACGGTAAGCTGAAAGCGGGTGTCTGTTATTCGATGCTCGACACCATTAACTCGCGTCACCAGCGCGTGGTGGTCGGTGTGCGTCTGCAACAGGTTGCCGGACGCGATCGTAAAGTGGATATCAAGCCGTTTGCCATTCAGGGACTGCCGATGTCGGTGCAGCCGACACAACTGGTGACCGAAACTCTGAACGAACGCCAGGCGCGCGTGCTGCCGCTTAACGAGCTGAAAGACAAGCTCGAGGCGATGGAAGGCGTGCAGTTTAAACAGTTCAACTCCATTACCGATTACCACTCGCTGATGTTCGATCTGGGCATCATCGCGCGTCGTCTGCGCTCAGCGTCTGACCGTAGTAAATTCTATCGTCTGATCGAAGCCTCGCTGTATGGCGGGATCTCCAGCGCCATTACTCGTTCTCTGCGCGACTACCTGTTGCCGGAAAACAGTGGGGTGCGGAAAGCGTTCCAGGACATGGAAGCGGCGCTGCGTGAAAACCGCATGACGCTGGAAGCGATTCGTGTCACCCAGTCGGACCGTGACCTGTTTAAGCATCTGATCAGCGAAGCCACCAACTACGTGGCGGCGGACTACATGCGTCACGCCAACGAGCGCCGTGTTCATCTCGATAAGGCCCTGGAGTTTCGTCGCGAGCTACATACTTCGCGTCAGCAACTGGCGGCTGAGCAGTACAAACACGTCGACATGGCGCGAGAGCTGGCTGAGCACAACGGTGCCGAAGGCGATCTGGAAGCGGATTATCAGGCGGCCAGCGATCACCTGAACCTGGTGCAAACCGCACTGCGTCAGCAGGAGAAGATCGAACGCTACGAAGCGGATCTCGATGAGCTGCAGATCCGTCTGGAAGAGCAAAACGAAGTGGTGGCAGAAGCCATCGAACGCCAGGAAGAGAACGAGGCTCGTGCGGAAGCTGCCGAACTGGAAGTGGACGAGCTGAAAAGCCAGCTTGCTGACTACCAGCAGGCGCTGGACGTCCAGCAAACGCGCGCGATCCAGTATAACCAGGCGATTGCTGCGCTTAATCGTGCCAAAGAACTGTGCCATCTGCCGGACTTAACCGCCGACAGCGCTGCCGAATGGCTGGAAACCTTCCAGGCGAAAGAGCTGGAAGCGACCGAAAAAATGCTCTCTCTTGAGCAGAAAATGAGCATGGCGCAAACCGCGCACAGCCAGTTTGAGCAGGCTTATCAGCTGGTGGTGGCAATCAACGGCCCGCTGGCGCGTAACGAGGCGTGGGATGTCGCTCGCGAACTATTGCGCGAAGGGGTCGATCAGCGTCACCTGGCAGAGCAGGTTCAGCCGTTGCGGATGCGCTTAAGCGAACTGGAACAGCGTCTGCGTGAGCAGCAAGAAGCTGAGCGTCTGCTGGCAGATTTCTGCAAACGTCAGGGCAAGAATTTTGATATTGATGAACTGGAAGCTCTGCATCAGGAGCTGGAAGCACGCATTGCCTCTCTTTCCGATAGCGTCTCTAACGCCCGAGAAGAGCGGATGGCACTGCGCCAGGAGCAGGAACAGCTGCAGTCTCGCATTCAGAGTTTGATGCAGCGTGCGCCGGTTTGGCTGGCAGCGCAAAACAGTCTCAACCAGTTGAGCGAACAGTGCGGCGAAGAGTTCACCTCCAGCCAGGATGTCACCGAATTTCTGCAACAGTTGCTGGAGCGTGAGCGCGAGGCAATTGTTGAACGCGATGAAGTAGGCGCGCGCAAAAACGCCGTCGATGAAGAGATCGAACGTTTAAGCCAGCCAGGTGGTTCTGAAGATCAGCGTCTGAACGCGCTGGCGGAGCGTTTTGGTGGTGTGCTGCTGTCAGAAATTTATGACGACGTTAGCCTGGAAGATGCGCCGTACTTCTCAGCACTGTATGGCCCGTCACGCCACGCCATCGTGGTGCCAGATCTGTCACAGGTAACCGAACACCTGGAAGGCTTGACCGATTGCCCGGAAGATCTCTATTTGATCGAAGGGGATCCGCAGTCATTCGATGACAGCGTGTTCAGCGTTGATGAGCTGGAAAAAGCGGTGGTGGTGAAAATCGCCGATCGTCAGTGGCGTTATTCACGTTTCCCGGAAGTGCCGCTGTTTGGTCGTGCTGCGCGTGAAAGCCGTATTGAAAGCCTCCATGCCGAGCGGGAAGTGCTTTCCGAACGCTTCGCCACGCTTTCCTTTGATGTACAGAAAACCCAGCGTCTGCATCAGGCGTTCAGCCGCTTTATCGGCAGTCATCTGGCGGTGGCGTTTGAGTCTGACCCGGAAGCAGAAATCCGTCAACTGAACAGCCGTCGCGTCGAACTGGAACGGGCGTTGAGTAATCATGAAAATGATAACCAGCAGCAGCGTATTCAGTTTGAGCAGGCGAAAGAGGGCGTTACGGCGCTGAACCGCATTCTGCCGCGTCTCAACCTGTTGGCTGATGACAGCCTGGCGGATCGCGTCGATGAAATCCGCGAACGTCTGGATGAAGCCCAGGAAGCCGCGCGTTTTGTTCAGCAGTTTGGCAATCAACTGGCGAAACTGGAGCCGATCGTTTCGGTATTGCAGAGCGACCCGGAACAGTTCGAACAATTAAAAGAAGATTACGCGTACTCTCAGCAGATGCAGCGCGATGCCCGTCAGCAGGCGTTTGCCCTGACGGAAGTGGTGCAGCGTCGTGCGCACTTTAGCTACTCTGACTCGGCAGAAATGCTTAGCGGTAACAGCGATCTCAACGAAAAACTGCGTGAACGTCTGGAACAGGCGGAAGCGGAGCGTACCCGCGCTCGTGAAGCGTTGCGCGGACACGCAGCGCAGTTGAATCAGTACAACCAGGTGCTGGCTTCGCTGAAAAGTTCGTATGACACCAAAAAAGAGCTACTTAACGATCTGCAACGTGAATTGCAGGATATCGGCGTGCGTGCTGATAGCGGGGCAGAAGAGCGGGCACGTATTCGCCGTGACGAGTTGCACGCGCAACTGAGCAATAACCGTTCACGACGCAATCAACTGGAAAAAGCGCTTACCTTCTGCGAAGCGGAGATGGACAACCTGACCCGTAAACTGCGCAAGCTGGAGCGGGATTACTTTGAGATGCGCGAGCAGGTAGTGACCGCCAAAGCGGGCTGGTGTGCGGTGATGCGCATGGTGAAAGATAATGGCGTTGAGCGTCGCTTACACCGTCGTGAGCTGGCTTATCTCTCCGCTGATGATTTGCGCTCCATGTCGGATAAGGCGTTAGGTGCGCTGCGTCTGGCGGTGGCGGATAACGAACATCTGCGCGACGTGCTGCGGATGTCGGAAGATCCAAAACGTCCGGAACGTAAAATTCAGTTCTTCGTGGCGGTTTATCAGCATCTGCGTGAACGTATTCGTCAGGATATTATTCGTACCGATGATCCGGTGGAAGCTATCGAACAGATGGAGATCGAGCTTAGCCGTCTGACCGAAGAATTAACCTCTCGTGAACAGAAACTGGCGATCAGTTCCCGCAGCGTGGCGAACATCATTCGCAAAACCATTCAGCGCGAGCAGAACCGTATCCGTATGCTCAACCAGGGGTTGCAGAACGTATCGTTTGGCCAGGTGAACAGCGTACGTCTGAACGTGAACGTACGTGAAACGCACGCCATGCTGCTGGATGTGCTCTCTGAACAGCACGAGCAGCATCAGGATCTGTTTAACAGCAACCGCCTGACCTTCTCAGAAGCGCTGGCGAAACTGTATCAACGTCTTAACCCGCAGATTGATATGGGGCAGCGCACGCCGCAGACCATCGGTGAAGAACTGCTGGATTACCGCAACTATCTGGAAATGGAAGTTGAGGTTAACCGTGGTTCCGATGGCTGGTTGCGTGCAGAGTCTGGTGCATTGTCGACCGGTGAGGCGATTGGTACCGGTATGTCGATTCTGGTGATGGTGGTACAAAGCTGGGAAGATGAATCTCGCCGCCTGCGCGGTAAAGATATCTCTCCTTGCCGCCTGCTGTTCCTCGATGAAGCAGCGCGACTGGACGCCCGTTCCATCGCCACGCTGTTTGAATTGTGTGAACGTTTGCAAATGCAGCTCATTATCGCAGCGCCGGAAAATATCAGCCCGGAGAAAGGCACCACCTATAAACTGGTACGTAAAGTCTTCCAGAATACCGAACACGTTCACGTCGTCGGCCTGCGAGGATTTGCGCCTCAACTCCCTGAAACGCTTCCAGGAAGTGACGAAGCGCCTTCTCAGGCGAGTTAAAATTAAGGCGGCAGCAATGCCGCCTTTTCTTTTTCCGAAAACTCCGTTTCTGCACTAAAAAAGTGGCACATTACGGCGCGCTTTTCTTTAAACTTCTTTACATTAGGTTATGTAAAAACGTATCGGCGTTTATATACTGAAGATAAGCCTGATGAGTAACAGGCTTGCTCGTCATACTTTCGTGAGTATTGGCGTTGTACAGGCAAGTCGTAAAATAACAGCCTGGCTATTCAGAGTATGATAAAAACAGGGGGCAAGGGATGTTGCTTAATATGATGTGTGGTCGTCGGCTGTCGGCAATCAGTTTGTGCCTGGCCGTAACATTCGCTCCACTGTTCAATGCGCAGGCCGATGAGCCTGAAGTAATCCCTGGCGACAGCCCGGTGGCTGTTAGTGAACAGGGCGAGGCACTGCCGCAGGCGCAAGCCACGGCAATAATGGCGGGGATCCAGCCATTGCCTGAAGGTGCGGCTGAAAAAGCCCGCACGCAAATCGAATCTCAATTACCCGCAGGTTATAAGCCGGTTTATCTTAACCAGCTTCAATTGTTGTATGCCGCACGCGATATGCAACCCATGTGGGAAAACCGTGATGCTGTTAAAGCCTTCCAGCAACAGCTGGCAGAGGTGGCGATTGCCGGTTTCCAGCCGCAGTTTAATAAATGGGTAGAGTTACTGACCGATCCTGGTGTTAACGGGATGGCACGCGACGTGGTGCTCTCTGATGCGATGATGGGCTATCTCCATTTCATTGCAAATATTCCGGTCAAAGGCACTCGCTGGCTATATAGCAGTAAACCTTATGCGCTTGCAACGCCGCCGCTTTCGGTGATTAACCAATGGCAGCTGGCGCTGGATAAAGGTCAATTGCCGACGTTTGTTGCAGGACTGGCACCGCAGCATCCGCAATATGCGGCGATGCATGAATCGTTACTGGCCTTACTCAGTGACACCAAACCGTGGCCTCAACTGACCGGTAAAGCAACGTTGCGCCCAGGACAGTGGAGTAACGACGTACCGGCGTTGCGCGAAATATTGCAACGTACAGGCATGTTGGACGGGGGACCGAAAATTACGCTACCTGGCGATGACACGCCAACTGACGCGGTAGTCAGCCCATCGGCTGTTACTGTTGAAACAGCAGAAACTAAGCTGATGGACAAACAAACTACGTCTCGTAGTAAACCTGCGCCTGCCGTTCGCGCCGCCTACGATAATGAACTGGTGGAAGCCGTTAAACGTTTTCAGGCATGGCAAGGATTGGGAGCAGATGGTGCTATTGGCCCGGCAACGCGTGACTGGTTAAACGTAACGCCCGCCCAGCGTGCTGGCGTGTTGGCACTCAACATCCAGCGATTGCGCTTGCTGCCAACAGAGCTTTCTACCGGGATCATGGTTAACATTCCAGCCTATTCGCTGGTCTACTATCAGAACGGCAATCAGGTGCTGGATTCGCGAGTCATTGTCGGTCGCCCCGATCGCAAAACGCCGATGATGAGCAGTGCACTTAACAACGTAGTGGTAAACCCGCCGTGGAACGTACCACCAACTCTGGCACGCAAAGATATTCTGCCGAAAGTGCGCAACGATCCGGGATATCTCGAAAGCCATGGCTATACGGTGATGCGCGGCTGGAACAGCAGAGAAGCGATTGACCCATGGCAGGTTGACTGGTCTACAATCACGGCCTCGAATTTACCGTTCCGTTTCCAGCAGGCTCCAGGCCCACGGAACTCGCTGGGGCGCTATAAATTCAATATGCCGAGTTCAGAGGCCATTTATTTGCATGACACGCCGAACCACAATCTGTTCAAACGTGATACACGCGCATTGAGCTCAGGCTGTGTACGAGTGAATAAAGCTTCCGATCTGGCGAATATGCTGTTGCAGGATGCAGGATGGAATGACAAACGTATTTCTGATGCGCTGAAGCAGGGCGATACGCGTTACGTCAATATTCGGCAGTCGATTCCGGTGAATCTCTACTATCTGACGGCCTTTGTTGGTGCTGATGGTCGTACCCAGTATCGTACAGATATTTACAATTATGATCTGCCTGCGCGATCCAGCTCGCAAATTGTATCGAAAGCGGAACAATTAATCAGGTAAATGAAGCAGTTCGGGGAAATCAGTTGTCGTAATAATTAGCATGATCGGGGGCGATTCTCTGCAGCCCCCGTCACTGCTGGGGTTGAGTCATCTTGACGTCTTCTTTACGGGCGGTTAAGGTGCCTCTTGTGCGCCAGAAGTGCATATAAACGATAACATTGACCTGTAGACTTGATTATCATGGACAAATTCGACGCTAATCGCCGCAAACTGCTGGCGCTTGGTGGCGTTGCACTCGGTGCCGCCATCCTGCCGACCCCGGCGTTTGCAACACTCTCTACCCCACGCCCGCGCATTTTGACACTCAATAATCTTCATACCGGAGAGTCAATCAAAGCGGAGTTTTTCGATGGCAGAGGCTATATTCAGGAAGAATTGGCAAAACTTAACCATTTTTTCCGCGATTACCGCGCGAACAAAATAAAGTCCATCGACCCAGGATTATTCGACCAGTTGTATCGCCTGCAAGGGTTGTTAGGCACCCGCAAACCGGTGCAACTCATTTCCGGTTATCGTTCCATTGATACCAACAATGAACTACGCGCCCGCAGCCGTGGAGTAGCGAAGAAAAGCTATCACACCAAAGGCCAGGCGATGGATTTCCACATTGAAGGTATCGCGTTAAGCAATATTCGCAAAGCCGCGTTATCTATGCGCGCAGGTGGTGTAGGATATTACCCACGTAGTAACTTTGTGCATATTGATACCGGGCCAGCACGGCACTGGTAGTAATCGCTTAACGAAACAGGGGCAGTATGAACTATCGTATTATTCCGGTCACCGCATTCTCCCAGAACTGTTCATTGATCTGGTGTGAACAAACCCGTCTGGCCGCACTGGTCGATCCTGGCGGCGATGCGGAAAAAATCAAACAGGAAGTTGATGCCAGCGGCCTGACACTGATGCAGATCCTGCTGACTCATGGTCATCTGGACCACGTTGGCGCAGCGGCGGAACTGGCGCAACATTACGGCGTGCCGGTTTTTGGCCCGGAAAAAGAAGATGAGTTCTGGCTGCAAGGCTTGCCTGCGCAAAGTCGTATGTTTGGTCTGGAAGAGTGCCAGCCGCTGACGCCAGATCGTTGGCTGAACGAAGGCGATACCATCAGCATAGGGAATGTGACTTTACAGGTGTTACATTGCCCCGGGCATACGCCGGGTCATGTGGTGTTTTTTAATGAGCAGGCAAGGCTGCTCATTTCTGGCGATGTTATTTTCAAAGGCGGAGTAGGGCGCAGTGATTTCCCGCGTGGCGATCACAATCAACTGATTTCTTCAATCAAAGATAAATTGCTGCCACTGGGGGATGACGTGACATTTATTCCGGGTCACGGACCATTATCCACTCTCGGTTATGAGCGCCTGCATAATCCCTTCTTGCAAGACGAAATGCCTGTCTGGTAAAGGCGCATAAAAAAGCCCGCTTTCAAGCGGGCTTCATCGGTTTTAACGCTTACAGCACTGCCACAATCGCTTCGCACAGCGGTGCCATGTTATCTGGTGTCATCCCGGCCACGTTTACGCGACCAGAAGCAACAGCATATACGCCAAACTCTTCGCGCAGACGCAGCACTTGTTCTTTTGTCAGGCCACTGAAGGAGAACATGCCGTTCTGTTTGATGATAAAGCTGAAGTCGCGATTTGCGCCTTTTTCCTGCAGCGTATTGACGAACAACTGACGCATACGCTGAATACGCTGGCGCATATCAGTCAGTTCTTGTTCCCAAATCGCACGTAACGCATCGTTGCTCAGGATGGTGGCAACAACAGAAGCGCCGTGTGCTGGTGGGTTAGAGTAGTTAGCACGAATCGCCGCTTTCATTTGGCTGAATGCACGTTCAACAGTTTCACTGTCAGCAGCAACCAGAGTACAAGCGCCAACACGCTCGTTGTACAGGCCAAAGTTTTTAGAGTAGGAACTGGCAACAATCAGCTCCTTATGCAGAGCCGCGAAAGCGCGCAGTCCTTCAGCATCTTCTTCCAGACCCCGAGCAAAACCCTGGTAAGCGAAGTCAAACAGCGGTAACCAGCCTTTCTCAACGGAGAGTTGTGCCAGTGTCTGCCATTGTTCCAGCGTAGGGTCGATGCCGGTTGGGTTATGGCAGCAGCCATGGAACAGCACTACGTCGCCAGCCTGGGCTTCGTTCAGGCTGTTAATCAGTGCATCGAAGTCAAGAGTGTGATTTTCCGCATCATAATAAGCGTATTCACGAACTTCCAGACCTGCAGAGTTAAAGACGCTCTTATGGTTCGGCCAGCTTGGGTTGCTCACCCACACACGCTTAACGCTGGTATTTTTTGCCAGGAAATCGGCAGCCACGCGTAGTGCGCCAGTGCCACCCGGAGTCTGTGCCGTGCGAGCACGTTTGTCATTGATCAGGGCGCTACCTTTACCAAACAGCAGTTCCTGAGTGCAGCGACCAAATTCAGGGATGCCGTCAATGCCGAGGTAATTTTTGGTGGTTTCATTTTCGAGCAGATACTGTTCAGCCTTTTTCACGCTGGTCAGTACCGGGGTTTTACCCGTCTCATCTTTATAGACACCAATCCCGAGGTTAATTTTGCCGGGACGTTCATCGGCACGAAACAGATCGGCCAGGCCCAGAATCGGGTCGGCAGGAGCGGCGGTAATGTTCTCAAACATGACGAGGTTCCATTATGGTTACAGAAGGGAAGTCCGCTATCAGGGTAACGGGAGATTTACAAAATTCCAACTATTACTGATGAAAACGCAGGCTGTTTTTGCAAGACGTGAGATTGCTCTGGAAGGCATAAAAAAAACAGGACCAAAGTCCTGTTTTTTCGGCATTTAACAAAGAGGTGTGCTATTAGAACTGGTAAACGATACCCACAGCAACGGTATCGTCGGAACCTACGCCCAACTTGTTGTCAGAATCGATCTGGTTGATGATGTAGTCAACATAGGTGGACATGTTTTTGTTGAAGTAGTAGGTTGCGCCCACTTCAAAGTAGTTCACCAGATCAACATCACCGATACCGTCTACGTCTTTCGCTTTAGATTTAGTGTAAGCGATGGACGGACGCAGACCGAAATCGAACTGGTATTGCGCAACTAACAGAACGTCTTGCGTTTTGTTGGCGAAGCCGCTGGTGTTTGTAAATTTGTTAGTGATCGGCGTAGCGTTACGGGTTTCACCGTAGTTCGCTGCCAGGTAGATGTTGTTCGCGTCATACTTCAGACCAGTAGCCCACTGTTCAGCTTTTTTGCCTTTGCCAAGGGGAGACTCTTCCTGCAGGTTGGTACGGTCAGCGGCACCATAAGCACCAACGATACCAAAGCCTTCGTATTCGTAGCTGATAGAACCGCCAACACCGTCGCCGTTAGAGCGGCGTGCAGTGTCACGCTCGTTTTTACCCAGGTACTGAACAGCAAAGTTCAGACCATCAACCAGACCAAAGAAGTTGGAGTTACGATAGGTAGCAACGCCGCCAACACGACCAACGAAGAAGTCATCGCTGTATGCAGTATCACCACCAAATTCTGGCAGCATATCGGTGTAACCCAGTGCATCATAAACCACACCGTAGTTACGGCCGTAATCGAAAGAACCAACGTCAGCGTATTTAAGACCCGCGAATGCCAGACGCGTTTTGTTACCAGTTTGAGCGTCAGCGCCTTCAGAGTTGTTACCCTGGAAGTTATATTCCCACTGACCATAACCGGTCAGATCGGAATTGATTTGAGTTTCCCCTTTAAAACCAAGACGGGCATAGGTCATGTCGCCATTGCCACCGTAACTGTCTTCACCGTTACCCTTGGAGAAATAATGCAGACCGACAGCTTTACCGTACAGATCTACTTTGTTGCCATCTTTGTTATAGATTTCTGCAGCGTTTGCAGTACCTGCTACTAACAGAGCAGGGACGATCACTGCCAGAATATTGCGCTTCATCATTATTTATTACCCTCATGGTTTTTTTTATGACACCTGCCACTGCCGTCAATAAGTTCTGTCAATAAAAATTTACGGAACTATTGATGAGAGTTTGGTGTCTTTATGTGTCTGCAGGCATCTTTCCATTCAAACTAACGTTTCGCTACCGTGAAAGTGCTACAAAGATAAAGATTTGGTTTCAAAAAGAAAAAATGTGTGACAAAAAGTAAAAATTAAGGAACTTTGTGAACACCGTCATATTTCCATAGAGGCGTGATGATATTTACAGCAATTTTTATCTATTTATATGATTTCCTTATATTTAAATTAACTAAACGGAAATTTTGTTTCTGATGGAAACTTTATCGACCGGGCACAAAATCTTCTTTCAGACATCCAGAATGCCAAAAAATCGTATAAAAATTGTGCTATCAGCTAAGAAAAAACTAATCCGCAATAAGAATGCAGATTATTTTTTGTGCGTAAATGTTGCAGTGTAATATTCCGTAACAGGATGATCGTTATGGCAGGGTTGCAAATAGATTGCTTGACTTAACAAACAGATAACTTGACAGAAAGGATAAAAAAAGAGCCAGCGGGCGCTGGCTCTTGAAGACACTAAATTAGAAGCTGGCGTTACGCGGAGTACGTGGGAACGGAATAACATCACGTACGTTTTGCACGCCAGTTACGTAAGCAATCAGGCGTTCAAAACCAAGACCGAAACCTGAATGCGGAACAGTACCGTAGCGACGCAGATCGCGATACCACCAGTAATCTTCTTTGTTCAGGCCCATTTCAAGCATACGCTCGTCCAGCACGTCCAGACGTTCTTCACGCTGGGAGCCACCAATGATCTCACCGATGCCCGGAGCCAGAACGTCCATAGCCGCAACGGTTTTACCGTCTTCGTTAAGGCGCATATAGAACGCTTTAATATCTTTCGGATAGTTTTTAACCACTACTGGTGCTTTAAAGTGTTCTTCCGCCAGATAACGCTCATGCTCAGAAGAGAGATCGACGCCCCAGTAAACCGGGTTTTCAAACTTCCTGCCGCAGTTTTCGAGAATGGTCACTGCGTCGGTGTAATCCACCTGCGCGAAATCGGCCTCAATGAAGCGTTCCAGACGTGAAACGGCATCTTTATCTACGCGTTCAGCGAAGAATTTCATGTCGTCAGCGCGTTCTTCGAGAACCGCTTTGAAGACATATTTCAGCATGGCTTCAGCCAGACCTGCGATATCGTTCAGGTTAGCAAACGCCACTTCCGGCTCCAGCATCCAGAATTCCGCCAGGTGACGGCTGGTGTTGGAGTTTTCAGCACGGAAAGTCGGGCCGAAGGTATAAATTTTGGACAATGCGCAAGCGTAGGTTTCGCCGTTCAACTGGCCAGATACGGTCAGGAAAGACTCTTTACCAAAGAAGTCTTTGTCGAAATCCACTTTGCCCTGATCGTTACGCGGCAGGTTTTCCAGATCCAGCGTAGAAACACGGAACATTTCGCCTGCACCTTCGGTATCAGATGCGGTAATCAGTGGCGTTGAAACCCAGAAGAATCCCTGCTCGTTAAAGAAGCGATGCAGCGCCTGCGCCAGCGTATGGCGAACGCGCGCGACGGCACCAATCAGGTTTGTGCGCGGACGCAGGTGAGCGACTTCACGCAGATACTCAATGCTGTGGCGTTTTGCCGCCATCGGGTAAGTGTTTGGATCTTCAACCCAACCAGCAACTTCAACCTTGCTGGCCTGAATTTCAAATTGTTGCCCCTGGCCCGGCGACGCCACGACTTTACCCGTTACAATGACCGAGCAGCCGGTGGTCAGACGCAGGACGTCTTCATTGTAATTGGGCAGAGAATTATTGATGACAGCCTGTACAGGATCAAAGCAGGAACCGTCATAAACGGCGAGGAAGGAGATGCCAGCTTTTGAATCTCGGCGGGTACGTACCCATCCGCGCACGGTGACTTCGCTGTCAACGGCTACGCGGCCCTGGAGTACGTCGGCTACAGGCACAACGCTCATAATATTCTCTCTGTTAATAGTCGGAAAAAATAAACACTTGTCCACCCGTAAATGGGGGGATACCTATGTTACCTGGCATCTGCAATCAGACAAGCAGAATTCGCAAATGCAGCGAAAGATTTCGGAATTAAAGGTAAAAAAAGGGAGCCGATTAGCTCCCTGATGATATTAACTGGCTTTTTTAATATGCGGAAGGTCGAACGCTTTGCGCAGCGCCCGAACAAACGCTTTATCGTGGCAGATCGTTTTGCCAGGGCTGTCAGAAAGTTTCGCCACCGGTTTACCGTTACACTCTACCAACTTAATGACAATATTCAGAGGTTTTACCTGGGGGATATCGCAGGTCAGGCGAGTCCCAATACCAAAACTTAATTGCACGCGGGAAGAGAAGTGGCGGTATAGCTCAACCGCTTTGCGTAAATCCAGATTGTCAGAGAAAACCAGCGTTTTACTCTGTGGATCAATTCCCAGCTTTTCATAATGTGCAATGGCTTTTTCACCCCATTCAAGCGGGTCGCCAGAGTCATGGCGCAGGCCCTGGTAACGACTGGCAAATTCCACGCCGAAATCTCGCAGGAAAGCATCCATGGTGATGCAGTCGGTTAACGCAATGCCAAGTTGGTCGGGATACTCTTCCAGCCAGGCAGCAAGTGCAGCTCGCTGGCTGTTGGCTAGATCCGGGCTGATTTGCTGATGCGCCTGGAACCATTCGTGTGCCTGTGTTCCCATTGGCGTGAGGGAAAGCCGACGCGCCAGATCGTAGTTGCTGGTGCCCACGAACCAGGATTCCTGTTGCAGACGTTTCACGATGGTTTCTTGTACTTCGCGAGAAAAACGGCGGCGGGTGCCAAAATCCATCAGATGGAAGCGCGACATATCAAGACCGGCGGTTAATGCCGAGAAGTCGACTAATTTGTTTTCCAGCGTGTCGAGGGCTTGCGCAACGTCGGCCTGCGGTGAGCGATAGCGATGTACCATTTCACTGATAACCGCCAGCAAAGGAACTTCCCAGAGGATGACTTCACGCCACGGGCCGCTTAAACGAATATCCAGCTTGCCATTATCGTTGGACACGGTGACTTGTTCCGGGTTAAAGCGGAACTCGCGTAGCCAGTTAAGATAGTCGGCCTTAAAGAAAGGCAGGGCAGAGAGCCACTGATATTCATCATCCTGCAGGCGCAGGTGCTGCATCGCCTGAACCTGTTCACGAATAGCATCGGCATAAATACCCAGCAGATCGTCACCTCGGCAACGAAACTCCGCCGCGACATGCACATCGTAATAGTGATGAAACACGGCTTGCTGCATATGCAACTTATAAGCATCTGTATCCAGCAACGAGTGCAGAACAGGAGAAGCGAATTGTGTCATAGGTGCGCAGTAGCGTCCTCGTACAGGAGCGTTTAGTACAATAAACATCTTCAGGAACTGCTGGAGTATACCTTGTTTCGCAATTTATTGAACCCCGATCACACCATATGCCACCTTTCTGGTCGATGGCATAACGCGGTGTATGTTATAAAAATGTAGCAATAAAGGCGTTTGTACCTGAAAAGATGAAGATTCTGCATAGCGCGATTTACGCAACAGGAATAGACTGAACACCAGACTCTATAAAAGATGCTAAAGGTTATTTATGACTCAACAGCCACAAGCCAAATACCGTCACGATTATCGTGCGCCGGATTACCAGATTACTGATATTGACTTGACCTTTGACCTGGACGCGCAAAAGACGGTCGTTACCGCGGTCAGCCAGGCTGTCCGTCATGGTGCATCAGATGTTCCGCTTCGTCTCAACGGCGAAGACCTCAAACTGGTTTCTGTTCATATTAATGATGAGCCGTGGACCGCCTGGAAAGAAGAAGAGGGCGCACTGGTCATCAGTAATTTGCCGGAGCGTTTTACGCTTAAGATCGTTAATGAAATTAGCCCGGCGGCGAATACTGCGCTGGAAGGGCTTTATCAGTCAGGCGATGCGCTTTGCACCCAGTGTGAAGCCGAAGGTTTCCGCCATATTACGTATTATCTCGACCGCCCGGACGTGCTGGCGCGTTTTACCACCAAAATTATTGCCGATAAAACCAAATATCCCTTCCTGCTTTCCAACGGTAACCGCGTTGCGCAAGGTGAACTGGAAAATGGACGTCATTGGGTACAGTGGCAGGATCCATTCCCGAAACCGTGTTACCTGTTTGCGCTGGTGGCTGGTGATTTTGATGTACTGCGCGATACCTTCACTACCCGCTCTGGTCGTGAAGTGGCGCTGGAGTTGTATGTCGATCGTGGCAACCTTGATCGTGCGCCGTGGGCAATGACCTCGCTGAAAAACTCCATGAAATGGGATGAAGAACGCTTCGGCCTGGAGTATGACCTCGACATCTATATGATCGTCGCGGTGGATTTCTTCAATATGGGCGCAATGGAGAATAAGGGGCTGAATATCTTTAACTCCAAATATGTGCTGGCCCGCACCGACACCGCCACCGACAAAGATTACCTCGATATTGAACGCGTTATCGGCCATGAATATTTCCATAACTGGACCGGCAACCGTGTCACCTGCCGCGACTGGTTCCAGCTCAGTCTGAAAGAAGGTTTAACCGTCTTCCGCGATCAGGAATTCAGCTCTGACCTTGGTTCCCGCGCGGTAAACCGTATCAATAATGTGCGCACCATGCGCGGATTGCAGTTTGCAGAAGACGCCAGCCCGATGGCGCACCCAATTCGCCCGGATATGGTCATTGAAATGAACAACTTCTACACCCTGACCGTTTACGAGAAGGGCGCGGAAGTGATTCGTATGATCCACACTCTGCTTGGCGAAGAAAATTTCCAGAAAGGGATGCAGCTCTATTTCGAGCGTCATGATGGTAGCGCAGCGACCTGTGACGATTTTGTGCAGGCGATGGAAGATGCGTCGAATGTCGATCTCTCCCATTTCCGCCGTTGGTACAGCCAGTCCGGCACGCCGGTTGTGACCGTCAAAGACGACTACAATCCGGAAACTGAGCAGTACACCCTGACCATCAGCCAGCGCACGCCAGCTACGCCGGATCAGGCAGAAAAACAACCGCTGCATATTCCGTTTGCCATCGAACTGTATGACAACGAAGGCAAAGTGATCCCGTTGCAGAAAGGCGGTCATCCGGTGAATTCCGTGCTGAACGTCACCCAGGCGGAACAGACCTTTGTTTTTGATAATGTCTACTTCCAGCCGGTGCCTGCGCTGCTGTGCGAATTCTCTGCGCCAGTGAAACTGGAATATAAGTGGAGCGATCAGCAACTGACCTTCCTGATGCGTCATGCGCGTAATGATTTCTCTCGCTGGGACGCGGCGCAAAGTTTGCTGGCAACCTACATCAAGCTGAACGTCGCCCGTCATCAGCAAGGGCAGCCGTTGTCTCTGCCGGTGCATGTGGCTGACGCTTTCCGCGCGGTGCTGCTCGATGAGAAGATTGATCCGGCGCTGGCGGCAGAAATCCTGACGCTGCCTTCCGTCAATGAAATGGCAGAACTGTTCGATATCATCGATCCGATTGCTATTGCCGAAGTACGCGAAGCACTCACTCGTACTCTGGCGACTGAACTGGCAGATGAGCTGCTGGCTATTTACAACGCGAATTACCAGAGCGAGTACCGTGTTGAGCATGAAGATATTGCAAAACGCACTCTGCGTAATGCCTGCCTGCGCTTCCTCGCTTTTGGTGAAACGCATCTGGCTGATGTGCTGGTGAGCAAACAGTTCCACGAAGCGAACAATATGACCGATGCGCTGGCGGCGCTTTCTGCGGCGGTTGCTGCACAACTGCCATGCCGTGACGCGCTGATGCAGGAGTACGACGACAAGTGGCATCAGGATGGTCTGGTGATGGATAAATGGTTTATCCTGCAAGCCACCAGCCCGGCGGCGAATGTGCTGGAGACGGTACGTGGTCTGTTGCAGCATCGCTCATTTACCATGAGCAACCCGAACCGCATTCGTTCATTGATTGGCGCATTTGCGGGCAGCAACCCGGCAGCGTTCCATGCCGAAGATGGCAGCGGTTATCAGTTCCTGGTGGAAATGCTTACCGACCTGAACAGCCGAAATCCACAAGTGGCTTCGCGCCTGATTGAACCGTTGATTCGCCTGAAACGTTACGATGCCAAACGTCAGGAGAAAATGCGCGCGGCGCTGGAACAGTTGAAAGGGCTGGAAAATCTCTCTGGCGATCTGTACGAGAAGATCACCAAAGCACTGGCTTGATAAATAACCGAATGGCGGCAATAGCGCCGCCATTCGGAGAATTTACCCCTGTTTTCTCAGGCGAGTTTCAAATTCACCACGCTGCATCACCCGCTGCAATACTTCCGCTTCCAGCTCTGCTAATCGTACCGACCCTAACCGGCGCGGACGGGGGATATCCACCGTCAAATCCAGACCAATTTTTCCCTCTTCAATTAACAACACCCGGTCAGCCATCGCCACCGCTTCGCTCACATCATGCGTCACCAGCAAGACGGTAAAGCCGTGCTCCTGCCAGAGTGATACAATCAAATCCTGCATCTCGAGTCGCGTTAAAGCGTCCAGCGCACCGAGTGGTTCATCAAGCAACAATAAACCTGGTCGATGAATCAGCGCCCTTGCCAGCGCCACACGTTGTTTCTGCCCGCCAGAAAGTGCGGCAGGCCATTCCCCCGCGCGATTCTCCAGTCCTACCGCAGCCAGAGCCCGACGCGCGGCATCGCGCCACTGGCCTTTAAGGCCTAACCCAACGTTATCAATCACCGATTTCCACGGCAGCAGACGCGCGTCCTGAAACATCATTCGCGTATCATCCTGAATCTCAGCCAGCGGTGTGGTGCCCGCTAACACGTCGCCTGCGGTTGGCGTTTCCAGACCTGCCAGCAGGCGCAGCAGGGTACTTTTGCCACCACCGCTGCGGCCCACCACCGCCACAAACTGACCTGCTGGAATATGTAAATCCAGTTGGTTCAGGACGATATTTTCCGCGTAATGTTTGCTTACTGCATTGAGCAACAATGGTGTGCCCTGGTTCAGACGAGCAGTATTCATACCGTGGCCTCCTTCAAATGATAAGCCGGGTTCCAGCGCAACCAGAGACGCTCTAACAGCTGCGCGCTGACGTCAGCAAGTTTGCCGAGCAGGGCGTAAAGAATAATGGCGACTACCACCACGTCCGTTTGCAGAAACTCCCGCGCATTCATCGCCAGATAACCAATGCCGGAATTGGCAGAAATAGTTTCGGCAACGATCAGCGTCAGCCACATCAGGCCCAAAGCAAAACGCACACCGACCATAATTGAGGGCAGGGCACCAGGCAGGATCACATGGATAAACAGCGGCATGCCGGATAATCCATAGCTACGTGCCATCTCCACCAGCTCACGGTCGATATTACGGATGCCATGCCAGGTGTTGATATAAATGGGGAATAGCGTACCGAGCGCCACCAGAAAGATTTTTGCGGATTCATCAATGCCAAACCACAAAATCACCAGCGGGATCAGCGCCAGATGCGGCACGTTGCGCAACATCTGAATTGAGGTATCCAGCAGTCGCTCACCCCAGCGTGACAGCCCGCTAATCAGCCCCAGAATTAATCCCAGCGATCCGCCAATTGAAAAACCAATCAGTGCACGCCAGGAGCTGATCGCCAGATGCTGCCACAGTTCGCCGCTGGCAGAGAGCGTCCAGAACGCCATCACCACTCCTTCCGGTGAGGGCAAAATACGCGTCGATAGCCAGCCAACCGAGGAGGCCAGTTGCCACACCGCCACGATGCCCACCGGTAAAAACCAGGGGGCAACGCGCAATAACCACTTCTTCACTGGCGTTGCCATCATCGTGTTCCTTAGCTTTGCGCGACGTTACGGGGGATAAAATCATTCGCCACCGCTTCGCCTTGTGGATTCAGCGGTTGTGGCTGGGGAATTTCCGGGATGGCGACATCCAGATGTGGGAACAGTAACTCGCCGACCCGATACGCTTCTTCCAGATGCGGGTAGCCCGAAAGCACAAAACTGTCGATGCCAAGTGCAGCGTATTCGTTGATTCGCGCGGCGACCGTAGGACCATCGCCCACCAGCGCTGTCCCGGCACCGCCGCGCACTAAGCCAACACCCGCCCATAAATTGGGGCTGATCTCCAGATTGTCGCGCTTGCCGTTATGTAGCGCCGCCATTCGCTGTTGTCCTACGGAATCCGTTCGGGCGAATGAGGCCTGTGCTTTGGCGATAGTTTCATCATCAAGATGCGAGATTAACCGCTCGGCGGCCTGCCACGCTTCGTCGTTGGTTTCACGAACAATCACATGCAGACGAATACCGAAACGAATTTTGCGTCCATGCGCGGCAGCTTTCGCCCGCACGTGTTCGATTTTCTCTTTTACCAGTTTCGGTGGTTCGCCCCAGGTAAGGTAGAGATCAACTTGTTCTGCCGCCAGCTCCTGGGCGACATCTGACGATCCGCCAAAGTAAAGCGGAGGATAAGGCTGTTGAATCGGCGGGAAGAGCAGTTTGGCCCCGCGTACATGAATATGTTTGCCGTTGAAATCCACAGTCTCGCCAAGCAACAACCGCCGCCAGACCTGGGTAAATTCTGCCGAGGCTTCGTAACGCTCGCTATGATCAAGGAACACGCCGTCGCCTGCCAGTTCTTGGGGATCGCTGCCTGTGACCAGGTTAAACAACGCACGTCCGTTAGAGAGACGGTCAAGCGTGGCGGCCTGGCGGGCGGCAACGGTAGGTGAGGTTACGCTGGGGCGCAGGGCGACAAGAAACTTCAGCCGTTGTGTCACCGGGATCATCGACGCCGCCACCAGCCACGCATCTTCACACGATCGCCCCGTCGGGATCAGCACACCGGTATAGCCCAGACGATCCGCCGCTTGCGCAATTTGTTGCAGATAACCGTGATCAACCGGACGTGAACCTTCTTCCGTTCCCAGATAATGCCCGTCACCGTGGGTCGGTAAAAACCAGAACATATTCAGACTCATAATTGTTTTCCTTCCAGTTGAGTGGGCTGCCAGATGCGCTGGCGAATATCGACTTTTTTCGGCACCAGACGGTTTTCATAAAACAGATCTGCCGTTTGCTGCTGTAAGGCGGCAACTTCAGCGCTCAACGGTTTGATGGTGGTGGGAGGACGATGATCCAGATACGAGGCAATAACCGGTGCCGGTAAGCCCATCGTTTTTGCCAGTAAAGCGATGCTTTGTTCGCGCTGGCTGCGGGTTAACGCATCGGCCTCACTAAAGGTTGTCAGCACACCCTGAATAAAAGCGCCGTTTTTTTCTGCATACGGACGAGCTGCCAGATAAAACGATCCAGTTTGATTGAGATCGGTGCCGTCTTTCAGCACCCGCACGCCGCCCTGTAATAATGCAGCGGAGTAGTAGGGATCCCAGATAGCCCAGGCGTCAACGTTACCTTGCTGGAACGCGGCGCGGGCATCGGCAGGCGTCAGGTAAGTGGGCTGAATATCCGTGAATTTAAGCCCGGCCTGGCGAAGGGCTCGCAGTAAAAGATTGTGCGAACTGGAACCTTTCTGAAAGGCAACTTTGTGACCTTTAAGATCGGCTACGGTTTTGATCGGGCTGTTTTCTGCCACCAGAATCACTTCGGCTTTGGGCTTCGGTGGCTCGACGCCCACGTATACCAAATCAGCCCCGGCAGCCTGGGCAAAGATTGGCGGAATATCCCCGGTACTGCCGAGATCGATACTGCCAACGTTTAACGCCTCCAGCATCTGTGGGCCAGCGGGGAACTCGACCCAGGAGATTTTTGTTTGCGGATAGCGTTTTTCCAGTAACTGGTGGCTTTTTGCCAGCACCATACCAATACTGCCTTTTTGATAGCCTATACGTAACGCTTCAGGCGAGGATTCTGCAGCAACCGCAATCGTAGAGACGCTAAGTAAACCCGCCAGCACCAGTTTAATGATCTTACGCATGGGCATTACCTCGCAAAGACAGTAGGTCAGGAACCTGAACATCGCGGCGGTGCAACGCCTGCCAGAAAGTTTCTAGCGCGGTATCAAGACGAGTTTGCAGATTTGGCGTGAACTGGGGTTTGTGTTGGTAATCAATTACTTGCGAGTCATCGGCAAACACGCCGTGCAGGATCTCCTGGGCTTTCAGCGTACTTAAAACTGGCTTAAGGGCATAATCGACCGCCAGCAGATGGGCCACGGTGCCGCCTGTCGCCAGCGGCAGCACCACTTTGCCTTGCAACGCACGTTCTGGCAGCAGGTCGAGCAGGGTTTTCAGTGCACCGGAATAGGCGGCTTTATACACAGGCGTGGCGACAATCAGCCCATCGGCCTGTTGCAGCTGTTCGGTGAAGGTCTTGAGTGCCGGACTATCGAAACGAGCATAAAGCAGATCTTCCGGGACGAAGTTTTGCAAATTCCAGTGATAAACCTCTACATCCAGGCCATTTAGTTTTTCCCGCGCATATTCCAGCAAGGAGCTGGAGCGAGAAGGAAATCGAGGACTACCCGCCAGGGTGATGACACGCATACTCTCTCCTTATAACCAATTGTTCTTGTTTTGTTAACATTGATAACAATTCGGTCAGTCTGACAGAGGGCGTCCGCGAGTCGAAATGATTTATCTGAGGAAGAAAAGCCAAAAAAAGCATAAAAAAAGCGCAATAAGAAAACGTTTGCTATTTATTGCCGCAGGTCAATTCCCTTTTGGTCCGAACTCGCACATAATACGCCCCCGGTTTGCACACCGGGAATCCAGGAGAGTTCATGTACTACCCCTTCGTTCGTAAAGCCCTTTTCCAGCTCGATCCAGAGCGCGCTCATGAGTTTACTTTTCAGCAATTACGCCGTATTACAGGAACGCCGTTTGAAGCACTGGTGCGGCAGAAAGTGCCTGCGAAACCTGTTAACTGCATGGGCCTGACGTTTAAAAATCCGCTTGGTCTGGCAGCCGGTCTTGATAAAGACGGGGAGTGCATTGACGCGTTAGGCGCGATGGGATTTGGATCCATCGAGATCGGTACCGTCACGCCACGTCCCCAGCCAGGTAATGACAAGCCGCGTCTCTTTCGTCTGGTAGATGCCGAAGGTTTGATCAACCGTATGGGCTTTAATAATCTTGGCGTTGATAACCTCGTAGAGAACGTAAAAAAAGCCCATTATGACGGCGTTCTGGGTATTAACATCGGCAAAAATAAAGATACGCCGGTGGAGCAGGGTAAAGATGACTATCTGATTTGTATGGAAAAAATCTATGCCTATGCGGGATATATCGCCATCAATATTTCATCGCCAAATACCCCAGGATTACGCACACTGCAATATGGTGAAGCGCTGGATGATCTCTTAACTGCGATTAAAAATAAACAAAATGATTTGCAAGTGATGCACCATAAATATGTGCCGATCGCAGTGAAGATCGCGCCGGATCTTTCTGAAGAAGAATTGATCCAGGTTGCCGATAGTTTAGTTCGCCATAATATTGATGGCGTTATTGCAACCAATACCACACTCGATCGTTCTCTGGTTCAGGGAATGAAAAATTGTGATCAAACCGGTGGCTTAAGTGGTCGTCCGCTTCAGTTAAAAAGCACCGAAATTATTCGCCGCTTGTCACAGGAATTAAACGGACGCTTGCCGATTATTGGTGTTGGCGGCATTGACTCGGTTATCGCTGCGCGTGAAAAGATTGCTGCGGGTGCCTCACTGGTGCAAATTTATTCTGGTTTTATTTTTAAAGGTCCGCCGCTGATTAAAGAAATCGTTACCCATATCTAATTATTTCTTCAAATTCCTCTTTATAAGATAATCAGGGCTTTATTTTCAGCCCTGGTTGTTTTATATTCATCGCTGTTGCTTATTTAGACATTTTGTACTTTTATTGTTGAGGTTATTAAGCGAAGCGACAATGGATTGTGTCGCTGCGGTTTTATAAGGTTGGGGAGTGGCAGATGCGAATTAAACCAGACGATAACTGGCGTTGGTATTACGATGAAGAGCACGATCGAATGATGCTCGATTTAGCCAATGGTATGCTATTTCGCTCACGTTTTGCGCGCAAAATGTTGACTCCAGATGCCTTTTCTCCCGCAGGTTTTTGCGTTGATGACGCCGCGCTCTATTTCTCTTTTGAAGAAAAGTGCCGCGATTTTAATTTATCTAAAGAACAAAAAGCCGAACTGGTGCTGAATGCACTGGTAGCAATTCGTTATCTCAAACCGCAAATGCCGAAAAGCTGGCATTTTGTATCTCATGGTGAAATGTGGATGCCCATGCCGGGCGATGCGGCCTACGTTTGGTTGAGCGACACTCACGAGCAAGTGAATTTACTGGTCGTTGAATCTGGCGAGAATGCCGCGCTATGTCTACTGGCACAACCCTGCGTTGTTATTGCGGGTCGCGCGATGCAGTTGGGCGACGCCATTAAAATCATGAACGACAGGCTGAAACCGCAGGTTAATGTTGACAGCTTCAGCCTCGAACAGGCAGTCTAACGCGCCAGCTTAAGCGCAGTCTTCGGTACACAACTACAGCAAAGAATAGTGCCATCATCGCCTGTTGCTGATTTTTTTAGCGGCGTGACTTCGCCTTCTAAAAGCTGAACACGGCAACTTCCACAAATGCCTGCGCGGCAAGAATAAGGGATACGAATTCCCTGATTTTCTAATTGCTCCAGCAGCACCTGTTGGTTATTTCCACGAAATGCCTGTCCCTGCCAGTCAATATCTACGTTTGCGTCCGGTTGTTGCGTGATGTTGGCAGTATCATCAGCGGCACCTGCGCCGTAAATTTTAGCTGGAGCCGTTGCCAGAATTTCCACCTCATCGCCAACGCGAATCACGCCGCTATTACGGGCAATTAAATTCTGACCAAAATCGACATCGCCGTTATCCTGGGCAGTACGGAAAGATTGCAGCGTTTTTAATGGTTCGTCTGCCGGATGTTTTTGCCCTTTTTCTGGGCTGACGGTGGTGAAAATACAGCGGCTACAAGGCTTAACCACATCAAACACGACATCACCAATGCGAATCACTTTCCAGCTATCTTCTTCCCAGGCCGATGCACCGGAAACCACCAGATTGGGGCGGAATTGCTCCATTTTTACACTGGCCGGACAACGTTGTTGGAGAGCACGTAACGAGGCCTCGTTAGCAAGAAGGTAAGGATAGCCATCAGCAAATGACAGGGGTACAGTGTTGTGGCGTTTCACGCGCCGGGTCATTTGTGGCCCCACCCAGCGTAATTGCACTTCGCGGGAGAAAAATCCACTTAGCCATTTGTTGATCGCATCTGGCGCAATTCGCGCGGTAAAATGTGTGCCCCAAACTTCGGTTGGTGCGTCTTGTGTGGCGAAATCAGCAAAACGAACATATGCGCTACTGCCATCTGGTGCGGTGAGATGCAAGCCATCATGCACGGGTGAAGGAGTAAACCGTACCATTAGCGGAAACTGGCGAGCGGTAATAAACGTACCGTCAGGTTCCGTGATCATAAAGATGCGATCGAAGGCCAGACCACTGACATCTGCCAGGGTATGTGTAAGACCAATGCCGCGCATCGATTTAACAGGATGAATAAAAAGCCGGGTTAATGTCGCCACGGTGCGGTCCTCAAATGAAAATAAGCCCTCAACTTTATGACATGACGCGCTTATTAGCTATAATGCGCAACAATTTTCTTAGAGTAAAAGTGACGATATGAATTCTCTGTTTGCCAGTACGGCCCGTGGGCTGGAAGAGCTGTTAAAAACTGAACTGGAAAACCTGGGGGCCGTTGAATGCCAGGTGGTTCAGGGTGGGGTCCATTTCAAGGGCGACACACGGCTTGTTTACCAGAGCCTGATGTGGAGCCGCCTGGCCTCGCGTATTATGTTGCCGCTGGGCGAGTGTAAGGTTTACAGTGATTTAGACCTCTATCTCGGCGTTCAGGCGATCAACTGGACAGAGATGTTTAATCCTGGCGCGACCTTCGCTGTCCATTTCAGTGGTTTAAATGACACCATTCGCAACAGCCAGTACGGCGCGATGAAAGTGAAAGACGCGATCGTCGATGCTTTCACGCGGAAAAATCTGCCACGTCCCAATGTTGATCGCGATGCGCCGGATATTCGCGTTAACGTCTGGCTGCATAAAGAAACCGCCAATATCGCCCTTGATCTCAGTGGTGATGGCTTGCATCTGCGTGGCTATCGTGATCGTGCTGGTATTGCACCGATCAAAGAAACCCTGGCAGCCGCGATTGTGATGCGATCCGGCTGGCAGCCAGGAACACCACTGCTCGATCCAATGTGTGGTTCTGGTACGTTGCTGATTGAAGCAGCGATGCTGGCGACCGACCGCGCACCGGGCTTGCACCGTGGCCGTTGGGGCTTTAGCGGCTGGGCGCAGCATGATGAAGCTATCTGGCAGGAAGTGAAAGCGGAAGCGCAAACTCGCGCCCGTAAAGGCCTGGCAGAGTATAGCTCTCATTTTTACGGTTCGGACAGCGACGCCCGGGTGATTCAACGTGCGCGCACTAACGCCCGTCTTGCGGGGATTGGTGAACTGATCACCTTTGAGGTGAAAGATGTCGCGCAACTGACCAATCCGCTGCCGAAAGGGCCGTACGGTACAGTGTTGAGCAACCCGCCATACGGTGAACGTCTGGACAGCGAACCGGCGCTGATTGCGCTGCATAGTCTGCTGGGCCGAATCATGAAAAACCAGTTCGGTGGCTGGAATCTCTCTTTGTTTAGTGCCTCGCCGGATCTGCTAAGCTGCCTGCAGCTGCGTGCAGACAAACAGTACAAGGCGAAAAACGGCCCGCTGGACTGCGTACAGAAAAACTACCACGTTGCCGAAAGCACACCAGACAGCAAACCGGCAATGGTAGCGGAAGACTACGCCAACCGCCTGCGTAAGAACCTCAAAAAATTCGAGAAGTGGGCACGTCAGGAAGGGATTGAATGTTATCGCCTGTATGATGCCGATCTGCCGGAATATAACGTTGCCGTTGACCGTTATGCCGACTGGGTGGTGGTGCAGGAGTATGCGCCGCCAAAAACTATTGATGCGCACAAAGCGCGTCAGCGTCTGTTCGATATTATCGCTGCAACCATTTCGGTACTGGGGATTGCGCCAAACAAACTGGTGCTGAAAACCCGTGAACGCCAGAAGGGCAAAAATCAGTACCAGAAACTGGGCGAGAAGGGCGAGTTTCTTGAAGTTACCGAATATAACGCTCACTTGTGGGTGAACTTGACGGATTACCTCGATACCGGTCTGTTCCTCGATCACCGTATCGCCCGTCGTATGCTCGGTCAGATGAGCAAAGGCAAAGATTTCCTCAACCTGTTCTCCTATACCGGTAGCGCCACCGTGCATGCGGGATTAGGCGGCGCGCGCAGCACCACCACCGTGGATATGTCGCGTACTTATCTGGAGTGGGCAGAACGCAACCTGCGTCTGAATGGCCTAACCGGGCGTGCGCATCGCCTGATTCAGGCCGATTGCCTGGCGTGGCTGCGTGAGGCAAATGAACAGTTCGATCTGATCTTTATCGATCCGCCAACCTTCTCTAACTCAAAACGAATGGAAGATGCGTTTGATGTTCAGCGCGATCATCTGGCGCTGATGAAAGATTTGAAACGTCTGCTGCGTGCAGGTGGGACGATCATGTTCTCGAACAACAAACGCGGCTTCCGTATGGATCTCGACGGCCTGGCGAAACTGGGACTGAAAGCACAAGAAATTACGCAAAAAACGCTCTCCCAGGATTTCGCCCGTAACCGCCAGATCCACAACTGCTGGCTGATTACCGCAGCCTGAAAGGAATAGTAATGTCATTAATCAGTATGCATGGCGCATGGCTGTCGTTCAGCGACGCGCCGCTTCTCGATAACGCAGAACTGCATATCGAAGATAACGAACGTGTTTGTCTGGTGGGTCGTAACGGCGCAGGCAAATCGACGTTAATGAAGATCCTCAACCGTGAACAGGGGCTGGATGACGGTCGCATTATTTACGAGCAAGATTTGATTGTAGCTCGTCTGCAACAGGATCCGCCGCGTAACGTTGAGGGTAGCGTTTATGATTTCGTTGCCGAAGGCATTGAAGAACAAGCGGAATACCTGAAACGCTATCACGATATTTCGCGCCTGGTGATGAACGACCCGAGCGAGAAAAATCTCAACGAACTGGCGAAGGTTCAGGAACAGCTGGATCACCACAACCTGTGGCAGCTGGAAAACCGCATCAACGAAGTGCTGGCGCAACTGGGATTAGATCCTAATGTTGCGCTGTCGTCGCTTTCCGGTGGCTGGTTGCGTAAAGCGGCATTAGGACGCGCGCTGGTGAGCAATCCGCGCGTATTGCTGCTCGACGAACCGACTAACCACCTGGATATTGAAACCATCGACTGGCTGGAAGGGTTCCTCAAAACCTTCAATGGGACAATTATTTTCATTTCCCACGACCGTTCGTTTATCCGCAATATGGCGACGCGCATTGTTGATCTCGATCGCGGCAAGCTGGTGACCTATCCAGGGAATTACGACCAGTACCTGCTGGAAAAAGAAGAAGCCCTGCGCGTGGAAGAATTACAAAATGCCGAGTTCGATCGCAAACTGGCGCAGGAAGAGGTGTGGATCCGCCAGGGGATCAAAGCACGTCGTACCCGTAATGAAGGCCGCGTACGCGCCCTGAAAGCAATGCGTCGTGAGCGTGGTGAACGTCGCGAAGTGATGGGTACCGCAAAGATGCAGGTGGAAGAAGCCAGCCGCTCCGGTAAGATCGTTTTCGAAATGGAGGACGTTTGCTACCAGGTTGACGGTAAGCAACTGGTGAAAGATTTTTCTGCCCAGGTTCTACGCGGCGACAAAATTGCCCTGATTGGTCCGAATGGGTGCGGCAAAACCACGCTGCTGAAACTAATGCTCGGTCAGCTTCAAGCAGACAGCGGGCGTATTCACGTTGGCACCAAACTGGAAGTGGCTTATTTCGATCAGCACCGCGCGGAACTGGATCCCGATAAAACGGTGATGGATAACCTTGCCGAAGGTAAGCAAGAGGTGATGGTTAACGGCAAGCCACGCCACGTATTGGGCTATTTGCAGGACTTCCTGTTCCATCCAAAACGGGCGATGACGCCGGTACGTGCGCTTTCTGGCGGTGAGCGTAACCGCTTGTTGTTGGCGCGTTTGTTCCTCAAACCAAGCAACTTATTGATTCTTGACGAACCGACCAACGATCTTGATGTCGAAACGCTGGAACTGCTGGAAGAACTGATCGACAGCTATCAGGGCACGGTATTGCTGGTTAGCCACGATCGTCAGTTTGTCGATAACACCGTTACAGAATGCTGGATCTTCGAAGGCGGCGGTAAAATTGGTCGTTATGTCGGCGGTTATCATGATGCCCGTGGTCAGCAAGAACAGTATGTGGCGCTCAAACAGCCTGCGGTGAAAAAAAGCGAAGAAGCCGCCGCGCCAAAAGCAGAAACTGTAAAACGCAGCAGTAGCAAACTAAGCTATAAATTGCAGCGTGAACTGGAGCTGCTACCGCAATTGCTTGAAGATCTGGAGGCGAAGCTGGAAGCTTTACAGACGCAAGTGGCGGATGCTTCCTTCTTCAGTCAGCCGCATGAGCAGACGCAAAAAGTACTCGCTGATATGGCTGCTGCAGAGCAGGAGCTGGAGCAAGCCTTTGAACGCTGGGAGTATCTTGAAGCGTTAAAAAATGGTGGCTGATCGCAAAATAGTCGATTTAAACAGAGACTGCTGACAACGGTAAAATTGCCTGATGTACTGGGTTTATCAGGCATGAAAACCAACACTTTGTTAGTCATCTGCAAAATAGCGCATCATTAAGGAGTACCAATGTGCGAACATCATCATGCCGCGAAGCACATCCTGTGCTCGCAGTGTGACATGCTGGTGGCGTTACCGCGCCTTGAGCATGGTCAGAAAGCGGCATGTCCCCGGTGTGGCACAACGTTAACCGTGGCGTGGGATGCCCCTCGGCAGCGTCCCACCGCCTATGCGTTGGCTGCACTGTTCATGCTGTTGCTGTCCAACTTGTTTCCTTTTGTGAATATGAACGTTGCAGGAGTTACCAGTGAAATTACATTACTGGAAATTCCCGGCGTGCTTTTTTCTGAGGACTACGCCAGCCTCGGCACCTTTTTCCTGTTGTTTGTGCAACTGGTTCCCGCGTTTTGTCTGATAACCATTCTGTTACTGGTGAATCGCGCGGAATTACCGGTCCGTTTAAAAGAGCAACTGGCACGGGTGCTTTTTCAACTCAAAACCTGGGGAATGGCGGAGATTTTCCTCGCGGGTGTGCTGGTCAGTTTCGTTAAACTGATGGCTTACGGCAGCATTGGGGTAGGCAGCAGCTTTCTCCCCTGGTGTTTATTTTGTGTCCTGCAACTGCGCGCTTTTCAGTGCGTTGATCGTCGCTGGTTATGGGACGACATCGCCCCGATGCCAGAACTGCGCCAGCCGCTAAAACCAGGCGTCACGGGGATACGCCAGGGGCTGCGTTCGTGTTCCTGTTGTACGGCAATCCTTCCTGCTGATGAACCCGTGTGCCCGCGTTGTAGTACCAAAGGGTACGTTCGGCGTAGAAACAGCCTGCAATGGACACTCGCGCTGCTTGTAACGTCTATCATGCTGTATCTTCCGGCTAATATTTTGCCCATCATGGTGACGGATTTATTAGGCTCGAAGATGCCGTCGACGATTCTCGCTGGGGTCATTCTGTTATGGAGCGAAGGCTCTTATCCCGTCGCTGCGGTGATTTTTCTGGCCAGTATTATGGTGCCAACGTTAAAGATGATCGCCATTGCGTGGCTGTGTTGGGATGCCAAAGGACACGGCAAGCGCGACAGTGAAAGAATGCATTTGATTTATGAAGTTGTTGAGTTTGTAGGCCGCTGGTCGATGATTGACGTTTTCGTTATCGCGGTGCTCTCGGCGCTGGTGCGTATGGGAGGTTTAATGAGTATTTATCCGGCAATGGGTGCATTAATGTTTGCTTTAGTCGTCATAATGACAATGTTTTCTGCTATGACGTTTGACCCGCGTTTGTCGTGGGATCGTCAACCTGAATCAGAGCATGAGGAGTCCTGACAGTATGGAATCTAATAATGGGGAAGCCAAAATCCAGAAAGTGAAGAACTGGTCTCCCGTGTGGATATTTCCTATCGTCACGGCGCTCATTGGGGCCTGGGTTCTTTTTTATCATTACAGCCATCAGGGACCGGAAGTGACCCTGATCACCGCGAATGCGGAAGGAATTGAAGGTGGCAAAACCACCATTAAAAGCCGTAGCGTTGACGTCGGCGTGGTTGAAAGCGCCACACTGGCTGATGATTTGACGCACGTTGAAATCAAAGCGCGGCTGAATTCCGGTATGGAAAAATTGCTGCATAAAGATACCGTCTTTTGGGTGGTGAAACCGCAGATTGGTCGAGAAGGGATTAGCGGCCTGGGAACGCTGCTGTCTGGGGTTTATATCGAACTGCAGCCAGGCGCGAAAGGCAGCAAAATGGATAAATACGATTTGCTGGACTCGCCACCGTTGGCCCCGCCTGATGCGAAAGGTATCCGTGTGCTTCTCGATAGCAAAAAAGCCGGGCAGCTCTCGCCAGGGGATCCGGTGCTGTTCCGTGGCTATCGGGTAGGTTCGGTTGAAACCAGCACTTTCGATACGCAAAAACGCAATATCAGCTATCAACTGTTCATCAATGCACCTTATGACCGACTGGTGACCAGCAATGTTCGTTTCTGGAAAGATAGTGGCATTGCGGTTGATCTGACGTCAGCGGGAATGCGTGTGGAGATGGGCTCATTGACAACGCTGCTTAGTGGCGGTGTCAGCTTTGATGTGCCGGAAGGTCTGGATTTAGGGCAGCCAGTGGCACCGAAAACAGCTTTCGTTTTGTATGATGATCAGAAGAGCATTCAGGATTCGTTGTACACCGATCACATTGATTATCTGATGTTCTTTAAAGATTCGGTACGCGGTCTGCAACCGGGAGCTCCGGTAGAATTCCGGGGTATTCGCCTGGGTACCGTAAGCAAAGTGCCATTCTTTGCGCCGAATATGCGTCAGACATTTAACGATGATTACCGTATTCCGGTACTGATTCGTATCGAGCCAGAGCGGCTGAAAATGCAGCTTGGCGAAAATGCGGATGTTGTTGAGCACCTTGGCGAATTGTTGAAACGTGGTTTACGCGGATCGCTGAAAACCGGAAACCTGGTCACTGGCGCACTGTATGTTGATCTCGATTTCTATCCAAATACGCCTGCAATAACCGGTATTCGTGAATTTAATGGTTATCAGATTATCCCGACCGTCAGCGGCGGCCTGGCGCAAATCCAGCAACGACTGATGGAAGCGTTGGATAAGATCAACAAACTGCCACTGAATCCGATGATTGAACAGGCAACCAGTACGCTTTCTGAAAGTCAGCGCACAATGAAAAACCTGCAAACGACGCTGGATAGCATGAACAAGATCCTCGCCAGCCAGTCGATGCAGCAGTTACCGACGGATATGCAGTCAACGTTGCGTGAATTGAATCGCAGTATGCAGGGCTTCCAGCCTGGTTCCGCAGCCTACAACAAGATGGTGGCGGATATGCAGCGCCTTGATCAGGTGTTGCGAGAACTGCAACCGGTGCTGAAAACGCTCAACGAGAAGAGTAACGCGCTGGTATTTGAAGCGAAGGACAAAAAAGATCCAGAGCCGAAGAGGGCGAAACAATGAAAAAGTGGCTAGTGACGATTGCGGCACTGTGGCTGGCCGGATGCAGCTCCGGTGAAATTAATAAAAACTATTACCAGTTACCTGTGGTGCAGAGCGGTACACAAAGCACCGCCAGCCAGGGTAATCGCCTGTTATGGGTTGAGCAGGTCGCTGTTCCTGACTATCTGGCGGGGAATGGTGTGGTTTATCAAACCAGTGATGTGAAGTATGTGATTGCCAACAACAACTTGTGGGCCAGCCCGTTGGATCAACAGTTGCGCAACACCCTGGTTGCCAACCTGAGTACGCAACTGCCCGGCTGGGTGGTTGCCTCCCAGCCTCTGGGAAGCGCCCAGGACACGCTCAATGTTACCGTCACGGAGTTTAACGGTCGCTATGATGGCAAGGTCATTGTCAGTGGTGAGTGGCTGTTGAACCACCAGGGACAACTGATCAAACGTCCGTTCCGTCTGGAAGGAGTGCAAACTCAGGATGGTTACGATGAGATGGTTAAAGTGCTGGCCCGTGTCTGGAGTCAGGAAGCCGCTTCTATTGCGCAAGAGATAAAGCGTCTACCTTAATCATAAAGATTTGTAAATATAACCGTCTCCGGTATGTTGCCTGAGGCGGTTTTTTTGTTTCTAACGTGCGGAAAAAGTTGTTCCTCTTCACATTTTTTGTACAACCGACATGCCCGTGTAGCTCACAAATATGACAGTGGCGTGAATTTTGCGCATTGACGGCAGTTATGATTCGCGGTATTGCTTAACTGTGGTTGCATATTTAGTAATCACTGTTTTCTTTTCCACCAGAAACCAGTATGAGGGAAACGAGGCATGAAGAGACAAAAACGAGATCGCCTGGAACGGGCACATCAACGTGGTTATCAGGCCGGCATCGCCGGACGCTCAAAAGAAATGTGTCCCTATCAGACGCTGAATCAAAGGTCACAATGGCTGGGAGGCTGGCGAGAAGCCATGGCGGACAGGGTAGTAATGGCCTGATTCTGTCTCTTTAAAAAGAAACCTCCGCATTGCGGAGGTTTCGCCTTTTTATACTCTGTCTGATTATTATCAGAAGGCAGACGTATCCTGGAACAGACCGACTTTCAGGTCGTTGGCGGTATAGATCAAACGACCATCAACCAGCACTTCGCCATCAGCCAGGCCCATAATCAGACGACGGTTAACTATGCGTTTAAAGTGAATACGATAGGTCACTTTTTTCGCCGTCGGCAGCACCTGACCTGTGAATTTCACTTCACCTACGCCCAACGCGCGACCTTTACCTTCGCCGCCCAGCCAGCCGAGGTAGAACCCTACCAGCTGCCACATTGCGTCCAGGCCCAGGCATCCCGGCATAACCGGATCACCAATGAAGTGGCATCCGAAGAACCACAGATCCGGATTGATATCCAGCTCTGCTTCAACATACCCTTTGTCGAAGTTACCACCCGTTTCGGTCATTTTGACCACACGGTCCATCATCAGCATGTTTGGTGCTGGCAATTGCGGGCCTTTAGCGCCAAACAGTTCACCGCGACCAGAGGCAAGAAGGTCTTCTTTTGTATAGGATTCGCGTTTATCTACCATGTTCTCTGTAAGCCTTATTTTATTGAAGCACGCAGGATAGCTAACACGTGTACGCTGAACAAGTCCGATCAGTTCGGAATAAACCAGTTCAGCCAACGTAATGGCCATGGAAAACGGTGACGTCCTTCCTGTTGCGATGCTTGTGCGATACGTTCCTGGATGGTTTGCATCAGCGTCGTCTGGCCTTCGCCATCCCACACCAGATTTAATAATAACGGCAGTGCGTCAGTCACATCGTCTACTGCCCAGATGGTGAATTTGCCTTCTTCTACCGCTTTCACCAGTTCACTGTGAAGACTTAAATGGCGAACGTTAGCAGTGGGGATAATGACACCTTGTTTCCCCGTTAACTCACGTTGCTGGCAAATAGCAAAGAAGCCTTCGATTTTCTCATTTAAACCACCGACTGGCTGGGCGCGACCGAACTGATCGACTGAACCTGTGATAGCGATACTCTGATTCACCGGCACATCGGCGAGGGCGCTGATCAGAGCGCAGAGTTCAGCCATCGAGGCACTATCGCCATCCACTTCACTGTATGACTGCTCAAATGTCAGCGATGCTGAGAAGGGGATCTGTTGCTCAAGCTGTAGTTCCGACATCAGGAACGCTTGCATGATCATCATCCCTTTCGCATGGATATTGCCGCCAAGCTCCGCTTTGCGTTCGATGTCGGTGAATTCACCATCGCCAATATGCACAACGCAGCTAATGCGAGAAGGTTCGCCAAAAGCGCGTGGATGACCCGGAAATTCAATGACCGAAAGGGCGTTAATTTGCCCGATGCGTTCGCCTTCGGTTTCAATCAGGATTTGCTCCTGAAGGATCTCATCCTGCATGCGTTCAGCGAGGAAACCTTCGCGCCATTCACGCTGCTGTAGCATTAAGTTTAGCTGCTCGCCGGAGAAGGTGTCGCCATCACACAGGGAGGCGACCTCTTGACACTGGCGGAGGATCCACTGCGGGCTAAGCGGAAGTGTTTCTTGTTCACCAGTGTAGCGTGCTGCTTCGCGGATAAGTACCGGCCAGGCATCCGCTCCCGGTGCTGGTAAGTGATTATGTCTGGCGGTAAATGTCACCCAGCGACACCACTGGCTTACTGACTCCGCATCGACAATCTGCAGAGTATCTTCAAATTCGCTATAAATAGCCTGCTCTGAAAGCTCTGGCTCCATCTCCTGGAAATCAGCCAATGATTCGCGTTCGCCTACCAGAATGACTTTCAGCTTCAATGGCATCGAAGGCACAGAGACGGGGAGAGGGCGCGACTCATCAAACGCAACCCAGTCAAAACGCTCGCGGTTAACGATATTTTTCAGCCGCATCCACAGCAGAGGTTGCGCCAGCAGTGTACGCAAAGAGATGATGAGAATACCGCCATTTGCCTGATGCACCAGACCAGGCTGCAGGGTAATATCGCCATTAAACTGACGCAGGCAGCCAAAGAGTTGCTCTGCTTCTACCCAGTCGGCAGCGACAACTTGCGTTAAAGTCGCAAAATTATCATCTGCACTCACTGCGTGACGTAAGCGGATGGTGTGGCCGGAAACCTCATAGTGACCGCCCACCAGTTGGCCTGCATCGCTTTGTAGCGTACGCGCGGCATCAGCAATAAGATTCAGATACTCAGACTCTTCCGGGGCCTTCGCCAGCATAAAAGAGGAGGATGCTCGCGTATGCAGCAACTGCTCCAGCGCAAATTGCAGTCGCGGTTGAGTATCACTGAATAAAGGATCGTTTTCGTCAATCAAATGTGGCTGAGCAAATATTTCCTGATAGCTATCGGTATCAGGAACCAGGTCACGCCATGCAAGTTTCGTAATGGTCAAAGTTGATGTTTTTTAGTCTGTTGTCAAAGCCGCGATTATACCGTAACCGGCACTGCAGCACACGTAGAAAGCAACGACAATACGCCTGGCATGGGCGTTAAAGCTCACAGGATGGAGATTCTTTTCTTCACTGGCCTAAAAAGCTGATATTCTGTAAAGAGTTACACGGTAACATTGAGATCGCTATGAAATATCAACAACTTGAAAATCTTGAAAGCGGTTGGAAATGGAAGTATCTGGTGAAGAAGCACCGCGAAGGGGAGTTAATCACCCGTTACATAGAAGCCAGTGCCGCCCAGGAAGCCGTCGATGAGTTGCTCTCGCTGGAAAATGAACCCGTGCTGGTAAATGGTTGGATTGACAAGCATATGAATCCGGAACTGGTCAATCGCATGAAGCAGACCATTCGGGCCAGACGGAAGCGCCATTTTAATGCGGAACACCAGCATACGCGCAAAAAATCGATCGATCTGGAATTTATCGTCTGGCAACGTCTGGCTGGCCTTGCGCAGCGTCGCGGTAAAACGCTTTCTGAAACGATTGTTCAGCTGATTGAAGATGCGGAAAACAAAGAGAAATACGCGAATAAAATGTCTTCTTTGAAGCAGGATCTGCAGGCATTGCTGGGTAAGGAATAACTGTCAAAAGTCAGTTCAATTTACGCAAGGCGAAAAAAAACCCCGCAGCAGCGGGGTTTTTTACCAGACGAGAACTTAAGCCTGCGGCTGAGTTACAACGTCTTTGATGCCTTTAACTTCGATCTCTACGCGACGATCCGGAGCCAGGCAATCGATCAGTGCAGCACGCTGTTTCACGTTGTCACAGGTGTTGCCAGTAACCGGGTTGGATTCGCCCATACCACGTGCGGAGATTTTGTCTGCCGGGATACCTTTAGAGATCAGGTAATCAACAACGGACTGAGCACGACGCTCGGACAGAGCCTGGTTATAAGCGTCAGAACCGATGCGGTCAGTGTAACCCAGAACAACTACGGAACCGTCTTTCGGATCCAGGTTGCTCAGCTGGCTGTACAGCTGATCCAGAGCAGCCTGACCTTCCGGTTTCAGGGTTGCTTTGTTGAAGGTGAACAGAACGTCAGACTTCAGAGTGAAGTGCTTGGTCTGTACTTCCGGTGCCGGAGCTGGAGCCGGAGCAACTACTGGAGCTGCTTCGCCCTGACCGAAACGGTAGGAAACACCCAGGCTCAGCATGCCGTTGTCCGGACGAGTGCCGATGGTGTGTGCATCACCGATGTTGTTGGTCCACTGGTATTCCAGACGGGTAGCGATTTCGGGAGTGATCGCATACTCAACACCGCCAGCGAAGACCGGAGAAACGCCGGTGTCGTGGTCTTTAAAGGATGCGCCACCAGGTACGTTAGCCTTGGTGTCTGCACGCCATACCATACCACCCAGACGAGTGTAGATGTCCAGATCGTCAGTGATTGGGTAACCCAGTTTAGCGGTCAGCTGAACGCCCTGAGCTTTGTATGCGCCGTTGATGTTGTCGCCTTTGTACGGCATACGACCTAACCAGTCGTAACCCATTTCAAAGCCAACATACGGGTTAACCTGGTAACCACCAAAAGCACCTGCACCCAGTTGGTTTTCGTGGGTCGGACCATTGTTAGGAATAAAACCAGTGTCATGGTACTGGGACCAGCCCAGTTTAGCACCAGTGTACCAGGTGTTATCTTTCGGAGCGGCCTGCGCTACGGTAGCGAAACCAGCCAGTGCCACTGCAATCGCGATAGCTGTCTTTTTCATTTTTTGCGCCTCGTTATCATCCAAAATACGCCATGAATATCTCCAACGAGATAACACGGTTAAATCCTTCACCGGGGATCTGCTCAATATTAACTCTACCGATATCTTCGGCTTATGCCGAGCACCCCTGGCGATGTAAAGTCTACAACGTAGTTGAAAACTTACAAGTGTGAACTCCGTCAGGCATATGAAAAAAAAGTCTTGTATAAGGTACGTTTAATCTTTTTTGTCAGCGACAATTTACAGAAGAAAATCGCGGAAACCGCTTCAGACAAGCCTCCGCAAGGAAAATTAGTCACGACTGAAAGCATTGGCTGGGCGATAAAAAAAGTTCCAGGATTAATCCTAAATTTACTTAATGATACAAATTAGAGTGAATTTTTAGCCCGGAAAGTTGTCTCGTTGCGTGAGAGGATGCGCTTACCGGACGCATAATAAACCCCATAGCGTTACCTTCATTTGCCGCATCAACAAGTTCAGCATGCTCTTCTGCAGTCAAATCATCTGCCAACCAACCGATCACCACGCTGTAATTGCCCGTGCGTAAAGCGCGAACCATTGACTCCACGGTGTGGCAAGGGGAGAGCTGGCTAATCTGCATTACTTTCGTTAAGGGTAGCCCAGATGCCTGAACCCATTCGCGACTCAGTTTTTGTTGCGGTGTTAACCAGAGTTGCCAGCGTGATTGCTGACCGAGTTGCTGTAACAATGGCAACAGTAGAAGTTGCGTCATCATGGGCTGATCTTCGCGATAGACAACTTCACTGATAAGCCCGGCTGTAGTGTTTTCCGTAGAGACACGCGCAATTTTACTTGCTGCGGATGAGAACGACGAAGAACGATGTGCATAGCCTGAAGTGTACATAATCAATCCAGCCCCTGTGAGTTACTGTATGAATGTACAGTACATCCAGTGACGACAAAGATCAACCCTATTTTCGGAAAGAGCCTCGCAAATTTTGTCGTTGGTGGCGGGAAAACATAAATTAATCTTGCCCCTTAAGAATAAGTTGCCTATTTTCGTAGTTAACGGATCCGTTAATGTGAATCATTCTTTTATGTTATGATTTTAAAAGGAATTTTATGAAAAGCCTCTCCTATAAGCGGATCTATAAATCACAAGAATACCTGGCAACGTTGGGCACAATTGAATACCGATCATTGTTTGGTAGTTACAGCCTGACCGTTGACGACACGGTGTTTGCGATGGTTTCTGATGGTGAGTTGTATCTTCGGGCTTGTGAGCAAAGTGCACAGTACTGTGTAAAACATCCGCCTGTCTGGCTGACATATAAAAAGTGTGGCCGATCCGTTACCCTCAATTACTATCGAGTTGATGAAAGTCTATGGCGAAATCAACTGAAGCTGGTGCGTCTGTCGAAATATTCTCTCGATGCAGCGCTGAAAGAGAAAAGCACGCGCAATACCCGGGAAAGACTGAAAGATTTGCCCAATATGTCTTTTCATCTGGAAGCGATTCTCGGGGAGGTGGGGATTAAGGATGTACGGGCGTTACGTATACTTGGGGCAAAAATGTGTTGGTTGCGACTGCGGCAGCAAAACTGTCTGGTGACAGAAAAGATTCTGTTTATGCTTGAAGGGGCCATTATCGGCATTCATGAAGCTGCGCTCCCAGTGGCACGCCGCCAGGAGCTTGCAGAATGGGCTGACTCTCTTACGCCGAAACAGGAGTTTCCTGCGGAACTTGAGTAATCTGGCGTTGCAGACGACCAATCTCTGGCAGTAATGCAATCAATAACCCAACTTGTTGTACGACCAGAGGTTCTTTGCTGTCTGCCCGTGGTTCAAGTTGCTGCATCCGCTGTTTCAGGCCAGCTAATGCCTGATTGACGCGTTCTTCATCAGCAGGTTGATGATGTAGCGCGTCATCAACATAGCAAACGGCGTCATCAAGAAACGCCAGAATTTCAGGATTAGTTAACTGCTCCCGGTGAGCACCGAGGGCTGAGATATAGCTGGTAAACGTATGGTTAAGGCACAGCAACCGAAACGCGGCTTCGCGAATTTGCGGGGTAACGTTCGGTTCGCTGGACATATTTGATACCACCGACGCCAGTTCAGCATCACGGTTGTGTGCATCGCGGCGGGCAATACGATACGCCAGACGGTTATCACGCCCCTGATGGTATTGTTCCAGTATGGCATCGAGATACCGGCAGTTGGCCTCTGTGGCGCGTTCGAGCATTCGCGGCAGATTGCGAAACTTCCAGTCAGGCCAGATGTAGCTCACTGCCGCCCACGCAATGGCACAACCAATCAGCGTATCGATTACGCGAGGTAACGCCACTTCAAAACCTTCACCCAGCAAGTTGAAACACAGTAGCACCAAAAGTGTGATGAACATCGTTGCATGGGCGTATTGCACGTTACGGAAGGCAAAAAAGAGCACGCCGGTAATAACCAGCAGCACCAGCTGCCCTTCCAATGATGGCACAAACCACAGCACAGGAATACCAATTGCGATACCTACCAGCGTACCAATAATCCTTAACTTCAGGCGGTGGCGCGTGGCGTTATAGTTTGGCTGGCAGACAAACAAACTTGTCAGCAAGATCCAATACCCGTGATGCATTCCGGTTATCTGAATGATGGCGTAGCCGAAGCACAACACCAGCGACATTCTTACCGCATGACGGAAGAGGGCGGATTCCGGCGTGAAGTGACGGCTAAGACGCAGCCAGATATCACTCAATCCGTGCGGGCTGTCATCAGCGAGCTCATTTTCGTCATTATTATGGGGCAGTGCCTGGGCCTGTTCTGATTCAATTGTTGCCAGTTGGGCATCAATGGCACGTAAATTGTTCAGTAAAAATCCCAGTGTTTTGAGTAAATCAGCAGGCGCGCCGTTATCGCGCATCCGCTCCAGCGCAGCATCAATATGCGTAAAAGCGCGCTCAAAATGCGGATCATGTTGATAAGGCTGACGCAGCAAAATACAGCGTGACAGTTGCTGGCACGCCTGGCCCTGCATCGACATCAGCCGCTGAAAACGGAACAGCACGTCGCTGTGGCGAAAATGTTCACGCAATGTTTGATATTGAATATGAGAAGAGCTGGCACGCTCGTGAATATCCTGCGCGACAAAGTAATAATGCAGTGTGCGACGCGTTCCCCGTTGACCACGATCGCCACGTAAGCGGGTCAGCAGCGAGAGTTTCGTCTGATTCAATGTCGCCATCAGCTGACCGTTGGCGAGAGCCAAATCGTACAGCGGTGCCTGGCTTTCATCTTCAATATCAGGATCAAACATGCGCGACTTGAGCTCAAGATAACGCGCCAGTTGTTCATAGCAACGCGCCAGGTTGTCCTGCAGCGGGCGGACCGGGAACAGCAGATGACCAATAAGTGTCAGGACGTTGTACCAGACGGCACCGGCCAGAAGATACATCGGCTGCTGATACCAGTGCTCATACAGTGATGTTCCCAACATAGTGTAAATGGCGATCAGCAATGCACCGAAGGCAATTGTTGCATAGCGTTGACCCAGACCGCCGAGCAAAATGAAGCCGCTGGTAGAGAGCGTTAAGCCAATCGCAAATAGCCAGGGCCAGGGAAACAGCAATTCTACTGAGGCCGAGGCGATAAAAAAGCAGAACAGCGTAATGATGAGGTTACGCAAACGTCCCGCCAGTCGGTCATCGAGATCGGTCAGCGCCGCTGCCACCATCCCAAGCGTCAGCGGAATCGTCAGTTTTACATCACCCAGCCACCACGGAAACGCTGTGGTTCCACAAAGCGCAATAAAAATACGCGCGTAATACAGCCAGGCGCTGTTCCAGGTATAGCGTTTGAGCAAAGGACTTAGCATAAAGGCCATATTAGTGGATTATTCAAAACGACGACGTGCATTGGCTTCGCGCGCAGCTTGCGCTGTTTCTACCGATACCACGCGACGACCGACCGGCCATAGTGCAATAGCGGCAATTTTAAAGTTCGCAATACCGACAGGAATGCCAATGATGGAAATACATTGTGCGATGCCCGTTGCAATGTGCATCAGGCATAACCACCAGCCAAAGAAAATCAGCCAGAAAATATTCAATACCGTACCGCCAGTATTCAGCAGCACATTTTTGCCAGCCGGGTTCAGTTCATCGACATGAATAGCTTCATTGCCATAAGGCACCAGAGACAGTTTAGTGATCTCCCAGCAGGATCGTGTCAGTGGTAAGGTAAAAATCAGCACAATACTGACCAGAGTCGCCAACAGCCAGCCCAGAGTGGTGGCAAATCCGCCAAGCACAAAGTTCAGAATGTTCAAAACGGTACGCATAAAACCTCGCTTTACTGTGGTTTTCAGTAATGGGCGGCAATTGTAACGTTTTTTTGGGCTGGAGCACGTTTTCTCTGACGGTTACACTGATAAGAAATAATTTCGTGTGGATCTACAGAGTCATGGAACTGAAAGCGACAACGCTTGGAAAACGTCTGGCACAGCACCCTTACGATCGGGCGGTGATCCTCAATGCCGGGATTAAAGTCTCCGGCGATCGCCACGAATACCTTATTCCTTTCAATCAATTACTGGCGATTCACTGTAAGCGCGGTCTGGTATGGGGCGAACTGGAGTTTGTACTGCCGGACGAAAAAGTGGTGCGTCTGCACGGCACCGAATGGGGCGAGACGCAGCGTTTTTACCATCATCTTGATGCTCACTGGCGGCGGTGGAGTGGCGAGATGAGCGAAATTGCGTCTGGCGTTTTACGTCAGCAACTGGATTTGATTGCCACGCGCACCGGAGAAAATAAATGGCTGACGCGTGAGCAAACCTCTGGTATGCAGCAACAAATCCGCCAGGCTTTGTCGGCGTTACCATTGCCGGTTAACCGACTGGAAGAATTCGATAACTGCCGTGAGGCGTGGCGTAAATGTCAGGCCTGGTTGAAAGACATTGAAGGCGCTCGGTTGCAGCATAATCAGGCGTATACCGAAGCCATGCTTACCGAGTATGCGGATTTTTTCCGCCAGGTCGAGTCTTCACCGCTGAATCCGGCGCAGGCCCGGGCAGTCGTTAATGGCGAGCATTCTTTGTTAGTGCTGGCTGGTGCAGGAAGCGGAAAAACGTCGGTGCTGGTGGCCCGTGCAGGCTGGTTGCTGGCGCGTGGTGAAGCGTCCCCTGAGCAAATTTTATTGCTGGCGTTTGGTCGCAAAGCCGCTGAAGAGATGGACGAGCGTATTCGAGAACGACTACATACCGAAGACATTACCGCACGCACATTTCATGCGCTGGCGCTGCATATTATTCAGCAGGGCAGCAAAAAAGTTCCGATAGTCAGCAAACTGGAAAATGATACCGCTGCCCGTCATGAACTTTTTATTGCTGAGTGGCGCAAGCAATGCAGCGAAAAGAAAGCGCAGGCGAAGGGCTGGCGGCAATGGCTGACGGAAGAAATGCAGTGGTCAGTGCCAGAAGGTAATTTCTGGGATGATGAAAAATTACAGCGTCGTCTTGCCTCTCGCCTCGATCGCTGGGTAAGTCTGATGCGGATGCACGGTGGTGCACAGGCAGAAATGATTGCCAGTGCACCCGAAGAGATTCGCGATCTGTTCAGTAAACGTATCAAGTTGATGGCCCCGTTATTAAAAGCCTGGAAAGGTGCGCTGAAGGCAGAAAACGCTGTCGATTTTTCGGGCCTTATTCACCAGGCGATTGTGATTCTGGAGAAAGGTCGCTTTATCAGCCCGTGGAAGCATATTCTGGTTGATGAATTTCAGGATATCTCGCCGCAGCGTGCAGCGTTGTTAGCGGCATTACGCAAGCAAAATAGTCAAACGACGTTGTTCGCTGTTGGTGATGACTGGCAGGCGATTTACCGATTCAGCGGGGCGCAAATGTCGCTCACCACGGCTTTCCATGAAAACTTTGGTGAAGGTGATCGCTGTGATTTAGACACGACCTACCGTTTTAACAGTCGTATCGGTGAGGTGGCAAACAGGTTTATTCAGCAGAACCCAGGCCAGCTTAAAAAGCCGCTAAACAGCTTAACCAATGGAGACAAAAAAGCCGTCACATTATTGGATGAGGGGCAACTTGACGCTTTGCTGGATAAGCTCTCTGGTTATGCCAAACCGGAAGAGCGCATTCTGATCCTGGCGCGTTACCATCACATGAGGCCTGCCAGCCTGGAAAAAGCGGCAACACGCTGGCCGAAGTTGCAAATCGACTTTATGACCATTCATGCCAGCAAAGGGCAACAGGCGGATTACGTCATCATCGTTGGCTTGCAGGAGGGGAGTGATGGTTTTCCGGCTGCGGCGCGGGAGTCGATTATGGAAGAGGCGCTACTGCCACCGGTTGAGGATTTCCCGGACGCTGAAGAACGGCGGTTAATGTACGTGGCGCTGACCCGGGCACGCCATCGGGTATGGGCACTGTTTAACAAAGAGAATCCCTCTCCTTTTGTCGAAATACTGAAAAATCTGGATGTGCCGGTGGCGAGAAAACCGTAAGAAACAGGTGGCGTTTGCCACCTGTGCAATATTACTTCAGACGGTCCGCGAGATAACGCTGATAATCGGGGATCAGAATATCGACCGCGTCGTTAAAATGCGGTGACTGGATAATGAAGTCTGCCGTTGCCACGTTGGTGGCGACCGGAATGTTCCATACCGTTGCCAGACGCAGCAAGGCTTTCACGTCAGGATCGTGCGGCACGGCATTTAGTGGGTCCCAGAAGAAAATCAATACATCAATTTTCCCTTCTGAGATCAATGCGCCAACCTGCTGGTCACCCCCCATTGGGCCACTCAACATCGCGTTGACGTTCATGCCGGTCGCGCGGGAAATTAAGTTACCGGTAGTGCCTGTTGCATACAGTACGTGTTGTTCCAGTAACGGTTGATGCCGTTCCACCCAGCTCATCAGCATTTGTTTGCAGTGATCGTGTGCCACCAGCGCAATATGTTTCCGCGAAGGTAAAGTGCGAGTCGTCAGTTCCATAATGTACATCCGTAGTTAACTTTCCTACAGATTACTGTAAGTACTTATCGCTGCAAGATAAAGACTGAAAAAGCCTGCGCACAGGCACAAAAATCTCAGGAGGATGGTTGTTTTTCCGCCCATTGCAGGAAAGTATTTCGCGTTTGTGGGTCAGCCAGTTTAAACCAATACTTCAGCCGTTGTTCTGTGAGCACCTGAGACTGCGGTGGAATAGCATCCAGCTCGGAAACACCCGAAAGCAGCGTACTGTCATCTGCCATCATCGTGGCAAATTGCGGTAGTGAAGCGCGTTTCGCGGATTTGTTATAGCGTTCAACCTCGACCTCATAATCAATCGTTTTTGCCGTTGAGGTAATGGCGAGAATATCCAGCTTTACCGGAATCGGCGTCGCATCGCCATCCAACAATTCAAGGCGCGGCGCGGCATCAAAATGGTTAGCTTCCCGCTCATTCTCCAGGCGAGGCAGGCGAAAATTGACCTGGTTGATGAGCTGGGTATTAAAACTAACCACCAGTGGAGGGGAGATATAGAGCCGTTCTTCACTATTGGAAAGATGAATCGTCTTCTCAACGCGAAACACTAACTGATGCGGTCCATTGTCCAGTTCAATGCTGTCCGCACCGCGCAGCAGAGAGCTGGAAACCTTCTTACCGTCGAGTACCAGAAGATCGACATCAGTAGAAAGCCGCAGCGTGGTGGCAAAAACGGATACCGGCAAACATAATGCAATCAAGGTGGTCACGATGCCGGTTTTCATAGATAGCTCCTGTTAAAAGACCGCCCGAATAATAATGTGTCAAAATTTTTCTTTAATCATACTTACTAACATATAGACATATTTCCCGCTTTTGCTCTCATTCATTCGTATTAGCTGCATGGTTGGCATGTCGGCTTTGTCGTACACTTTGTTAAACAGTCTGGAGGAAATAATGAAAGAAACCGATATTGCAGGCATTTTAACGTCCACTCACACCATTGCGCTGGTGGGGGCAAGCGACAAACCCGATCGTCCCAGCTATCGCGTGATGAAATATCTACTCGACCAGGGGTATCACGTCATTCCTGTTTCGCCAAAAGTTGCCGGCAAAACACTGCTGGGCCAGCAGGGGTATGGCACGCTGGCAGACGTTCCGGAAAAAGTCGATATGGTCGATGTTTTCCGTAATTCAGAAGCGGCGTGGGGCGTGGCGCAGGAAGCTATCGCCATTGGCGCGAAAACCCTCTGGATGCAACTGGGGGTGATTAATGAGCAAGCGGCAGTACTGGCACGGGATGCCGGGTTAAATGTGGTGATGGATCGCTGCCCGGCTATTGAGATCCCTCGCCTGGGCCTGGCAAAATAAAAAATACCCGGAAGGCGAAAACCTTCCGGGTATGTTTATGAGAATTAGTTACGCAGACGCGGCGCCTGGAGTTGTTTGCGGATGGTCTGCGCCAGCTCATCCATGGATGGCTGTTCAGGATGTTCATCCTGCAATTCGCTACTTAGCTGGGCTTCAGCCAGGTAGGTATGAACCGGTAGGCCGTTATCATCCTCCATCACCACGTGATACCACGGAGCGGCGCGAAGCTCGTCATTCACCGCCAGCTCATCAGGCGACGGTTCAGAGAGCGAGTAAACCGGGTCGATATCCACGACCACTCCGAGATAACCTAACAGGGAATGGCGGACCTGCTGGCCGATACCGAATTTGCTGGCAATCATAGTCACCTCCCGGGAAATCTTTACCTTTGATATAAGGGTAAAATTCCACATTTCAAGTTACATGACGCGACAGGCAAACCCTTTCAGATATAGCCCTTCCGGGTAGGTAGCGATCACCGGATGATCGGCGGCCTGACGGAACTGCTCTATAAATTGTACATCACGACCGGCATCAATTGCGGCATCCGCGATGATTTTCTGAAATAAATCGCTGGTCATCAGACCGGAACAGGAGAAAGTCAGGAGAACACCGCCTTCATTCAGCAACTGAATCGCCAGCATGTTGATGTCTTTATAGCCACGGCACGCGCCCATCAACTGGCTTTTATTCTCAACAAACTTCGGCGGGTCCATCACGATAACATCAAATTTTTCACCGCGATCGCGATAAGTACGCAGCAATTTAAAGACATCATCACGGACAAACTCTGCCTTGCTCAGATCCAGTTTGTTCAGCTCAACGTTCTGCCGTGCAATATCCAGCGCTTCCTGGGAGGTATCAACGCTGACAACCTGGCTGCAACCGCCCATCAATGCCGATACGGCGAAACCACCGGTATAGGAGAAACAGTTAAGTACGCGTTTATTTTCGACGTAGCGGCGGGTAGCCAGGCGGCTGTCACGCTGGTCCAGGTAGTAGCCCGTTTTGTGCCCGTGCTGAATATCCACCAGCAGTTTCATGCCGTGTTCTTCAATCGGCAGCAGGGCAGGCGGCAACTCGCCGGTGATGGGGCCCTGAGTCAGCTCCATCCCTTCTTTTTTACGTACCGCGACGTCGCTGCGATCGTAAATGGCACATTCCGGGTACAACGTTTGCAGGGCGCTAATTAATGCCGCGCGCTGATACTCTGCGCCAGCACTCAGCAATTGCAGCACCAGAAAATTACCGAAACGATCGATAGTAATACCCGGCAGGCCATCAGATTCACCGGCGATTAAACGATAGCTGTCGAGGCCATCTTTTTGCGCCAGCCAGTCACGCCATTTTTGTGCTTGCTGCAAACGGCGGGTAAAAAAAGCAATGTCGATAGACTCAGACGGGTCAAACGTCCAGACGCGCGCCCGGATTTGCGAAGCTGGCGAATAAGCGCCGCGTGCTAACCATTTTCCCTGATGATCAACAATATCGATGGTTTCACCGAGGCTGGCTTTACCTTCCATGCGGGCAACGGCCCCGGAAAAGACCCACGGATGGCGACGAAGTAATGATTTTTCGCGCCCTTTGGCTAACACTAAACGTACACTCATAATTTACTTTTCTGTCGATGCAAAGAAATGGGCGTCATTGTCCGGAGTTTTCCATGGATTTGCAACGCGTCCATTAAGGATAAGGAGAGCAGCAATGTCGAAAGTCTGCATAATTGCCTGGGTTTACGGGCGAGTTCAGGGCGTAGGATTCCGCTACACCACGCAGTACGAAGCGAAAAAACTGGGACTAACCGGGTACGCTAAAAATCTTGACGATGGCAGCGTGGAAGTGGTTGCCTGCGGTGAAGAAGGGCAGGTGGAAAAATTAATGCAGTGGTTAAAAAGTGGCGGCCCGCGTTCTGCGCGTGTGGAACGGGTGCTCAGCGAGCCGCATCATCCCTCCGGGGAGTTAACGGATTTTCGTATCCGTTAAATGCATTTTACCGGTTTAGGCAGGCCAGCAATTTTGGTGGCTTGCTTTGCCGGACCTTTCGGGAACAGTCGGTACAGATAGCGGCTATTGCCTTTCTCTTCGCCAAATTTATTCGCCATCGCTTTTACCAGCATACGAATCGCCGGAGAAGTATTGAATTCCAGATAGAAATCACGCACAAAACGCACCACTTCCCAGTGTTCTGGCGACAGAGTAATCCCTTCGTTTTCTGCAATCACCACCGCCAGCGGCTCACTCCACTGGCTGCTTTCTTTGAGATAGCCTTCGGTATCCGTTTCTATCTCTTTACCTTCGAAGATCAGCATAATTCTTTACTACCTTAATCAGACTGGCGGCAGTGTAACAAAAAACAAAGCCCCGCATAAAGCGAGGCTCGGTAAGTAACCCTGGGCGAGATTAATCGCGGCTGGCGAAGCCCAGAATGCTCAGCAGGCTGACGAAGATGTTGTACAGCGAAACATACAGGCTAACCGTGGCACGAATATAGTTCGTTTCACCGCCATGAATGATGTTGCTGGTTTCAAACAAGATAGCGCCAGAGGAGATCAGAATGAAGACCGCGCTGATCGCCAGATGCAGAGCAGGCAGTTGCAGGAAGATATTAGCAACCATACCAATCAGCACCACCACAATACCCGCCATCAGCATACCGCCGAGGAAAGACATATCTTTGCGGGTGGTCAGCACATACGCAGAGCAGCAGAAGAACACTAACGCCGTTCCGCCCAGTGCCATAGCGATTACGTCACCCATTCCGGCAGACAGATAGGTGTTCAGAATTGGTCCGAGGATATAACCCAGAAAACCGGTAAAGGCGAATGCGGAGATAATCCCGGTCGGCTTATTCGCCGTTTTGTAGGTCAGGAACATCAAACCATACATACCCACCAGCGTCAGAATCAGACCCGGAGATGGCAGCATCAGCACCGTACTGGCAGTTGCGGTAATCGCCGAAAAGGCCAGCGTCAGGTTCAGCAGAAAATAGGTATTACGCAGCACCTTATGGGTGCTAAGCAGCGATGTACGGTCATGTGAAGAACTAACTATACGATCCATTGAGTCACTCTCTATGACAGATGTAATTAATTAAGCAGCATAATGATAATGCGTAAGGGCACCCAGAAGTTTTACCCATCTTTACGCATTTGATCTGGAACAGGTTTAACAGCGGATTATCAGGTCATTAGGCAGTGATATAACGCCCTGAGAATTTCGACAGGCAAAAGAAAAAGGGGTTAGCATTTAGCTAACCCCTTATCTTATTTGGCGGAAGCGCAGAGATTCGAACTCTGGAACCCTTTCGGGTCGCCGGTTTTCAAGACCGGTGCCTTCAACCGCTCGGCCACACTTCCGGAATGACGCGCACTATAAACATCCCGATGCGGCGTGTAAACCCCTAATTTGTTTGTTTGCCTGAAAAATAGCCAAAAGTGCATTGATAGCGTGAAACAACAGCAGATTGATCATTTCATCACCATGAATTCCTTCTCTATTTACTCGTTTAGCAACCGGCTAAACATCCCCACCACCCGGCAAAAAGAAAAATAGGTCCATTTTTATCGCTAAAAGATAAATCCACACAGTTTGTATTGTTTTGTGCAAAAGTTTCACTACGCTTTATTAACAATACTTTCTGGCGACGTGCGCCAGTGCAGAAGGATGAGCTTTCGTTTTCAGCATCTCACGTGAAGCGATGGTTTGCCTTGCTACAGGGACGTCGCTTGCCGACCATGTGCGCCCGGTGTTCTGCCGGTGTCGCAAGGAGAAGAGACGTGCGATATGAATAACGAGGAAACATTTTACCAGGCCATGCGGCGTCAGGGCGTTACCCGGCGCAGCTTTCTCAAATATTGTAGTCTGGCTGCCACGTCGCTGGGATTAGGCGCGGGAATGGCACCAAAGATTGCCTGGGCGCTGGAGAATAAACCGCGCATTCCGGTGGTATGGATCCACGGCCTGGAATGCACCTGCTGTACCGAATCTTTTATCCGCTCCGCTCACCCACTGGCGAAGGACGTCATCCTTTCCCTGATTTCCCTCGATTACGACGATACTTTGATGGCTGCCGCCGGAACCCAGGCGGAAGAAGTCTTTGAAGACATCATCGCGCAATACAATGGCAAATATATCCTCGCAGTAGAAGGTAATCCGCCGCTGGGCGAGCAGGGGATGTTCTGTATCAGCAGCGGACGACCGTTTATTGAGAAACTCAAGCGTGCCGCCGCTGGAGCCAGTGCGATTATCGCCTGGGGAACCTGCGCGTCCTGGGGCTGCGTTCAGGCCGCGCGACCTAATCCGACGCAGGCAACGCCTATCGACAAAGTCATCACCGACAAACCCATTATCAAAGTACCTGGCTGCCCGCCGATCCCGGATGTGATGAGCGCCATCATTACTTACATGGTGACGTTTGATCGTCTGCCGGATGTCGACAGAATGGGCCGTCCACTGATGTTTTATGGTCAGCGTATCCACGATAAATGCTATCGCCGCGCTCACTTCGACGCCGGAGAGTTCGTCCAGAGTTGGGATGATGACGCTGCCCGCAAAGGTTACTGCCTGTACAAAATGGGCTGCAAAGGGCCTACCACCTATAACGCCTGTTCCTCCACACGCTGGAACGATGGCGTTTCCTTCCCGATCCAGTCAGGTCACGGCTGCCTGGGTTGTGCGGAAAATGGTTTCTGGGATCGCGGTTCGTTCTACAGCCGCGTGGTCGATATTCCACAAATGGGTACCCATTCCACCGCCGACACCGTCGGTTTAACCGCGCTTGGCGTGGTGGCAGCGGCTGTTGGTGTGCACGCAGTCGCCAGCGCCGTTGACCAGCGCAGACGTCATAACCAGCAACCTACAGAAACCGAACATCAGCCAGGCAATGAGGATAAACAGGCATGAGCACTCAGTACGAAACTCAGGGATACACCATCAACAATGCCGGACGCCGCCTGGTGGTCGACCCGATTACGCGCATTGAAGGCCACATGCGCTGCGAAGTGAATATTAACGATCAGAATGTGATCACCAATGCCGTCTCCTGCGGCACCATGTTTCGCGGGCTGGAGATCATTCTGCAAGGGCGTGACCCGCGCGATGCGTGGGCGTTCGTTGAACGTATCTGCGGCGTCTGTACTGGCGTACACGCCCTGGCTTCGGTTTACGCCATCGAAGATGCCATCGGTATTAAAGTGCCGGACAACGCCAATATCATCCGCAACATTATGCTGGCAACGCTCTGGTGCCACGATCATCTGGTGCACTTCTATCAGCTTGCCGGGATGGATTGGATCGATGTGTTAGATGCGCTGAAAGCCGACCCGCGGAAAACCTCCGAACTGGCGCAAAGCCTCTCCTCATGGCCGAAATCATCCCCTGGCTATTTCTTCGACGTACAAAACCGCCTGAAGAAATTCGTTGAAGGCGGCCAGTTGGGGATCTTCCGCAATGGCTACTGGGGGCACCCGCAGTACAAACTGCCGCCAGAAGCCAACCTGATGGGCTTTGCCCACTATCTCGAAGCTCTCGATTTCCAGCGTGAAATTGTCAAAATCCACGCGGTCTTTGGCGGTAAAAACCCGCATCCAAACTGGATTGTCGGTGGGATGCCTTGCGCCATTAACATTGACGAAAGCGGCGCGGTCGGGGCAGTCAATATGGAACGCCTGAACCTGGTGCAGTTGATTATCACCCGCACGGCGGATTTCATTAACAACGTGATGATCCCCGACGCCTTAGCCATCGGTCAGTTCAACAAACCGTGGAGCGAAATCGGCACGGGGCTTTCTGATAAATGCGTCCTCAGTTACGGCGCGTTCCCTGATATCGCCAACGACTTTGGCGAGAAAAGTCTGCTGATGCCTGGCGGCGCGGTGATTAACGGCGACTTCAACAATGTACTGCCAGTGGATTTAGTTGATCCGCAGCAGGTGCAGGAGTTTGTTGACCATGCCTGGTATCGTTATCCCAACGATCAGGTTGGGCGTCATCCGTTCGATGGCATTACCGACCCGTGGTACAACCCCGGCGATGTCAAAGGCAGCGATACCAACATTCAGCAGCTGAATGAACAGGAACGCTACTCGTGGATCAAAGCGCCACGCTGGCGCGGTAACGCGATGGAAGTGGGGCCGCTGGCACGCACGTTAATCGCTTATCACAAAGGCGATGCTGCGACCGTTGAGTCGGTCGATCGTATGATGTCGGCGTTGAAACTGCCGCTTTCCGGCATCCAGTCAACGTTGGGCCGCATTTTGTGTCGCGCGCACGAAGCGCAGTGGGCCGCAGGTAAGTTGCAGTATTTCTTCGATAAACTGATGACCAACCTGAAAAACGGCAATCTTGCCACCGCTTCCACGGAAAAATGGGAACCAGCAACCTGGCCGACAGAGTGCCGTGGTGTCGGTTTTACCGAAGCGCCGCGCGGGGCGTTAGGCCACTGGGCTGCCATTCGCGATGGCAAGATTGATCTCTATCAGTGCGTGGTGCCGACCACCTGGAACGCCAGCCCGCGCGATCCCAAAGGGCAGATTGGCGCTTATGAAGCGGCGCTGATGAACACCAAAATGGCGATCCCCGAGCAACCGCTGGAGATCCTGCGTACTCTGCACAGCTTTGACCCGTGCCTCGCCTGTTCAACACACGTGCTGGGCGACGACGGTAGCGAGCTTATCTCCGTGCAGGTGCGTTAACAGCGAAGGAGAATCATCATGCAACAGAAAAGCGACAACGTTGTCAGTCACTATGTCTTTGAAGCACCCGTGCGGATATGGCACTGGCTGACAGTGTTATGCATGGCGGTGTTGATGGTCACCGGTTACTTTGTCGGCAAGCCGCTACCTTCCGTCAGCGGCGAGGCGACATATCTGTTCTATATGGGCTACATCAGGTTAATTCACTTCAGCGCCGGGATGATTTTTACCGTGGTTTTGCTGATGCGGATCTACTGGGCTTTTGTTGGCAATCGTTACTCCCGCGAGCTGTTTATCGTGCCGGTATGGCGTAAAAGCTGGTGGCAGGGCGTGTGGTATGAAATCCGCTGGTATCTGTTTCTGGCAAAACGTCCGAGTGCCGATATAGGCCATAACCCCATCGCCCAGGCGGCGATGTTCGGCTATTTCCTGATGTCAGTTTTTATGATCATCACCGGCTTTGCGCTGTACAGCGAACACAGCCAGTACGCTATTTTTGCGCCGTTCCGTTATGTGGTGGAATTTTTCTACTGGACGGGCGGCAACTCAATGGACATTCACAGCTGGCATCGGCTGGGGATGTGGCTGATTGGCGCATTTGTGATCGGCCATGTCTACATGGCGCTGCGTGAAGACATCATGTCCGACGACACGGTGATCTCCACTATGGTCAACGGCTACCGTAGCCACAAATTTGGCAAAATAAGTAACAAGGAGCGTTCATGAGCGAGCAACGCGTGGTGGTAATGGGGCTGGGCAACCTGCTGTGGGCCGATGAAGGCTTCGGCGTGCGGGTGGCGGAACGGCTGTATGCCCATTACCACTGGCCCGAGGATGTGGAGATTGTCGATGGCGGCACCCAAGGACTGAACTTGCTGGGGTATGTCGAAAGCGCCAGTCATCTGTTGATTCTCGATGCCATTGATTACGGGCTGGAACCCGGAACGCTACGAACGTATGCCGGAGAACGCATTCCGGCTTATCTCAGCGCGAAGAAAATGAGCCTGCACCAGAACAGTTTCTCCGAAGTGCTGGCGCTGGCAGATATCCGCGGACATCTGCCAGCACATATTGCCCTCGTCGGTCTGCAACCCGCAATGCTCGACGACTACGGCGGCAGCCTGAGCGAACTGGCGCGGGAGCAACTGCCCGCCGCGGAACAGGCGGCGCTGGCGCAGCTGGCTGCGTGGGGAATTGTGCCGCAACCGGCTAATGAATCGCGCTGTCTCAATTATGACTGTCTGTCGATGGAAAATTACGAAGGCATTCGTTTGCGCCAGTACCGGATGACACTGGAGGAGCAGGGATGAGCAACGACACGCCATTTGATGCGTTGTGGCAACGAATGCTGGCGCGCGGCTGGACGCCGATCAGTGAATCCCGTCTTGACGACTGGCTTACGCAAGCGCCAGACGGCGTGGTGTTATTAAGCAGCGATCCGAAACGCACGCCAGAGGTCAGCGATAATCCGGTAATGATTGGCGAATTATTGCGCGAGTTTCCCGATTATACATGGCAGGTAGCGATTGCTGACCTTGAGCAGAGCGAAGCCATCGGCGATCGCTTTGGCGTCTTTCGCTTTCCCGCCACATTAGTATTTACCTGCGGAAACTATCGCGGCGTGCTGAATGGTATTCACCCGTGGGCGGAACTGATAAACCTGATGCGCGGACTTGTCGAACCGCAGCAGGAGCGTGCCTCATGAGCGAAACTTTTTTCCATCTGCTGGGGCCAGGAACGCAACTGAACGATGACAGTTTCAGCATGAATCCACTGCCGATCACCTGTCAGGTGAATGATGAACCGAGTATGGCGGCCCTGGAGCAATGTGCTCACAGCCCGCAGGTGATTGCGCTGTTAAACGAGTTACAACATCAACTAAGCGAACGCCAGCCGCCGTTGGGCGAGGTACTGGCAGTCGATCTGTTAAATCTCAACGCCGACGATCGTCACTTTATCAATACGCTTCTCGGGGAAGGGGAAGTGTCAGTGCGCATTCAGCAGGCTGATGGTAGTGAAAGTGAAATTCAGGAGGCGATCTTCTGCGGATTATGGCGGGTACGCAGACGTCACGGCGAACAGTTGCTGGAAGACAAACTGGAGGCTGGCTGCGCACCGCTGGCGTTGTGGCAGGCGGCAACGCAAAACGTCTTGCCGACAGATTCGCTGTTACCGCCGCCCATTGATGGCCTGATGAATGGCCTACCGTTGGCCCATGAATTACTGGCACATGTACGTAACCCCGACGCACAGCCGCACAGCATTAATCTGACGCAATTACCCATCAGCGAAGCTGACCGGCTTTTTCTCTCACGTCTCTGTGGGCCGGGAAATATTCAGATTCGTACCATTGGCTATGGCGAGAGCTATATCAACGCCACGGGGTTACGCCATGTCTGGCATTTACGCTGTACGGACACCTTAAAAGGCCCGTTACTGGAAAGTTATGAAATCTGCCCAATACCGGAAGTGGTGCTGGCAGCGCCAGAAGATTTGGTCGACTCTGCGCAGCGGCTTAGCGAGGTATGCCAGTGGCTGGCGGAAGGTGCACCGACGTAAAAAGACGGTAAGTATCGCTTTCAGGCTTATGAATATCGCAATCGGCGAATACCTCTGGTCGTAGAGTTTCAGGATAAAGAGGGAGATCTACCATTAACGGGTTATTTTTCTCTCTTCGCCTACAGGAGTGCGCATGTGGGATGTCATTGATTTATCGCGCTGGCAGTTTGCTCTGACCGCGCTGTATCACTTTTTATTTGTACCCCTTACCCTGGGGCTGATTTTTTTGCTGGCTATCATGGAAACCATTTACGTGGTCACCGGCAAAACAATCTACCGCGATATGACGCGCTTCTGGGGTAAGCTCTTCGGTATCAACTTTGCTCTTGGCGTGGCTACCGGCCTGACGATGGAGTTTCAGTTTGGTACTAACTGGTCATTCTATTCCAACTATGTGGGCGATATTTTTGGCGCACCACTGGCGATGGAAGCATTAATGGCCTTCTTCCTCGAATCCACCTTTGTCGGGCTGTTCTTCTTCGGCTGGCAACGGCTGAATAAATACCAGCACCTGCTGGTGACGTGGCTGGTGGCGTTCGGTTCAAATCTCTCTGCGTTGTGGATATTGAATGCCAACGGTTGGATGCAATACCCGACTGGTGCGCATTTTGATATCGACACCCTGCGTATGGAGATGACCAGTTTCAGCGAGCTGGTCTTTAACCCGGTCAGCCAGGTGAAATTTGTGCACACCGTAATGGCGGGATACGTGACCGGGGCTATGTTTATTATGGCGATCAGCGCCTGGTATTTACTGCGCGGACGGGAGCGCGATGTCGCATTACGCTCGTTTGCCATCGGTTCCGTCTTCGGTACTCTGGCGATTATCGGTACGCTGCAACTCGGAGACAGTTCTGCGTATGAAGTCGCGCAAGTACAACCGGTAAAACTGGCGGCGATGGAAGGGGAGTGGCAAACAGAACCTGCACCTGCACCGTTCCATGTGGTTGCCTGGCCGGAACAGGATCAAGAGCGTAACGCCTTTGCCATCAAAATTCCCGCGCTGCTAGGGATCCTCGCCACTCACTCATTAGATAAACCCGTGCCGGGTCTGAAGAATTTGATGGCTGAAACCTACCCTCGCTTGCAACGTGGACGTATGGCCTGGCTGTTAATGCAGGAAATATCGCAAGGCAATCGTGAGCCGCATGTGTTGCAGGCATTCCGGGAGCTGGAAGGCGACCTGGGTTACGGCATGTTGCTCTCCCGCTATGCGCCGGATATGAATCATGTCACAGCCGCACAGTACCAGGCGGCGATGCGTGGCGCGATACCTCAGGTTGCGCCGGTATTCTGGAGTTTCCGCATCATGGTGGGCTGTGGTTCCCTGCTGCTACTGGTGATGCTGATTGCGCTTGTCCAGACGCTGCGTGGCAAAATCGACCAGCATCGCTGGGTGCTGAAAATGGCGCTCTGGAGTTTGCCGCTGCCGTGGATTGCGATTGAAGCCGGATGGTTTATGACCGAGTTTGGTCGTCAGCCGTGGGCGATACAGGACATCTTACCGACATACTCCGCGCACTCCGCCTTAACCACAGGACAACTGGCTTTCTCACTGATCATGATCGTAGGGCTTTACACCCTGTTCTTAATCGCCGAAGTCTACCTGATGCAGAAATATGCCCGTCTGGGGCCGAGCGCGATGCAGAGTGAACAACCGACGCAGCAACAGGGGTAAAGGAGAAAATCATGTTTGATTATGAAACATTGCGTTTCATCTGGTGGCTGCTGATTGGCGTGATCCTGGTGGTCTTTATGATCTCCGACGGATTTGACATGGGGATCGGCTGTCTGCTGCCGCTGGTGGCGCGTAATGATGATGAACGTCGGATAGTGATAAACAGCGTTGGCGCGCACTGGGAAGGCAATCAGGTCTGGTTGATCCTCGCAGGTGGGGCATTATTTGCCGCCTGGCCCAGAGTGTATGCAGCGGCGTTTTCCGGCTTTTATGTGGCGATGATTCTGGTGCTGTGCTCGCTGTTCTTCCGCCCGCTGGCCTTTGATTATCGCGGAAAAATCGCCGATGCACGCTGGCGTAAAATGTGGGATGCCGGACTGGTCATCGGCAGTCTGGTGCCGCCGGTAGTCTTCGGTATTGCATTCGGCAACTTGCTGCTCGGCGTGCCGTTTGCTTTCACACCGCAATTACGCGTGGAATATCTCGGCAGCTTCTGGCAACTGCTGACGCCATTCCCTTTATTGTGTGGATTGCTCAGTCTTGGGATGGTGATTTTGCAAGGTGGCGTCTGGTTACAACTGAAAACTGTTGGTGTGATTCATCTGCGTTCACAGCTGGCGACCAAACGCGCCGCACTACTGGTGATGCTGTGCTTTTTGCTGGCGGGTTACTGGCTGTGGGTTGGTATTGATGGCTTTGTGCTGCTCGCCCAGGATGCTAACGGTCCTTCCAATCCATTAATGAAACTGGTGGCAGTGCTACCTGGTGCCTGGATGAATAATTTCGTCGAATCGCCCGTTTTGTGGATCTTCCCGCTGCTGGGGTTCTTCTGCCCATTGCTGACGGTGATGGCGATTTATCGTGGTCGCCCGGGTTGGGGATTTTTGATGGCGTCATTGATGCAATTTGGCGTGATTTTCACGGCAGGCATCACGCTGTTCCCCTTTGTCATGCCGTCAAGCGTGAGTCCGATCTCCAGCCTGACGTTGTGGGACAGCACTTCCAGTCAGCTGACGCTGAGCATTATGTTGGTAATCGTGCTGATATTTTTGCCCATTGTGTTGCTCTACACTCTCTGGAGCTACTACAAAATGTGGGGGCGCATGACGACAGAAACTCTCCGCCGTAACGAAAACGAGCTGTACTAAGGAGCAGGAACAATGTGGTATTTACTTTGGTTCGTCGGCATTTTGTTGATGTGTTCGCTCTCCACCCTTGTGTTGGTATGGCTGGACCCGCGTCTGAAAAGTTAACGAAGGTAAGCCTGATGAGGCGCATTAGCGTCGCATCAGGCAATCAATAATGTCGGATATGAAAAGCGGAAACATATCGATGAAAGCGATCTTGATCCCATTCTTATCTCTTCTGATTCCGTTAACACCGAAATCTGCATTCGCTCAGAGTGAGCCGGAGCTGAAGCTGGAAAGTGTGGTGATTGTCAGTCGTCACGGTGTGCGTGCACCAACCAAGGCCACGCAACTGATGCAGGATGTCACCCCTGACGCATGGCAAACCTGGCCGGTAAAACTGGGTTGGCTGACACCGCGCGGTGGTGAGCTAATCGCTTATCTCGGACATTACCAACGCCAGCGTCTGGTGGCCGACGGATTGCTGGCAAAAGAGGGCTGCCCGCAGCCAGGTCAGGTCGCGATTATTGCTGATGTCGACGAACGTACCCGTAAAACAGGCGAAGCCTTCGCCGCCGGGCTGGCACCTGACTGTGCAATAACCGTACATACCCAGGCAGATACGTCCAGTCCCGATCCGTTATTTAATCCTCTAAAAACTGGCGTTTGCCAACTGGATAACGCGAACGTGACTGACGCGATCCTCAGTAGGGCAGGAGGGTCAATTGCTGACTTTACCGGGCATCGGCAAACGGCGTTTCGCGAACTGGAACGGGTGCTTAATTTCCCGCAATCAAACTTGTGCCTTAACCGTGAGAAACAGGACGAAAGCTGTTCATTAACGCAGGCATTACCATCGGAACTCAAGGTGAGCGCCGACAATGTCTCATTAACCGGTGCGGTAAGCCTCGCATCAATGCTGACGGAGATATTTCTCCTGCAACAAGCACAGGGAATGCCGGAGCCGGGGTGGGGAAGGATCACCGATTCACACCAGTGGAACACCTTGCTAAGTCTACATAACGCGCAGTTTTATTTGCTGCAACGCACACCAGAGGTTGCCCGCAGTCGCGCCACCCCGTTATTGGATTTGATCATGACAGCGTTGGCGCCCCATCCACCGCAAAAACAGGTGTATGGTGTGACATTACCCACTTCAGTGCTGTTTATCGCCGGACACGATACTAATCTGGCAAATCTCGGCGGCGCACTGGAGCTCAACTGGACGCTTCCAGGTCAGCCGGATAACACGCCGCCAGGGGGTGAACTGGTGTTTGAACGCTGGCGTCGGCTCAGCGATAACAGCCAGTGGATTCAGGTTTCGCTGGTCTTCCAGACTTTACAGCAGATGCGTGATAAAACGCCGCTGTCATTAAATACGCCGCCCGGAGAGGTGAAACTGACCCTGGCAGGATGTGAAGAGCGAAATGCGCAGGGCATGTGTTCGTTGGCCGGTTTTACGCAAATCGTGAATGAAGTACGCATACCAGCGTGCGCTCTCCATCAAGACAAATAAACATTTGCCGCTGTTGGTCCACGCAGGCCATTTACGCGGCAAAATTCCACGCGTAATCCTGGTATAAGCACTTCTGCGTCGCGGGGAGTGAATGCGGAAATATGGACCTGGACTTCTTTACGACCGTCGGAGGGGATAATGAATCCTTTGCCGCTTTTGCGATCAAAGGTTTTGACAATTCCTGTCATTTTACGGGACAAACAAATTCCTTACTGAAAATACTGCGCTGCACTATACGGGGTTAATAAAATAAAGCCAGCGATATTTAAGACCGCCGGACGGCTAAAATAAAATTTGCTTAATCTCAATTATCATGCGTTAATAGCTGCGTCGGTTTGAAAGACAGACAGCATACAAAGTAGTTTACTAAAGCAGTTCTCATTATCAGGCATTATCCCCTTCTTTTGAGTCTCTCTCCTGAACACTAAGTAGTTTCTGTATTAAAGCCCTGTTTGCCGAAAGGCCCAAAATGAAGGAAGTAAAATATGTCTAATAAAATGACTGGTTTAGTAAAATGGTTTAACGCAGATAAAGGTTTTGGCTTTATCACTCCTGATGATGGCAGCAAAGACGTTTTCGTCCATTTCACTGCCATCCAGAGCAATGAATTCCGCACGCTGAACGAAAATCAGAAAGTTGAATTTTCTATTGAGCAGGGGCAACGTGGTCCCGCGGCAGCGAACGTTGTTACGCTCTAAGGTTGCCGTTATTACTCAACATCTCCATTTCCGCTGTCCATGTTGCCATGGTTCACAGTACCGCACATCGGCATTCGATGTGACGGAGCGAAACCCTTTGGGTGCAAAGTGCATTTTTTGTAAATCGACGATGATCACCTTTGATAACGTTGCGCTGCAAATACGCACTGACCATGCGCCGCTGGATTTCACAAAATAATATCAGGCTCCCTCGTGGAGCCTTTTTTATATCTGCCTTATTTTTCTTCAACGCTGTATGTATAGTAAGCGATAACCTGTTGATTATTGAATCTTTCGGGGAGATGGCTTATAACATTTCTTACCTGACCAGGGTACCGGGAACCAACACCTTACTGGCGTGTTGCTGTCTTTTAAGACCAGAAGAGGTTAACAGTGAATATTGAAGAGTTAAAAAAACAAGCCGAAACGGAAATCGCCGACTTTATCGCGCAAAAAATCGCCGAGCTGAACAAGAATACAGGGAAAGAAGTCTCTGAAATTCGCTTCACCGCACGAGAAAAAATGACCGGGCTTGAAAGTTATGATGTCAAAATCAAAATAATGTGATTTTGTGAACATCACCCCGTGCGAGGTGATGTTCCGCTTGTTGCTAATTTAGTGACCAATCATTGGCGATTGCGGAATTAAGCGTTGGTACAATTCCTCCGGTACCGGGCTTTGCCATACTCCCGCATACATTGCGTAACCAATCGCCGCAAACATAATCCCCATAACCAGTAGCGTCATTAACCAGCCAGACAACGCAAAGGCTTTTTTATTTGCCGCAGGTTTTTGCAGTGAAAAGGCCAATGTTGAGGCTACCGGACATGACTCTACGCAAGTCATACAGCCGGTACATTCCACTGTTCGTACCTGAATTAATTTATCGACCGGGATCCGTGATGGGCAACTTTTTGCGCATTTGCCACAATCGATACAACTTTCGGCATTGCGACGAATCTTAAACGGCGATAATAGCGAAACCACGCCCATCAGCGCGCCATATGGGCAAAGATAACGACACCAGGCATGGCGAATAAACAGGCTGGCAATCAGCAAAACGATCATGCTGATTAATGTCGCGGTCCCCATATGACGAAAGAAATCGAGCATTTTAACGTCCATCACCACGCTGTAGGGCGACAACATAAAATAGTGAATCGCCTGAGCGGGCATCAATAACGCGATATAGAGAAAAAAACTCAACAGCAAATACTTCACGCCGCGCAGAGGAATATCCAGCCAGCGGGGAAGGACAAATTGCCGACCAAACAGTTTGTTACCGAGATCGCCGATTAATTCCGAAAGCGTACCAACCGGGCATAACCATGAACAAAAGGCCTTTTTGAGTAATAGACTGATGACGATAAAAGCGACCAATAACAGCATCGCGGCGGCGTGGACGGACGGTAACTGACCTGTTGCAAGGCTATATTTCAGATTCATCAGACCGGCAATCGGTAGCCAGCCTTCGATACCACCCGGTCTGGTGACAAATGTCGTACTACCTGCCGTTTCGTAATAGCGCACCCAATACCAGAACGTGATGGCAATATAAATATTAATTGCCAACAGTAATAATTGCGTCGCTTTACGCCAGGTCGTGGCATTGCGCCAGTCATTCCACGGTAATTTGCCGCCCGTCGTGCCTGGCCGCCGTTGCCAGCGGGTTCTTTTTTTCTCTGCCATGATTTTGCCAGTCCGTTAAGTTGCATACCAAATGCCACTATTCTAGTTGTTCTTAACTGGCTGATATTGATTCAAATCGCGTTCAGGTCTTTCTTATTAACCATGCTTCCAGAGCGGCAACACTGCGTGTAATTTCTTCGTGTGGAAGGGGGGCAGATAATGGCTGCTGCTCCAGTTGTGCGCATTGCTGGCTGGCGCTACGCATTCCCAGACTCGAGCAACTGCTTTTTAGCTGATGTGCGGCACGCTTTATTTTCTCGTTATCCTGACTGGCGCGGGCAATGTCGATTTCATCGAGAAGCGGCAGGGCATGTTGTTTAAATAATATCAGCCATTCGTGGATCTTCTCCGCCCCCATTAAATGAGCATCTTCATTGAGTTGCGATACATCCAGTGGTTGATCGTTATTGACTTGCAGTTGGAGATAGTGCGCCAGTAATTGACCGAGCACTTCACGCGGCACCGGTTTAGGGATAATCCCGCGAAATAGCGAACTGGTACGCTGTCGCAGTGTTTCGTCAATGACATGGGCGCTAAAGCCAATCAAAACCAGCGACGGATATTGCTGTGCCAGTTGTCGGGCAAGCGTAATGCCGTCGATATCCGGTAGATCAAAATCCACCAGTGCGGCAGCAAACGGTTCACTATTTTGCAGTGTCTCTAAAGCCTGCGCGGCATTTCCTACGGCAACGACCTGCGCCCCACTGCTGTTCAACATCTCAACGGTAATCCGCTGGGTTAGCGGGTTATCTTCAATTAACAGCAAACGTAAACCGTCCAGACGCACCGCCTGATTGACTGTTTTTGGCACGGGTGCAGTGGCAACACGTAACGGCACGCGTAAACAAAAACAGCTTCCAACCTCCGGCGTGCTGGTGGCGCTCAATTCGCCGCCCATCGCCTGGGCCAGACGGCTACTGATAGTCAGCCCCAGCCCGGTGCCGCCGCGTTTGCCGCTAACCTGAACAAATGGCTGGAAGATTTCAGCCAGTTTCGCGGGATCAATACCGCAGCCGCTGTCTTCCACTTCGACCAGCCATTGTTCGCCATCAATGCGACTACGCAGAATAATGTGCCCTTCGTCGGTGAAACGCAGGGCGTTGCTCAACAGGTTGGTAATGACCTGACGAATACGCCGCGGATCGCCCATTAACGCAGTCGGTACATCGTCGGCAATTTCTGTTGCCAGGCGAATCGGGCGACCTTTCACCCTTCCGCTCATTAATTGCAGGGTACTTTCCAGCAGCGGGCGCGGTTCAAAGGGTTCATCGCTGACCGAAACATTCTTGCCGCCTGCTTCGATAGCCGAATAATCGAGAATATCGTTGAGGATGGTCAGCAACGATTCACCAGAGTCGGTAATCGCCCGCAAATCATCGCGCTGGGCGTTAAGTGCGGGGTTATCTGCCAGCAGCTGTGCGGTGCCGAGAATACCGTACAGCGGTGTGCGGATCTCATGGCTCATCGCCGCCAGAAACGCCGATTTTGCCTGGCTGGCTTTTTCTGCTTCCGCCCGTGCCTGTCGGTGTTCTATCACCAGTTCCTGCAATTCAGCTGTACGCGCTTTGACCTGCGCCGCCAGCTGTTCGCGGTGGCGATTCAGTGCATGAACACTGCTGCGAAACGCATCCATCAGCCGCCCGATGGTATCCAGTTCCCGTACGCCAGCGGTTTCCGGGAAAGGGGAGTCGATATCACCATCCAGCAAGCGTTGCAGCGCCTGCGTTTGTTCTGCAAGAGGGCGCGTGACTGAGCGATAAACCACGCGCCAGAGGATCAGAATCAGTGCGCAAAGAGAAACTAATCCCAGCAATAACAGGCTGTATTGCCCGCGTGCACTGGCTTTTTCCAGATGAGCCAGCCCGTGCTGATTACGCAGCTCAATGGTGTCGACCAGCTGACTGACTTCGCTACTAAACTGCGCGAATTGGGCGATGTTATTTTGGGCGAGAGTTTGCAGGTGATTGCTGATTTCACTGTCCTGCTGATACAGCGCCAGCAAATCGCTATATTGGCTAACGGTAGTTAACGTTGTTGCTACCTGAGTACGAACACCCGGATCTTCAATGCGTATTTGCCGACGTTGCAGAATTTTCACCGCATTATTGAGCTGCTTTTCCAGCGTTGGCGCATTTTTCTGGATCTGTTCCAGCCCCAGATTCATCACCATTTGCTGCACCCGCAGGGCGCTAAGGCGCAGTTCATTCATCTGGTTAACATACTCAAGATCGATATCAATCAGCCGATCGAGTGCACTTTCTGCGGCTTGACGCTGATGTTGTTCGATCAAATCGTAAATCCCGGCCTGGGTCGCTCCGGCGGAGGTTGCCGCATTATTCGCCTGACCTTGCGCCAGGCGTGCGATTTCATCGGCGGCGGCGACTATCTGCTGACTGAGTTGCTGTTGTTGCTGGCGAAGTTGCAAACGCTGCCCCACCAGTTCCCCTTGCTGACGTAACGAACGGGAGATCTCCTGCTCCTGTTGTTCAATAGCGGTGGTGTCAAAACCTTGTTCCCGTAACGCTTGCAGCAACGCATTAATCTTCAGACTTTGTGCGGTGAGCATTCGCCCCTGCGCCTGCCACATCTTTTCGTTATCGGCACTGGTCAGGTTCTGCGCGGCGAAAAGTTCCCAGGCGCTGGCTTCGCTCAACTGGCGCGCCATATTCATGGTAGGAATCAATGCCTGAGTGTTGTCTTTTTCCACCTGGCTGATAAAGCGCAGGTTGTACCATCCCACCAGGGTACTGGTCAGGGTTAACAGCGCCATCAGGGCAAAGCCCATCCAGAGTCTTCGGGTCAGGGTTAAATTCACGGTCGGTGCACTTAAGGTGAAAAAGGTTGAGTCGCAAAGCGGAATGCATCTAGCATAAAGCCTTATTATTGATGAGGCTATCATGCGCGTACTGCTATTTTTACTTCTTTCCCTTTTCATGTTATCGGCATTTTCGGCTGATAACCTGTTGCGCTGGCATGATGCGCAGCATTTCACGGTGCAAGCCTCTACGCCGCTTAAAGCCAAACGCGCATGGAAACTGTGCGCGCTTTATCCCAGCCTGAAAGATTCATACTGGTTATCGTTGAACTATGGTATGCAGGAGGCTGCTCGCCGCTACGGTGTGGATTTAAAAGTGCTGGAGGCAGGCGGCTACAGCCAGTTGGCTACCCAGCAAGCACAAATCGACCAGTGTAAACAGTGGGGCGCAGAGGCCATTTTGCTCGGTAGTAGCACGACGTCATTTCCCGATCTGCAAAAGCAGGTAGCAAATCTGCCGGTGATCGAACTGGTAAATGCTATTGATGCTCCCCACGTGAAAAGCCGCGTTGGTGTGCCCTGGTTTCAGATGGGCTATCAACCAGGGCGATATCTGGTGCAATGGGCGCACGGTAAACCACTGAACGTGCTGTTGATGCCCGGCCCCGATAACGCCGGGGGCAGTAAGGAGATGGTAGAGGGTTTTCGCGCAGCCATTGCCGGAAGCCCGGTGCGTATTGTTGATATTGCGCTCGGTGATAACGATATTGAAATCCAGCGTAACCTGTTGCAGGAGATGCTGGAACGCCATCCAGAAATCGACGTCGTTGCCGGAACGGCCATTGCGGCAGAGGCGGCAATGGGGGAAGGGCGTAACCTGAAAACGCCGCTTACCGTGGTGTCGTTTTATCTTTCACATCAGGTGTATCGCGGGTTGAAGCGGGGAAGAGTGATTATGGCTGCCAGCGATCAAATGGTCTGGCAAGGGGAACTGGCGGTTGAGCAGGCCATCAGGCAATTACAGGGGCAATCGGTGTCTGATAATGTCAGCCCACCGATTTTAGTCATGACGCCGAAAAATGCCGACCGCGAACATATCCGCCGCTCGCTGTCACCAGGGGGATTTCGTCCGGTTTATTTTTATCAGCACACATCAGCGGCTAAGAAATAACCTTCGCCATGTTGTGTCACCAGTAAATCCGCACTGAGTTTATGGCGTAAACGACGAATTAACACATCGACGGTGCGCAGGTCAGGGTTTTCCACCCGACGCGCAGAGAGCATACGCAGCAGACGTTCACGGCTGAGAATTTCGCCCGGATTAGTCACAAATGCCACCAGCATTTCATACTCTGCGCGGGTCAGTTTAATCGGCTCGCCATCCCGCTCCAGCGTATGGCGCGACACATTCAGGCAATAACCGGCAAAGCGATAGCAGTTGTCCTGAGTGTGCGGTTGCGCCTGTCGCGCGAGGTCGATTCGCCAGAGCAAATTTTTCACTCGTACCACCAGTTCGCGCAGCTCCAGCGGTTTGGTGACGTAATCGTCTGCGCCCATTTCCAGCCCAACAATACGGTCAATCCGATCGCTGCGTCCGGTAACCAGAATAATCCCTACCGTTGAGCGTTCTCGCAGGGCGCGGGTTAACATCAGGCCATTTTCATCGGGCAAATTGATATCCAGCAGAATCAAATCCACCGGCTGATTCTGCATAATTTCCCGCAGCCCGGCACCGCTCGCCGTAACGGAAACGGTATACCCCTCCTGAGTGAAGTAAGATTGTAATCGCGCCTGGGTAACCGGCTCATCTTCAACAATAACAATGTGATGTGGCATCAGAGGGTTTTACTCATTCTGTTCATATCTGTTCATATTCTGCCGTAAGCCGTTCATCCTGACCAGTGCCGCTGTTCATATTTGCTCATTAAGATCGCTTCACTAAACCATAATTTTACAGGGGCTATTATGCGGAAACTCTGGAACGCGCTACGCCGACCCAGTGCTCGTTGGTCGGTACTGGCGCTGGTCGCTACTGGGATTGTGATTGGCATTGCGCTGATTGTATTGCCACACGTTGGGATCAAAGTCACCAGCACAACCGAATTTTGTGTCAGTTGCCACAGTATGCAACCGGTGTATGAAGAATATAAACAGTCGGTGCATTTCCAGAACGCCTCCGGCGTGCGAGCTGAATGCCATGACTGTCATATCCCGCCGGATATTCCAGGCATGGTGAAGCGCAAACTGGAAGCGAGCAACGACATTTACCAGACCTTTATTGCCCACTCCATTGATACACCTGAGAAATTTGAAGCCAAACGCGCGGAACTTGCCGAGCGTGAATGGGCGCGAATGAAAGAAAACAACTCGGCAACCTGCCGCTCCTGCCATAACTACGATGCGATGGATCATGCGAAGCAGCATCCTGAAGCGGCGCGTCAGATGAAGGTGGCAGCGAAAGATAATCAATCCTGCATCGACTGTCATAAAGGTATTGCCCACCAGTTACCGGATATGAGTAGTGGCTTCCGTAAGCAGTTCGATGAGCTGCGCGCCAGTGCTAATGATAGTGGTGACACGCTGTACTCCATTGATATTAAGCCGATTTATGCGGCGAAAGGCGATAAAGAAGCGTCTGGTTCTCTGCTGCCTGCTTCGGAAGTGAAAGTCCTTAAACGTGACGGCGACTGGCTGCAAATTGAAATCACTGGCTGGACGGAAAGTGCAGGACGTCAGCGTGTACTCACCCAATTCCCAGGTAAACGCATCTTTGTTGCCTCGATTCGTGGTGATGTGCAGCAGCAGGTGAAAACACTGGAGAAAACCACCGTTGCCGACACCAATACCGAGTGGAGCAAGTTGCAGGCCACTGCGTGGATGAAGAAAGGCGACATGGTGAACGATATCAAACCGATCTGGGCTTATGCGGATTCGCTGTACAACGGCACCTGTAACCAGTGCCACGGCGCACCGGAAATATCCCACTTTGACGCTAACGGTTGGATCGGCACGCTCAACGGCATGATTGGCTTTACCAGCCTCGATAAACGTGAAGAACGCACTTTGTTGAAATATCTGCAAATGAATGCGTCTGACACCGCAGGTAAAGCTCACGGCGATAAGAAGGAAGAAAAATAATGAACAATAACGATCTCTTTCAGGCATCACGTCGGCGTTTTCTGGCACAACTCGGCGGCTTAACCGTCGCCGGGATGCTAGGGCCGTCATTGTTAACGCCGCGCCGTGCGACTGCGGCGCAAGCGGCGACTGAGGCTGTCATCTCGAAAGAGGGCATTCTTACCGGGTCGCACTGGGGGGCTATCCGCGCGACGGTGAAGGATGGTCGCTTTGTGGCAGCAAAACCGTTCGAACTGGATAAATATCCGTCGAAAATGATCGCCGGATTGCCGGATCATGTACACAACGCGGCGCGTATTCGTTACCCGATGGTACGCGTGGACTGGCTGCGTAAGCGCCATCTGAGCGACACCTCCCAGCGCGGTGATAACCGTTTTGTGCGCGTGAGCTGGGATGAAGCCCTCGACATGTTCTATGAAGAACTGGAACGCGTACAGAAAACTCACGGGCCGAGTGCCTTGCTGACCGCCAGTGGTTGGCAATCGACGGGGATGTTCCATAACGCTTCGGGGATGCTGGCGAAAGCTATTGCCTTGCATGGTAATAGCGTTAGTACGGGCGGAGATTACTCTACCGGTGCTGCGCAGGTGATCCTGCCGCGCGTGGTTGGCTCAATGGAAGTGTATGAACAGCAAACCTCCTGGCCGCTGGTATTGCAGAACAGCAAAACCATTGTGCTGTGGGGCTCCGATTTGCTGAAAAACCAGCAAGCGAACTGGTGGTGCCCGGATCACGATGTTTATGAATATTACGAGCAGCTAAAAGCGAAAGTCGCCGCCGGTGAAATTGAGGTCATCAGCATCGATCCGGTTGTCACATCCACCCATGAGTATCTGGGGCGCGAGCATGTGAAGCACATTGCGGTTAACCCGCAAACTGACGTGCCGCTGCAACTGGCGCTGGCGCATACGCTGTACAGTGAAAACCTGTACGACAAAAACTTCCTCGCTAACTACTGTGTAGGTTTTGAGCAGTTCCTGCCGTATCTGCTGGGTGAGAAAGACGGTCAGCCGAAAGATGCCGCATGGGCTGAAAAACTGACCGGCATTGATGCCGAAACCATTCGTGGGCTGGCACGGCAGATGGCGGCGAACAGAACGCAGATTATTGCTGGCTGGTGCGTACAGCGTATGCAGCACGGTGAACAGTGGGCGTGGATGATTGTCGTTCTGGCGGCGATGCTGGGGCAAATTGGCCTGCCAGGTGGTGGTTTTGGTTTTGGCTGGCACTATAACGGCGCAGGCACGCCGGGGCGTAAAGGCGTTATTTTGAGTGGTTTCTCCGGCTCTACGTCGATTCCGCCTGTTCACGACAACAGTGACTACAAAGGCTACAGCAGCACCATTCCGATTGCCCGTTTTATCGATGCGATCCTCGAACCGGGGAAAGTGATCAACTGGAACGGTAAATCGGTAAAACTGCCGCCGCTGAAAATGTGTATTTTTGCCGGAACTAACCCGTTCCATCGCCATCAGCAGATCAACCGCATTATTGAAGGCTGGCGCAAGCTGGAAACGGTTATCGCCATAGATAACCAGTGGACCTCAACCTGCCGCTTTGCCGATATCGTGCTGCCTGCGACCACGCAGTTTGAGCGTAACGATCTCGACCAGTACGGCAACCACTCCAATCGTGGCATCATCGCCATGAAACAGGTCGTGCCGCCGCAGTTCGAGGCGCGCAACGACTTCGATATTTTCCGCGAGCTGTGCCGTCGCTTTAATCGCGAAGAAGCCTTTACCGAAGGGCTGGACGAAATGGGCTGGCTGAAACGCATCTGGCAGGAAGGTGTACAACAGGGCAAAGGACGCGGCGTTCATCTGCCAGCGTTTGATGACTTCTGGAATAACAAAGAGTATGTCGAGTTTGACCATCCGCAGATGTTTGTTCGCCACCAGGCATTCCGCGAAGATCCGGATCTCGAACCGCTGGGCACGCCGAGTGGCCTGATTGAGATCTACTCGAAAACCATCGCTGATATGAACTACGACGATTGTCAGGGGCATCCGATGTGGTTTGAGAAAATCGAACGCTCCCACGGTGGGCCTGGCTCGCAGAAGTATCCGTTGCATCTGCAATCTGTGCATCCGGATTTCCGACTTCACTCGCAGTTATGTGAGTCGGAAACTCTGCGTCAGCAATATACCGTAGCGGGTAAAGAGCCAGTATTTATTAGCCCGCAGGATGCCAGCGCGCGCGGTATTCGTCACGGTGATGTGGTACGCGTCTTTAACGTTCGTGGTCAGGTGTTGGCTGGAGCAGTGGTTTCTGACCGTTATGCACCCGGCGTGGCGCGAATTCACGAAGGGGCATGGTACGATCCGGACAAAGGCGGCGAGCCAGGGGCGCTGTGCAAATACGGTAACCCCAACGTCTTGACCATCGACATCGGTACTTCGCAGCTGGCGCAGGCGACCAGTGCGCACACTACGCTGGTGGAAATTGAGAAGTACAACGGAACAGTGGAGCAGGTGACGGCGTTTAACGGCCCCGTGGAGATGGTGGCGCAGTGCGAGTATGTTCCCGCGTCGCAGGTGAAATCATGACCACGCTGACAGCACAACAGATTGCCTGTGTTTACGCCTGGCTGGCGCAGTTGTTCTCCCGTGAACTGGACGATGAACAACTGACGCAAATCGCCAGTGCGCAGATGGCTGAATGGTTTTCGTTGCTGAAAAGCGAACCGCCGCTCACTGCGGCGGTGAATGGGCTGGAAAACAGTATTGCCACTCTGACAGTACGTGACGATGCCCGTCTGGAACTGGCCGCTGACTTTTGCGGCCTGTTTCTGATGACCGACAAACAAGCGGCGCTGCCGTATGCATCGGCCTACAAACAGGACGAGCAAGAGATTAAACGCTTGTTAGTTGAGGCGGGGATGGAAACCAGCGGCAATTTCAACGAACCGGCAGATCATCTGGCGATCTATCTCGATTTGTTGAGTCATCTGCATTTTTCGCTGGGAGAGGGGACCGTTCCTGCGCGAAGAATCGACGGTTTGCGACAAAAAACACTGACGGCTCTGCGGGAATGGTTACCAGAGTTTGCTGCGCGTTGTCGACAGTATGACAGCTTTGGTTTTTACGCGGCACTAAGCCAGTTATTGCTGGTGTTAGTGGAGTGTGACTACCAAAAAAGATAATGCCGTTTGTAGGCCTGATAAGACGCGGCAGGCGTCGCATCAGGCATTAGTGCGCAGTTGCCGGATGCGGCGAGAACGCCTTATCCGGCCTACGGGAACAGTGCTTTTTGTGGGACTGATAAGATGCGTTAAGCGTCGCATCAGGCATTATGGCGCAGTTGCCGGATGCGGCATGAACGCCTTATCCGGCCTACGGGAACAGTGCTCTTTGTAGGCCTGATAAGACGCGTTAAGCGTCGCATCAGGCAACAAACTCACGGGTGAGCCACAAACCGGGAAAGCCGCTGGCGCAGCAGGCGGTTTTCCTGCTTCAGGTGCGCAATATCATCCATTAACGTCAGCGCCACCGCGATCCCCGGCCAGTCCAGAGCCAGTTCATGACGCAGGCGTACCGCGCGTTGCACCACAATGGCGGCATGGTCGTCAAATACCCAGGTTGTCTCCTGGATCTCACTCGGTTCAACCACCCCCAAACCGACAATTTCATTCAACTCCTCTTCAGAGATGCCGGTATGCAGGCAAAATTCGGTAATAGTAAAAGTCACCGTAACATTAGCCATTATGCTTTCCCCCAATCTTTACGTGGATCAAAAGACGACTGGGCGTCTGCCAGTTGCTGCCACAGCGCGGCAGTGTTTTCATCCGGTTTCGGCGGCATCACGATTTTCAGTACCGCATACAGATCGCCGGTCTGTTTTTTGCTCACCAGACCTTTGCCTTTAACGCGCAATCGTTGCCCGGCCTGGCTGCCAGGCGGGATAGTCAGCAAAATGCTTTCTTTCAGTGTTGGAACGGTGACTTTAGTACCCAGCGCCGCTTCCCACGGGCTAACCGGCACCACTATTTCCAGATCCTGGCCGACAATATCAAACAGCGGATGTGGCGCAATGTGAATCACCAGCCACAGGTCGCCATTTGGACCGCCGTTTTCGCCCGGCGTCCCCTGGCCTTTCAGGCGGATGCGTTGACCATTGCCGACGCCCGCCGGGATCTTCACATTCAGCGTTTTCGGGATTTCCTGTTCGATCATGCCAAAGGCGTTATAAACCGGCAGGTTATAGCTGATGGTACGCTTATGCTCAGTAAGCGTTTCTTCGAGGAAAACCGCCACTTCGATTTCAATATCGTGGCCGCGTGTGGCGGGGCGTTGACGGCTCTGGCGGGCATGCTGACCGAAAATTGACGAGAAGATATCGTCAAAATCTTCGGCGTTAAAACTCTGACCGTCGCCATGATGGAACTGACGGTTAAATTGCGGATCGTTGCGATGTTGCCACATCTGATCATACTCAGCGCGACGTTGTTCATCACTTAACACTTCCCAGGCTTCGGCGACCTCTTTGAAGCGGGCTTCGGCATCCGGTTCTTTGCTGACATCAGGATGGTATTTGCGGGCCAGTCGACGATAGGCGGTCTTGATTGTCTTGAGATCGTCCGTCGGTTTCACGCCCATGATGGCGTAATAATCCTTTAATTCCATAGCGTTATCTCGCGTAAATCAACACAAATTGAAGGAACCCCTGTAAGGTAACTCCTATAAGTGTAGGGTAATCCTCAAAATTTCATATGCCAACACAGAATATGTTATTGAAATCATCGCGGAGGGGAGGTTGCCTCAAGGTGGGAGGAACATATTTTATTTACCTCACTCCTGAACTTTTGGCTCATGCTTACAAGTTAAACAATAAGGAAAGGAATGCACAACTCGACTATTTAAATCGTTATGCAATTTAATGATAAAGACATGTGCTAAAAACCATTGCTATTAGTCTCACATTCTTTTTTTATTGGTAATGGTAACGCCGCTGATTTTCTTTATAGCTACTGATGTAATCATTAGCGGCGTAAACGAGGCCGGGGCTAATCAGGCATAGTTTGCGTCAAAACTTGCCTGTTTTTAAAGGGGAATATAGAAAAACAGGCGTTCAACGAGCCATTTTGCGAACCTGTTCCCGGAAAAATGACATATTTCTGTCACACTCTTTAATTATTGATAACAAAAGAGGTGTGAGGAATGAACAAAACGCTAATCGCCGCAACTGTGGCAGGGATAGTTTTACTCGCTTCAAATGCTCAGGCACAAACCGTACCGGAAGGCTATCAGCTACAGCAAGTCCTTATGATGAGCCGTCATAACTTACGTGCGCCGCTGGCGAACAATGGCAGTGTGCTGGAGCAGTCGACGCCGAATAAATGGCCTGAATGGGACGTCCCCGGTGGGCAGCTCACCACTAAAGGGGGCGTGCTCGAAGTGTATATGGGCCATTATATGCGTGAATGGCTGGCAGAACAGGGGATGGTGAAATCAGGGGAATGCCCGCCACCGGACACCGTTTATGCCTATGCCAATAGTCTGCAACGCACCGTTGCGACCGCACAGTTCTTCATTACCGGCGCATTCCCGGGGTGTGATATTCCTGTTCATCACCAGGAAAAAATGGGCACTATGGACCCCACCTTTAACCCAGTGATCACCGATGATTCCGCCGCATTCAGTGAACAGGCGGTGGCGGCAATGGAGAAAGAGCTCAGCAAACTCCAGCTTACCGACAGCTACAAGCTACTGGAACAAATCGTTAACTATAAAGATTCTCCTGCGTGTAAAGAGAAGCAACAATGTTCGCTTGTAGATGGCAAAAATACCTTTAGCGCGAAGTATCAACAAGAACCGGGCGTTTCCGGGCCGCTGAAAGTCGGCAACTCGCTGGTAGATGCGTTTACTTTGCAATACTACGAAGGTTTTCCGATGGATCAGGTGGCCTGGGGAGAAATCAAATCTGACCAGCAGTGGAAGGTGTTGTCGAAGCTGAAAAACGGTTACCAGGACAGCCTGTTTACCTCACCGGAAGTGGCGCGCAATGTTGCGAAACCGCTGGTCAGTTATATCGACAAAGCCCTGGTCACTGAACGCACCAGTGCACCGAAAATCACGGTATTAGTTGGGCACGACTCCAACATTGCCTCTCTGTTAACGGCGCTGGATTTCAAACCGTATCAGTTGCATGACCAGAACGAACGCACGCCGATTGGCGGCAAAATCGTTTTCCAGCGTTGGCATGACAGCAAAGCCAATCGCGATTTGATGAAAATTGAATATGTGTACCAGAGTGCGGAACAGTTACGTAATGCCGATGCGTTAACCCTGCAGGCACCTGCGCAGCGCGTGACGCTGGAATTAAGCGGTTGCCCGATAGATGCCAACGGTTTTTGCCCAATGGATAAGTTTGATCGCGTATTGAATGAAGCGGTGAAATAACAGAAAACTCCCCCGCGTGAAGCGGGGGAGTCGCTGGTTAAACGTTTTTACGTTCGATGGTCTGTTCGCCCCAAAAAAGCGAATCTTTATCGGTCTTAGCAAAGGCTTTGACTAACACTTCATCGCTACCTTCTTCCCAAATCTTTTCCGCCATTTTTTCGTCGTACCCGGCGACTTCGAAAATGGCCTCGGCTATTTCCGGCGACGTATTGCGCAGAGATGCCCATTCACCGACGTGATGAGCTTTCGCTTCTTGAGTTGGCATGCGTATCCTCCTGTTGAAGATTAGCCGTTAAGTTTAACTGCCAGACCTGCGACATATTCCCCTTGATAACGAGCAATAGACAGTTCTTCCTGGCTGGGCTGGCGTGAACCGTCACCGCCTGCGATGGTGGTTGCGCCGTACGGCGTACCGCCGCGAACCTGTGAAACGTCAAATAATTCCTGCGCTGCGTAGCCAATGGGGACAATCACCATGCCGTGATGCGCAAGGGTCGTCCAGGTGGATGTGATGGTTTGTTCCTGACCGCCGCCAGTACCGGTGGAACTAAAGACGCTCGCCAGTTTTCCGTATAGTGCGCCGGAAGCCCACAGGCCGCCCGTCTGGTCGAGGAAGGTACGCATTTGACCGGACATGTTACCAAAGCGGGTAGGTGTACCAAAAATAATGGCGTCGTAATCGGCCAGTTCTTGCGGGGTTGCAACCGGTGCAGTTTGCGTTTTACCGCCTGCTTTTTCAAATAATTGCGGCGGCATGGTTTCCGGTACACGCTTAACGACAACTTCTGCGCCATCCACTTTGCTTGCACCCTCAGCAACTGCGCGAGCCATCGTTTCAATATGTCCGTACATGGAATAATAAAGCACCAGAACTTTAGCCATTTCTAACCACTCCTCGTGTTATCTCTATTCCGTAGCGATTCGCTACCACTTATTTAAAGATAAGACGTCCTTTTCAGAGTGCAAATTTCACAACCACTTATTTGATTTATAACAACTTTCACAAGCACGTAATTTTGTCGCAAAATGACACATTTTTATCTCATCGCGTTTTTTTAATCATAAGAGCGGCTTATGGATAATTATTGGAGATGATATCTATTCTCGCTAAGAAGCTGTTGCAGGATATTACCAAACGCGGATCTGCCCGCGTCAGTTCACTAAGCTTAGTTCCACGTAGCGAAAATATGGCAGCCGCCATACGCCGCGTTAATTCTATGCAATATGATGTCTATACCCAGACGGAGGTCAGTAATGGCAAACCATCGAGGCGGTTCCGGCAATTTTGCAGAAGACCGCGAAAGAGCATCAGAAGCAGGTAAAAAAGGTGGACAGCACAGCGGAGGTAATTTCAAAAATGACCCGCAGCGCGCATCTGAAGCAGGTAAAAAAGGTGGCAAGAGCAGTCACGGTAAAAGCGACAACTAGCCGGGCTAATCAATGACGCATGCATTTTTGTCTGTAGCTCGTCAAAACGCCATCACCGCCGGTAGCCCCGGCGGTTTTCTGTTTATGGCTTCTGATGAACAACTTCTGGCGGTGGAACGTCAACCAACCTTCTGCTTAACAACGCATTGAGTAAAATCGCGCCAAAGGTGGCTGTACCGATCCCTCCCAACGTAAAACCGCCCAGTGTGAGAGCAAAATCACCCGCACCCAGCACTAAGGTTACTGCGACCATAATCAAATTACCGTTCTGGCTTAAATCCACACTGTTTTGTACCCAGATCCGTGCGCCTGCGACGGCAATCAGCCCGAACACAACAATTGATGCACCACCAATCACCGCAGCCGGAATAGTATGGATCAGCGCGCCAAATTTCGGCGAAAAGCCCAACAGCATGGCGATGACGGCAGCGGCAACAAACACCAGCGTCGAGTAGACTTTTGTCACGGCCATCACACCGATATTCTCGGCGTAGGTGGTTATGCCGCTACCGCCGACAGAGCCAGAAAGCATCGTCGCCAGCCCATCGCCTACGAATGCCCGCCCCATATACGGGTCCATATTGCGTCCGGTCATCCCGGCGACCGCCTTGAGATGACCTAAGTTTTCCGCCACCAGAATCACCGCCACGGGCGCAATCAGCATCATTGCCTGACCATTAAAAGCAGGAGTGGAAAAATGTGGCAGACCGAACCAGGCAGCATGGCTGACGAGAGTAAAATCGACGGCTTTTCCCAGCCCTAAAACGTTGGTCATCACGCCATACAGCAGACAGGCGACAATTAATCCTACGAGAATCAATAATCGCTGGATCATGCCACGGGTAAATACGGCCACCAGCCCAATACACAGCACCGTCATTACCGCCATCCAGCTATCAAAGGCCGAAGCCGATACATTTTTCACTGCGATAGGCGCTAAGTTCAGGCCAATCGCCATCACTACCGCACCCGTCACAACCGGCGGCATTAGTCGTTCAATCCAGCGCGTACCGATTTTCATCACCACCAGGCCAATGACGGTATAAACCAGCCCACAGGCGATAATCCCGCCCAGCGCGATGCTGATGTTCGGATTAATTCCCTGACCATTAAAGCCCGTCGCGGCAATCACCACGCCGACAAAAGCCGCGCTGGAACCGAGATAACTGGGCACGCGCCCGCCGGTAATAAAGAAAAACAGTAACGTGCCGATCCCCGACATTAAAATGGAAAGATTGGGATCCAGCCCCATCAGAATCGGCATTAACACCGTCGCGCCAAACATCGCCACCGCGTGTTGAACGCCCATTACTGCCGTTTGAGCAAACGGCAATCGTTCGTCCGGCGCGACCACGCCGCTCTCTGTAGAGGTCGATTTTAACTGCCAGTGAGGAAAACCGAACATTGCCATCAGCTGTCTCCTTAAGGAGGTTAACAAGCAGGGCGCATCAGCGCGTGATAACTGCGATCGAACCACACCAGCCCGTAGGGTGTGGCGTGACGATGAATCGCTTCGATGGCGCAAAACAAAATGTCGTGGGTGCCGACGCTCACCACCTGGCTGATACGGCAGTCAAACGAAACCAGTGCCTTTTCCAGTTGCGGGCATCCGGTCACACCAGTCTGCCAGCGGGCGGCGGCAAAGCGGTGTTCCATGGGCGTTTTGCCGCCAAAAAGGTTTGAAAGCGGCTCCTGCCCGGCGCTAAGTGTATTTACACACAGCGTTCGATTTTCATTGAATACCGGCCAGACGGACGCCCCACGATTCAGGCACACCAGTAATGTGGGCGGCGTGTCGGTCACGCTGCAGACGGCGCTGGCGGTGAACCCGGCGCGCCCGGCTGGACCGTCCGTAGTGATGATATTGACCGCCGCGCCCATACAGGACATCGCATCGCGAAAGGTTTGTTGATCGACAATGTTCATTGTTTGCTCCTTACAACAGCCCGCAGGCTTCTTCAAAGGACAGACGTGGCAGGCGCGCAAAAAGTTTGCTGGAATCGCCATAGCCGATATTAATCAGCAGATCGCTCTTCAGCGTGCTGCCCGCAAAAAAGGCGTCGTCAACGTATTGACGGTCAAAGCCCGACATCGGGCCGGTATCCAGCCCCAGCGCACGGCAGGCGACGATCAGATAGGCCGCCTGCATGGAACTGTTGCGAAACGCTGTTTCTTCGGCAAGTTGTGGACTGGAGGTAAACCAACTGCGGGCATCGCCGTGAGGAAACAGCTGTGGTAACCGTTCATAAAATTCACTGTCCCAGGCGACGATAGCGGTGACGGGCGCGGTCAGGGTTTTTTGCAGATTGCCGCTGGAAAGCGCCGGGCGCAGACGTTCTTTTCCTTCTGCAGTGCGGATAAACACGATCCGGGCCGGAGAACAGTTAGCTGATGTCGGCCCCCATTTCATCAGGGCATAAATCTCCCGTAACGTCTCATCGCTGACGGGGGGCTCCCGCCAGCCGTTGTGAGTGCGGGCATCGGTGAACAGGGTGCTAAGCGCACCTGGGCTAACGGCTTCGTTCATAGCAATTCCTTACAGAGCGGCTTCACGGTGATGTAACAGGCTGGCAAGCCCGTTGAGTAACAGAGCATTAAACGTTTCGGGATCGGTCACGTTGCAGGCGTGTCCGCCATAGCGCATCACCATTTTCTGGCTATCGGGCAGGGCGGCATGAAGTTCACTGGAACATGCTGTTGGCACCAGCAGATCGTCACTGGCGCAGATGATTTGCACCGGGCAGCGGATACGATCCGCATGGTGACTAAAGTCAGCGCGTTTGAGGGCGTTAAGTCGACGCAGTAAATTATTTTTGCCCTGAAAATGCGCCAGTGCCAGCGCATCTTCTGCCTCAAGGCGAGGTGCGCGGGCCGCCATCCAGTCGGCGGGATAGAGGAACAACGGCTGCGCTTCCACCCATGCCTGCGCGCCGCCGCTATGTAGTAACTGTTCGCGAACCTGAAAACAGCGGCGCGTATGGGTGTTTATTCGTAGCCAGCCGTTAACGCTGACCAGCACAGTTACCGACGCGGGATAATCCAGCGCCAGCTGCATTCCCACCAGCGCACCGAGCGCATGGCCGACCACCGCGTAACGCTCAATCCCTGCGGCTACCAGCGCCTGATGCAGTTCCGCTGCCATCTGGGCGATACTGTAATCTTCTGCCAGCGTGTCGGGATTATTGCCGGTGCCGCGCTGGTCGTAACAGACTACCTGATACTCCTGATCCAGCACCGCCAGTTGCGGTAACCAGTAACTGCCGCTACCGCCAAGACCCGAAATCAACACCACTACGGGCGCATCAGCATAAGGGGGAGGTGAGAGTGAAAGTTTCATCGCGGCCTCACTTGGCGATATGCGCAATTGTGGCGATTTCCACCAGCGCGTCAGGTTTTACCAGTCCGCACTGAATGCAGAATCGCGCCGGTTTGTCACCCGGGAAAAACTCGGCGTAGATTTCGTTAATCGCGGCGTAATTTTTCCAGTCGGTAATAAAGATGCTGTTGAAAGTCACATCCGCCATCGTGCCACCCGCCGTCTCGATGACCTTGCGGATGGTTTCCAGAACGTGGCGGGTTTGCGCCTTTGGGTCATCGGCAAACAGCACGTTGTTATGTTGATCAAAAGCCAGCGTACCGGAGACATACACCACGCCATCAGCCAGCGTGCCGGGAACGAAGGGGGCCAGCGGTGCGCTGCTGCCAGCAGGAATAATTACGGATTTTGGCATCGTTAAACTCCTTAAGCGATACGAGCAAAGGACGTGGAAGAAAGCGCGTCGCAGAACGTTTCGACGTCGCTGACCCAGCCAAAAAAGGTTTCGATATTGAACAACGCAGCTTTCTGTGCAAATTCCGGCCCCGCCTGGTGTGTTGCGTCTTCCAGCACCACGCCGAAATACTCCAGAAAAAAGCCGTCGCGTAGCGTCGATTCGACGCAGACGTTGGTAGCGATACCGGTGAAAACCAGATGGCGTATTCCACGGCTGCGCAAAATGCTGTCCAGCGGCGTATTGAAGAAACCGCTGTAGCGCGGCTTCGGCAGCACAATATCGCCAGGCTGCGGCACCAGTTCATCCACCAGTTGATAATCCCAGGAGCCTTTCGCCAGCAATTTCCCCTGCAGCTGCGGCTGCTTACGCATGGTTTTCAGGGCGTTCGATTTATGAAAATTCGGTGAGCCGGGGCCGCCAGCCTCGACATACTGTTCATCCCAGCCATTTTGAAACCAGATGATCAGCATCCCTGCCGCTCGCGCTGCGGTCACGGCGGTTTGAATGTTGGCAATGACCGGGCGAGTGGTTGAGACATCAAACCCGGCGAGATCTAAGTAGCCGCCTGGCGTGGCATAAGCGTTTTGCATATCCACCACGATCAGCGCACTTTGCTGCGGATCGAAGGTAATGGCTTCCGGTCGAGCGGTTAAGGTCGTCATCATGCCACCTCCTGAGTCAGCGCAGGGAGATGGGCGCGGCACTGCATCAGTGGTTGAATGCGCTCGCCGAAGGTTTCGATTCCCGACAGAAAATCATCGAAGGTCAACAGCACGCCTTCGGCACCAGGCACGTTTGCGACTTCATCTAACATGCGCGCGACACTGGCGTAAGAACCGACTAACGTCCCCATATTGATGTTTACCGCCGAAGTGGGATCGGCCATCTGACGGACGTTGGTGTCAGTACCTGAGCGGGTATCTTTCTGACTTTGTTCGGTTAGCCAGCTTAACGCCTCTTCATCCGCGCCCGCTTTGTAGTGTTCCCATTTTGCACGAGCGGCATCGTCGGTTTCGTCGGCAATCACCATAAACAACACATAAGAGCCAACGTCGCGTCCGGTTTGCTCTGCGGCCTGTTTCATCCGCGCAGCGGTCGGGGCGAAAGCCGTGGGTGTATTTACGCCTTTGCCGAAACAGAAGTTAAAATCGGCATACCGGGCGGAGAACGCCATGCCAGCGTCGCTTTGCCCGGCGCAGATCACTTTCATGGGGACACTCGGTTGCGGACTGACGCGACAATCATCCATAGTGAAAAAATCGCCTTTAAAATCGCTTTTCCCCGAGCCCCACAGGTCGCGCAGCACCTGAACATATTCGGTGAGATAGTCGTAACGACGGGAGAAATAGTCATCGCCAGGCCAGATCCCCATCTGCTCATACTCGGGCTTCTGCCAGCCAGTCACGAGGTTGACGCCAAAACGCCCGCCAGAGATGGAGTCGATGGTTGCGGCCATACGGGCGACGATTGCCGGAGGTAACGTTAAGGTGGCAGCTGTCGCGTATATCTGAATGCGCGAGGTCACGGCTGCCAGCCCCGCCATCAAGGTGAACGACTCAAGGTTGTGATCCCAGAACTCAGTTTTGCCGCCAAAGCCACGCAGTTTGATCATCGACAGGGCGAAATCGAAATGGTAGTGCTCCGCTTTTTGCACAATGGCTTTATTCAGTTCAAATGTCGGCATGTACTGCGGCGCGTGGGTCGAAATGAGCCAGCCGTTGTTGCCAATAGGTACGAATACGCCAATTTTCATCATCAACCTCTCTTCGTCTCGTAAAGTGAAAGTCAGACGGGGCGCTGCATCCTGCATATCCTTTTCAGCCGCGTAATGGCTTGTTTGCAAAGCGGATGCCAGTTTTTAAAAAGTGAATGTTATTAATGTGTTAATGTTAAGTTGTCTAAAATGCCTGAAAAAAAGTGGACTAAACGGTCAAAACAGTTGCACATAAAACATGCATTCGTGCGCGATGAGAGTGCAGAAGGTCGAGGCCGGGCGGGGGTTTTGCTATCCTGTTGCCAATCTACAAGAGGGGAGAGCGCATGACGCAAGGCGCAGTGAAAACAACGGGTAAACGTTCGCGCGCAGTGAGCGCGAAGAAAAAAGCGATTCTTAGCGCAGCACTGGACACTTTTTCACAATTCGGTTTTCACGGCACAAGGCTGGAGCAGATCGCGGAGTTGGCGGGTGTTTCAAAAACCAATCTGCTGTATTACTTTCCGTCAAAAGAGGCGCTGTATATAGCCGTACTGCGGCAGATTCTCGATATCTGGCTGGCACCGTTAAAAGCGTTTCGAGAAGATTTCGCCCCGCTGGCGGCGATCAAAGAGTACATCCGTCTGAAGCTGGAAGTTTCCCGCGATTATCCGCAGGCTTCGCGCCTGTTCTGTATGGAGATGCTGGCAGGTGCACCGCTGTTAATGGATGAACTGACGGGCGATTTGAAGGCATTAATTGATGAGAAATCGGCGCTGATTGCCGGTTGGGTTAAAAGCGGCAAACTCGCGCCGATTGATCCGCAGCATTTGATTTTTATGATTTGGGCTTCCACTCAACATTACGCCGATTTTGCCCCTCAGGTGGAGGCGGTGACAGGCGCGACGTTGCGCGATGAGGTATTTTTCAATCAAACGGTTGAAAACGTGCAGCGGATTATTATTGAGGGGATTCGACCACGCTAATGGTGCCGGAGGAAGGTGTAACATCCTCCGGCTACCTGTTTAACCGATCGTCATTAAACTGGCGTTACCGCCAGCGGCAGCGGTATTCACACTCAGCGAACGCTCGATATACAGCCGTTCCAGAAGGATATTGCTTTCGCCACGGGCAAAACCCTGCACCGAAACAATTGCACCATCCCGCGCGGCAACGGCTTCACACAATGCGCGAAGCTGATCCGAATCACCGTGGAAGATCACCGCATCAAATGGTTGAGCGGTTATATTTTCCGCTTTCGCCAGTTGAATACGTTCGCTGACTGCCGATGGCAATGCCTTCACTAACTGACGATGCAGCGCATTATCCGGCCACAGCACCTGGCTACCCACCGCCAGCACGGCGGCGAGCTGAGTCAGCGCATCCTGTTCATCATCCGCAATACACAACACGCGCTCACGCGGCAGCAGCGTCCAGGTGTTGCGTTCACCCGTCGGCCCTGGCAACAATCGTTGTGTTCCTGCCTGCGCCAACTCGCCATATTGCGTACATAACGCCTGCAATTCTGGACGGTTTGCCGCCCATTCCCGCAGTGCATTTAGCGGCTGAGTCAATGCGGCTTTCAACTGCGCATCGACCGGATACTCCGCATCCTGACGCGCGAGCGTCACCGCCAGCGCACTTTCCGGGCGATTCGCCAGCAGACGGTAGAGATAGAGCGGACCGCCTGCTTTCGGCCCGGTGCCGGACAATCCTTCGCCGCCGAACGGTTGCACCCCAACCACTGCGCCCACCATATTACGGTTAACGTACAGATTACCGACATGCGCCGAGCCAGTGACCTGGGCGATGGTTTCATCAATGCGCGTATGGACGCCAAGCGTCAGACCATAACCGGAAGCGTTAATCTGCTCGATCAGCTCTGGGAGCTGGTTACGGTTGTAACGCACCACATGCAACACCGGACCAAAGACCTCTTTTTGTAATTCGGCAAAGTCATCCAGTTCGATCAGCGTCGGAGCGACAAAGGTGCCGCTTTGCCATTCACGGGCATCTTCGCTGTTTTCCCGCACCGCCTGGAACACCTGACGGCCTTTACTACGCATGGTCTGAATATGACGCTCGATATTGGCTTTCGCTTCGCTATCAATCACCGGACCGATATCGGTGGTCAGGCGACCCGGATTACCCATCCGGCATTCGGCCATTGCGCCGCGCAGCATTTTCAGCGTGTGGTCGGCAATCTCATCTTGCAGGCACAGCACGCGCAGTGCCGAACAACGCTGACCTGCACTGTCGAACGCCGAGGCCAGCACATCTATTACGACTTGTTCGGTCAGTGCTGAAGAATCGACAATCATCGCGTTCATGCCGCCGGTTTCAGCGATGAGCGGAATAGGGCGACCCTGAGCGTCCAGGCGGCTGGCGATATTGCGCTGCAGTAACGTAGCGACTTCGGTTGAACCGGTAAACATCACCCCGCGCACGCGATCATCACCCGTCAGTTGCGCGCCCACGGTTTCACCCCGACCTGGCAGCAATTGCACCACGCCTGGCGGTACACCCGCTTCCAGCAAAATGGCGATCCCTTGCGCGGCAATCAGCGGCGTTTGTTCTGCCGGTTTTGCCAGCACGCTGTTACCTGCCGCCAGTGCGGCAGCGATCTGTCCGGTGAAAATAGCCAGCGGGAAGTTCCACGGACTGATACATACCACAGGCCCTAATGGACGGTGGGTTTCGTTAGCGAAATCATCCCGCACCTGTCCGGCATAGTAGTGGAGAAAATCGACCGCTTCGCGCACTTCGGCAATGGCGTTACTGAAGGTTTTTCCGGCTTCACGCACCAGAATACCAATCAGTTGCTGCATCTGGCTTTCCATTAGCACGGCAGCGCGATGCAAAATTGCCGCGCGTTCAGCCGGAGGAGTGGCAAACCAGATTGGCGCGTTATTAACCGCACTTTCCAGCGCCTGTTCTACTTCACGCGGCGTGGCTTCACGCACATAGCCCACAATATCTTTCGGTTCCGCAGGGTTAATAACGGGCGACATCTCACCTGCCGCTACCGGTTGTTCCAGCATTGGCAAGGACTGCCATTTTTGCAGTGCACTATTGAGCAGGGCTGAAGAGAGCGAGGCCAGACGGTGTTCGTTAGCGAGATCCAGCCCTGCCGAGTTGTCGCGCCCGTGACCGTAAAGATCGCGCGGCAGGGGAATTTTCGGATGCGGTAATCCAGTTTGCCCTTCCTGTTGCGCCAGTTTTTCTACAGCAGTGACTGGATCGGCGACCAGTTCATCCAGTGGCAAAGAGGTGTCGGCAATACGGTTAACAAACGAGGTGTTAGCACCGTTTTCCAGCAGGCGGCGCACCAGATATGCCAGCAGCGTTTCATGTGTACCGACCGGAGCATAAATACGACACGGACGGTTAAGTTTGCCGTCGGCAACTTTCCCGGTGACCTGCTCATACAGTGGCTCGCCCATACCATGCAGGCACTGGAACTCGTACTGACCCGGGTAGTAGTTTTGACCCGCCAGTTGATAAATTGCCGCCAGCGTATGGGCGTTGTGCGTCGCGAACTGCGGGTAGATTAGATTTGGCAGCGCCAGCAGTTTTTTCGCACAGGCAAGATAAGAAACGTCGGTATACACCTTGCGGGTATAAACCGGATAACCTTCAAGGCCGTCCATCTGTGCACGCTTGATTTCACTATCCCAGTACGCGCCTTTCACCAGGCGAATCATCAGACGGCGACGGCTGCGGGTGGCGAGATCAATCAGGTAATCGATCACCAACGGGCAGCGTTTTTGATAAGCCTGAATAACAAAACCGATGCCGTTCCAGCCTGCCAGTTCAGGCTCGAAACAGAGTTTTTCCAGCAGATCGAGGGAGATCTCCAGGCGATCGGCCTCTTCGGCATCGATGTTAATACCAATATCGTACTGACGCGCCAGCAGGGTGAGTGATTTCAGACGCGGGTAAAGCTCTTCCATTACCCGGTCATACTGGGCGCGGCTATAACGCGGATGTAGCGCCGACAGCTTGATTGAAATGCCCGGACCTTCATAGATGCCACGACCGTTAGACGCTTTACCAATGGCGTGAATCGCCTGCTGATAGGAAACCATATACGCCTGTGCGTCTGCGGCAGTCAGTGCGGCTTCGCCCAGCATATCGTAAGAGTAACGGAAACCTTTCTCTTCCAGTTTGCGGGCATTGGCTAACGCTTCCGCGATGGTTTCGCCCGTGACGAACTGCTCGCCCATCAGGCGCATCGCCATATCCACACCTTTGCGGATCAGCGGTTCACCGCTCTTACCGATAATGCGGTTCAGCGAGCGGGAGAGGCTGGCTTCGTTATGGGTGGAAACCAGTTTGCCGGTAAACAGCAGCCCCCAGGTAGCGGCATTAACAAACAGGGACGGGCTACGACCAATGTGTGACTGCCAGTTACCGTTACTGATTTTGTCGCGAATTAACGCGTCACGGGTGGCTTTGTCGGGAATACGCAACAACGCTTCCGCCAGACACATCAGCGCCACGCCTTCCTGCGATGACAACGAAAACTCCTGCAATAACCCCTGAACCATACCTGCGCGACCACTGGCGTTTTTTTGATTACGCAGTTTATCGGCCAGTTGATACGCCAGTTTGTGCGCCTGTTCAGCAACTGGCTGCGGCAGGCGAGCTTGTTCCAGCAGCATAGAAACCGCTTCGGTTTCCGGGCGGCGATAGGCCGCGGTGATCGCGGCGCGGGAAACCGACTGGGGCAATATTTGTTCGGCAAAGTCGAGGAAAGGCTGGTGTGGTTCCTCTGCCGGAGTCGGTGCTTCATCGCTCTCATTGGCCGCGCCAGAAAGCAGCGCAGGTAGCTCCGGGAGAGTATCGCTGTTTTCCAGTTGTTCAAGATAAGAAAAAATCGCCTGTTTAATTAACCAGTGTGGTGTGCGATCGATACGTGTCGCAGCAGACTTAATACGCTCACGCGTCGCGTCGTCCAGCTTAACCCCCATGGTGGTGGTTCCCATGCCATTACTCCTGTTGTTCTGAAAGGTGCAACTTAACGTTATCGTGAAATATCCATGATGTTGCAACTTTGTGCAACCATGTTAAATGTGACCTGCGTAGCAAGCTTAAAAATGAATGAAATGTTAATAAACGAAATCGATATGACAGGGATTAAAAAAATAACTCAGACTTTTTCTCTGCGGCAGTTAACATTTTTGAAAGGTGCAACCGCAAAAAATGTGAGAGAGTGCAACCTGATGAAAAATAGTGTCGCTGAGCACTAAAATTTAATGTAAATGGTGTGTTAAATCGATTGTGAATAACCAGCGCTTCCGGCAGGATACGGTCGCCCTGGTAAAACATAAACTCTGTTACCCCGTTCCGGTGGCAGATATAACGGCAAGTTTCGACATTGCCGATAATAATTTTTTGGAGACTTTAGATGGCTATTAGCACACCGATGTTGGTGACATTTTGTGTCTATATCTTTGGCATGATATTGATTGGGTTTATCGCCTGGCGATCAACGAAAAACTTCGATGACTATATTCTGGGCGGTCGTAGTCTTGGGCCATTCGTGACGGCATTATCGGCGGGTGCGTCGGATATGAGCGGCTGGCTGTTAATGGGGTTGCCTGGCGCTGTTTTTCTTTCCGGGATTTCCGAAAGCTGGATCGCCATTGGCCTGACATTAGGCGCGTGGATCAACTGGAAGCTGGTGGCCGGGCGGTTGCGTGTGCATACCGAATACAACAATAACGCCTTAACATTGCCGGATTATTTCACCGGGCGCTTTGAAGATAAAAGCCGCATTTTGCGCATTATCTCCGCGCTGGTTATTTTGCTGTTCTTCACCATTTATTGCGCTTCGGGCATTGTGGCAGGCGCGCGTCTGTTTGAAAGTACCTTTGGCATGAGCTACGAAACGGCTCTGTGGGCGGGGGCTGCGGCGACGATCCTTTACACCTTTATTGGCGGTTTCCTCGCGGTGAGCTGGACTGACACTGTACAGGCCAGTCTGATGATTTTTGCCCTGATCCTGACGCCGGTTATCGTGATCATTAGCGTCGGTGGCTTTGGCGACTCGCTGGAAGTGATTAAACAAAAGAGCATAGAAAACGTGGATATGCTCAAAGGGTTGAATTTTGTCGCCATTATCTCGCTGATGGGTTGGGGGCTGGGTTACTTCGGGCAGCCGCACATCCTGGCGCGTTTTATGGCGGCAGATTCTCACCACAGCATTGTCCATGCGCGTCGTATTAGTATGACCTGGATGATCCTCTGCCTGGCAGGGGCGGTGGCTGTTGGTTTCTTTGGTATCGCTTACTTTAACGGGCACCCGGCGGTAGCAGGTGCGGTAAACCAGAACGCTGAACGCGTGTTTATTGAACTGGCGCAAATTCTGTTTAACCCGTGGATTGCCGGGATTTTGCTGTCGGCGATTCTGGCGGCGGTAATGTCAACGTTAAGTTGCCAGCTGCTGGTATGTTCCAGTGCAATTACCGAAGATCTATACAAAGCATTTCTGCGTAAACAGGCCAGCCAGAAAGAGCTGGTGTGGGTAGGGCGTGTGATGGTGCTGGTGGTGGCGCTGGTGGCGATTGCGCTGGCGGCAAACCCGGAAAACCGCGTGCTGGGCTTAGTGAGCTACGCGTGGGCAGGCTTTGGCGCGGCGTTTGGTCCGGTGGTGCTGTTCTCGGTGATGTGGTCACGCATGACGCGCAACGGTGCGCTGGCGGGGATGATCATCGGTGCGCTGACGGTTATCGTCTGGAAACAGTTCGGCTGGCTGGGTCTGTACGAAATTATTCCGGGCTTTATCTTCGGCAGTATCGGGATTGTAGTGTTTAGTTTGCTGGGTAAAGCGCCGTCAGCGGCGATGCAAAAACGCTTTGCCGAGGCCGATGCGCACTATCATTCGGCTCCGCCGTCACGGTTGCAGGAAGGGTAAGGGAAGGCGTTTTACCGAAAATTTCACGTCATAACAGGAAGCAGGCAGAGGGCAATCAGTGATTGCCCTCTGCGTTTTTTCTCAAAATATTTTTACATCTTCTCATCATTATCACTACATTTCACTTGTATTTTTCTTCATCGTAATGATAATCGCTATCACTGCGATTTACTTTTCTTTGCATAGATTGACTAAGAAAAACGTTTAAGGGTGGGTGGCATGTTTGTTCCGTTTCTCATTATGTTGCGCGAAGGACTTGAAGCCGCGCTGATTGTCAGTTTGATTGCCAGCTATCTTAAGCGTACCCAGCGAGGCCGATGGATTGGTGTAATGTGGATTGGCGTGTTGCTTGCCGCTGCGTTGTGCCTGGGCTTGGGTATCTTCATTAACGAAACCACCGGCGAATTTCCGCAAAAAGAACAGGAACTGTTTGAAGGCATTGTGGCGGTGATCGCCGTGGTGATCCTTACCTGGATGGTTTTCTGGATGCGCAAAGTGTCGCGCAACGTCAAAGTACAACTGGAGCAGGCGGTCGATAGCGCATTGCAGCGTGGAAATCATCATGGCTGGGCGCTGGTGATGATGGTCTTTTTTGCCGTTGCAAGGGAAGGGCTGGAGTCGGTCTTTTTCCTGCTGGCGGCATTTCAACAAGATGTCGGGGTCTGGCCGCCGCTGGGTGCAATGCTCGGTCTTGCTACAGCCGTGGTGCTTGGCTTCCTGCTCTACTGGGGCGGTATTCGCCTCAATCTTGGTGCATTTTTTAAATGGACCAGTCTGTTTATTCTCTTCGTCGCCGCAGGGCTGGCAGCTGGTGCCATTCGCGCATTTCATGAAGCCGGATTGTGGAACCACTTTCAGGAAATCGCCTTCGATATGAGCGCGGTGCTCTCAACTCACTCGCTGTTTGGCACACTGATGGAAGGGATTTTTGGCTATCAGGAAGCACCGAGCGTCAGCGAAGTCGCCGTCTGGTTTATTTATCTCATCCCGGCGCTGGTGGCATTTGTTCTGCCACCACGCGCAGGGGCGACTGCGTCCCGCTCCGTGTAGCAAATACGACGCAAACTCTTGCTTAGTTACAACATACTTTAAAGGGATAGTCTCGTCATGACCATTAACTTCCGTCGTAACGCATTGCAGTTGAGCGTGGCTGCGCTGTTCTCTTCTGCTTTTATGGCTAACGCCGCCGATATTCCGCAAGTCAAAGTCACTGTGACAGATAAGCAGTGCGAGCCGATGACCATTACGGTTAACGCCGGGAAAACACAGTTCATTATTCAGAACCACAGCCAGAAGGCGCTGGAGTGGGAGATCCTCAAAGGCGTGATGGTGGTGGAAGAGCGGGAAAATATCGCCCCTGGTTTTAGCCAGAAAATGACGGCGAATTTACAGCCTGGCGAATACGATATGACCTGCGGTCTGCTGACTAACCCGAAAGGGAAGTTGATCGTCAAAGGTGAAGCAACGGCGGATGCGGCGCAAAGTGATGCGCTGTTAAGTCTTGGTGGTGCAATTACTGCATATAAAGCGTATGTCATGGCGGAAACCACGCAACTGGTGACCGACACCAAAGCCTTTACCGACGCTATTAAAGCAGGCGATATCGAAAAAGCGAAAGCACTGTATGCGCCGACGCGGCAGCACTATGAGCGCATCGAACCGATTGCTGAACTGTTCTCCGATCTGGATGGCAGCATTGACGCCCGTGAAGATGATTACGAGCAAAAAGCCGCCGATCCAAAATTCACCGGTTTCCACCGTCTGGAAAAAGCATTGTTTGGCGATAACACCACCAAAGGGATGGATAAGTATGCTGACCAGCTTTATACCGATGTGGTCGATTTGCAAAAACGCATCAGTGAACTGGCTTTCCCTCCTTCAAAAGTGGTCGGCGGTGCAGCCGGACTGATTGAGGAAGTGGCGGCCAGCAAAATCAGCGGTGAAGAAGATCGCTACAGCCACACCGATCTGTGGGATTTCCAGGCTAACGTTGAAGGCTCGCAGAAAATTGTCGATCTGCTGCGTCCACAACTACAAAAAGCGAATCCGGAACTGTTGGCAAAAGTCGATGCCAACTTCAAAAAGGTCGATACCATTCTGGCGAAATACCGCACTAAAGAGGGTTTTGAAAATTACGACAAACTGACCGATGCCGACCGGAACGCACTGAAAGGACCGATTACTGCGCTGGCGGAAGATCTGGCGCAACTTCGTGGTGTGCTGGGGCTGGACTAAGCGTTATGCAGTATGAAGATGAAAACGGCGTGAATGAACCGTCACGCCGACGTTTACTGAAAGGGATTGGTGCGCTGGCGCTGGCGGGAAGTTGTCCGGTTGCTCATGCACAAAAAACGCAAAGTGCGCCGGGTACGCTTTCACCGGATGCACGCAATGAGAAACAGCCGTTTTATGGTGAGCATCAGGCAGGGATCCTGACACCACAACAGGCTGCAATGATGCTGGTGGCGTTTGATGTGCTTGCCAGCGATAAAGCCGATCTTGAACGGTTGTTTCGCTTGTTGACTCAGCGTTTTGCTTTTCTGACTCAGGGCGGAGCGGCACCAGAAACGCCAAATCCGCGCCTGCCACCACTCGATTCCGGCATTCTTGGCGGCTACATTGCGCCCGATAATCTCACCATCACGTTATCGGTGGGTCACTCATTGTTTGATGAGCGCTTTGGCCTTGCGCCACAGATGCCAAAAAAGTTGCAGAAGATGACGCGTTTCCCCAACGACTCGCTGGATGCGGCGTTATGTCATGGTGATGTGTTGCTACAAATTTGCGCCAACACCCAGGACACGGTGATCCATGCGCTGCGCGATATCATCAAACACACGCCGGATTTGCTCAGCGTGCGCTGGAAGCGGGAAGGGTTTATTTCCGACCACGCAGCGCGTAGTAAAGGCAAAGAGACGCCGATAAATTTGCTGGGCTTTAAAGACGGCACCGCCAATCCCGATAGCCAGAATGCGAAGTTGATGCAAAAAGTGGTGTGGGTGACGGCAGATCAGCAGGAGCCTGCGTGGACAATCGGTGGCAGCTATCAGGCAGTACGCTTGATTCAGTTTCGAGTGGAATTTTGGGACAGAACGCCGCTGAAAGAGCAGCAGACGATATTTGGTCGTGATAAGCAAACCGGTGCGCCGCTGGGCATGCAGCATGAGCATGATGTTCCCGATTACGCTAGCGATCCGGAAGGGAAGGTGATTGCGCTGGACAGCCATATCCGGCTGGCGAATCCCCGCACGGCGGAGAGCGAGTCCAGCCTGATGCTGCGTCGTGGCTACAGTTATTCGTTGGGCGTCACCAATTCCGGGCAACTCGATATGGGGCTACTGTTTGTCTGCTACCAACACGATCTGGAAAAGGGCTTCCTGACAGTACAAAAAAGGTTGAATGGCGAGGCGCTGGAGGAATATGTCAAACCTATCGGTGGCGGCTATTTCTTTGCGCTGCCGGGTGTGAAGGACGCGAACGATTATCTCGGAAGCGCATTATTGCGGGTTTAATGTTTTTAGGCGTATAAGGCGTTTACGCCGCACCAGGCGTTCGTGCGCTGATGCGACGCTTGCGCGTCTTATCATGCCTACAATCGGTGCGGGTCGGTAGGCCGGATAAGGCGTTCACGCCGCATCCGGCAAGCTTTTACCAGTACCGCGAATCCTGCTGAAAGCACACAGCTTTTTTCATCACTGTCATCACTCTGTCATCTTTCCAGTAGAAACTAATGTCACTGAAATGGTGTTTTATGGTTAAATATAAGTGAATATATTGTTGCAATGAATGCGAAATCTGTTGTACTTATTAAGTAGCAGCGGAAGTTCCCGGCAGTGATAGTCAGTCACTATGGAGATCGCGGATGGTAACGTCCTGTACTGGACATGTTTTAGAGAATCAGCGCGCCACCACTCGCGGAGATTTCTCCTCCGGTAGTCATCTCGTCACTTTGTATTTTCAACCTCATCCTTTCTTTTCATGTGTTACCGACGCCGTAAACGGTGCGCGTAGCCGTTTTTCGGCATTTTATCCAAAAGCAAACTATGGCTTACAAGGAAGCCAACCCTCTGATGTTCGTGCGCATAATCGCGCTGCCAACGGCGCGTGTGATGAATACAAACAACTCAAGGTGCTCTCCATGGGAAGACAAAAAGCAGTGATCAAAGCTCGTCGCGAGGCAAAACGTGTGCTGAGACGGGATTCGCGCAGCCATAAGCAGCGTGAAGAAGAATCGGTCACCTCGCTTGTGCAAATGAGCGGCGTAGAAGCCATTGGTATGGCCCGCGACAGTCGCGATACCTCGCCCATCCTCGCGCGAAATGAAGCGCAATTGCACTATCTGAAGGCTATTGAGAGTAAGCAGCTGATATTTGCCACGGGTGAAGCCGGGTGCGGAAAAACCTGGATCAGCGCAGCAAAAGCGGCAGAGGCCCTGATACATAAGGATGTTGACAGGATTATCGTCACCCGTCCAGTTCTGCAAGCCGATGAAGATCTTGGTTTCTTACCTGGTGATATCGCAGAAAAGTTTGCTCCCTATTTTCGCCCGGTCTACGACGTGCTGGTCCGTCGCTTAGGGGCTTCCTTTATGCAGTACTGCCTGCGACCGGAAATAGGGAAGGTGGAAATTGCGCCGTTCGCCTATATGCGTGGACGTACCTTTGAAAATGCAGTCGTCATTCTTGACGAGGCGCAGAATGTGACTGCCGCGCAAATGAAAATGTTTTTAACCCGCCTCGGGGAGAACGTGACGGTTATCGTCAACGGTGATATCACGCAATGCGATTTGCCTCGCGGCGTGCGCTCCGGATTAAGTGACGCGCTGGAACGTTTCGAAGAGGATGAAATGGTCGGGATCGTCCGATTCGGTAAAGAGGATTGCGTACGTTCGGCACTTTGCCAACGTACGCTACATGCATACAGTTAAGTGTATTATCGGTGCAGAGCCCGGGCGAACCGGGCTTTGTTTTGGGTGTTTATACCCGGACTAGCGTTTTTTCTGAAACCACCATTTTTATTTGTCCCTGGCTGGTGAAATGTACGCTCATCCTGTGGCTTTTTTGTAGTTGCTGATAAAGCTCATCAGGTATTGCTAAGCTCTCTGCATATTCTTGCGGCGTATATTGGTATGCTGCATGATGCTGCTGTTTTTGAAAACGCAGCTTATTGTACAACGCCCAGACGATTAACACGACGGCATTCACCACTGCCAGCAAAAAATAGAACTGAAGTCGGCTTCTGGCCTCGCTTTGCCAGAAATAACCCGTCAGCAGATCAATGGCGAATAAGAATATGAATAAAGCAAATAATGTCCACAAGATAGTTGTGGCAACATAATCAACCAGTAAACGTACTGGCGATTGTCGGGTCGTAATAATTAGATTGTTCATATTAACCTCTCAGAATCCCACGATCGGGACTTACCCAACGAGCGCGTTGTTTTTTAGGCATCAACATGACTCGTGTAAATGATACCAACGTCGTTGCCAGGCTTAGCATCCAGAAAATAACCGGGAACCAAATAATCCAGAAAAGCGATGAAGCCAGATTGTGCTCATAGCGATTCTCAATCACCAGACTGACAATAAATTGCAGTAAACATAACGTACACAATAATATTCCGGCAGTATGTGTCGCTGCGATATGTGTCAATTCAATATTTAACGGTACACCTGCAAGTTGGGCTGCGTAAATAATGAAACCGACCAGGCAGGTAAAGGCCCATATTGTCGTCAGACAGTATTCAAAAAACAGTGGCCACATTCGAAAGTTTTCTTTGCGCCACAACCTTGTCATATTTTTGAGGAATACTTCTGCACCGCCCTGAGCCCAGCGCAGGCGCTGATTCCACAGCCCTTTTAACGTTTCAGGCATTAATATCCAGCACAGCGCCCGTGGCTCGTAAAAAATCGTCCACTGATTCAACTGCAGCTTCCAGCTAATATCAATATCTTCGGTGATCATATCGTCACTCCAGTAACCCACTTCTGCCAGGGCGCTGCGACGAAATGCGGCAATAACACCGGAAACGGTAAATACGTTTCCATAGATACGCTGGGTCCGCTTGATCAAACCAATAATTGAGGAATACTCGCCAACCTGAATTTTACCCACCAGGGTAGAACGTGTGCGAATACGAGGATTACCGGTTACGGCACCCACACGCGGGTTGTACAACATCGGTTCCACAATATATGCCGCTGCATCGCGGTCTAATAACGCGTCGCCATCAATGCACACCAGATATTCACTTTTCGCCGCGGCAGCTCCGGTTTTAAGCGCAATGGCTTTCCCCTGGTTTTGCGCCAGATGAATGACCCGCAGACGGGGAATTTGTGCAGCCATGCGATCCAGGATGGCACGGGTTTTGTCTGTTGAACCATCATTTACGGCAATAACTTCAATGTTCTCATAACGCTGTGCTAAAGCGGCATGTATGGTTTCTTCAACGTTTTTCTCCTCATTAAAACAGGGAATGATAATGGAGATAGATGGATTATCTTTCAACTGGGGGGCTGGTGCGTTTTCTCCCCACGGCCAGTGGCGTTCACGATAGACCCAGAAATAGACGCCGCCAATAATCCACATAATGGACATAAAAAACGGCCAGAAGAAAACGAACCTCATCATCAGTTCACCAGAGTGAAAGTACGCTACGCATAGGGGTATGCATAACACCAGACATAATATAAAAAACGATACGATGCGATTAATCATTTTTCGGATACCAGGCTGTTGAAAACTCAGGACGAATAACGTCTATTTCAGGTTGGTTATGCAGAAAATTGTCGGGATAATAACCATAATTTTTCACTCCATTCAGTTGTAATAGGCTCATCCAGTGAGCGAGTTGTTGTGAAGAAATAGCCTGATGCTGACCATTTTTCTGCCAGTTTTGTGCCTGTAATTCTAAAATTGATTTGTCTTTAGCCTGCGGGATGCTTTTCATCTGATTGGTCAATTGTATTAACCATTGATCAGCCGATTTTTCTGTGACGCCTTCCATATAAGGCATAGCCATAATAGCGGTCCAGTCATAGCTTTTTAGGAAATCAGCATAATTCTGTGCAAACCAGGCTTCACTTTCAGGTTGTATTACCGGAAGTGCAAAAATATTTCGTGCAGTTTTAACATGTGGACCACGAATGGCTTTTACGCGCGCACTAAGTTCTAAAGTGAAGTCAGCTAACGCACGACTTTTAAAGCGGGTCCACTGTTTAAATTGCTCCGGGTTTTGTCGAATTTCGCTCAGACTCCCGCTAAAGCCAGCTTGCTGATAAGCCGCGATAGCCGCTGCACTGGCATCTTCATAATCTGAAAGCAAAGCATCATCGTGGAACAATATGCCATCAAAAGCAGCATGTCCGGCAAGATCATCATATAACATACCAACTTGTGCTCTGACCCTGTCATCGAAAGGAGAGAGACGGCGGTATTGTTCAGGATGAATTTGTGCTTTTTTCTCCCCAGTTGGTAAGTATTTTACTCGCGTTAATGTGGGATCTAAATCCCAGCTTAATACCGGCATCCACGCATAGATGTTTACACCTGAGCGGGTACGCAATTGCCAGGCAACCCGACTAAAAATATCTGCTTTCATTGGTAGCAAACGATTTGGAAACCAGACCTCTTTAACCAGCCCATCACCATCGGGATCAGCAAATGCTTGCAAATACACGGTAGATATTTGCATATCTTTTACCCGCTGAATTAGCACATCAATATTGCGATCCATTTGCTGGCGGTTTTCGTCATAAACGTAATCAAGATCGATATGCATTACCCGTTGTAGTGGTTTTTCCTGTACGGTAATAATTTGCTGGGCAAACTCTTTTAATGAGGGATTATTGGCGATTAATACTCGCGGAATGGAATCTAATTGCGACGCATTTGCCAAACCTGATTCAAGGGTGAAGAACATGTCATAACCGAGTTTTTTTAATTCCGCTATTGCTATGCCATTCGCTTCGCCATAAGGCCAAACAAAAACGTGTGGATTTACCTCAGCCTTTGTACGCAGGTATTCCGTCATTTTTACAGCATCCAGGCGAATTCTTTCCCGGTATTCTGCTGCGGTTTCATACCGTGCGTGGTCAGTAAAATATGCACGATTTACATATGCAGGCAATAAGCTGCCGGTGGCATTAGCCTGAATACCGTAGTGAGAATCCCATGTATGAGAAGCGACCTCAACGAGCCGGGAACGCGCAACTTCTCGCACTTGTTGCCACGTGGCAAAATATTCTCGACTGACCATCTCATCGCCAAATTTCACTTGTTTATCCGCTGGAGTATCGACCCAACTGCCGACGGGAGCCCATACAGCCGGCCACTGGAAGGCCTGAAGAATTGGGAAGACACGGGTATAAAAACTCTGGTAGCCGTCATCAAAAGTCAGCACTACTGCTTTTTCCGGTAGCGGTTTTCCTCCTCGATGTGCTTCACGAATTTGAGCAATACTGACCGGTTGATAACCGTTCTCGCGCAGCCAGGCAAATTGTTCACGCAGTGCTGATGTTCGCACTGACATAAAACGCTGGTCGGCAGCTTCGTCTTCAACGTTATGCCATGAAATCACCACAAAACCATTATGTGGCCACGGTTGCTCGGCGAGTAAAGATTCGCGATCCTGTGGCGGTATAAATGATGTTCTTGACTGGCTAATGCACGCGGTGAGCATAATTATACTCACCAGCATCAGGAGATATTTATTTCCATTACGTAACATATTTATCCTTAAAATCTGAATGTCATATCGAATTCAACGTATAAGTTGTGTTCTCTGTCACCGTCATAAGGTCGTTTTTCCCAGCGTAGCGTTGCGCCAGCATCAATCACGTCATTCCAGCTAATACGTTGCCCGTAGCCGAGTTGGGTGACGACATCCGTGCCATAATGTTTTTGCCAGGAGGCACCAACACCTGCGCTGAATATTTGCTCCCAGCTATTTTCATAGCTTCGCCATAACAAATGACTTGCCTCAAATGCCGGAACAATATCGAACATTTTTATAGGGTTGTAGTATGGGGTGTCGTGTTCTGTATTTTGTTCGTAATACAGATTGGGTAGGAAATCGACAATCAAATATGGTGAAGACCAGATGCGTTCTTGACCCTCAATTGAGACTTCATGACGCTGGTTACTGTCGGAAAAATCAGTGAAAGCCCAGGAGACACCGTACTTACGCCGCTCATTTTGATACCAGCGAACATAAGCCTGTGCGCTGTTGCCTGTAACACCATTTTTCATTGCCCGTAATGGAACGCGGTGAGAGAGGCGTTCCAGTTGCGAACCAATACGCCAGTTATCATTAAAATCATACCAGCCAGACAGGCGCGCGCCGGGTTTATGCTCATGATTGAAAAAGCGTTCAGCGTACTCCGCCTCGAGCCAGATATTACGTGACCGCCACTCAACACCTGCCAGCCAGTCGCGAACAATCCCTTTTCCTTCGCTAAATTGTCCATCGGCATAACCGAATCCAGCAAAACCGCGCCAGTTATCATTCAGCGGTGGTGAATAAACGATGGTGGTTAAGTCGACATCATGTTTGCCACTATCTGGACCTTCGGCATCAATTCCTGTTGAGCCAGCGATACGAAGCTCTGCAAGATTATGTACATCAACCGCACGTTTTAATCGTACAACGCCGGGATCTTGCGGTTCACGTTCGACAACATCGTGGGTTAAGACAGCTGCCTGCTGCCATTCTTGTAACGTTAATGCTGTCCAGGCTTGTTCAACCTCCAGATTAATATTACGTGGCTCGATCACTTCTGCTTTTTTTAATTCATTTTCTGCCGCACGAGGCCAACCGCGGGCTTGTAACACACTCGCGTAATCGATGCGCAGTCCCTGATTTCCTGGTGCGTTATAAGCAAGTTCTCTGGTTGTTATTTCAGCTTGAGGAAGATCATTACTATATTTTGCTACGGTTGAGAGAAACGAATGCCCCTGTAACCAGGTATCATTCGGGATGCTCGTAGGCGTGCCCATTAGCCGAAGGAAAGGCGGCGAAGTATTAATGGTATGTTTGGTGACAGTTAGCGCGCCGGGATAATTTTCACTCTCCAGGTGGCTGTAAAAGAGATCCGCAAGTTCTTCATCGGATAAATCCGTGGCAATGGTTTCCTTGTTATAAAAGAGCTCGGTCATTATTGACTGTGCTTTTTTCGGCTGCTGATCTTTGAGATAAGCCGACGCAACCCAATATAGCGCCCAGGGCGGAATAATTTGCCCCGTCTTTTTTAAACGCTGATAGTGAGAAATAACGTCTCTATAACGATCGCGAGTTAATAACGCGCCAAGATGATCAACCTGAATACGCTGGTACTGGGCAGTGCGGTCTGGGTTATCGTGCCACAGAATTTCTAATGCAGCGTATTGGGCGAGGGCGCGATCGGCAATGGCATAACGTTCATTTTCACTGCGCGTAGGCATAAACGACAGTCTGACCAGTTCGGCATGAATATCAGCGCGAATATCTGGCGTTAAATTGGCATCGTCAATCGCGGCAGCTAGTTGATTATTACGTAATGCCAGCACGTATTCTGTGGGATATTGTTGCTTAGATGCATTTTCAGGTAATGACTCTGTCATCGCCCGTAATTCATCCTGATAACGCCCCGTCAGTTTATAGATATAGGCTTCTGCGAGTAAATTGGCTTTGTCCGGTGCTCCAGATTTAAGCTGCTTAAGTTTAAACAGCGCAGTATCATAGTGACCCGCATCTGCCAGGGTTAAAATTTGTCCCCGTTGATAATCCTTATTTTGCGGCTCCAGAGAGAGCGCCTTTTGCCACAGTGTAAGCGAGTTTTGCCATTGTTGCAGGTTACGATAAGCGACGGCGACAGCTGCATAACCACGCGCTGGTAATTGCTGATGACGATAGCGGTTGTAAACGGTAATAACCTGTTTATCTTGCCCGGCCCATAAGGCAATCTGTAACCAGTCAGCAATTTGGTTATTACTGAGTGTTGATTTTTGTGCAAACCATGACAAAGCTGGCTGAGTATTTCCTTTGCGAGCTTCAATAATCAATGCATCATAGGCGTTATTAACAGCACTCTTCGCCGCGGGACTCGCTGCTAAAAATGCAGCAGTAAGAATTTTCAAAGCCCATTTGGTTTTCGGGCACCTTTTTCTGCTACTTGAATACATCCTGTATTACTCCATGTATTGCCAAAATCTCTCTCTGTATCTAATTACAGGTAACTGAAAAGAAAGATATTTTTGCATCTCATAATCCGTTATTAAACGCGGAAGAGAGACGTGAATTGTTGATGATGAGAAGAAGAAATGATGAGCAGAGTGTCCATATAAAATCCTTTTCTCGCCCGAAAATCCATTCCAATGATGAGGATCTTCAGGAATACGGCATAAATCCCAATACCTTTTTCAAAATAAATTAGGATTAAAATAATTAAATCAGTAAATTCCGATGCATGATTTCGGATTTTTCGAAAGTCCTGATGAAAGGCAGCGCTACTGCACTCACGGATTTAATTGTTATTCCTAATGTATCTATTAATTAATGCTTTATAAGGATTTTATTATAATCTTTTATAAGTATTTGCGCCTGCCTTGCAGCAAAAAATGTATAAAGCATTAAAGTGATAATAATTGCATTCTGCAACTATCATCATCGGTATTGTTTGTGGGTGGATTTTCATATTGACAACAGTACAGTTCTTATATCTATTAATAATAAAAAGGGATCTACAACCTACAGGTTGGTGTAGCTTTATGGAAAAAGACTATTTGGGAATTAGTAGTACTGTATTAGTGAGCTTATTGTTTGGGCTTGCATTGGTTTTGGTTAATAGTTGGTTCAATCAGCCAACCGTTGAGGAAGTTGTTCCACGATCAACCTATCTGATGGTTATGATTGCTTTATTTTTTATCGATACTGTTGCATTTATTTTTATGCAGTTGTATTTCATTTATGACCGTAGGCAATTTTCAAACTGTATACTTAGTTTGGCTTTTCTAAGTTGTTTGATTTACTTTGTTAAAACCGTCATTATCATTCAGCAAATTATTGAGGGGCGTTTGACAAGCAGTGTTGTTCAAAATGACATTGCAATTTATTATTTGTTTCGTCAGATGAGTTTGTGCATGTTAATATTTCTGGCATTGATAAATAAAGTTAGTGAAAACACAAAACAGCGCAATTTATTTTCCAAAAAAGTGACTTTGTGCATAAGTTTGTTTTTTGTTCTTGGGGGGCCGATAGTTGCTCACATATTTTCTAGCCATTATGAGAGCTACGATTTACACATTGCCGAGTTAACCAATGAAAATGGTCAGGTGGTTTGGAAAGCCTCATATGTTACCATAATGATTTTCATGTGGTTAACCTTGCTTTCGGTTAATCTATACTTTAATGGTTTACGCTGTGATATCTGGAACGGGGTGTCGGTGATTGCTTTTTGTGCCGTGCTGTACAATATCTCTCTGTTATTTATGAGCAGGTATAGCGTGTCCATTTGGTATATTAGTCGCACTATTGAAGTAGTCAGTAAGTTAACCGTTTTGGTAATTTTTATGTGCCATATATTCAGTGCGCTACGAGTAACAAAGGACATTGCACATCGCGATCCCTTAACCAATATATTCAACAGAAATTATTTTTTTAATGAACTGACGGTTCAATCAGCATCGGCCAAAAAAACACCTTATTGCGTCATGATTATGGATATTGACCACTTCAAAAAAGTCAACGACACCTGGGGACATCCGGTTGGCGATCAAGTGATAAAGACAGTGGTGAATATCATTGGGAAAAGCATACGACCAGATGACCTTTTAGCGCGCGTTGGCGGCGAAGAGTTTGGCGTCTTGCTGACGGAGATCGATACTGAATGTGCGAAAGCTTTAGCGGAAAGGATTCGGGAAAATGTTGAACGTTTAACTGGCGATAATCCTGAATACGCCATACCACAAAAAGTGACGATTAGTATTGGCGCTGTTGTAACGCAGAAAAATGAGTTAAACCCTAAGGAGATCTATCAACTGGCTGATAACGCACTTTACGAGGCGAAAGAGACCGGGCGTAATAAGGTGGTAGTAAAAGAGGCAGAAATTCTTATCAACCGCAAGGATGATGAATGAGTCTGTCGCTAGTTGTCAACCTCCGCCTGGGGCTTCTCATCCCCCCGGTGTATGCAATATACGAAAAAAAAGCTCGTACTTTCGTACGAGCTCTTCTTTAAATATGGCGGTGAGGGGGGGATTCGAACCCCCGATACGTTGCCGTATACACACTTTCCAGGCGTGCTCCTTCAGCCACTCGGACACCTCACCAAATTGTCGTTCCTGTCTTGCTGGAACGGGCGCTAATTTAGGGAAATCATGACCTGAGGTCAACAAACTTTTTTAAAAAATCGCTCGATTATTCAAACTTCAATCAATATGTAGTTTTAATAAGCGAAATTTGCTTTTTTTGTCACCGACCACGGATTTGTTATGCTGGTGGCCTTTGTAGATCATAACGATAAGTGCGAATAAATTTCGCGCAACGCTTTTCGGGAGTCAGTATGGATATCATCTTTTATCACCCAACGTTCGATACCCAATGGTGGATTGAGGCACTGCACAAAGCTATTCCTCAGGCAAGAGTCAGAGCATGGAAAAGCGGAGACAATGAATCAGCCGATTATGCTTTAGTCTGGCATCCTCCTGTTGAAATGCTGGCAGGGCGCGATCTTAAAGCGGTGTTTGCACTTGGGGCAGGTGTTGATTCTATTTTGAGCAAGCTACAGGCTCACCCTGAAATGCTGAAGCCTTCTGTTCCACTTTTTCGCCTGGAAGATACCGGTATGGGCGAGCAAATGCAGGAATATGCTGTCAGTCAGGTGCTGCATTGGTTTCGACGTTTTGACGATTACCGCCTCCAGCAAAATAGTTCGCATTGGCAACCGCTGCCTGAATATCATCGGGAAGATTTTACCATCGGCATTTTGGGCGCAGGCGTACTGGGCAGTAAAGTTGCACAGAGTCTGCAAACCTGGCGCTTCCCGCTGCGTTGCTGGAGTCGAACCCGTAAATCGTGGCCTGGCGTGCAAAGCTTTGCCGGACGGGAAGAACTTTCTGCATTTCTGAGCCAATGCCGGGTATTGATTAATTTGTTACCGAATACCCCTGAAACCGTCGGCATTATTAATCAACAATTACTCGAAAAATTACCGGATGGCGCGTATCTCCTCAACCTGGCGCGTGGTGTTCATGTCGTGGAAGATGACCTGCTCGCGGCGCTGGATAGCGGCAAAGTTAAAGGCGCAATGCTGGATGTTTTTAATCGTGAACCCTTACCGCCGGAAAGTCCGCTCTGGCAACATCCACGCGTGACGATAACACCACATGTCGCCGCGATTACCCGTCCCGCTGAAGCTGTGGATTACATTTCGCGCACCATTGCCCAGCTCGAAAAAGGGGAGAGGGTCTGCGGGCAAGTCGACCGCGCACGCGGCTACTAATAAAGCATCAGGTTTCCTGCTATCCTTGGCGGGAATTGAATACAGGAGAGAGTTATGTATCCCGTCGACCTTCATATGCATACCGTTGCCAGCACGCATGCATATAGCACATTGAGTGATTACATTGCCCAGGCCAAACAAAAGGGCATTAAACTTTTTGCGATCACCGATCATGGCCCGGATATGGAAGATGCGCCGCATCACTGGCACTTCATTAACATGCGTATCTGGCCGCGAGTGGTTGATGGGGTAGGGATCCTGCGCGGCATCGAAGCTAACATTAAAAATGTTGATGGTGAAATTGATTGCAGCGGCAAAATGTTTGATTCGCTGGATCTGATTATTGCCGGTTTTCATGAGCCGGTTTTTGCGCCACATGACAAAGCAACCAATACACAAGCGATGATCGCCACTATCGCCAGCGGCAATGTGCATATAATAAGCCATCCCGGAAATCCGAAATATGAGATAGATGTTAAAGCCGTTGCTGAAGCAGCCGCGAAATATCAGGTGGCGCTGGAAATCAATAATTCCTCATTTTTACACTCACGTAAGGGCAGTGAAGACAACTGTCGTGCGGTAGCTGCAGCGGTACGTGACGCTGGAGGTTGGGTGGCATTAGGCTCGGATTCTCACACTGCATTTACCATGGGGGAATTTGAAGAGTGTCTTAAAATCCTCGACGCGGTAGATTTTCCGCCAGAACGCATTTTGAATGTTTCTCCGCGCCGCTTACTGAACTTCCTTGAATCTCGCGGTATGGCACCGATTGCGGAATTTGCAGACCTTTAATTACTAGTAATGGAAATATATTAATGAACGAGTTTTCTATCCTCTGTCGTGTGCTGGGTTCGCTCTATTACCGCCAACCGCAAGATCCTTTACTGGTGCCGTTGTTTACCCTGATTCGTGAGGGGAAACTGGCTGCGAACTGGCCACTGGAGCAGGATGAGTTACTGACGCGTTTACAGAAAAGCTGTGATATGACGCAAGTCTCTGCCGATTACAATGCGTTGTTTATCGGCGATGAATGTGCTGTGCCGCCATATCGTAGCGCATGGGTTGAGGGCGCAACGGAAGCGGAAGTGCGCGCTTTTCTTTCCGAACGAGGGATGCCACTAGCGGATACGCCAGCCGATCACATCGGCACATTGCTGCTTGCGGCTTCCTGGCTGGAAGATCAGTCAACGGAAGATGAGAGCGAAGCACTGGAAACACTGTTCAGTGAGTATCTGTTACCCTGGTGTGGTGCGTTCCTTGGCAAAGTGGAGGCCCATGCAACTACGCCTTTCTGGCGCACCATGGCACCGCTAACCCGCGATGCTATTAGTGCAATGTGGGACGAGCTGGAAGAAGATTCTGAAGAGTAAATGTGATCTGCATCACTCATAACTGCAACTGATAATTTGTTGTTGCATAAAATGTGTGCTCGATCTCATTCATGGCCGCGTTTTCTGCTATCATGCGCGGCATGAACATACTTCTCTCTATTGCAATCACAACAGGCATTCTCTCCGGTATCTGGGGATGGGTGGCTGTTTCCCTGGGCTTACTAAGCTGGGCGGGCTTCCTGGGCTGTACGGCCTACTTTGCCTGCCCGCAAGGTGGGCTGAAAGGGCTGGCGATCTCCGCTGCAACCCTGCTTAGTGGCGTGGTGTGGGCGATGGTCATTATTTACGGTAGTGCACTGGCACCACATCTGGAAATTCTCGGTTATGTAATAACCGGTATTGTCGCGTTTCTGATGTGTATTCAGGCCAAACAGCTGCTGCTTTCATTTGTTCCGGGGACGTTTATAGGCGCATGCGCGACGTTTGCCGGGCAGGGGGACTGGAAACTGGTGTTACCTTCGCTGGCGCTTGGACTGGTATTTGGTTACGCAATGAAAAACAGCGGCCTGTGGCTGGCGGCGCGTAGTACGAAGACCGCTCACCGTGAGCAGCAAATCAAAAATAAAGCGTGAGGGGCACTCACGCTTTCGCTTAAACAGTAAAATGCCGGATTATTAATTCCGGCGTTTTTATCTATCAGGATTCCGGTGGAACCGACATATGGCGGTATTTCACCAGAATGTCATTCTGCCGTTCTGTTTTATTTTGCAAATCCCAAAGGCCGCGGTCGATACCATCATTAATCAGGAAAATGACGCCTGTTTCGATAGCCGACATCAGGCACAGCATAACGGGTTCGTTCGAGGTGTAACCTACTTCCCCTTCCAGCAAGCGCTGGTAGTCAATAAAGCGGAAGACCCCCGCCTGAACTTCATAGGAAAGTATCGTCTTACTGGTGTTCACCGAGGAGAGGATCTCACCGGTACTCACATTGACGACACGCAGGTTCACGGCAATCTGATCAAGCTGGTATTGCGTGTCTGCACCGATCCCAAAATATCTTGCCCCAACACCGCCCGATTTAACGTTGCTTTCATAACCGATAATCGAACCTTCAACCATGATATTTGCCGCCATTAAAGATTGCAGCGGGATTCGGTTATTAATGGCAACTGTGCCGTTTTCTTGTGCCGCACGAATAATCTTGCGCTCGTTAAGCAGATTTTGTAAGCCCTGGCGCTCCAGCGGTATAAACCAGCGAGAATCTTTCAGTGCCGTGACCAGCATTGCCGTGGCGCTTTGCGGAACAGCAGTGGAGAAGTTACTTGCCGGGTAGGGTTTAAATTGTCCGGTTTCGTCCTGAATGTTGTATACCGAAACAAAGATCTTACCCGTCGGCGCTGGCAGATGGGTCAAATCTTTGTAGCTCTGAGCACGAGGCATTAATGTCGGTCTGGCGGCTTCTTTAGGCGGGGCGGTTAAGCATCCGCTCAGTAACATGACGGCAACCAAAAGAAATAAGCGCTGCATGATTATTTTCCTTATGAAGCTGGGGCTTAAAAATCGGTTGAGTTATTTTGTAAACCCGAAACCTGGATGGTCGAGGTTTGTCCGGTTTTACGATCTGTCACGTTCAACTGCAATTGACCATCGCGGTTAGCAATATCAACAATATAATCGTTGGTCACCATGCGGCCCGGTTTACCGGTATTAATATTCGACAGTAGCCCACCCAAAATTTGTGACTGGATGGCCTGAGTAAAGTTATCTAACGCTGATGGCGTTTCAATACCAAAGTCATCGTTATAGCTCGGATCTTTATAAGAGTTTTGTGCCTGAGCGCTATTTAACAAAAAAGCGCCATTATTTGGGTTACCACCAAAGTTTGGATTACGGAACTGGAAAGTCATGGATCCAGCCCAACTTAATGGCGAAATAAGCATGAGTAGAACTACTGCATGTTTGACACGCATTGCAGCCTCCGAACAATTTATTATTTAAAATTCATCATGCGCCAAATCGCCCGTACTTAATAACGCCTGGTTTATCTGGCGACGATTTAGTGCTTCTTCAGTTTGAATCAGTGCAAAGACGACAGTTTTCTCGAAGTCTCTTTTCAACGGAAATAAAAAAGTCTGGAAAATAACGTCCTGATTGACCGTTATAGTGATCCAACTTCCCCATCGTGCACTGGGCCTTTCATTAATCGTTAAGTTACCCGTATAGTCACTTTCCCATTTATCACTAAAGGCTCGGTAAAAATCATGGCCAATAGATGAAACAGTATGGTCAGTTAACAATCCCGGGACTTCTACCTCAACGGCATGAAGATTCCCTGCGGCGAACAGAAATTCTGCCGCCACAATCCAGCGTAAATAACGTTTCATGGCTTTATCGCCTGAGGTTATCGTTTGCCCAGGAAACCGCTTGTGTCCGGTTTTTTACGGCTATCTTCTTGAAAAGATTATAAAGATGCGTTTTAACCGTATTTTCGCTGATGAACAACGAACGAGCGATCTCGTTATTAGACGCGCCGATACGCAGCTTATTCAGGATCTCTTTTTCCCGATGAGTAAGGAGGGCTGATTCCGTGCTGTTATAACGATAGTTACCTGAATGCGTAATCAGGTAACTGGCAAGCTTTTGCGTAAAGTAGCATTCGCCGCGCAGGACGCCTTGCAACCCATTGACAACACGTTCTTGATCCTCCATGGCATAAAAAACGCCGTTGATATGAGGCCAGTTTTCAATGTCGCGGTACGGGTAATCTTCAGGCGTATTTAGCAACAATATTTTGATATTGTTGTTTTTCCTGCTCAAAGTATCCTGCCAATAATGGATAAGCTTTTTATCCGCTTCCATCATATCCAGAAGAATAATAGAGCCTGAAGATATATCGTCCAGAGAACGTTGAATATTATGTAATTTTCCTGTAATCGCCAGCGATTGTTTAAGGTGCTGCAAGAGAGCTGTCGCTTGCAAAGAAGGTTTAGTGATCAACAATAATGTATGACCATGAATACTATGGACTTCATTAAACATGATGAAACCCCGCTTTTTTATTGTTCGCACACCTGACAGCTGCCTCTAAAATAGAAGCACCAGAAGTACTGACAGATGTTGCACTGCTGTGTGTAGTAATAAATCAGCCCTAAATGGGTAAAATATAAAACTAATGGATTACATCTGATTTCAATCTAGCCATTACAAATCTTAAATCAAGTGTTAAACATGTAACTAAATGTAACTCGTTATATTAAAATGTTAATCTTAAGGTTTTATTAAGTTTAGAAATGATAGAAAAGTTGTACATTTGGTTTTTATTGCACAATTTTAAAAAATCATACAAATGGTGCTAACTTACTAATAATGCATATAAAAAATATTTCGCTGTAGTCCTTTCGTCATGTAAAACGTTCTTGTTTTTTCTCCATACCACCGTGGACAATTTTTTACTGCAAAAAGACGAGGTTTGTCACGGCTTGTGCGCAAGACATATCGCAGCAATCAGCGACGGGCAAGAAGAATGACTGTCTGGTGATTTTTGATAGCGGAAAACGGAGATTTAAAAGAAAACAAAATATTTTTTGCGTAGATAACAGCGTATTTACGTGGGTTTTAATACTTTGGTATGAACAAAAAAAGAAAAATACAACGCGCGGGTGAGTTATTAAAAATATTTCCGCAGACATACTTTCCATCGTAACGCAGCGTTAACAAAATACGGGTTGCGTTAACAACCAAGTTGAAATGATTTAATTTCTTAAATGTACGACCAGGTCCAGGGTGACAACATGAAAAACAAATTGTTATTTATGATGTTAACAATACTGGGTGCGCCTGGGATTGCAGCCGCAGCAGGTTATGATTTAGCTAATTCAGAATATAACTTTGCGGTAAATGAATTGAGTAAGTCTTCATTTAATCAGGCAGCCATAATTGGTCAAGCTGGGACTAATAATAGTGCTCAGTTACGGCAGGGAGGCTCAAAACTTTTGGCGGTTGTTGCGCAAGAAGGTAGTAGCAACCGGGCAAAGATTGACCAGACAGGAGATTATAACCTTGCATATATTGATCAGGCGGGCAGTGCCAACGATGCCAGTATTTCGCAAGGTGCTTATGGTAATACTGCGATGATTATCCAGAAAGGTTCTGGTAATAAAGCAAATATTACACAGTATGGTACTCAAAAAACGGCAATTGTAGTGCAGAGACAGTCGCAAATGGCTATTCGCGTGACACAACGTTAATTTCCATTCGACTTTTAAATCAATCCGATGGGGGTTTTACATGAAACTTTTAAAAGTAGCAGCAATTGCAGCAATCGTATTCTCCGGTAGCGCTCTGGCAGGTGTTGTTCCTCAGTACGGCGGCGGTGGCGGCAACCACGGTGGTGGCGGTAATAACAGCGGCCCGAATTCAGAGCTGAATATTTACCAGTACGGTGGCGGTAACTCTGCTCTTGCTCTGCAAGCTGACGCCCGCAACTCTGATCTGACCATTACCCAGCACGGCGGCGGTAATGGTGCAGATGTTGGCCAAGGTTCTGATGACAGCTCAATCGATCTGACTCAGCGTGGTTTCGGCAACAGCGCTACTCTTGATCAGTGGAATGGTAAAGATTCTACTATGACTGTTAAACAGTTCGGTGGCGGTAACGGTGCTGCTGTTGACCAGACTGCATCTAACTCCAGCGTTAACGTCACTCAGGTTGGCTTTGGTAACAACGCGACCGCTCATCAGTACTAATACATCATCTGTATGAAAGAAACAGGGCGTAAGCCCTGTTTTTTTTTCGGGAGAAGAATATGAATGCGTTATTACTCCTTGCGGCACTTTCCAGTCAGATAACCTTTAATACGACCCAGCAAGGGGATATGTACACCATTATTCCTGAAGTCACTCTTACTCAATCTTGTCTGTGCAGAGTACAAATATTGTCCCTGCGCGAAGGCAGTTCAGGGCAAAGTCAGACGAAGCAAGAAAAGACCCTCTCATTGCCTGCTAATCAACCCATTGCTTTGACGAAGTTGAGTTTAAATATTTCCCCGGACGATCGGGTGAAAATAGTTGTTACTGTTTCTGATGGACAGTCACTTCATTTATCACAACAATGGCCGCCCTCTTCAGAAAAGTCTTAATTTGTTGAAATATCGAGCATAAGATGAACCTGGAGAGAATGGTCTGCTGCGAATCAGCCAACCTGAAAGTATGGATAACACAACCCTCAAGGATGACTAATCATTGAGGAAATAGAATAAATGTTCAGACCTTTTTTAAACTCTCTTATGCTCGGCAGTTTGTTTTTTCCTTTTATTGCCATTGCAGGAAGCACCGCGCAAGGGGGCGTGATCCATTTTTATGGCCAAATTGTGGAACCGGCATGTGACGTCAGCACCCAGTCATCACCCGTAGAAATGAACTGCCCACAGAATGGTTCTGTTCCGCGTAAAACCTATTCCAGCAAAGCCTTAATGAGCGGCAATGTTAAAAACGTGCAAATAGCCTCAGTAAAAGTGCAGTATCTTGATAAACAGAAAAAGCTGGCTGTAATGAACATCGAATATAACTAAGTTTCTGAACAACTCACGTTGCTAAGCAGAAAAATGCGATTTAACTAAAAAGCCTGCTGTACACTTAGGAAACAAGAAGGTGTAAGGAGGCGTTATGAAAACGCGTATTCATGTTGTGCAGGGTGATATTACCAAACTGGCCGTTGATGTGATTGTGAATGCGGCTAATCCGTCATTAATGGGAGGCGGCGGCGTCGATGGGGCCATTCATCGCGCAGCGGGTCCGGCCCTGCTGGATGCCTGTTTAAAAGTCAGGCAGCAGCAGGGCGATTGCCCTACGGGGCATGCCGTTATTACGCTTGCAGGCGATCTTCCCGCTAAAGCCGTAGTGCACACCGTCGGGCCAGTCTGGCGTGGTGGTGAACAAAACGAAGACCAGCTTTTGCAGGATGCCTATCTCAATAGCCTACGACTGGTGGCGGCAAACAGCTATACGTCAGTGGCTTTTCCTGCAATCAGTACTGGGGTTTATGGTTATCCCCGTGCGGCAGCGGCTGAAATCGCAGTAAAAACCGTTTCAGAATTTATTACCCGTCACGCTTTACCCGAACAGGTATACTTTGTCTGTTATGATGAAGAAAACGCCCACCTCTACGAAAGACTCCTTACCCAACAAGGAGATGAATGATTTGCCTCGGCTGGCGAGCGCGGTGCTGCCACTGTGTTCGCAACATCCCGGTCAGTGTGGACTTTTTCCTCTGGAGAAAAGTCTGGATGCGTTTGCCGCCCGGTATCGTCTGGCTGAAATGGCAGAGCATACGCTGGATGTTCAGTATTACATCTGGCAGGACGATATGTCGGGTCGGTTACTGTTTTCCGCCCTGTTAGCCGCAGCAAAGCGTGGCGTTCGCGTCCGTTTGTTGCTGGACGACAACAATACGCCCGGACTTGATGACATTTTACGCTTGCTTGACAGCCATCCACGCATTGAAGTCCGGCTTTTTAATCCTTTCTCGTTTCGTTTGCTACGTCCGCTTGGTTATATCACCGACTTTTCCCGTCTCAATCGCCGTATGCACAATAAAAGTTTCACTGTCGATGGCGTGGTGACGCTGGTGGGAGGACGAAATATTGGTGATGCCTATTTTGGGGCAGGGGAAGAGCCACTTTTTTCGGATTTAGATGTCATGGCAATAGGACCCGTGGTAGAGGACGTTGCCGATGATTTCGCCCGCTACTGGTATTGCAAATCGGTTTCCCCCTTACAGCAGGTGCTGGATGTCCCGGAAGGTGAAATGGCGGATCACATCGAGTTACCCGCCTCCTGGCATAACGATGTCATGACGCATCGTTACTTACGCAAAATGGAATCCAGTCCGTTTATACATCATCTGGTTGATGGAACGTTGCCGCTTATCTGGGCGAAAACACGTTTATTAAGTGATGATCCGGCGAAAGGGGAGGGCAAGGCAAAACGGCATTCACTGTTACCGCAGCGCCTGTTCGATATCATGGGCTCACCCAGTGAACGCATCGATATTATCTCTTCCTATTTTGTACCGACACGTGCAGGTGTGGCGCAACTCTTACGGATGGTGAGAAAAGGGGTAAAGATTGCGATCCTAACCAATTCTCTTGCCGCTAACGATGTTGCTGTCGTCCATGCCGGATACGCGCGCTGGCGCAAAAAATTGCTTCGCTATGGGGTGGAATTATATGAACTCAAGCCGACGCGTGAACAAAGTAGTACATTACACGATCGCGGTATAACCGGTAATTCCGGTGCCAGCCTGCATGCTAAAACCTTTAGCATCGATGGTAAAACGGTGTTTATTGGCTCTTTCAATTTCGATCCGCGTTCAACATTGCTCAATACTGAAATGGGCTTCGTGATAGAGAGCGAAACGCTGGCACAGTTAATTGATAAACGCTTTATTCAGAGCCAGTATGATGCGGCCTGGCAGCTCCGTCTGGACAGGTGGGGACGGATCAACTGGGTTGATCGTCATGCAAAGAAAGAGATTATTCTCAAAAAAGAACCCGCCACCAGTTTCTGGAAGCGGGTTATGGTCAAACTGGCGTCGATATTGCCCGTGGAATGGTTATTGTAAACGCGGCTTAACGGGCAGGTGCTTTATCGTTCTCACGCTTAACAACCGGTTTACCAGAGAACAAAAACTTCAATAATGGGATGCGTAAATGAATTTCATACAGAATTATCGCAATCCCTACTACGAATATCAGGCCACAGAGAAAACCAAGCCAGTTGGAGGTGATGTGTGGTGTAATGTATGCGCCGAAAAACAGCGTTAACGGGTGGTGAACCAGATAGATAAACAGCGATGCGTTAACAAAATAAGTCACCCGCGCTGACTGGAAGTTAAGCAAACGGTGGCCAAAGGAGAAGACCACATTCACCATCCACAGACCGAGGACCATGGTGATCACCGACTCGGTTTCATACATCCAGGCATCGCCACTGCCATAGCGCAGGTTGAGTAAATAAGCGACAAACGCCAATGCTGCTGCAAGGGTACAGCCACGAGAAGGCGTGGTAAACAAGGCTTTAAGATGAGGGAAAATGAAAGCCAGTGCGCCGAGGATAAAGAACGGCAAATAAAATAACGTTTGCATGACAATAAAATTGAACATGCCGTTACTCAGAATGGGTGGATACACAATAAAAATCGTTCTTCTTATTACCGCATAACCGATGCCGAGGCACAAAAAAATCACCGATAATTTTACCATCGAGAATTTTTTATTCGTTTTATCAGAATTTTCTAAATTATTTCTGATGCGTTTAAATATCCATACGCACAGCGTCGTCATGACCACTAACACCAGTAAAAACCACAGGTGTGATATTAATTCCCAGGCCAACGTATTATATTTGTCATACAATGACAGCCCAGGCCAACTTTCCGCTTTGCCTTTGACGTATTGCAGCATAATAAATTGCGGCAATGTCAGTAAGGGGATGGCTGTTAACATCGGGATACCTACACGTTCGACACGTACTTTCCACCATTTTTTCAAGGGATAGCGTAAAAAAAGCATGTAGGAAAAGTACCCGGATATAACGAAAAACACCTGCATGCGGAACGAGTGGATGAAGTCATTAAAAAGGGTCAGCCACAATGACGGCTCGGCGCTATTCACATGCCATGTATGGCTCGAATAGATTAAAGAAATATGAAAAGGGATCCCTAACAACATCAGCCAGGCGCGGATGGAGTCGAGGAAATATTCACGTTGCGCGGGTACTGGATTCATATATGGTTAACTGATCTCAGATTTTTCGTCTTATCCCTGTCGGGTTATGCCTTTAGGCTTGTTGCCATAGTGACACCGACCTGACCGCGCCAGGCGCAGGCTTCAAGGTTTTTATGCATAGCATCATCGCTACCACTAACCAGAATGGAAGCGTCTGTAAGACGGTTGATAAATAAATTTGCTGGCAAACCCTACACGAAGTCGATGCTTCTGTCTTTAGGAGAAGCACGGAAAGTGAAAACGGTTGCAATCAGGTGCTTAATCCATGAGCCAGTGTGCTGAACGATACCGGGATTCTGTTGTCGGAATGGCAGGTTATCCATTAAAATAGATCGGATCGATATAAGCACACAAAGGGGGAAGTGCTTACTAATTATGAAACATAAACTACAAATGATGAAAATGCGTTGGTTGAGTGCTGCAGTAATGTTAACCCTGTATACATCTTCAAGCTGGGCTTTCAGTATTGATGATGTCGCAAAGCAAGCTCAATCCTTAGCCGGGAAAGGCTATGAGGCGCCCAAAAGCAACTTGCCCTCCGTTTTCCGCGATATGAAATACGCGGACTATCAGCAGATCCAGTTTAATCATGACAAAGCGTACTGGAACAATCTGAAGACCCCATTCAAACTCGAGTTCTACCATCAGGGTATGTACTTCGATACCCCGGTCAAAATAAATGAAGTGACTGCCACCGCAGTCAAACGAATCAAATACAGCCCGGATTATTTCACTTTCGGCGATGTTCAGCATGACAAAGACACGGTAAAAGACCTTGGTTTTGCCGGTTTCAAAGTGCTTTACCCGATCAACAGCAAAGATAAAAACGATGAAATCGTCAGCATGCTCGGGGCCAGCTATTTCCGCGTGATTGGTGCAGGTCAGGTTTATGGCCTTTCTGCACGCGGCCTGGCAATTGATACCGCCTTGCCATCGGGTGAAGAATTTCCACGCTTCAAAGAGTTCTGGATCGAGCGTCCAAAACCGACTGATAAACGTTTAACCATTTATGCATTGCTTGACTCGCCGCGCGCGACAGGTGCTTACAAATTCGTAGTTATGCCAGGACGTGACACGGTTGTGGATGTGCAGTCGAAAATCTATCTGCGCGATAAAGTCGGCAAACTGGGGGTTGCACCGTTAACCAGTATGTTCCTGTTTGGGCCGAACCAACCGTCGCCTGCAAATAACTATCGTCCGGAGTTGCACGACTCTAACGGTCTGTCTATCCATGCTGGTAATGGCGAATGGATCTGGCGTCCGTTGAATAACCCGAAACATTTAGCTGTCAGCAGCTTCTCGATGGAAAACCCGCAAGGCTTCGGTCTGTTGCAGCGCGGTCGTGATTTCTCCCGCTTTGAAGATCTCGATGATCGTTACGATCTTCGTCCAAGCGCATGGGTGACTCCGAAAGGGGAGTGGGGCAAAGGCAGCGTTGAGCTGGTGGAAATTCCAACTAACGATGAAACCAACGATAACATCGTCGCTTACTGGACGCCGGATCAGCTGCCGGAGCCGGGTAAAGAGATGAACTTTAAATACACCATCACCTTCAGCCGTGATGAAGACAAACTGCATGCGCCAGATAACGCATGGGTGCAACAAACGCGTCGTTCAACGGGGGATGTGAAGCAGTCGAACCTGATTCGCCAGCCTGACGGTACTATCGCCTTTGTGGTCGATTTTACCGGCGCTGAGATGAAAAAACTGCCAGAGGATACCCCGGTCACAGCGCAAACCAGCATTGGTGATAATGGTGAGATAGTTGAAAGCACGGTGCGCTATAACCCGGTTACCAAAGGTTGGCGTCTGGTGATGCGTGTGAAAGTGAAAGATGCCAAGAAAACCACTGAAATGCGTGCTGCGCTGGTGAATGCCGATCAGACGTTGAGTGAAACCTGGAGCTACCAGTTACCTGCCAATGAATAAGACAACTGAGTACATTGACGCAATGCCCATCGCCGCAAGCGAGAAAGCGGCATTGCCGAAGACTGATATCCGCGCCGTTCATCAGGCGCTGGATGCCGAACACCGCACCTGGGCGCGGGAGGATGACTCCCCGCAAGGCTCGGTAAAGGCGCGTCTGGAACAAGCCTGGCCAGATTCACTTGCTGATGGACAGTTAATTAAAGACGACGAAGGGCGCGATCAGCTAAAGGCGATGCCAGAAGCAAAACGCTCCTCGATGTTTCCCGACCCGTGGCGTACCAACCCGGTAGGCCGTTTCTGGGATCGCCTGCGTGGACGCGATGTGACGCCGCGCTATCTGGCTCGTTTGACCAAAGAAGAGCAGGAGAGTGAGCAAAAGTGGCGTACCGTCGGTACCATCCGCCGTTACATTCTGTTGATCCTGACGCTCGCGCAAACTGTTGTCGCGACCTGGTATATGAAGACCATTCTTCCTTATCAGGGGTGGGCGCTGATTAATCCTATGGATATGGTTGGTCAGGATGTGTGGGTTTCCTTTATGCAGCTTCTGCCTTATATGCTGCAAACCGGTATCCTGATCCTCTTTGCGGTACTGTTCTGTTGGGTGTCCGCCGGGTTCTGGACGGCGTTGATGGGCTTCCTGCAACTGCTTATTGGTCGCGATAAATACAGTATATCTGCGTCAACAGTTGGCGATGAACCATTAAACCCGGAGCATCGCACGGCGTTGATCATGCCTATCTGTAACGAAGACGTGAACCGTGTTTTTGCTGGCTTGCGTGCAACGTGGGAATCAGTAAAAGCCACCGGGAATGCCAAACACTTTGATGTCTACATTCTGAGTGACAGTTATAACCCGGATATCTGCGTCGCAGAGCAAAAAGCCTGGATGGAGCTTATCGCTGAAGTCGGTGGCGAAGGTCAGATTTTCTATCGCCGCCGCCGCCGTCGCGTGAAGCGTAAAAGCGGTAATATCGATGACTTCTGCCGTCGCTGGGGCAGCCAGTACAGCTACATGGTGGTGCTGGATGCTGACTCGGTAATGACCGGTGATTGTTTGTGCGGCCTGGTGCGCCTGATGGAAGCCAACCCGAACGCCGGGATCATTCAGTCGTCGCCGAAAGCGTCCGGCATGGATACGCTGTATGCGCGCTGTCAGCAGTTCGCGACCCGCGTGTATGGGCCACTGTTTACAGCCGGTTTGCACTTCTGGCAACTTGGCGAGTCGCACTACTGGGGGCATAACGCGATTATCCGCGTGAAACCGTTTATCGAGCACTGTGCACTGGCTCCGCTGCCGGGCGAAGGTTCTTTTGCCGGTTCAATCCTGTCACATGACTTCGTGGAAGCGGCGTTGATGCGCCGTGCAGGTTGGGGGGTCTGGATTGCTTACGATCTCCCGGGTTCTTATGAAGAATTGCCGCCTAACTTGCTTGATGAGCTAAAACGTGACCGCCGCTGGTGCCACGGTAACCTGATGAACTTCCGTCTGTTCCTGGTGAAGGGTATGCACCCGGTTCACCGTGCGGTGTTCCTGACGGGCGTGATGTCTTATCTCTCCGCTCCGCTGTGGTTTATGTTCCTCGCGCTCTCTACTGCATTGCAGGTAGTACATGCGTTGACCGAACCGCAATACTTCCTGCAACCACGGCAGTTGTTCCCGGTATGGCCGCAGTGGCGTCCTGAGCTGGCGATTGCACTTTTTGCTTCGACCATGGTGCTGTTGTTCCTGCCGAAGCTATTGAGCATTTTGCTTATCTGGTGCAAAGGAACGAAAGAATACGGCGGCTTCTGGCGCGTTACATTATCGTTGCTGCTGGAAGTGCTGTTTTCCGTGCTGCTGGCTCCGGTACGCATGCTGTTCCATACGGTCTTCGTCGTCAGCGCGTTCCTTGGCTGGGAAGTAGTGTGGAATTCGCCGCAGCGTGATGATGACTCCACTTCCTGGGGGGAAGCGTTCAAACGCCACGGCTCACAGCTGCTGTTAGGGTTAGTGTGGGCTGTTGGGATGGCGTGGCTGGATCTGCGTTTTCTGTTCTGGCTGGCACCGATTGTCTTCTCGTTGATCCTGTCACCGTTTGTTTCGGTGATTTCCAGCCGTGCCACCGTTGGTCTGCGAACCAAACGCTGGAAACTGTTCCTGATCCCGGAAGAGTATTCACCGCCGCAGGTGCTGGTTGATACCGATCGGTTCCTTGAGATGAATCGTCAACGCTCCCTTGATGATGGTTTTATGCACGCGGTGTTTAACCCGTCATTTAACGCTCTGGCAACCGCAATGGCGACCGCGCGTCACCGCGCCAGCAAGGTGCTGGAAATCGCCCGTGACCGCCACGTTGAACAGGCGCTGAACGAGACGCCAGAGAAGCTGAATCGCGATCGTCGCCTGGTGCTGCTAAGCGATCCGGTGACGATGGCCCGTCTGCATTTCCGCGTCTGGAATTCCCCGGAGAGATATTCTTCATGGGTGAGTTATTACGAAGGGATAAAGCTCAATCCACTGGCATTGCGTAAACCGGATGCGGCTTCGCAATAAAAACGTAGTTGCCTGATGCGCTACGCTTATCAGGCCTACATCGTTCCTGCAATTTATTGATTTTGCAAGATTTTGTGGGTCTGGCAAGGCGTTCACGCCGCATCCGGCAAAAACAACGAGCCAATAAAAATACCGGCGTTATGCCGGTATTTTTTACGGAAGAGGTATCAAATGCGTTTAATTGTGGTGAGCATAATGGTGACCTTGCTGAGTGGCTGTGGCAGCATCATTAGTCGCACTATACCGGGGCAGGGGCATGGCAACCAATATTATCCCGGTGTGCAATGGGACGTGCGTGACTCCGCCTGGCGTTACGTCACGATCCTTGATCTGCCATTCTCCCTGGTTTTCGATACCTTACTGCTGCCGATCGACATTCATCATGGCCCGTATGAGTGATTAACGTTCATCCCACTCATCAGCTGCTGTGCGTCCTTCCTCGGTATCCAGCGGTGGCTCAAGCTGAAATTCCCCCTCGTCCCATTCATGTAATGTATTCTCATCTTGCCACTCCTGGCGGATCTCTATCTCATCATAGTCGCCGTCAAAGACACTTTGCGCAGCTTCACCGCTAAGCATGGGTAAACATTCACCTTCTTCCCCTTCGTCGGCAAAAAACTCAACTTGCCACATGATGTCGCCGTCCTGCAAAACGTATTTTTGGGCATTGAACTGTTGCACATTCGCGTTTTCGGCGTCGATGCCGGGGTTGTCTGCAAGAAATTCTTCGCGTGCAGCGTCAATGGCTTCTTCAAGCGTTGCGTACATGGTCATCACGATTCTCCCTTTGAGTTGATGAGGTTTCAGGGAAAAGGATAGCTGATTCTCCGCTTTTGCAAGTATGAAAGGCGAAAAATCAGTTCGATATCTGGGGGATTCGACGACGACGTAGACTGTTCCATGAATAGACTGCGTTGAATAACACTACGCCAGCGGTGACGAGAAATACCGCCCTAAAACCGTAGTTCGCTGAAATCGCTGCTCCCATCAATGGTCCGGTAACGTTGCCAATATCACGAAACGATTGGTTATAGCTGAAGATACGCCCGGCGATCTGGTTGCTCGAGTTATAAACTAATAGTGTCTGTACGGCGGGGAGTAGTGCACCATCGGCGGCACCGAGCAAAAAACGTAAAATCCCAAGTTGCAATGGCGTCTGAACGTAAGACATTGGGATCAACAGCAGTACAGAAAAGATCAGCGCCGTAATCAGGATCTTTTCGGGTCCGATTCGATCGCCAAGTTTGCCGAGTCGTGGTGCACTTAGCAGAGCCGCCACGCCTGGCACCGAGGCGATCATGCCACTGATAAAGGCGACGTTACTGACGTTACCCGCCAGTTCGCGGACATACAGCGTCAGAATGGGGGCAATTGAGCCCGTCGCCACCTGGATGATTAACGTGGTGACAAACAGGCTGAGTACCAGTTTCGGGTTTTTAAGTGATGTCACCACTTCCCGCATGTGCAGCATCTCTTTTTTGCTGACCGGCTGGAATTTTTCTCTGATGCAAAACAGGGTGACGAAAAAGCAGAGTATGAGCACACTGGCGGTAATAAAGAATACCGGACGTAAGCCGTAGCTATCGGCGAGCAAACCGCCAGCCATTGGGCCGAGCAACGCGCCGCTAACGCCGCCTGTGGAGAGCGTACCCAGCGCCCAGCCGCTTTTATTACGCGGTACTTGTGTGGCGATAAGAGCATTAGCGTTGGGGACAAATCCGCCAAGTAAACCAAGAAGCGCCCGCAGGATCAAAAACTGCCAGATATTTTGTGCCAGTCCCATCAACACCATCACGATGCCCATGCCGAGAGCAGAGCGTAATAGCATGAGTTTTCGGCCTTTACGATCGGCGAGTCCACCCCAAAACGGTGAGGCGATGGCCGAAAATAAAAATGTAATGCTGAAGACAATACCGGACCACATATTCAGGGCGGAGTGGCCGGTAACGCCAAGCTGCTCAACGTAGAGGGGTAAGAAGGGCATTACCAGGCTGAAGGCGGCACCGGTAAGAAAACAGCCTAGCCAGGCGACGATCAGGTTTCGTTTCCAGTTTATAGGGGTGTCATTTTCACAGGGTGACATAGCAATCCGCTGTTGGTGCGCCAGGCGCGGTGAACATAAGAAGAAAAGATAAGCACACTAATTATGCGCCCGACTTCCAGGGGGCGCAATCCAGAGAGCTTTTATCGCTAAATCAGGGGGATTTTCTGTGGTAATGCCGGATGCCATTCTGAAGCATCCAGCATGGAAGATTTAATAGCGTGAAGGAACGCCTTCCGGGCGTGTTTTAAAGCGACGGTGTAACCACATATACTGCTCTGGTGCCATCATGATGCATTTTTCGACCACTTTGTTCATCCACGCGGCGGTAGTTTCGGCATCATCCAGCGGCGGAGAACACTCTGGCGGCAGTATAATCAACTGATACCCTTTGCCATCTGGCTTACGGCGTGGAACGAAGGGCACCAGACATGCGCCGGACATCCGTGCCAGCATCCAGGTTCCGGTCGTGGTCGCAGCCTGCTCAACGGCAAACAACGGGACGAAAACGCTTGAGCGCGGGCCGTAATCATGATCCGGTGCGTACCAGACCACTTCGCCTTTTTTCAGGGCTTTAATCATGCCTTTTAAATCTTTGCGGTCGAGCATCGATTTATTTGAGCGCAAACGGCCCCAGGTTTGTAGCCAGTCAATCAGTGGATTATCGTTCGGGCGGTAAACGCCAATCCCCGGTTCCTGCATACCAAACTGCCGCGCACCCAGCTCCAGTGTCAGAAAATGGATGCCAACTAACAGGATGCCGCGTTTTTGCGCCTGCACGTCACGAATGTGTTCCATGCCGATCACTTCCGTCCAGCGGGCGATTCGGCGGTCCGGCCAGAACCACGCCATGCCGGTTTCCATCAGGCCCATGCCAACGGATTCGAAATTCTTCACCACCATTTTACGGCGTTCTTGTTCGCTCATTTCCGGGAAGCACAGTTCCAGGTTGCGATGCACAATTTTTGCGCGTCGTTTCATAAAACGTAACGCCAGTTTTCCTAATCCACAACCGAGGCGGTAGATAACCGGGTAGGGCAATTGCACGACCAACCAAAGTACGCCAATACCCAACCAGGTTAACCAATAACGCGGATGAAGCAGTGCGGTGGAGAACTTGGGTAGATTCGTCATATCAATCCTGTTTTTCAACCTATACGGGCAATTGTATGTATTGTCGCATTTTTTCGTCCGCAACCAAAATTTGTGACTGAAGACTGGGCGAAATTGCCGCGCTTGTAAATAACAAATAATTTTTAATGCTAAAATGTAGCGTAAAATGTGTGGATGTTAATTATCGATAATTGCTATATCATGCCGCGGATTTTTACTTTCCCATCTCGCAGGAACCGTACACCATGCCAGTGTTACACAACCGCATTTCCAACGACGCGTTAAAAGCCAAAATGTTGGCTGAGAGCGAACCGCGAACCACCATTTCGTTTTATAAGTATTTCCACATTGCCGATCCTAAGGTGACCCGTGACGCTTTATATCAACTGTTTACCGCGCTGAATGTTTTTGGGCGAGTGTATCTGGCGCATGAGGGCATTAACGCGCAAATCAGCGTACCTGCGAGCAATGTTGAAACATTTCGCGCACAGCTCTATGCCTTCGATCCGGCTTTAGAGGGTTTACGCCTGAATATCGCGTTGGATGATGACGGGAAATCCTTCTGGGTACTGCGTATGAAGGTACGCGATCGCATTGTTGCCGACGGTATTGACGATCCTCACTTTGATGCCAGCAATGTTGGTGAGTATCTGCAAGCGGCGGAAGTGAACGCCATGCTTGACGATCCCGATGCATTGTTTATCGACATGCGTAACCACTATGAGTATGAAGTGGGGCACTTTGAAAACGCGCTGGAAATACCGGCAGATACCTTCCGTGAGCAGCTGCCAAAAGCAGTTGAGATGATGCAGGCACATAAAGATAAAAAAATCGTCATGTACTGCACCGGCGGCATTCGTTGTGAAAAGGCCAGTGCCTGGATGAAACATAACGGATTCAACAAAGTCTGGCATATCGAGGGCGGAATTATTGAATACGCCCGTAAGGCGCGCGAGCAGGGCTTGCCGGTGCGTTTTATTGGCAAAAATTTTGTTTTTGACGAGCGGATGGGCGAACGTATATCTGATGAGATTATCGCGCACTGCCACCAGTGCGGTGCGCCGTGCGACAGCCATACCAACTGTAAAAATGATGGCTGCCATCTGCTGTTTATTCAGTGTCCAGTATGTGCGGAAAAATACAAAGGTTGTTGTAGTGAGATTTGCTGCGAAGAAAGCGCGTTACCGCCAGAGGAACAGCGACGCCGTCGGGCAGGACGTGAAAATGGCAATAAGATCTTTAATAAGTCTCGTGGACGTCTGAATACAACACTGGGCATTCCTGATCCAACAGAATAAATATCATTGCCGGATGCGTGCCATCCGGCAACATTTCACTCTTACTTCTGCTGTACGCCTTCCACTGAAATAATCAGATCCACTTCCTGAGACGCTGGACCTAAATCTGTCTTGATATTGAAGTCTTTGAGCTTAATTTTGCCTTCGGCCTCAAAGCCTGCACGTTTACCGCCCCACGGGTCGTCACCCTGACCAATTAATTTCGCTTCCAGTGTGACGGGCTTGGTTACACCATTCAGCGTCAGATTGCCGGTAATATCCAGTTCGTCACCGTCTTTCTTCACGCTGGTGGAGGTGAATGTTGCCTGTGGATATTTTGCGGTATTGAGGAAATCCGCACTGCGAAGATGTTTATCGCGTTCGGCGTGATTAGTATCGACGCTGGTGGTGTTAATTGTCACATTCACTTTATCGGCAGCTGGATTTTTTTCATCAAAGGTAAAAGTACCGTCGAAATCTTTGAAGGTGCCATATAACCAGCTATAGCCAAGATGCTGGATTCGGAAGTTAACAAAGGCGTGCTGACCTTCTTTGTCAATTTTGTAATCGGCGGCAACCGCTGAACCGGCAGAGAACATCAAGGAAGCGAAGGTTAAACCAAGCAGGCTTTTTTTCATTTTTTATACTCCATAGTCAGATGACGACTTTCCCAGCATGCGCTTCAGAGTGTCGTCTTTATCGATGAAATGATGCTTCAGGGCCATAAATCCGTGCATAACGGACAGTACTACAACGCTCCACGCGAGCCAAAAATGCAGGGCACCGGCAAAGTCAGCCTGTGCGCCAGCGTCGGAGAGGGTCGCGGGGACGTCAAACCAGCCAAAAACGCTGATCGGTTTACCATCGGCAGTTGAGATCAGATAGCCGCTGATGCCGATGGCGAACAGCAATAGGTACAATGCGAGATGTCCAGCTTTTGCTGCAAGACGAGTCATGGGCGAATAACTCGGCAGCGGACCCGGCGGTGGAGATATGACACGCCACAGAACGCGAATAACCAGCCCCATCATTAACAAAATACCGATGCTTTTATGCAGTTCGGGTGCTTTGTGATACCAGCCATCGTAATAACTGAGCGTGACCATCCACAGACCTAAAGCAAACATGCCGTAGACAATAATTGCGCTTAGCCAATGTAAGGCCGCAGATATAACACCATAGCGTTCAGGGGTATTTGTGAATGACATAAGTACATCCAAAACGAATTTGCGAGAGAAAGAAAATGGCGTGTCGGAGAATGAATTGCAACACAAAAATAACAAATTGAATGATATTTATTTTTATTTCAATAATTTTGAATTAATAATGAAAGAATCTTCATAAGTTTAGTGGGTTAAGCATCTGGAAGGTCTAGTGAGTGCTGTAGAGGCAGGAAGAATCTCATTCAATTTTTCACGCTAAATGAAAGGGAGATTAAATATTTGTCAGTTTATGTCAGTGCGGAAAACTAAAAATAAAACACATAGATCAGATCCATAATTGCCAACAATCCCCAGAGAAAAAGATAAAGCATCAGATGCTCGCGAATATTATTGATGAGATAGTGCAACAGTCGACGCATTAAATACTCCTGTAAAAACGGCCTCATTCTGGAGGCCGTAATGATGATTATTGGAAGCGGGAAAGCCTGAATGGCGTCAAATCAAAATCGCTTTTTTTGTCTTGCGCAAAATCGGCAGCTATTTCCCCTAAAACTGACGCAAATTTAAAACCGTGCCCACTCAGGCCGGTAATGAGCAGTGTATTATCGTGGCCGGGTAGGGTATCGATAATAAAATCTTCGTCAGGCGAATTATCATAGGTGCAGGCAGCGCCGTACAGGCAGCAACCGATACCCGGCAACACATTGCGCAAGAACGGGAAGGCTTCCGAACCATCGCTGGCCACTTCCGCAAACGGAACACGTTCATCCGCTGAATGGATAACCTGGCCTCCGTTATGTTTGCCAATCTTCAACGCGTCGTTTTCTGCCGGAAAACCATAATATTGATCGCCATTGGGCAGCTCACCGGTAAATGCCGGGAATTTATTCTTCACGCTATAGCGGCCATCGGCCTGATACCAGGCAAATACTTTGCGTACGGGCTGGACAGGCAGCTCCGGGAGTAGGTCTTTTACCCATGTTCCCGCGCAGACAATCGCTTTTTTCGCCTGATACTCACCGTCTGCCGTTTCAATAGTTACGCCATCATCGTCATGACGAATTGCGGTGACCGGGCAGTTGAACAGCTGCGCACAGCCCGCTTCCTTCGCCAGTTGGATCCAGGTTTTAATCGCCAGTTCGCTGCGCAAAAAACCGGAATCAGTTTCAAATAAACCGATGTAGTTGTCCGGGACGCGTATTTCTGGCCAGCGGGCCATAATCCCTTGCGCGTCGAGCTTTTCAACGTTGAGTTGCCACTGGTCGGCGCTGTGGGCGACGTTGGCGAGAAATGCGGAGTCAGCCGGACCGAGGTTAATGACACCAGAGCGTACAAAAATGGGATCATCTTCGTTGTGGCGGGAAAGTTCATCCCACAGCATTTGCGCGTGGAGGACCAGCGGGACATACTTTTCGCCTTCACCATAAGCATGGCGAATTAATCGCGTATCGCCGTGGTGGCTGCCGTGTTGATGCGGTGGCATATGGGCGTCGGTCATTAGCACGTTTAAACCGGCGCGGGTTGCATAATACCCGGCGGCAGCGCCTACGGAACCGCTGCCAATAATGATGAGATCGTATTTCATTTTTTTCTCTCTGCTCTCATGGTTTAAGCAGAGTAATTAACTGAATGCAGATATACAACCCAGAAATGGTAAAGGCACCGGTGAGGTGCCTTTTGGGTGGATGGTCATGTCATGTTAATGACGCCGATACTCGTTTACCTGGAAATCACCGGATTCAATTTTGGCGATTCCTGCTTCTAATATCGAAATAAATTGTCTGGCAACATCAGTGGTTAACCAGAGCGTCTGACCAACTTCAGTCCCTTCCTGCTCGGACTTATTTGGGGTCTGGTAGTGCAAACGCAACATCAGCGCATCATAGCTATCAACGGTGCTGATGTCCCACCCTACGAGCGGATGAGTCTGAATGACTTCATTATTTTTTTCCATCATGGCCCCCTAATTCGTGTTACTAGACAACGTTATTCGAGGTTCAATGCGTTTTTATCTGAAGCAACTTCAGTATACCAATAAGTAAGGGTATTCACCGAATTTTTAAAGGGGGAACAGATAAATTTCTGCTTTTAAGATTTATATGAACAATAAAACAGCATGTCATTCATATTTTTTTAGCATATTGTGCAATTATTTTGAGTAAGTGTAGAAATTTTGTACTCACAATTCGCAAGTAAAATAAAAAAGCCGGGGCGACCCGGCAAAAACAAAAATCACTGCATATTATTCGCTGACAAACCAGTCATCGGCGCTTTCCCACGTCTCCTGGAGAATTTCGCTAATGCGCTGTTTATCTTCTTTTGTCGCGCCAATAACCGATAAATTATTTGCTGCGGCATAACGTACCGATACGTGGCCTTCATTATCAGGAAACGCATACTGAATACGGCGGGAAAGTTCGCCAGCCAGGGCGTCAATAGCCCCAGCTGGCAATGGAGAAGTTTTCGCTATGGTGACTTCAATTCGCATAATAGCCCCCTGTTGAATATACTGGTTATTTATACAGGTAAAATAACCTAATGACAACAGGAAGCTACGATTTTTATTATTTAACGGACCAGCGTACCGTTTCTCCGGCGAGGAATGGCACCAGCGTGTCATCAGTCAGTGCGATGCTTTCAGCAACCTGTTGCTCTTCACGTACCAGTTCGATGAATGTGTCGTTGACCGGCAAGCCATAGAACTGCGGGCCGTTTACAGAACAGAATGCTTCAAAGTGCTGCAAAGCATTCATCTCTTCAAAGACGGTAGCGTAACTGCCCAGCGCGGTTGGGGCGTTGAAACAGCCCGCGCAGCCGCAGCTGCTCTCTTTGCGATGACGTGCATGTGGCGCAGAATCCGTTCCGAGGAATACACGATTAAAACCGCTGGCGACCAGTTCACGCAATGCCTGTTGGTGGATATTGCGTTTGAGGATGGGTAGACAATACAGGTGCGGACGCACACCACCAACCAGCATATGGTTGCGGTTAAACATCAGATGCTGCGGAGTGATGGTGGCAGCCAGCCGTTCATTTCCGTCACGGACATAGTCGGCAGCGTCTTTGGTGGTGATATGCTCAAAAACGACTTTCAGCGCGGTCAGGCGCTGGCGCAGCGGTTCCATCACGCTTTCTATAAAGCGCGCTTCACGATCAAAAATGTCGATATCTGCATGTGTTACTTCACCATGCACCAGTAGCGGCATACCGATTTTTTCCATGCGCTCAAGTACCGGCATGATTGCGTCAACTGACGTAACGCCGTGGCTGGAGTTAGTGGTTGCATTTGCCGGATAAAGTTTTGCAGCGGTGAACACGCCTTCGTTAAATCCGCGCTCCAGCTCATTAGGATCCAGCGAATCTGTTAAATAACAGGTCATCAGCGGGGTGAAATCGTGCCCGGCAGGTACGGCGTCAAGAATACGCTGGCGATACGCCACGGCAGCCTCTACGGTGGTCACGGGCGGAGCCAGATTGGGCATTACGATAGCCCGTCCATAAATTTCGCTGGTATACGGCACGACAGTTTTTAACATGTCGCCATCGCGGAGGTGAAGGTGCCAGTCGTCTGGGCGGCGGATCTTTAAAACCTGGGATGGTGCAGTCATTAATCTCTATGCTCCGGCTGAAGGGATGTTTTTGCCGGACACAAAGGATAAGCGGAAACGTTTTCCTTTGCACGAAAAATAAAGGGCGCGAATGCGCCCTCGTGATTAATCAGTAAACGGAATGACAATTTCGCCTGGCTTCACTTCAATGCCTTTCGCCAGTTTCTTCGCCATTGCTTCGCCCTGGCTGCCATCTTCGCGCAGGACGTAAGCAGGTTGCTGGTTAAAGTAATTGCGTAATGCCTGGTTTAAATAGGGAAGCAACGTTTGCATCACCGTTTGCATTTTTTCCGGTTGTACCGTCGCATCGACCACTTCCATCTCTTTCAGGAAGATCGCGCCTTTTTCTTTATCAAACACGGGCAGCGCTTTCAGCTTCAGTTTCATGGTCGCTTTCTGGCTACCGAACAGGGAGTTCATGTCCAGATTGGCGTCTCCGGTTAGGGTAACCTTATTCGGCTCTTCGCGACCAATTTGGCTGGTCAGGTTTGTCAGAACGATATGGGCGTCAGCCACGCCGGGTAAACCGATATCTTTTGAGAAATTATTATGTTTCGCAAGCGACTGGTTAATTTCTTGTTCGGTGATGGTGTATTGGGTGAGTTGATTACAGCCAACGAGCAGGCCACTGACGATCAATGCAGCGGCAAATAAAAACTTGTTCATGGTAGTCCTCGACATGAAATCTGCGTCAATATCCTGACACAACGCAGCATGTGTCACCAGCGATAAACGCGCCAGCAGAAAAAACTGAAAACGGCGGCAACCCGCGAATACAGGCTGCCGCGACGGGTCAGGATTAAATCGCCATTGATGATAACAAATTGATTTGTGTCTGTTTCGCCATATTATCGCGGTAATCAGCAACGCGGCTTGGCCAGTTGATTCCGGCTACTAGCGTCAGATTACGCAGGAGCGGAAATAGCTGAATATCATCTTCCGAAAGTTCGCCATTCACGGCGTTCGGTTTGACGATCAGTTTGTCCAGCGCACGTAAATCATCGCTGATATTCTTAATCAGACCGTCAGAGTGGGCCAGCAGGTCGGCAAAATTACCCGCGCTGGCCTCTTTCTTGTCGACGAAATATTTGCGCGCGGCAGGAGTAGAAAACTCATCAAATGCCGATTTGGCAAAACGCGGCAACAGCAGTTTGTTGGCGTAGCCATTGACCTTGCGCAGCCACTCTTCAATGGCAGGGGAACGTTTGCCGGTCAGTAACGGTTTGCCGTCGAGTTTATCGACATAGTGAACGATGTCCATGCTTTCTGGCATATAGCGGCTGTCATCTTTTTGCAGAATGGGAACCTGTTTTTGACCGACCATCCGGGTGGGTGTTTCTGCGTCGTCGTTGAGCAGAACATGTAATTCGACGGGGATATTTTTCAGGCCGAAAATCATGCGGGCTTTGAGGCAGTAAGGGCAGTGATCGTAAATGTATAGCTTCACGTGACTCCTCCATTTGGCTGTCAGTTCTCTTTCAGTATGGAGGAGTCAGGGGGGAGTATCAAATCAGGCGTCGCGTTCAAGCAAACGACGCGCGGCGCGTTTCTGGCTAAACTGCCAACCCAGCGCAAGGAAAGTGAAGATGCCAATAATGCCCAGCATCATCCACGGAAGCTCTGGCTGGTGCGCCGATTTGCCCAGGTCAAACAGCCAGCCGCCACCGATATAACCAATAGCGCCGCCAATCGCCAGACCCAGACGGCTAAATCCCATATAGCTGCCGCGAGCTCTTGCGTCTGCCAGCGAAGCACTTAAGGTTTCACGCGCAGGCTCGGCAATGATCGACCCGATATAAAACAGACAAATCAGGGTGAAAAGTTGTTGCAGGCCGCTGACCATGCCCACTGGCATCATGCTTAATGACATTATCAACAGCCCAGCCATTAACCGGTGTTCCAGACGAAAATGCTTTTCACTCCAGCGGGCGATAGGGTAGAGCAACGTTAACGACAGACACGCTTCAATGGCATACATCCATTTAACGGCAGAGGGCGCGCCAGCCACGTCGTTGACCATAATTGGCAGCATCAGCATCACTTGTACAGCCAGCATGTAGTAACCCGCCAGCGTCAGGACATAGGTGACAAAACGCTTGTCGCGCATCACGCGGGTCATGCCTTCGCGAACGGGCGTGCGTACGGTGGAGAGTTTCCATGCTGGTAACAACCACGCATTGAACGCCGCACACAGCACAAACAAAACTGCCCCTGTGGCGCAGACCAGGCGAAAGTCGTATTGCAACAGCCAGCTCCCCAACAATGCGCCAATGACCGCACCGGCACTGTCCTGCATCATCAACAGCGAGAAAAAACGACCACGCTGTTGTGGACGGATTAGTTTCACCACCAGCGCCGAACGCGGAGGATCAAACAACGTGCCGCCGAGTCCCGAAAGCAGGCATGAAAACCACAGTAGCCACGGTTCGTGGGCGATACCCATTGTGGCGAATCCGGCGGCACGCATCAGCATACCGGTGACAATCATCGGTTTGGCACCAAAGCGGTCGGCAATTGCGCCGCCGAAAATACCCAGACCTTGCTGAATAAACTGGCGTAGACCGAGGGCAATACCGACCATGACGGCGGCCCAGCCCATTTGATCAACGAAGCGGATAGAGATCAGCGGGAAGACAACAAAGAACCCCAGCACGACCAGCATATTATCGATGAGCAGGAAATATTTACCCAGGTTCCTCGCCTGCGACACGCGGGACATTTCCCCTCCCGGGAAATAAAAGATGAGCACTTTCTATTCTGCATTGCCGCTAAGACTTTTCCCATCACTTCGGGGACAATATTTTTTTATCAAAACGTCGCTTTGATAGAGAGTTTTTATCAAATATGTGAATAATGCAGAAAATGGCATTCTGGACTTTTCACAGGGTCTGGTTGCGCAGGTATAGTAATACTTACAGCGTATTAAAGACGTTACGGGAAGGAGTAGGTATAGAATGTTTGGCTATCGCAGTAACGTGCCAAAAGTGCGCTTAACCACAGACCGACTGGTCGTGCGTCTGGTGCATGATCGTGATGCCTGGCGTCTGGCGGATTATTACGCAGAGAATCGCCATTTCCTCAAGCCCTGGGAGCCAGTGCGCGACGAAAGCCACTGTTATCCATCAGGCTGGCAGGCCAGGCTAGGGATGATTAACGAATTTCATAAACAAGGTTCAGCTTTCTACTTTGGCTTATTCGACCCGGACGAAAAAGAGATTATTGGCGTTGCCAATTTTTCCAATGTTGTTCGCGGCTCTTTTCATGCCTGCTATCTCGGTTATTCGATTGGGCAAAAATGGCAGGGCAAAGGACTCATGTTTGAAGCTCTGAGCGCAGCCATTCGTTATATGCAGCGCACCCAACATATTCATCGCATTATGGCTAATTATATGCCGCACAATAAACGCAGCGGTGATTTACTGGCGCGACTGGGTTTTGAAAAAGAAGGCTATGCGAAAGACTATCTGTTGATTGATGGACAATGGCGCGATCACGTACTGACGGCATTAACTACCCCAGACTGGACGCCCGGCCGCTAAGGAGAATCTCATGAAATATCAACTGACCGCCCTGGAAGCCCGCGTGATTGGTTGCTTGCTGGAAAAACAGGTGACCACGCCGGAGCAATACCCGCTCTCCGTAAATGGTGTAGTCACGGCCTGTAATCAGAAAACGAACCGTGAACCGGTTATGAATCTGAGTGAATCTGAAGTGCAGGAACAGCTGGATAATCTGGTCAAACGTCATTATCTACGCACGGTGAGCGGTTTTGGTAATCGGGTCACCAAATATGAGCAACGTTTTTGTAATTCAGAATTTGGCGATCTGAAACTGAGCGCCGCAGAAGTGGCGTTAATCACCACGCTGTTATTGCGTGGTGCCCAGACGCCGGGTGAACTGCGCAGCCGCGCCGCGCGAATGTATGAATTCAGCGATATAGCGGAAGTGGAGTCGACGCTGGAACAACTGGCGAATCGCGAAGATGGTCCTTTTGTGGTGCGTCTGGCCCGCGAACCGGGTAAACGCGAAAGCCGCTACATGCATCTTTTCAGTGGTGAGGTTGAGAATCCGCCGGCGGTAACGGATATGTCGAACGCGGTTGACGGTGATTTACAGGCCCGCGTCGAAGCCCTGGAAATCGAAGTGGCAGAACTGAAACAGCGTCTTGATTCGTTGCTGGCCCATCTGGGAGATTAAAGTGAAAAAATTACGTATCGGCGTAGTGGGGTTAGGCGGCATCGCGCAAAAAGCGTGGTTACCGGTGCTGGCGGCAGCGTCTGACTGGACGTTACAAGGTGCCTGGTCGCCTACGCGCGCCAAAGCCCTGCCAATTTGTGACAGCTGGCGCATTCCTTATGCTGATTCGTTATCCAGCCTTGCCGCCAGTTGCGATGCGGTTTTTGTGCATTCCAGCACCGCCAGCCACTTTGGCGTGGTCAGTACGTTACTCAATGCGGGGGTACATGTCTGTGTCGATAAACCGCTGGCAGAAAATCTGCGCGATGCTGAACGGCTGGTGGAACTGGCGGCGCGGAAAAAACTGACGTTGATGGTCGGTTTTAACCGTCGTTTCGCACCACTCTACGGTGAGTTAAAAACGCAACTCGCCACCGCGTCCTCGCTAAGAATGGATAAACATCGTACCAATAGCGTCGGGCCACACGATCTTTATTTCACATTGCTGGATGATTATTTGCATGTGGTTGATACCGCGCTGTGGTTGTCTGGCGGCAATGCAACTCTCGAAAGCGGTACGTTGCTGACCAATGAGTCCGGCGAAATGCTGTTTGCCGAGCACCATTTTTCGGCTGGTCCTTTGCAGATCACCACCTGTATGCATCGCCGGGCCGGAAGTCAGCGTGAAACCGTGCAGGCCGTGACTGATGGTGCGCTGATCGACATTACGGATATGCGCGAATGGCGTGAGGAGCGCGGGCAGGGCGTAGTGCATAAACCGATTCCTGGTTGGCAGAGTACGCTTGAGCAACGTGGATTTGTCGACTGTGCGCGGCACTTCATTGAATGCGTGCAAAATCAGACAGTTCCGCAAACAGCCGGCGAACAGGCCGTGCTGGCGCAACGTATCGTTGACAAGATCTGGCGCGATGCGATGAGTGAATAAACCCTGTAACATCTGGCGGTAGCAATTCACCATAATCCAGGTAGACTATTCGCCTCTTTCAGCGCCTGCCTTGCAGGCGTTTTGCCCGTGGGTCTGGATTAGAACACCGATGAATTTATTAAAATCGCTGGCCGCCGTCAGCTCGATGACCATGTTTTCGCGTGTGCTTGGCTTCGCACGAGACGCAATTGTCGCCAGAATCTTTGGCGCAGGGATGGCAACCGACGCCTTTTTCGTCGCTTTTAAACTTCCTAACTTGTTACGCCGTATCTTTGCCGAAGGGGCATTTTCCCAGGCATTTGTACCGATTCTGGCAGAATATAAAAGCAAGCAGGGTGAAGACGCCACGCGGGTCTTTGTCTCTTATGTTTCTGGCCTGCTGACACTTGCGCTGGCGGTTGTGACGGTCGCTGGCATGCTCGCTGCACCGTGGGTGATCATGGTGACCGCGCCAGGCTTCGCTGACACTGCCGACAAATTTGCCCTGACCAGCCAGCTACTAAAGATAACCTTTCCCTATATCTTGCTGATCTCCCTGGCGTCGCTGGTGGGAGCGATTCTGAATACCTGGAACCGCTTCTCAATTCCGGCGTTTGCCCCGACATTGCTCAATATCAGCATGATTGGTTTTGCGCTGTTTGCCGCGCCGTACTTTAATCCACCGGTGCTGGCGCTGGCCTGGGCTGTTACGGTCGGCGGCATCCTGCAGCTGGTGTATCAGCTACCTCATCTGAAGAAGATCGGCATGCTGGTTTTGCCACGCATTAACTTCCACGATGCCGGAGCAATGCGTGTGGTGAAACAGATGGGACCGGCAATCCTTGGCGTCTCTGTGAGCCAGATCTCCTTAATCATCAACACCATTTTTGCCTCGTTTCTTGCTTCCGGTTCGGTGTCGTGGATGTATTACGCCGACCGCTTAATGGAGTTTCCGTCCGGTGTGCTGGGCGTGGCGCTTGGCACCATTTTGCTACCGTCGCTGTCGAAAAGTTTTGCCAGTGGCAATCATGATGAATACAACCGTTTGATGGACTGGGGGCTGCGTCTTTGTTTCCTGTTGGCGCTGCCAAGTGCGGTTGCGTTGGGCATTCTTTCCGGTCCGTTAACCGTTTCGCTGTTCCAGTACGGTAAATTTACCGCCTTTGATGCGCTGATGACCCAGCGGGCGTTAATTGCCTACTCGGTGGGTTTGATTGGCCTGATTGTAGTGAAAGTGTTGGCTCCTGGCTTTTATTCCCGCCAGGACATTAAAACGCCAGTGAAAATTGCCATCGTTACGCTGATTTTAACGCAATTGATGAACCTGGCGTTTATTGGTCCGTTGAAACATGCCGGGCTGTCACTTTCTATTGGTCTGGCGGCGTGTCTGAATGCTTCGCTGCTTTACTGGCAGTTGCGTAAGCAGAAAATCTTTACTCCGCAACCCGGCTGGATGGCGTTTCTGTTGCGTCTGGTGGTGGCGGTACTGGTGATGTCTGGCGTGCTTTTAGGTATGTTACATATCATGCCGGAGTGGTCATTGGGTACCATGCCCTGGCGTTTACTGCGTTTAATGGCGGTCGTGCTGGCGGGGATTGCCGCGTACTTCGCTGCACTGGCAGTACTGGGCTTCAAAGTTAAAGAATTTGCCCGCCGGACGGTGTAACGATACATTCCGGCCTGCAGTGCAGGCCGGAGATAATCTTCAGATCGAAATCTTTTTACTGCCGCGATAGGGGGTTGAGGTCTGACCGTTCGCCCCATACAGCGTCGGTTCCTGATGCGGTTTCAACATTTCCAGCGCCTGTTGATTGCGCTCAATCTGTCCTTCCAGTAACCAGCCGTTATGTTGATTCATTTGGCGTAGTTGCTGCGTTTTCACAGCAATTTCCTGCCAGCGTTGACTAATATCAACGCTATTTGCTGTATTGGGTTCTTTCCTGCGTAACTGTTCGAGGTAATCCAGCGTCGCCAGCAGTGAGCTTTTTTGTTCTGTAATCCATTGCAACTGGCTGCCGTTGATCTGCCCCATAGAGAGATGTTGCTGCTCTTGATCCATTACCGTTTTGAGATCGTTAAGCACAGCGGACATCTGGTCGAGGATCTCTGCAAGACGCGTCATACGATCAATTACTCTGCAAGTCTTGCTGCGCTTCGTTGATCAGCGCATCGGCAATTTTGCCAGTGTCCATTTTTAGTTCACCGTTACGAATCGCCAGCTTTAACGCTTCGACACGTTCAAGATTGATATCACTGCTGCCGGGTTGCATCAGTTTTGCTTGCGCGTCGCTTAACGTCACACTGGTGCTGGTGGAGGCTGTTGTTTTTGCCGCTCGGGTGTTTGTTACCGGCGCGTCAGTGGTTTCGCGCGGTTGAACGGTGCTTACTGGCTTCAGAGGCGAAGTGCGATCAATACTCATGGTTTATTCCTCATTGAGGGCGCTTTTATCATGTGTTGCTTATTTATCGGCAAGGGACGGGTAATCTTTAACAGCTTACAGGTTTATAAGAATATTCCCATCTGCATCAACAACGCCGCTGACCACTTGTCCCGATATCATGCGCACCCGCGCATTCTGTGCGACGGCTGCATTGTTCAGCGCCTGACCTTCTGCGTTGGCGCTAAACCCATCACCGCTGGCGATAACGTTGACGCGTTGTCCCGCTTTTACCCGCCATGCCTGGCGAAAGTGGGTTAACTGGATAGGTTGATCGGGTGATAGATCGCGCAGGCTAACGGCATCAACAAGTTGATTGATATCCAGCACCGTACGCGGTGGCAAGGTATCCAGCCGTCCGCGTTTCAGTTTGACATTGCCAGCTTCCAGCTTTCCTCCACGCACAATGGGCATCGCGGCAACCACATAATTTCCTGTGGCCTGTACATTAACCTGTAAATATCGTTTGTCGTTACCGCAGCGTGCCAACACATTCACATTGCCCCACAGGCGGGAATTATTGCTCATCGAAAGCAATGGCTGCTCGCACGGCGGTAGCAGATTGGGCGCTGTACGAATAGAAACACGAACCTCATCACTTACCCCCGCGAGTTGGGCGCTAAAAAAGTTGTGCAATTGCGATGTGAGATTGCTCGCCGTACTTAACGGACTGAAGAGTATCGCGATGATCGCCACGCTACGTTTTATTGTCAGCATTTTCGCCCCCAGCCATTTCTACAACGTGAATTGTACCTGTCCGCAATGACCATCAACGGCATAAATAGCGACCCATTTTGCGTTTATTCCGCCGATAACGCGCGCGTAAAGGCATTTAAGCTGATGGCAGAATTTTGATACCTGCGGAGGAGATATGCTCGATAAGCTCGACGCCGCCTTACGTTTTCAACAAGAGGCGCTCAATCTGCGCGCCCAGCGTCAGGAAGTGCTGGCAGCAAACATCGCCAATGCCGATACCCCTGGTTATCAGGCGCGCGATATCGATTTTGCCAGTGAACTTAAAAAAGTCATGCAACGTGGACGGGATGCAACCAGTGTGGTTGCTCTGACGATGACCTCAACGCAACACATTCCGGCGCAGGCGCTGACGCCTCCTTCCGCAGAACTGCAATACCGTATTCCGGACCAGCCTTCGCTTGACGGTAATACTGTCGATATGGATCGCGAACGCACCCAGTTTGCCGATAACAGCCTGCAATACCAGATGAGCCTTAGCGCGTTGAGCGGGCAAATTAAAGGCATGATGAACGTTTTACAGAGCGGAAATTAACGGATGGCACTGCTGAATATTTTTGATATCGCCGGGTCGGCGTTAACTGCCCAGTCCCAGCGTCTGAACGTGGCGGCCAGTAATCTGGCGAATGCTGATAGCGTGACCGGTCCCGATGGACAGCCATATCGGGCAAAACAGGTGGTATTCCAGGTTAACGCTGCACCAGGTGCTGCGACAGGCGGCGTAAAGGTTGCCGATGTTATAGAAAGTCAGGCCCCGGACAAACTGGTTTATGAACCGGGTAATCCGCTGGCGGATGCAAAGGGCTACGTGAAAATGCCAAACGTTGATGTCGTCGGGGAGATGGTTAACACCATGTCGGCGTCACGCAGTTATCAGGCCAATGTTGAAGTGCTCAACACGGTGAAAAGCATGATGCTGAAAACCCTTACGCTCGGTCAATAAAGGAGAAAGCTATGTCTATTGCGGTAACCACCACCGATCCGACGAATACCGGCGTCAGTACCACCAGCAGTAGTTCGCTCACGGGCAGCAACGCCGCAGATTTACAAAGCAGTTTTCTGACTTTGTTGGTGGCGCAGCTGAAAAACCAGGACCCGACCAATCCAATGGAAAACAACGAGCTGACGTCGCAATTGGCACAAATCAGCACGGTCAGTGGGATTGAAAAACTCAATACCACGCTCGGATCTATTTCCGGACAGATTGATAACAGTCAGTCGTTACAGGCCAGTAACCTTATCGGTCACGGCGTGATGATCCCCGGTACCACAGTTCTTGCGGGAACCGGCAGTGAAGAAGGGGCTGTGACCACGACCACGCCGTTTGGTGTTGAGTTGCAACAGGCAGCAGACAAAGTGACGGCCACCATCACCGATAAAAACGGCGCGGTCGTCCGTACCATTGATATCGGTGAACTGACTGCCGGAGTCCACAGTTTCACCTGGGACGGTACGTTGACTGACGGCAGCACTGCGCCGAACGGTTCTTACAATGTAGCGATTAGCGCCAGTAACGGTGGTACACAACTGGTTGCCCAACCGCTGCAGTTTGCTCTGGTGCAGGGGGTGATCCGCGGCAACAACGGTAATACGCTGGATCTTGGCACTTACGGCACCACTACCCTCGACGAAGTACGGCAGATAATTTAAGCCTTCACATTTCAGGAGTCAGTCATGGCCTTTTCTCAAGCGGTTAGCGGATTAAACGCTGCCGCCACCAACCTCGATGTTATTGGCAACAATATCGCCAACTCCGCCACCTACGGCTTTAAATCAGGCACGGCCTCTTTTGCCGATATGTTTGCCGGTTCGAAAGTGGGACTGGGGGTAAAAGTTGCTGGTATCACTCAGGACTTTACCGATGGCACGACCACCAACACCGGGCGTGGTCTGGACGTTGCTATCAGCCAGAACGGTTTTTTCCGTCTGGTAGACAGCAATGGTTCGGTATTCTACAGCCGTAACGGACAATTTAAGCTGGATGAAAACCGTAACCTGGTGAATATGCAAGGTTTACAGCTGACGGGTTACCCGGCAACCGGTACGCCGCCGACTATTCAGCAAGGGGCGAATCCGACCAATATTTCGATTCCGAATACCCTGATGGCAGCGAAAACTACCACCACGGCGTCGATGCAGATCAACCTGAATTCCAGTGATTCGCTTCCCTCTGTTAACGCATTTGATGCCAGCAATGCGGATAGCTATAACAAAAAAGGTTCGGTGACTGTTTTCGATAGTCAGGGTAATGCTCATGACATGAGCGTCTACTTTGTGAAGACCGGGGATAATAACTGGGATGTTTACACCCTGGATAGCAGTGATCCAACAGGCACAGCTAACCCTGCAACGACGCTGGTGTTTAATGCCAATGGCGTTCTGACCTCAGATCCAACAAAGGATATTACCACCGGCGCAATTAACGGCGCAGATCCCGCCACGTTTAGCCTGAGCTTCCTCAACTCCATGCAGCAAAATACCGGCGCTAACAACATTGTGGCAACCACCCAGAACGGCTACAAACCGGGCGATCTGGTGAGTTATCAAATCAATGATGACGGTACGGTTGTCGGCAACTATTCCAACGAACAAACCCAACTGCTGGGGCAGATTGTACTGGCGAACTTTGCCAACAACGAAGGTCTGGCATCCGAAGGCGACAACGTCTGGTCCGCTACGCAATCTTCTGGCGTGGCGCTGTTGGGGACAGCCGGGACGGGCAACTTTGGCACCCTGACCAACGGTGCGCTGGAAGCGTCCAACGTCGATCTCAGTAAAGAACTGGTCAATATGATCGTTGCCCAGCGTAACTATCAGTCTAACGCCCAGACCATCAAAACCCAGGACCAGATCCTCAATACGCTGGTTAACTTACGCTAATCGCTGACGGGATAGCTCAATGGATCACGCAATTTATACCGCGATGGGAGCAGCCAGCCAGACGCTGAATCAACAGGCGGTAACCGCCAGTAATCTGGCCAATGCCTCTACGCCCGGTTTTCGCGCGCAGTTAAACGCCTTGCGCGCAGTGCCGGTGGAAGGGCTTTCACTGCCCACGCGCACGCTGGTAACGGCGTCAACACCGGGTGCAGACATGACGCCCGGCAAGATGGATTACACCTCGCGCCCGCTGGACGTTGCGTTGCAGCAGGATGGTTGGCTGGTCGTGCAGACCGCTGACGGCAGTGAAGGGTATACGCGTAATGGCAGCATTCAGGTTGATCCCACCGGGCAACTGACAATTCAGGGACATCCGGTGGTAGGCGAGGCGGGGCCAATTGCTGTGCCGGAAGGGGCGGAAATCACTATTGCTGCCGATGGCACAATCTCGGCGCTGAATCCGGGCGATCCGGCAAATACGGTTGCGCCAGTGGGGCGTCTGAAGCTGGTGAAAGCCACGGGCAGCGAAGTCCAGCGCGGTGACGATGGCATTTTTCGTTTAAGCGCAGAAAGCCAGGCTACGCGTGGGCCGGTACTGCAGGCAGATCCAACCTTGCGTGTGATGTCGGGGGTTCTGGAAGGCAGTAACGTCAATGCCGTTGCGGCAATGAGCGACATGATTGCCAGCGCACGGCGTTTTGAAATGCAGATGAAGGTGATCAGCAGCGTCGATGATAACGCAGGCCGTGCCAACCAACTGCTGTCGATGAGTTAATTGAAAGGATACATGACAAGTATAAGTTGCCCTATGCGCAAGTTTATCGGGTCTATGGGGGCAATCGCAATTTATCGATTTTGCGAGCTCTTGTAGGCCGGATAAGGCGTTTACGCCGCATCCGGCAAGAAGACATATGCACTTTGTCACTAATCCACTACAGGACATTTTATGATCAGTTCATTATGGATCGCCAAAACGGGCCTTGACGCCCAGCAAACCAATATGGACGTCATTGCCAACAACCTGGCAAACGTTAGTACCAACGGTTTTAAGCGTCAGCGCGCGGTGTTTGAAGATCTACTTTATCAAACCATTCGCCAGCCGGGGGCACAGTCTTCCGAACAAACCACCTTACCATCCGGATTACAAATCGGTACGGGGGTACGCCCGGTCGCCACGGAACGTTTACACAGCCAGGGCAACCTGTCGCAAACCAATAACAGTAAAGACGTCGCGATTAAAGGGCAGGGCTTTTTCCAGGTGATGTTGCCAGATGGCTCATCAGCCTATACCCGTGACGGCTCTTTCCAGGTGGATCAGAACGGGCAGCTGGTGACGGCCGGTGGTTTTCAGGTGCAGCCAGCGATCACCATTCCGGCGAATGCGTTAAGTATCACCATCGGTCGTGATGGCGTGGTCAGCGTAACCCAACAAGGCCAGGCAGCTCCGGTTCAGGTTGGGCAGCTCAATCTCACCACCTTTATGAATGACACCGGACTGGAGAGCATTGGCGAAAACCTCTACACCGAAACGCAATCCTCCGGTGCACCGAACGAAAGCACGCCGGGCCTGAACGGCGCGGGACTGCTGTATCAAGGGTATGTTGAAACGTCTAACGTCAACGTGGCGGAAGAACTGGTCAATATGATTCAGGTGCAACGCGCTTACGAAATCAACAGTAAAGCGGTGTCCACCACCGATCAGATGCTGCAAAAACTGACGCAACTCTAAGGCTTAACCGGTGGGCAGGTTCACCGGTTTACTGATTTTTGAAGATGATAGCCATGCAAAAAAACGCTGCGCATACTTATGCCATTTCCAGCTTGTTGGCGCTTTCACTAACCGGCTGCGCCTGGATACCCTCCACGCCGCTGGTACAGGGGGCGACCAGTGCACAACCGGTTCCCGGTCCGACGCCCGTCGCCAACGGGTCTATTTTCCAGTCTGCTCAGCCGATTAACTATGGCTATCAACCGCTGTTTGAAGATCGTCGACCACGCAATATTGGCGATACGCTGACTATCGTGTTGCAGGAGAACGTCAGCGCCAGCAAAAGCTCCTCTGCGAATGCCAGCCGTGACGGTAAAACTAATTTTGGCTTTGATACTGTGCCGCGCTATTTGCAGGGGTTGTTTGGTAACGCTCGTGCCGATGTCGAAGCCTCCGGTGGTAACACGTTCAACGGAAAAGGCGGGGCCAATGCCAGCAATACCTTTAGCGGTACGTTGACGGTGACGGTTGACCAGGTACTGGTCAACGGCAACCTGCATGTGGTGGGTGAAAAACAGATCGCCATTAATCAGGGTACCGAATTTATTCGCTTCTCTGGGGTGGTTAATCCACGCACTATCAGCGGCAGCAATACCGTACCGTCTACTCAGGTGGCAGATGCGCGCATTGAATACGTAGGCAATGGCTACATTAACGAAGCGCAAAATATGGGCTGGTTGCAGCGTTTCTTCCTTAACCTGTCGCCAATGTAAGTGAGGCTGTGGTGATTAAATTTCTCTCTGCATTAATTCTTTTACTGGTTACCACGGCGGCTCAGGCTGAGCGTATTCGCGATCTCACCAGTGTTCAGGGGGTAAGGCAAAACTCACTGATTGGCTATGGCCTGGTGGTGGGGCTTGATGGTACAGGTGACCAGACAACTCAGACGCCGTTTACCACACAAACGCTTAATAACATGCTCTCACAGCTGGGAATTACCGTTCCGACGGGCACTAATATGCAGCTAAAAAACGTCGCTGCGGTTATGGTGACAGCGTCACTTCCACCGTTTGGACGTCAGGGGCAAACCATTGACGTGGTGGTTTCTTCCATGGGAAATGCCAAAAGTCTGCGTGGCGGTACGTTATTGATGACACCGCTTAAGGGCGTTGACAGTCAGGTGTATGCGCTGGCGCAGGGCAATATTCTGGTTGGCGGCGCAGTGGCCTCCGCTGGCGGTAGCAGTGTTCAGGTGAATCAACTGAACGGTGGACGGATCACCAATGGTGCGGTTATTGAACGTGAATTGCCCAGCCAGTTTGGCGTCGGGAATACCCTTAATTTGCAACTTAACGACGAAGATTTCAGTATGGCGCAGCAAATCGCTGACACCATCAACCGCGTGCGTGGATATGGCAGCGCCACCGCGTTAGATGCGCGGACTATTCAGGTGCGCGTACCAAGTGGCAACAGTTCCCAGGTCCGTTTCCTTGCCGATATCCAGAATATGCAGGTTAATGTCACCCCGCAGGACGCTAAAGTAGTGATTAACTCGCGCACTGGTTCGGTGGTGATGAATCGCGAAGTGACCCTCGACAGCTGCGCGGTAGCGCAGGGGAATCTCTCAGTAACAGTTAATCGTCAGGCCAATGTCAGCCAGCCAGATACACCGTTTGGTGGTGGGCAGACTGTGGTTACTCCACAAACGCAGATCGATTTACGCCAGAGCGGCGGTTCGCTGCAAAGCGTACGTTCCAGCGCCAGCCTCAATAACGTGGTGCGTGCGCTCAATGCGCTGGGCGCTACGCCGATGGATCTGATGTCCATACTGCAATCAATGCAAAGTGCGGGATGTCTGCGGGCAAAACTGGAAATCATCTGATGATCAGCGACAGCAAACTACTGGCAAGTGCGGCCTGGGATGCGCAATCACTCAACGAACTAAAGGCGAAAGCGGGCGAAGATCCAGCGGCAAATATCCGTCCGGTGGCCCGCCAGGTGGAAGGGATGTTCGTGCAGATGATGTTGAAAAGCATGCGCGACGCTTTACCAAAAGATGGCCTGTTCAGCAGCGAGCACACTCGCCTGTATACCAGTATGTATGACCAGCAGATTGCCCAACAGATGACGGCGGGCAAAGGTCTGGGGCTGGCAGAGATGATGGTTAAACAGATGACGCCAGAACAACCATTGCCAGAGGAGTCCACGCCAGCAGCACCGATAAAATTCCCGCTCGAAACCGTGGTGCGTTATCAAAATCAGACGCTTTCGCAGCTGGTGCAAAAGGCCGTACCACGTAACTACGATGATTCGCTGCCGGGTGACAGTAAAGCATTCCTCGCGCAACTCTCGCTGCCCGCCCAACTGGCAAGCCAGCAAAGTGGTGTGCCACATCATTTGATCCTCGCTCAGGCGGCGCTGGAATCTGGCTGGGGACAACGGCAAATCCGCCGTGAAAACGGCGAGCCGAGCTATAACCTGTTTGGTGTCAAAGCCTCTGGCAACTGGAAAGGGCCAGTCACTGAAATCACCACGACTGAATATGAAAATGGCGAAGCGAAGAAAGTAAAAGCGAAGTTTCGGGTCTACAGCTCGTATCTGGAAGCATTGTCGGATTACGTTGGGCTGTTAACGCGTAACCCGCGCTACGCCGCCGTGACGACCGCCGCGAGTGCGGAGCAGGGGGCGCAGGCCCTACAGGACGCGGGCTATGCCACCGATCCTCACTATGCCCGCAAACTCACCAACATGATTCAGCAGATGAAATCGATAAGCGACAAGGTGAGCAAAACCTACAGCATGAACATTGATAATCTGTTCTGAATAACTCAAGTCCGGCGGGTCGCTGCCGATAATACTCTGTAATTGAAGGCTTATAAGGAACCTCCATGTCCAGCTTGATCAATAACGCCATGAGCGGACTGAACGCGGCCCAGGCGGCGTTAAATACGGCAAGTAATAATATCTCCAGCTATAACGTTGCCGGATATACCCGCCAAACCACTATTATGGCGCAGGCCAATAGCACGTTGGGCGCTGGCGGCTGGGTTGGCAATGGCGTCTACGTTTCTGGTGTGCAGCGTGAGTATGATGCGTTTATTACCAACCAGTTACGTGCGGCGCAGACGCAAAGTAGCGGCCTGACTGCCCGCTATGAGCAGATGTCGAAAATCGACAATATGCTCTCCACCAGTACCTCTTCGCTGGCAACACAGATGCAGGATTTCTTCACCAGCCTGCAAACGCTGGTGAGTAACGCGGAAGATCCGGCAGCGCGCCAGGCGCTGATTGGGAAATCAGAAGGGTTGGTGAATCAGTTTAAAACCACCGATCAATATCTGCGCGACCAGGACAAACAGGTCAATATCGCGATAGGTGCCAGTGTTGATCAGATCAACAATTACGCTAAACAAATCGCCAGCCTGAACGATCAGATCTCCCGCCTGACAGGCGTGGGGGCAGGGGCGTCACCTAACAATCTGCTGGATCAACGCGATCAACTGGTGAGCGAATTAAACCAGATTGTTGGCGTAGAAGTCAGTGTTCAGGATGGTGGCACTTATAACATCACGATGGCCAATGGCTACTCACTGGTTCAGGGAAGTACGGCGCGGCAACTTGCGGCAGTTCCTTCCAGCGCCGACCCTTCTCGTACGACTGTCGCTTATGTTGATGGGACGGCAGGCAATATTGAGATCCCGGAGAAATTACTGAATACCGGGTCGCTGGGCGGCATTCTGACATTCCGTTCTCAGGATCTGGACCAGACGCGTAATACGCTTGGACAACTGGCGCTGGCATTTGCCGAGGCTTTCAACACCCAACACAAAGCCGGATTTGATGCTAACGGCGATGCCGGTGAAGATTTCTTTGCTATCGGTAAGCCCGCGGTTCTGCAAAACACGAAAAACAAAGGTGACGTTGCGATCGGTGCAACGGTAACTGATACCTCCGCGGTACTGGCGACAGATTACAAAATCTCGTTCGATAATAATCAGTGGCAGGTCACCCGCCTTGCCAGCAATACCACTTTTACGGTGACGCCGGATGCCAACGGTAAAGTGGCATTTGATGGTCTGGAGTTGACGTTTACAGGAACGCCTGCCGTTAACGACAGCTTCACGCTGAAACCGGTAAGTGACGCCATCGTCAACATGGATGTATTAATCACCGACGAAGCGAAAATCGCCATGGCGAGCGCAGAAGATGCGGGTGATAGCGACAACCGCAACGGTCAGGCCCTGCTCGATCTGCAAAGCAACAGTAAAACGGTGGGCGGTGCGAAATCCTTTAACGACGCTTATGCCTCGTTAGTGAGTGATATCGGTAATAAAACCGCGACGTTGAAAACCAGTAGCACCACTCAAGGTAATGTGGTGACGCAGCTTTCCAATCAGCAGCAGTCGATTTCCGGTGTCAATCTCGATGAGGAGTACGGAAATCTGCAACGTTTTCAGCAGTATTACCTCGCGAATGCGCAGGTTCTGCAGACGGCAAACGCGATTTTTGATGCGCTGATTAACATTCGCTAAGGGGAGATAAAATGCGTTTCAGTACCCAGATGATGTACCAGCAAAACATGCGCGGCATCACCAATTCTCAGGCAGAATGGATGAAGTACGGCGAACAGATGTCGACGGGTAAGCGAGTCGTTAACCCTTCAGATGATCCCATTGCTGCATCACAAGCTGTTGTTCTCTCCCAGGCACAGGCGCAAAACAGCCAGTACACGCTGGCGCGTACTTTCGCCACTCAAAAAGTGTCACTGGAAGAGAGTGTACTTAGCCAGGTCACAACCGCTATACAGAATGCTCAGGAAAAAATTGTCTACGCCAGCAATGGCACCTTGAGTGACGATGACCGGGCCTCGCTGGCTACGGATATTCAGGGGCTTCGTGACCAGTTGCTGAATCTGGCGAACACCACTGACGGTAACGGGCGCTACATTTTTGCCGGTTATAAAACAGAATCCGCACCGTTTAGCGAGGCGGATGGCAAATACGAAGGCGGAGCAGAAAGTATTAAACAACAGGTCGATGCTTCGCGTTCGATGGTGATAGGACATACGGGCGACAAAATTTTCGACAGTATTACTAGCAACGCGGTAGCGGAACCAGACGGTAGCGCTTCTGAAACCAATCTTTTTGCCATGCTGGATAGCGCCATCGCAGCCCTGAAAACGCCGGTCGCGGATAGCGAAGCGGATAAAGAAACCGCCGCTGCGGCACTGGATAAAACCAACCGCGGACTGAAAAACTCGCTGAACAATGTGCTGACTGTTCGCGCGGAATTAGGCACGCAACTGAACGAACTGGAGTCGCTGGATTCATTAGGTAGCGATCGCGCTTTAGGGCAAACGCAGCAGATGAGCGATCTGGTTGATGTGGACTGGAATGCAACTATTTCATCTTACATCATGCAGCAAACGGCATTGCAGGCATCGTATAAAGCATTTACCGATATGCAGGGATTGTCGCTCTTCCAGCTCAACAAATAAGCTCGCTTTAAAACATATCATGAAACTGGGTATGTTTTGTCTGCCCGCTCTGGGATCGCCGGAGCGGGCATTTTTTTGCCTATTTTGTATTGTTGGTTAGCAAGGATGCCATTTGATGAATTTTAATATGTTGACTCAAAGATGAAATAAAAAAGCCCTGGCAGTTACCAGGGCTTGATTACTTGAGCTAACTATTACTCAACAGGTTGCGGACGCGCAGGAGCGGCAGATGCATGATGCGTTGCCGTATGACCACCTGCGGCACCTTTACCTTCGAAGGCAAAAGTAGGGCGCTGCCAGTCACTGTGACGCGGTGCTTCCGGAACATATTCCGGTGCCGGAGCGCGCGTCATCGGCGCGGTAGCGTGGTTATGCTCAACGGTGACCTCAGGTTCAACCGCAGCTACCGTTTCAACTTCTGCTGTGACTTCAGCGACGACTGGCGCGGCAGGTTGAGCAACAACTTCAGGTTCAGCAACCACAACCTCAGCAGTTTCGGCAACTTCTTCAATATCTGCCGTCTCTTCCTGCGGTTCAACCACCGGTTCTGCGTGTTCTGCAACTTCCTGGGCTACGGCAACATCAGACTCGGTAATCACCTGCGGCTGTTCAGTTACCGCGGCAGCAATCACTTCAGGATGCGTCGTTTCAACCACTTCCGGTTGCGGTTCGGCAACCTGAACGGGGGCTTCTACGACTTCAGCCACTTCTTCAACAACTGGCGCGCTAACAACAGGTTCGGCAGCGGCGGCGACAGGGACCTCAGTCACCATCGGCTGCACTTGTACTTCTTCCTGTTCGCGCTGCTCTTCAACCTGTACATCTTGCGGACGTACAATTGGATAGCGGATCCAGACTTTGCCAGAGGCCAGTTCCGGAGACGCGCACGCTACGGTCAACGGCATTGGCGACTGGGTTGGATAACGCTCGTCACGATAGCGACGACGACGCTGACCACTTACGCGCAGGTGACGAGGCGAGCGGCGAGAACGACGCGGCATGCCACCGTTGTCACGGTTATCAGCATTGTTCTCTTCTTGCTGTTCTGGTGCAGTTTGCGCTACGACTGGCAGCGGAACTTTCACCAATTCTGTGCGTGGGGCTGCCGCTTCCTGAACAATTGGTTCGGCTGCGACAGTTTCTTCAACCACCGGTGCGACTACCGCTTCTTCGGCTACGCTTTGCTCGTAACGCACTTTCTGATTGAGCTGACGCTGTTTACGACGCGGCTGAACCGGACGTACACGTTCTTCCTGTTCGGTTTCCTGAACAGATTGCTCTTCAACATTCAGCGCCTTCACTTCTTGTTGCGCCTGACGTTTATCATCGTTACGGCGGCGGCTACGTTCACGACGCGGCGTTTGCTGCTCGTCGGTGGTACGCGCTTTTTCCGTTACCTCTGCCTGCTGACGGCTCTCACGCGTCTCGGCAGTCTGCTGCTGTGCCTGGCGACGATTACGACGGTTTTCTTCGCGATTATCGCTGCCTTCAGTACGTTCACTACGAGGGTCGCGGCGCTCATTACGGTCACGGCGGTTGTTCTGACGAGGCTTGCGACGATCCTGTTGACGTTCCGGTTTCGCTTCTGCTTTCGGTGTTGGTTGCTCGGACGGTTTGGTTTCTTCACCACCGCTGAACAGCGCTTTCAGTGCGCCGAAGAAGCGGCTCAACAGCCCAGGTTGGGCAGGAGCGGCTGGTGTTGCCGGTGCAGATTTAGGTGCTGGGGCTACGACAGGCGCGGCAGGTTCAGCTGGCGTTGGTGCTGGCGGCACATCCGGCATGGCAAAGGTTGCCAGCGCAGGTTGTTCCGGACGCTTACGTTCAGCGAACTCTTCTTCAGACGGCAGCGCCATCGCTTCTTCATGCAGCTTCGGCAGCATGTAGCTTAAGGTTGGGGTTTCTTCCCCTTTGCGCACGCGCAGCACATGGTAGTGCGGGGTTTCCATCTGATCGTTTGGCACAATCACACAGCGTACGCCGTCCTGACGAGTTTCAATCGCATTTACCGCAGAACGTTTTTCATTCAGCAGGTAAGAAGCAATTGGCACAGGAACAATGGCGTGAACTTCCTGGGTGTTCTCTTTCAGCGCTTCTTCTTCGATCAGACGCAGAATAGAGAGCGACAGCGATTCGTTGTCACGAACGGTACCGGTACCGGAGCAGCGCGGGCAGACGTGATGGCTGGATTCACCCAGTGATGGGCTCAGGCGCTGACGGGACATTTCCAGCAGGCCAAAGCGAGAAATATGGCTGATTTGAATACGCGCCCGGTCCTGACGCACCGCTTCACGCAGACGGTTTTCTACCGCACGCTGGTGGCGTACTGGCGTCATGTCGATGAAGTCGATAACAATCAGGCCGCCGAGGTCACGCAGGCGCAACTGACGAGCAATCTCATCGGCAGCTTCGAGGTTGGTGTTAAACGCGGTTTCTTCGATATCGCCGCCGCGGGTCGCGCGTGCGGAGTTGATGTCGATGGCCGTTAACGCTTCGGTGCTGTCGATAACAATGGAACCACCGGATGGCAGACGAACTTCACGCTGGAAGGCGGACTCGATCTGCGACTCGATCTGGTAGTGGCTGAACAGCGGGATCTCGCCGGTGTACAGTTTGATTTTGCTGCTGAAATCCGGGCGGCCTAATGCAGCGATATGCTGACGTGCCAGTTCGAGCACTTTCGGGTTATCGATAAGGATTTCGCCGATGTCCTGGCGTAAGTAATCGCGGAATGCGCGAACGATTACGTTGCTCTCCTGATGAATCAGGAACGGAGCCGGGCGGCTTTCAGCGGCTTTTTTGATGGCTTCCCAGTGTTTCAGACGGAAGCTTAAATCCCATTGCAGCGCCTCAGCAGATTTGCCGACGCCAGCGGTGCGCACGATAAGCCCCATGCCTTCCGGCAGTTCAAGGCTTGCCAGTGCTTCTTTTAATTCGGTACGGTCGTCGCCTTCGATACGACGAGAAATACCACCCGCGCGCGGGTTGTTCGGCATCAGAACCAGATAGCTACCCGCCAGACTGATAAAGGTGGTTAATGCCGCGCCTTTGTTGCCGCGCTCTTCTTTATCGATCTGAACAATGACTTCCTGACCTTCACGCAACACATCTTTAATGTTGGGACGACCATGAGCACTGTAGTTAGCAGGGAAATATTCGCGGGCAATTTCTTTTAGTGGGAGGAAACCGTGACGTTCAGCGCCGTAATCAACAAAAGCAGCTTCCAGACTCGGTTCAATGCGGGTGATTTTACCTTTGTAGATGTTTGCCTTTTTCTGCTCGTGCCCTGGACTTTCGATATCCAGGTCATACAGACGCTGCCCATCTACAAGGGCAACGCGCAACTCTTCCTGCTGAGTTGCGTTGATTAACATTCTTTTCATCGTAACTTACTCATTATTCTTACATTGACGACTAAGCTGCGGGCAAAGTAACGCCTTTCCGGGTGTGAACCGATGGCCTCGTGTCTAGTCGCGTCGCCAACCTCACGGTTATCGTCAGCTCAAAGAGGCGCAGAGTGTCGGTTGCCCGTTTTTCATGCGGAAAAACAGCGCAATTATCAAAGAAACAGACTGGGTATTACTCTCCAGAAATATTTCCATCTACCGGTAAGGACTGCAACCCGCAGCCCGCTAACTGCCTGAAAGATCAATACGTCTTACGCCATTGCTGCGTGGATGATCGGTCGGGCAAAATGGGTTATTCCGTAAAATTTCTTGTTTTAACAAGGATGGACACGGAAACGGCCTCATTATTCCACTGCAAGCCTTGTTATAGCAAGATGACTTTTACCATTTATCACCCGCTTACTCACAGTTTTTTCACTTCTTGCTGGTGATTGGTTTAATAACCATCAATAAAGTGATCATGTAGTGAAGTAATAAGGTGCAAAACTAAATATAAGCATAGAAAAATGAGTGGCGCGAATCCTGTTGGCTAATTAGAATCGCCCACCATGAAAACAGAGACTCCATCCGTAAAAATTGTTGCTATCACCGCTGACGAAGCGGGGCAACGTATCGATAACTTTTTGCGTACCCAATTGAAAGGTGTACCAAAAAGTATGATTTACCGTATTTTGCGTAAAGGCGAAGTGCGGGTGAACAAAAAACGTATTAAGCCTGAATATAAACTCGAAGCGGGTGATGAGGTGCGTATCCCACCGGTTCGCGTTGCTGAACGGGAAGAAGAGGCGGTTTCGCCACATCTGCAAAAGGTGGCGGCGCTGGCGGACGTCATCTTATATGAAGATGACCATATCCTGGTGCTGAATAAACCTTCCGGTACGGCGGTACATGGCGGTAGTGGTTTAAGCTTCGGCGTTATCGAAGGTTTGCGGGCGTTGCGCCCGGAAGCGCGGTTCCTTGAACTGGTTCATCGTCTTGACCGGGACACCTCAGGTGTGTTGCTGGTAGCGAAAAAACGCTCGGCGTTGCGTTCTCTGCATGAGCAATTACGTGAAAAAGGGATGCAAAAAGATTACCTGGCGCTGGTGCGCGGTCAGTGGCAGTCGCATGTGAAGAGCGTTCAAGCGCCGTTACTGAAAAATATTCTGCAAAGCGGCGAACGTATCGTGCGTGTGAGTCAGGAAGGCAAACCGTCGGAAACACGCTTTAAAGTGGAAGAGCGCTATGCATTTGCCACCCTGGTGCGTTGTAGCCCGGTAACAGGGCGTACTCATCAGATCCGTGTGCATACACAATATGCGGGTCATCCGATTGCCTTTGACGATCGCTACGGTGACCGTGAATTTGACAGACAGCTCACTGAAGCAGGCACGGGATTAAATCGTCTGTTCCTGCACGCCGCAGCGTTGAAGTTTACCCATCCGGGGACCGGTGAGGTGATGCGTATCGAAGCGCCGATGGATGATGGTTTGAAGCGTTGTTTGCAAAAACTGCGTAACGCGCGCTAATACGAGCATATAAGCATGATAATGGGCGGTTGGCCTGATAAGGCGTTTATGCCGCATCAGGCCGCCAGCACCGATTGCCGGATGCGACGTAACCGCATCCGGCGCAAAAAACTATCCCATCAGCGGGTTTTTTCCTTCCCGACGTAACATCTGACACAGCGCGATTAGCGGTAAACCAACCAGCGTGTTAGGATCACGCCCCTCTAAACGCTCAAACAGCGTAATGCCAAATCCTTCACTCTTAAAGCTACCCGCGCAGTGCAGGGGATGCTCTTTACGCACGTAATTATCAATCTCCGCCTCGCTCAGGTGACGGAAATGGACGTCAAAAGGCTCCACTTCTGTTTGTAGATGCCCATTCGCCGAATTAAACAACGCCAGTCCAGTATAGAAGGTGACGATATTGCCGCTGGCTTTGCGTAATTGCAGACGGGCATTTTCTTCCGTTAACGGTTTACCGGTGATTTCGCCATCAAGAACACATACCTGGTCTGAACCAATAATTAAATGATCCGGATAACGTGACGCCAGAGATTGCGCTTTTTCTTGTGCCAGTCGAAGCACCAACTGTCGCGGTGATTCGTCGCTGCGTGGAGTTTCGTCGACCTCGGGTGCTGCACATTCAAAAGAGATTTGCAGTTTTTCCAGAAGAGCGCGACGCCAGGGCGAGGTGGAGGCTAAAATAAGTTCAGGCATATTTTTTTCCATCAGATATAGCGTATTGATGATAGCCATTTTAAACTATGCGCTTCGTTTTGCAGGTTGATGTTCGTTATCAGCACTGAACGAAAATAAAGCAGTAACCCGCAATGTGTGCGAATTATTGGCAAAAGGCAACCACAGGCTGCCTTTTTCTTTGACTCTATGACGTTACAAAGTTAATATGCGCGCCCTATGCAAAAGGTAAAATTACCCCTGACTCTCGATCCGGTTCGTACGGCTCAAAAACGCCTTGATTACCAGGGTATCTATACTCCTGATCAGGTTGAGCGCGTCGCCGAATCCGTAGTCAGTGTGGACAGTGATGTGGAATGCTCCATGTCGTTCGCTATCGATAACCAACGTCTCGCAGTGTTAAACGGCGATGCGAAGGTGACGGTAACGCTCGAGTGTCAGCGTTGCGGGAAGCCGTTTACTCATCAGGTCTACACAACGTATTGTTTTAGTCCTGTGCGTTCAGACGAACAGGCTGAAGCACTGCCGGAAGCGTATGAACCGATTGAGGTTAACGAATTCGGTGAAATCGATCTGCTTGCAATGGTTGAAGATGAAATCATCCTCGCCTTGCCGGTAGTTCCGGTGCATGATTCTGAACACTGTGAAGTGTCCGAAGCGGACATGGTCTTTGGTGAACTGCCTGAAGAAGCGCAAAAGCCAAACCCATTTGCCGTATTAGCCAGCTTAAAGCGTAAGTAATTGGTGCTCCCCGTTGGATCGGGGATAAACCGTAATTGAGGAGTAAGGTCCATGGCCGTACAACAGAATAAACCAACCCGTTCCAAACGTGGCATGCGTCGTTCCCATGACGCGCTGACCGCAGTCACCAGCCTGTCTGTAGACAAAACTTCTGGTGAAAAACACCTGCGTCACCACATCACTGCCGACGGTTACTACCGCGGCCGCAAGGTCATCGCTAAGTAATTACGCGTCTGCGTGATGAAGCTTAGTGAGGATTTTCCCCAGGCAACTGGGGAAAGACCAAACCGGGCGGCGACGATACCTTGACACGTCTAACCCTGGCGTTAGATGTCATGGGAGGGGATTTTGGCCCTTCCGTGACAGTGCCTGCAGCATTGCAGGCACTGAATTCTAATTCGCAACTCACTCTTCTTTTAGTCGGCAATCCCGACGCCATCACGCCATTACTTGCTAAAGCTGACTTTGAACAACGTTCGCGTCTGCAGATTATTCCTGCGCAGTCAGTTATCGCCAGTGATGCCCGGCCTTCGCAAGCTATCCGCGCCAGTCGTGGGAGTTCAATGCGCGTGGCCCTGGAGCTGGTGAAAGAAGGTCGAGCGCAAGCCTGTGTCAGTGCCGGTAATACCGGGGCGCTAATGGGGCTGGCAAAATTATTACTCAAGCCCCTGGAGGGGATTGAGCGTCCGGCGCTGGTGACGGTATTACCGCATCAGCAAAAGGGCAAAACGGTGGTCCTCGATTTAGGGGCCAACGTCGATTGTGACAGTACAATGTTGGTGCAATTTGCCATTATGGGCTCAGTTCTGGCTGAAGAGGTGGTGGAAATTCCTAATCCTCGCGTGGCGTTGCTCAATATTGGTGAAGAAGAAGTAAAGGGTCTCGACAGTATTCGGGATGCCTCAGCGGTGCTTAAAACAATCCCTTCTATCAATTATATCGGCTATCTTGAAGCCAATGAGTTGTTAACTGGCAAGACAGATGTGCTGGTTTGTGACGGCTTTACAGGAAATGTCACATTAAAGACGATGGAAGGTGTTGTCAGGATGTTCCTTTCTCTGCTGAAATCTCAGGGTGAAGGGAAAAAACGGTCGTGGTGGCTACTGTTATTAAAGCGTTGGCTACAAAAGAGCCTGACGAGGCGATTCAGTCACCTCAACCCCGACCAGTATAACGGCGCCTGTCTGTTAGGATTGCGCGGCACGGTGATAAAAAGTCATGGTGCAGCCAATCAGCGAGCTTTTGCGGTCGCGATTGAACAGGCAGTGCAGGCGGTGCAGCGACAAGTTCCTCAGCGAATTGCCGCTCGCCTGGAATCTGTATACCCAGCTGGTTTTGAGCTGCTGGACGGTGGCAAAAGCGGAACTCTGCGGTAGCAGGACGCTGCCAGCGAACTCGCAGTTTGCAAGTGACGGTATATAACCGAAAAGTGACTGAGCGTACATGTATACGAAGATTATTGGTACTGGCAGCTATCTGCCCGAACAAGTGCGGACAAACGCCGATTTGGAAAAAATGGTGGACACCTCTGACGAGTGGATTGTCACTCGTACCGGTATCCGCGAACGCCACATTGCCGCGCCAAACGAAACCGTTTCAACCATGGGCTTTGAAGCGGCGACACGCGCAATTGAGATGGCGGGCATTGAGAAAGACCAGATTGGCCTGATCGTTGTGGCAACGACTTCTGCTACGCACGCTTTCCCGAGCGCAGCTTGTCAGATTCAAAGCATGCTGGGCATTAAAGGTTGCCCGGCATTTGACGTTGCAGCAGCCTGCGCAGGTTTCACCTATGCATTAAGCGTAGCCGATCAATACGTGAAATCTGGGGCGGTGAAGTATGCTCTGGTCGTCGGTTCCGATGTACTGGCGCGCACCTGCGATCCAACAGATCGTGGGACTATTATTATTTTTGGCGATGGCGCGGGCGCTGCGGTGCTGGCTGCCTCTGAAGAGCCGGGAATCATCTCCACCCATCTGCATGCCGACGGTAGCTATGGTGAGTTGCTGACGCTGCCTAATGCTGACCGTGTGAATCCAGAGAATTCAATTCATCTGACGATGGCGGGCAACGAAGTCTTCAAGGTTGCGGTAACAGAACTGGCGCACATCGTTGATGAGACGCTGACGGCGAATAATCTTGACCGTTCTCAACTGGACTGGCTGGTTCCGCATCAGGCTAACCTGCGTATTATCAGTGCAACAGCGAAAAAACTCGGCATGTCGATGGACAATGTCGTGGTGACGCTGGATCGCCACGGTAATACCTCTGCGGCCTCTGTCCCGTGCGCTCTGGATGAAGCTGTACGCGACGGGCGCATTAAGCCGGGGCAGTTGGTTCTGCTTGAAGCCTTTGGCGGTGGATTCACCTGGGGCTCCGCGCTGGTTCGTTTCTAGGATAAGGATTAAAACATGACGCAATTTGCATTTGTGTTCCCTGGACAGGGTTCTCAAACCGTTGGAATGCTGGCTGATATGGCGGCGAGCTATCCAATTGTCGAAGAAACGTTTGCTGAAGCTTCTGCGGCGCTGGGCTACGACCTGTGGGCGCTGACCCAGCAGGGGCCAGCTGAAGAACTGAATAAAACCTGGCAAACCCAGCCAGCGCTGTTGACTGCATCTGTTGCGCTGTATCGCGTATGGCAGCAGCAGGGCGGTAAAGCACCGGCAATGATGGCCGGTCACAGCCTGGGGGAATACTCCGCGCTGGTTTGCGCTGGTGTGATTGATTTCGCTGATGCGGTGCGTCTGGTTGAGATGCGCGGCAAGTTCATGCAAGAAGCCGTACCGGAAGGAACGGGTGCTATGGCGGCAATCATCGGTCTGGATGATGCGTCTATTGCGAAAGCGTGTGAAGAAGCTGCAGAAGGTCAGGTCGTTTCTCCGGTAAACTTTAACTCTCCGGGACAGGTGGTTATTGCCGGTCATAAAGAAGCGGTTGAGCGTGCGGGTGCTGCTTGTAAAGCTGCGGGCGCAAAACGCGCTCTGCCGCTACCAGTGAGCGTACCGTCTCACTGTGCGCTGATGAAACCAGCAGCCGACAAACTGGCAGTAGAATTAGCGAAAATCACCTTTAACGCACCAACAGTTCCTGTTGTGAATAACGTTGATGTGAAATGCGAAACCAATGGTGATGCCATTCGTGACGCACTGGTACGTCAGTTGTATAACCCGGTTCAGTGGACGAAGTCTGTTGAATACATGGCAGCGCAAGGCGTAGAACATCTCTATGAAGTCGGCCCGGGCAAAGTGCTTACTGGCCTGACGAAACGCATTGTCGACACCCTGACCGCCTCGGCGCTGAACGAACCTTCAGCGATGGCAGCGGCGCTCGAGCTTTAAAAGAGGAAAATCATGAATTTTGAAGGAAAAATCGCACTGGTAACCGGTGCAAGCCGCGGAATTGGCCGCGCAATTGCTGAAACGCTCGCAGCCCGTGGCGCGAAAGTTATTGGCACTGCGACCAGTGAAAATGGCGCTCAGGCGATCAGTGATTATTTAGGTGCCAACGGCAAAGGTCTGATGTTGAATGTGACCGACCCGGCATCTATCGAATCTGTTCTGGAAAAAATTCGCGCAGAATTTGGTGAAGTGGATATCCTGGTCAATAATGCCGGTATCACTCGTGATAACCTGTTAATGCGAATGAAAGATGAAGAGTGGAACGATATTATCGAAACCAACCTTTCATCTGTTTTCCGTCTGTCAAAAGCGGTAATGCGCGCTATGATGAAAAAGCGTCATGGTCGTATTATCACTATCGGTTCTGTGGTTGGTACCATGGGAAATGGCGGTCAGGCCAACTACGCTGCGGCGAAAGCGGGCTTGATCGGCTTCAGTAAATCACTGGCGCGCGAAGTTGCGTCACGCGGTATTACTGTAAACGTTGTTGCTCCGGGCTTTATTGAAACGGACATGACACGTGCGCTGAGCGATGACCAGCGTGCGGGTATCCTGGCGCAGGTTCCTGCGGGTCGCCTCGGCGGCGCACAGGAAATCGCCAACGCGGTTGCATTCCTGGCATCCGACGAAGCAGCTTACATCACGGGTGAAACTTTGCATGTGAACGGCGGGATGTACATGGTCTGACCGCGATTTGCACAAAATGCTCATGTTGCGCGCAGTCTGCGTGGTTATGAGTAATAATTAGTGCAAAATGATTTGCGTTATTGGGGGGTAAGGCCTCAAAATAACGTAAAATCGTGGTAAGACCTGCCGGGATTTAGTTGCAAATTTTTCAACATTTTATACACTACGAAAACCATCGCGAAAGCGAGTTTTGATAGGAAATTTAAGAGTATGAGCACTATCGAAGAACGCGTTAAGAAAATTATCGGCGAACAGCTGGGCGTTAAGCAGGAAGAAGTTACCAACAATGCTTCTTTCGTTGAAGACCTGGGCGCGGATTCTCTTGACACCGTTGAGCTGGTAATGGCTCTGGAAGAAGAGTTTGATACTGAGATTCCGGACGAAGAAGCTGAGAAAATCACCACCGTTCAGGCTGCCATTGATTACATCAACGGCCACCAGGCGTAAGTGAACATCTCCAGGCGGTCGTTCGACCGCCTGAGTTTTATCTTTTTGTCCCACTAGAATCATTTTTTCCCTCCCTGGAGGACAAACGTGTCTAAGCGTCGTGTAGTTGTGACCGGACTGGGCATGTTGTCTCCTGTCGGCAATACCGTAGAGTCTACCTGGAAAGCTCTGCTTGCCGGTCAGAGTGGCATCAGCCTAATCGACCATTTCGATACTAGCGCCTATGCAACGAAATTTGCTGGCTTAGTAAAGGATTTTAACTGTGAGGACATTATCTCGCGCAAAGAACAGCGCAAGATGGATGCCTTCATTCAATATGGAATTGTCGCTGGCGTTCAGGCCATGCAGGATTCTGGCCTTGAAATAACGGAAGAGAACGCAACCCGCATTGGTGCCGCAATTGGCTCCGGGATTGGCGGCCTCGGACTGATCGAAGAAAACCACACATCTCTGATGAACGGTGGTCCACGTAAGATCAGCCCATTCTTCGTTCCGTCAACGATTGTGAACATGGTGGCAGGTCATCTGACTATCATGTATGGCCTGCGTGGCCCAAGCATCTCTATCGCGACCGCCTGTACTTCCGGCGTGCACAACATTGGCCATGCTGCGCGTATTATCGCGTATGGCGATGCTGACGTGATGGTTGCAGGTGGCGCAGAGAAAGCCAGTACGCCGCTGGGCGTTGGTGGTTTTGGCGCGGCACGCGCATTATCTACCCGCAATGATAACCCGCAAGCGGCGAGCCGCCCGTGGGATAAAGAGCGTGATGGTTTCGTACTGGGCGATGGTGCCGGTATGCTGGTACTTGAAGAGTACGAACACGCGAAAAAACGCGGTGCGAAAATTTACGCTGAACTCGTCGGCTTTGGTATGAGCAGCGATGCTTATCATATGACGTCACCGCCAGAAAATGGCGCAGGCGCAGCTCTGGCGATGGCAAATGCTCTGCGTGATGCAGGCATTGAAGCGAGTCAGATTGGCTACGTTAACGCGCACGGTACTTCTACGCCGGCTGGCGATAAAGCTGAAGCGCAGGCGGTGAAAACCATCTTCGGTGAAGCTGCAAGCCGCGTGTTGGTAAGCTCCACGAAATCTATGACCGGTCACCTGTTAGGTGCGGCGGGTGCAGTAGAATCTATCTACTCCATCCTTGCGCTGCGCGATCAGGCTGTTCCGCCAACCATCAACCTGGATAACCCGGATGAAGGTTGCGATTTGGATTTCGTACCGCACGAAGCGCGTCAGGTTAGCGGAATGGAATACACTCTGTGTAATTCCTTCGGCTTCGGTGGCACTAATGGTTCTTTGATCTTTAAAAAGATCTAAATTGTCATTTTCCACCCTTATAAAAGGTCCGCTTGCGGGCCTTTTTTCTTAGCTTTTATTCCGACTTGTTCCGTAGTGAACATGCTGCCACACTAACAATTCTCTGATAAGGAGCCGGTATGTTCTTAATTAACGGTCATAAGCAGGAATCGCTGGCAGTAAGCGATCGGGCAACGCAGTTTGGTGATGGTTGTTTTACCACCGCCAGAGTTATCGACGGTAAAGTCAGTTTGTTATCGGCGCATATCCAGCGACTACAGGATGCTTGTCAGCGGTTGATGATTTCCTGTGACTTCTGGCCTCAGCTTGAACAAGAGATGAAAACGCTGGCAGCAGAACAGCAAAATGGTGTACTGAAAGTCGTGATCAGTCGCGGTAGTGGCGGGCGAGGGTACAGCACATTGAACAGTGGACCGGCAACGCGGATTCTCTCCGTTACGGCTTATCCTGCACATTACGACCGTTTGCGTAACGAAGGGATGACGTTGGCGCTAAGCCCGGTGCGGCTGGGGCGCAATCCTCATCTTGCAGGTATTAAACATCTTAATCGGCTTGAGCAAGTATTGATCCGCTCTCATCTTGAGCAGACAAACGCTGATGAGGCGCTGGTCCTTGACAGCGAAGGGTGGGTTACGGAATGCTGTGCGGCTAATTTGTTCTGGCGGAAGGGCAACGTAGTTTATACGCCGCGACTGGATCAGGCAGGTGTTAACGGCATTATGCGACAATTCTGTATCCGTTTGCTGGCACAATCCTCTTATCAGCTTGTCGAAGTGCAAGCCTCTCTGGAAGAGGCGTTGCAGGCAGATGAGATGGTTATTTGTAATGCGTTAATGCCAGTGATGCCCGTACGTGCCTGTGGCGATGTCTCCTTTTCGTCAGCAACGTTATATGAATATTTAGCCCCACTTTGTGAGCGCCCGAATTAGTCATGAAAAAAGTGTTATTGATAATCTTGTTATTGCTGGTGGTACTGGGTATCGCCGCTGGTGTGGGCGTCTGGAAGGTTCGCCATCTTGCCGACAGCAAATTGCTTATCAAAGAAGAGACGATATTTACCCTGAAGCCAGGGACCGGACGTCTGGCGCTCGGTGAACAGCTTTATGCCGATAAGATCATCAATCGCCCACGGGTTTTCCAATGGCTGCTGCGTATCGAACCGGATCTTTCTCACTTTAAAGCCGGGACTTACCGCTTTACACCGCAGATGACCGTGCGCGAGATGCTGAAATTGTTGGAAAGCGGTAAAGAAGCACAGTTCCCGCTGCGACTGGTAGAAGGGATGCGTCTGAGCGACTACCTCAAGCAATTGCGTGAGGCTCCGTATATCAAGCACACGCTGAGCGACGATAAGTACGCCACCGTAGCGCAGGCACTTGAACTGGAAAACCCGGAGTGGATTGAAGGTTGGTTCTGGCCAGACACCTGGATGTATACCGCCAATACCACCGATGTCGCGTTACTCAAACGAGCGCACAAGAAAATGGTGAAAGCGGTCGATAGCGCCTGGGAAGGGCGTGCGGACGGTCTGCCTTATAAAGATAAAAACCAGTTGGTGACGATGGCATCAATTATCGAAAAAGAAACCGCCGTTGCCAGTGAACGCGATCAGGTTGCCTCAGTATTTATCAACCGTTTACGCATTGGTATGCGCCTGCAGACCGACCCGACCGTGATTTACGGGATGGGAGAGCGTTATAATGGCAAACTTTCTCGTGCAGACCTGGAAACGCCGACAGCGTATAACACCTATACCATTACCGGTCTGCCGCCAGGTGCGATAGCGACGCCGGGGGCGGATTCGCTGAAGGCTGCTGCGCATCCGGCAAAAACGCCGTATCTCTATTTTGTGGCCGATGGTAAAGGTGGTCACACGTTTAATACCAATCTTGCCAGTCATAACAAGTCTGTGCAGGATTATCTGAAAGTGCTTAAGGAAAAAAATGCGCAGTAAGTATATCGTCATTGAGGGGCTGGAAGGCGCAGGCAAAACTACCGCGCGTAACGTGGTGGTTGAGACGCTTGAGCAACTGGGTATCCGCGACATGGTTTTCACTCGGGAACCTGGCGGTACGCAACTTGCCGAAAAGTTAAGAAGCCTGGTGCTGGATATCAAATCGGTAGGCGATGAAGTCATTACCGATAAAGCCGAAGTTTTGATGTTTTATGCCGCGCGCGTTCAACTGGTAGAAACGGTCATCAAACCTGCGCTGGCTAACGGCACCTGGGTGATTGGCGATCGCCACGATCTCTCCACTCAAGCCTATCAGGGTGGAGGACGTGGTATTGACCAACATATGCTGGCAACACTGCGTGATGCTGTTCTCGGGGATTTTCGCCCTGACTTAACGCTTTATCTTGATGTCACCCCAGAGGTCGGCTTAAAACGTGCTCGCGCCCGTGGTGAGCTGGATCGTATTGAGCAAGAGTCATTCGATTTCTTTAATCGCACCCGCGCCCGCTATCTGGAACTGGCAGCACAAGATAAAAGCATTCATACCATTGATGCCACCCAGCCGCTGGAGGCCGTGATGGATGCAATCCGCACTACCGTGACCAATTGGGTGAAGGAGTTGGACGCATGAGATGGTATCCATGGTTACGACCTGATTTCGAAAAACTGGTAGCCAGCTATCAGGCCGGAAGAGGTCACCATGCGCTACTCATTCAGGCGTTACCGGGCATGGGCGATGATGCTTTAATCTACGCCCTGAGCCGTTATTTACTCTGCCAACAACCGCAGGGCCACAAAAGTTGCGGTCACTGTCGTGGATGTCAGTTGATGCAGGCTGGCACACATCCCGATTACTACACCCTGGCTCCCGAAAAAGGGAAAAATGCGCTGGGCATTGATGCGGTACGTGAGGTCACCGAAAAGCTGAATGAGCACGCACGCTTAGGTGGTGCGAAAGTTGTCTGGGTAACCGATGCTGCCTTACTAACCGACGCCGCGGCTAACGCATTGCTGAAAACGCTTGAAGAGCCACCAGCAGAGACGTGGTTTTTCCTTGCTACCCGCGAGCCAGAACGTTTACTGGCAACATTACGTAGTCGTTGTCGGTTACATTACCTTGCGCCGCCGCCGGAACAGTACGCCGTGACCTGGCTTTCACGCGAAGTGACAATGTCACAGGATGCACTACTTGCCGCATTGCGCTTAAGCGCCGGTTCGCCTGGGGCGGCACTGGCGTTGTTTCAGGGAGATAACTGGCAGGCTCGTGAAACATTGTGTCAGGCGCTGGCATATGGCGTGCAATCGGGCGACTGGTATTCGCTGCTAGCGGCCCTTAATAATGAACAAGCTCCGGCGCGTTTACACTGGCTGGCAACGTTGCTGATGGATGCGCTAAAACGCCATTATGGCGCTGCGCACGTGACCAATGTTGATGTGCCGGGGCTGGTCGTCGAACTGGCAAACCATCTTTCTCCCTCGCGCCTGCAGGCTATACTGGGGGATGTTTGCCACATTCGTGAACAGTTAATGTCTGTCACAGGTATCAACCGCGAGCTTCTCATCACCGATCTTTTACTGCGTATTGAGCATTACCTGCAACCGGGCGTTGTGCTACCGGTTCCTCATCTTTAAGAGAGACATCATGTTTTTAGTCGACTCACACTGCCATCTCGATGGTCTGGATTATGAATCTTTGCATAAGGACGTGGATGACGTTCTGGCGAAAGCCGCCGCACGCGATGTGAAATTTTGTCTGGCAGTCGCCACAACATTACCGGGTTATTTACACATGCGGGATCTGGTAGGCGAACGCGACAACGTCGTATTTTCTTGTGGCGTGCATCCACTCAACCAGAATGATCCCTACGATGTAGAAGATTTACGTCGTCTGGCGGCAGAAGAGGGCGTTGTAGCGCTGGGTGAAACCGGGCTGGATTATTATTACACGCCGGAAACTAAAGTACGTCAGCAAGAGTCCTTCATCCATCATATCCAGATTGGTCGTGAACTGAACAAGCCGGTTATCGTCCACACCCGTGACGCCCGCGCCGATACGCTGGCAATTCTGCGCGAAGAAAAAGTGACGGATTGCGGTGGCGTACTACACTGTTTTACAGAGGACAGAGAAACGGCGGGTAAATTACTGGATCTCGGATTTTACATCTCCTTTTCCGGCATTGTGACCTTCCGTAATGCGGAGCAACTGCGCGATGCTGCGCGTTATGTCCCCCTGGATCGGTTACTGGTGGAAACTGACTCACCTTACCTTGCGCCAGTACCGCATCGAGGAAAAGAGAATCAACCTGCGATGGTTCGTGACGTTGCAGAATACATGGCTGTGTTGAAAGGTGTTGCCGTTGAAGAACTGGCGCAGGTAACCACCGATAACTTCGCCCGTCTGTTTCACATCGATGCTTCCCGCCTTCAATCCATCCGTTGAATGAGTTTTTTTAAAGCTCGTAATTAATGGCTAAAACGAGTAAAGTTCACCGCCGAAAATCGGGCGGTGAATAACCACGTTTGAAATATTGTGACATATGTTTTGTCAAAATGTGCAACTTCTCCAATGATCTGAAGTTGAAACGTGATAGCCGTCAAACAAATCGGCACTGAATTATTTTACTCTGTGTAATAAATAAAGGGCGCTTAGATGCCCTGTACACGGCGAGGCACTCCCCCCTTGCCACGCGTGAGAACGTAAAAAAAGCACCCATACTCAGGAGCACTCTCAATTATGTTTAAGAATGCATTTGCTAACCTGCAAAAGGTCGGTAAATCGCTGATGCTGCCGGTATCCGTACTGCCTATCGCAGGTATTCTGCTGGGCGTCGGTTCCGCGAATTTCAGCTGGCTGCCCGCCGTTGTATCGCATGTTATGGCAGAAGCAGGCGGTTCCGTCTTTGCAAACATGCCACTGATTTTTGCGATCGGTGTCGCCCTCGGCTTTACCAATAACGATGGCGTATCCGCGCTGGCCGCAGTTGTTGCCTATGGCATCATGGTTAAAACCATGGCCGTGGTTGCGCCACTGGTACTGCATTTACCTGCTGAAGAAATCGCCTCTAAACACCTGGCGGATACTGGCGTACTCGGGGGGATTATCTCCGGTGCGATCGCAGCGTACATGTTTAACCGTTTCTACCGTATTAAGCTGCCTGAGTATCTTGGCTTCTTTGCCGGTAAACGCTTTGTGCCGATCATTTCAGGCCTGACTGCCATCTTTACTGGCGTTGTGCTGTCCTTCATTTGGCCGCCTATTGGCTCTGCAATCCAGACCTTCTCTCAGTGGGCTGCTTACCAGAACCCGGTAGTTGCGTTTGGCATTTACGGTTTCATCGAACGTTGCCTGGTACCGTTTGGTCTGCACCACATCTGGAACGTACCTTTCCAGATGCAGATTGGTGAATACACCAACGCAGCAGGTCAGGTTTTCCACGGCGACATTCCGCGTTATATGGCGGGTGACCCGACTGCGGGTAAACTGTCTGGTGGCTTCCTGTTCAAAATGTACGGTCTGCCAGCTGCCGCAATTGCTATCTGGCACTCTGCTAAACCAGAAAACCGCGCGAAAGTGGGCGGTATTATGATCTCCGCGGCGCTGACCTCGTTCCTGACCGGTATCACCGAGCCGATCGAGTTCTCCTTCATGTTCGTTGCGCCGATCCTGTACATCATCCACGCGATTCTGGCAGGCCTGGCATTCCCAATCTGTATTCTTCTGGGGATGCGTGACGGTACGTCGTTCTCGCACGGTCTGATCGACTTCATCGTTCTGTCTGGTAACAGCAGCAAACTGTGGCTGTTCCCGATCGTCGGTATCGGTTATGCCATTGTTTACTACACCATCTTCCGCGTGCTGATTAAAGCACTGGATCTGAAAACGCCGGGTCGTGAAGACGCGACTGAAGACGCAAAAGCGACAGGTACCAGCGAAATGGCACCGGCTCTGGTTGCTGCATTTGGTGGTAAAGAAAACATTACTAACCTCGACGCATGTATTACCCGTCTGCGCGTCAGCGTTGCTGATGTGTCTAAAGTGGATCAGGCTGGCCTGAAGAAACTGGGCGCAGCGGGCGTAGTGGTTGCTGGTTCTGGTGTTCAGGCGATTTTCGGTACTAAATCCGATAACCTGAAAACCGAGATGGATGAGTACATCCGTAACCACTAATCCGTAAGACGTTGGGGAGACTAAGGCAGCCAGATGGCTGCCTTTTTTACAGGCGTTATTCAGAATTGATACGTGCCGGTAATGCTTAAATTACGCGGTGCGCCGTAGACAATAGAACCTTCCACGTTGGTATCGTAGGTTTTGTCGAACAGGTTATTGACGTTCCCCTGTAACGAGAAGTTTTTCGTCACCTGGTAGCGGGTGAAGAGATCCACCAGCGCGTAGCTACCTTGCTCGGCGCGGAAGGTGCCATACGGTGTCACGGTGTCGGTATACACGCGATTTTGCCAGTTAACACCACCGCCGACCGTCAACTCTGGCATGACAGGCAACCGATAGCTGGTGAACATTTTAACCGTGGTGCGTGGCAGATTAGGATTAACGGCGTTTCCTTCGTTATCCTCTGCAATATAGCGCGTTGCGCCAAACGTCAGCTGCCAGTTGTCGGTAATTGCGCCGTTGAGTTCAAATTCCACACCTTTACTGACTGTCCCATCCACCGCTTTATAGGCGGTTTCGCCGTTGCTGCCGGGGATAGGTGTACCGGTGGACTGAGCGACATTATCCTGCTCAATACGGAAGATGGCTAACGTGGTGGTCAGACGGCTATTCATCCAGTCCGATTTCAGACCCAGCTCGTAGTTGTTACCGGTGATTGGTGCCAGATATTTGCCTGAACTGTCACGATCATTTTGCGGCTGAAAAATAGAGGTATAGCTGGCGTAGGTCGACCAGTTATCATTGATGTCAAACACCAGTCCAGCATAAGGCGTGGTGTGGTTTTTCTCCATGCTGTAAGTCAGCGTATCAACCCGCCACTTGGTATAACGTGCGCCGAGGATCAGATGCAGCGGATCGGCAAGGGTGACACGAGTGGCAGCATATAACGATTTCATATGTGTGGTATCGTCCTGCGCCAGACTCTGTGGTGACCTGTCGGTTTGTGGGAAATTGCCATTAAAGTTGTAGAAACTGCCAATTTCATCCGGGAAAATGTTGGCCCATGAACTGAAGTAACGATTGTTTTGTTTGCTGTAACTGCCACCAAACATTAAATTGTGCTGACGACCAAACAATTCATAACTACCGTCAGCGAACAGATCCAGCGCATCAACTTTACGTTTGCCGCTGTTCCAACCGGTGCCTCCGACATAATCAAAACCAGGGCCATAATTACTGTATGGCCCAACCAGCATACCATCCGCTTTGTTTACATAGGCATCGACATACATCATTTTGCTGTCAAATTCGACTTCAGAGTGGGTGGCATTCAGCGTCGCTTGCCAGGTATCAGCAAACCGCTGCTTCAGGGTCATAAAGACCTTGTTGATCTCTTTATCGTTGTACGCCCAGTCAGGTGCGGTACTGCGTGCGCGATCGTAACTGTTGCTGCTGCCATCAGTATTCCAGCGCGGTAAACCGCCCCAGGTTGGGCTATTAACATCAATACGCTGATATTCGTAACCGGCTGAAAGCATCGTAAGATCGCCTAAATCAGCATCGACAATGCCGGAGAAGAAGGTCTTTTCACTGTTGTAGCGGTCCAGCCATGAGTCGTTATTCTGGTAGCCGCCGACAATTCGTGCGCGGATTTTACCGTCTTCGGTGAGTGGGCTTTGTAAATCCGCCACATACCGTTCTTTGTTCCAGCTACCGTATTCCGCCGAGACATCGCCTTTAAATTCACGACTGGTCGCGTGTTTTCGAACCATATTAATTGCCGCAGATGGATTACCCGTCCCGGTCATGAGGCCTGTCGCGCCACGCACTACTTCTACGCGTTCAAACAGTGCCATATCAGAAAGTGCGTCGCCCAGATTCCAGCGCGATTCAAAATAGGTGGGGATACCATCAACCATATAGTTATCGATCTGGAATCCGCGGGAATAATAAAGAGCACGATCGGAATCCGCCTGACTTTTGCTGATCCCCAGCGTGTTTTCCATCACTTCGCCCAGCGTTTGTAACTGCTGATCTTCCATCCGCTGCTGGCTAACAATAGTGACCGACTGAGGAATATCACGTTGAGTCATCTGCATTTTTGTACCCGCAGAGGTAGACGTTACGTTGTAATCATTTTCGCCATCATCTGGGGCTGTGGCTGAACCCTCAACAATCACCGTTTCTTCAGTGGCTGGTGCAGCAAAAGCGGCGGAAGGTAATAGTGCCAGTGCTATGCAACCGGCAAGGAGTGACGGTTTGATGATGGCTTGATGTTGATTATCCCTGTTAAATTGTGTCGAAAGCATTTGAAATCTCTTGGTTTATGTTGGCGTCAGGCTCATGCCGGAGCAGGGTGATGAGCGGTTATATTTAGTGTGCGAATAATTTTGTATGTAAATGCAAATGAGAAATATACGCATTCATATTTGGTGTGTAAACCAAACAGAAAATGTCTTTTCAGCGCATTCGCAGGCAGAAATGGGAATAATGGCGATATATACGGCAGCAAAACGGTTTTTTGCTTAAGAAATCGTGAGTTAAGGTTGAAAGAGCAGGTTTAACTCGACCATACTCTATACTCGCAGTGTGGCGCGGCGTAGCATGGCGCAACGCATGGCTATTTGAAAAAGGAAAATGTCGTGGCAGAAGAAACTATATTCAGCAAAATTATTCGTCGTGAGATCCCCTCCGATATCGTCTACCAGGATGATCTGGTAACGGCGTTTCGCGATATTTCGCCGCAAGCGCCAACGCATATTCTGATCATTCCGAATATCCTCATTCCGACTGTGAACGACGTGTCAGCTGAGCATGAGCAGGCGCTGGGACGCATGATCACCGTAGCGGCAAAAATTGCTGAGCAAGAAGGTATTGCCGAAGATGGCTATCGTCTGATCATGAACACCAACCGCCATGGCGGACAAGAGGTTTACCACATCCATATGCACTTGTTGGGTGGCCGTCCGCTGGGACCAATGCTGGCGCATAAAGGTCTGTAACGATGAGAAAAGGATGCTTTGGGCTGGTGTCTCTGGCGTTGTTAGTGCTGGTGGGCTGTCGTTCACATCCGGAAATTCCGGTGAATGATGAGCAATCGCTGGTGATGGAGTCATCTTTATTGGCTGCGGGCATCAGTGCAGAAAAGCCCGTCCTTTCGACATCTGATATTCAACCTTCAGCATCCTCAACGCTTTATAACGAAAGGCAAGAACCCGTTACCGTTCATTATCGTTTTTACTGGTATGACGCCAGAGGGCTGGAGATGCATCCTCTGGAAAGGCCACGCAGCGTTACCATTCCCGCACATTCGGCGGTCACGCTGTACGGCAGCGCCAATTTTCTGGGGGCGCACAAAGTCAGACTTTATCTATATTTGTAAGGGGTGAATCTTGATGACAAAAATGAGTCGCTACGCCTTGATTACCGCGCTGGCGATGTTTCTTGCCGGGTGTGTGGGGCAACGTGAACCTGCACCGGTAGAAGAAGTGAAACCAGCGCCGGAACAACCAACCGAGCCACAACAGCCTGTCCCCACAGTGCCATCGGTGCCGACGATACCGCAGCAGCCAGGCCCAATTGAGCACGAAGATCAAACTGCACCGCCTGCGCCGCATATTCGCCATTATGACTGGAATGGCGCAATGCAGCCGATGGTCAGTAAGATGCTTGGGGCTGATGGCGTGACTGCGGGTAGCGTCCTGCTGGTTGATAGCGTTAACAACCGTACTAACGGTTCGTTGAATGCCGCAGAAGCGACCGAAACGCTGCGAAATGCGCTGGCTAATAACGGTAAATTTACCCTGGTTTCCGCCCAGCAGCTGTCGATGGCTAAGCAACAATTAGGTTTGTCGCCGCAGGACAGTTTAGGCACCCGTAGTAAAGCCATAGGCATTGCCCGCAATGTTGGCGCTCATTACGTGCTGTACTCCAGCGCCTCTGGCAACGTTAACGCTCCGACCCTACAAATGCAGCTGATGCTGGTGCAGACGGGCGAAATTATCTGGTCAGGTAAAGGTGCCGTTTCGCAGCAATAATCCCCTCACGCGCGACGAATTGCTGTCGCGCTTTTTCCCGCAGTTTCATCCCGTCACGACGTTTAATAGTGGGCTTAGTGGCGGGAGTTTTCTCATTGAACATCAGGGCCAGCGTTTTGTTGTGCGTCAGCCGCACGATCCTGATGCGCCGCAGTCCGCGTTCTTGCGCCAGTATCGGGCTTTATCACAACTACCCGCATGCATTGCACCGAAGCCGCATTTATATCTCCGTGACTGGATGGTGGTTGACTATCTGCCCGGCGAGGTAAAAACGTATTTGCCGGATACCAACGAACTGGCAGGCTTGCTGTATTATCTACATCAACAACCGCGTTTTGGCTGGCGAATAACGCTGTTGCCGTTACTGGAACTGTACTGGCAGCAAAGCGATCCGGCGCGGCGGACAGTGGGTTGGCTGCGAATGTTAAAACGTCTGCGCAAAGCGCGGGAACCACGGCTTTTACGCTTAAGTCCATTGCATATGGATGTCCACGCCGGAAATTTAGTGCATAGCGCGTCAGGGTTAAAACTCATCGACTGGGAGTATGCCGGAGATGGTGATATCGCGCTGGAACTGGCGGCGGTGTGGGTGGAAAATACTGACCAGCATCGGCAATTGGTCAATGACTATGCCACTCGCGCGAAGATTTATCCGGCGCAATTATGGCGTCAGGTCAGGCGATGGTTTCCCTGGCTGCTGATGCTCAAAGCAGGGTGGTTTGAGTACCGCTGGCGACAAACCGGCGATCAACAATTTATCAGGCTGGCCGATGACACCTGGCGGCAGCTATTAATAAAACAATAAGGAGAGCAGTGTGGGTCCAGTAATGTTGGATGTCGAAGGTTACGAACTGGACGCGGAAGAGCGTGAAATACTGGCGCATCCGCTGGTGGGAGGGCTGATTCTCTTTACGCGAAACTATCATGATCCTGCCCAGTTACGTGAACTGGTGCGCCAGATCCGCGCAGCATCGCGAAATCATCTGGTGGTGGCGGTAGATCAGGAAGGTGGACGCGTGCAGCGTTTTCGTGAAGGTTTTACCCGCTTGCCAGCGGCACAATCATTCGCTGCGCTGTTGGGAATGGAAGAAGGCGGAAAACTGGCGCAAGAGGCAGGTTGGTTGATGGCCAGCGAAATGATTGCTATGGATATTGATATCAGCTTTGCGCCAGTGCTGGACGTCGGGCATATCAGCGCGGCGATTGGCGAGCGTTCTTATCATGCCGATCCACAAAAAGCCCTGGCAATTGCCAGCCGGTTTATTGATGGTATGCATGAAGCCGGAATGAAAACTACCGGGAAACACTTCCCAGGTCACGGTGCAGTAACGGCAGACTCACACAAAGAAACACCGTGCGACCCACGTCCGCAAGCGGAGATTCGCGCTAAAGATATGTCGGTCTTCAGTTCCTTAATCCGCGAAAATAAACTCGACGCCATTATGCCTGCGCATGTGATCTACAGTGATGTTGATCCGCGTCCGGCGAGCGGTTCTCCCTACTGGCTGAAAACCGTTTTGCGTCAGGAATTGGGTTTTGACGGCGTGATTTTCTCTGACGATTTATCGATGGAAGGCGCAGCGATTATGGGCAGTTATGCCGAGCGTGGACAGGCATCACTGGATGCAGGTTGCGATATGATCCTGGTCTGCAATAATCGTAAAGGGGCCGTCAGCGTGTTAGATAATCTGTCACCGATCAAGGCAGAACGTGTTACACGTTTGTATCATAAAGGTTCATTTTCGCGACAGGAACTGATGGACTCGGCTCGCTGGAAAGCGATCAGCGCCCGTCTGAATCAGTTACATGAACGCTGGCAGGAAGAGAAGGCAGGTCATTAACCCTGGCTTATGTGAGGAAGCGATGATTATCTATTTGCACGGTTTTGACTCTAACAGTCCGGGTAACCACGAGAAAGTCTTACAATTGCAGTTTATTGACCCGGATGTACGGCTAATAAGCTACAGTACGCGGCATCCAAAACATGATATGCAGCATTTGCTCAAAGAAGTGGACAAAATGTTGCAACTGAACGTCGACGAGCGCCCGCTCATTTGTGGTGTTGGTCTGGGCGGTTATTGGGCTGAGCGGATTGGTTTTCTCTGTGATATCCGCCAGGTGATCTTCAACCCCAATTTGTTCCCTTATGAGAACATGGAAGGGAAGATTGATCGCCCGGAAGAGTATGCCGATATTGCCACTAAGTGTGTGACCAACTTCCGTGAGAAGAATCGCGATCGTTGCCTGGTGATTTTGTCGCGTAATGATGAAGCGCTTAACAGCCAGCGGACATCTGAAGAGTTGCATCATTATTACGAGATTGTCTGGGACGAAGAGCAGACGCACAAATTCAAGAATATCTCCCCGCATTTACAGCGCATTAAAGCGTTCAAAACCCTCGGGTAAATGCCCTCGTCGCATCAGGTAACCTTGCCGGTACCTGATGCGCTCCTGATTCTGTGGGTTGGATAAGGCGTTCCGCCGCATCCGACAGTCGAGCATCAATGCCTGATGCGCCTCTTATCAGGCCTACCGAACGCCCTCCATACACACCTCACTCTATATCATTCTCACAAATCAGCTCAAATAATGAACAACAAACTCTGTTTTTTGATCTCACCCGGTAAAGTCGCCTATCTTTTCAGCAACAAAACTTGATTAACATCAATTTTGGTATGACCAATGCACCATTCATGTTATTCTCAATAGCGAAGAACATTTTCATTGCTATAACCTGTTGTTAATTAAGAGCTATGTTAATAACCATTAATTAACAATTGGTTAATAAATTTAAGGGGGTCACGTTGACTACGCCATTGAAAAAAATTGTGATTGTCGGCGGCGGTGCTGGTGGGCTGGAAATGGCAACACAGCTGGGGCATAAGCTGGGACGCAAGAAAAAAGCCAAAATTACGCTGGTCGATCGTAACCACAGCCACTTGTGGAAACCGCTGCTGCACGAAGTGGCGACTGGCTCGCTTGATGAAGGCGTCGATGCGTTGAGCTATCTGGCCCATGCGCGCAATCATGGTTTCCAGTTCCAGCTGGGTTCCGTAATTGATATTGATCGTGAAGCGAAAACAATCACTATTGCAGAACTGCGCGACGAGAAAGGTGAACTGCTGGTTCCGGAACGTAAAATCGCCTATGACACCCTGGTAATGGCGCTGGGTAGCACCTCTAACGATTTCAATACACCAGGTGTCAAAGAGAACTGCATTTTCCTCGATAACCCGCACCAGGCGCGTCGCTTCCACCAGGAGATGCTGAATCTGTTCCTGAAATACTCCGCCAACCTGGGCGCGAATGGCAAAGTAAACATTGCGATTGTCGGCGGCGGCGCGACGGGTGTAGAACTCTCCGCTGAATTGCACAACGCGGTCAAGCAACTGCACAGTTACGGTTATAAAGGTCTGACCAACGAAGCCCTGAACGTAACGCTGGTAGAAGCGGGCGAACGTATTTTGCCTGCATTGCCGCCACGTATCTCTGCTGCGGCCCATAGTGAGTTAACGAAACTTGGCGTTCGCGTGCTGACGCAAACCATGGTCACCAGTGCTGATGAAGGCGGCCTGCACACTAAAGATGGCGAATATATTGAGGCTGATCTGATGGTGTGGGCAGCCGGGATCAAAGCGCCAGACTTCCTGAAAGATATCGGTGGTCTTGAAACCAACCGTATCAACCAGCTGGTGGTGGAACCGACGCTGCAAACCACTCGCGATCCAGACATATACGCTATTGGCGACTGCGCGTCATGCCCGCGTCCGGAAGGGGGCTTTGTTCCGCCGCGCGCTCAGGCCGCACATCAGATGGCAACCTGCGCAATGAACAACATTCTGGCGCAGATGAACGGTAAGCCGCTGAAAAATTATCAGTATAAAGATCACGGTTCGCTGGTATCGCTGTCGAACTTTTCCACAGTCGGTAGCCTGATGGGTAACCTGACGCGCGGCTCAATGATGATTGAAGGACGAATTGCGCGCTTTGTATACATCTCGCTGTACCGAATGCACCAGATTGCGCTGCATGGTTACTTTAAAACCGGATTAATGATGCTGGTGGGGAGTATTAACCGCGTTATCCGTCCACGTTTGAAGTTGCATTAATCGACTTGTACTGGCGGATGGGGCATAAACGCCTTATCCGCCCTGGACAAATGGTACGAGCGGTAGGCCTGATAAGACGCGTTAAGCGTCGCATCAGGCATTCCTTCAGACTCCTCCGAATCCCTGAGTATTTCCAGCCATTCCCGCGCTTTTCATCTTCTGTCTGATAGCTGCTTTTCTCCTTCGCTTGCATGATTGGCATAACTACAAAGAAGGAGGTGTTCCCGTGAATAAGTCAATGTTGGCGGGTATCGGGATTGGTGTCGCAGCTGCGCTGGGCGTAGCGGCAGTGGCCAGTCTGAACGTGTTTGAACGTGGCCCGCAATACGCTCAGGTTGTTTCTGCAACCCCAATCAAGGAAACGGTTAAAACACCGCGTCAGGAGTGTCGCAACGTTACAGTGACCCATCGTCGACCGGTGCAGGATGAAAATCGCATTACCGGGTCGGTGCTCGGCGCTGTTGCTGGCGGCGTGATTGGGCATCAGTTTGGAGGTGGTCGCGGTAAAGATGTCGCCACTGTTGTGGGGGCGCTGGGGGGTGGATATGCAGGTAACCAGATCCAGGGCTCTCTCCAGGAAAGCGATACTTACACGACTACGCAACAGCGTTGTAAAACGGTGTATGACAAGTCAGAAAAAATGCTCGGTTATGATGTGACCTATAAGATTGGCGATCAGCAGGGCAAAATCCGCATGGACCGCGATCCGGGTACGCAGATCCCGCTAGATAGCAACGGGCAGCTGATTTTGAATAACAAAGTATAACAAGGCTGTACTCTGCAATTTAGCCCCTCATTCGCTCAGGCTGAGGGGCTTTTTTTGCGACCTATTTCAGCAGTTCCGGCCATAAACGCAAAGTCGTTCGGGCAATCTGCATCAGTTTTTCCAGTGATGCACCTTCGCGTGCGCTGATCGACATCCCCTGAATAATACAATTAAGGAATTCTGCCAGATGCGTCACGTCACAGTGGGTCGGGATTTCCCCGCGCGCTTGTCGTTGACATAAAAACTGCTGCAAAGTGCGCTCTTGCATCGCATGGCGTGATTTCAGCGTATTGGCGATATCTCCTGAATCCGGGGAGAGGGTGGTGCAGTTGTTGATCATGAAGCAGCCAGCCGGAGTGTCTTTGCTGGTAAAGCAGTTGGCGATGGCAGCAAAATAGTCAGCCAGCGCAGACTCCACGCTTTTCTCTTCACAAAACAGCTGTGCTTCATGCTTGGCGGCAAAACGATCGATATAGTGGTCGAGTACGGCGCGGAATAACCCCTCTTTGTTGGTAAATTCCGCGTATAGCGTGGGCGCTTTAGCTCCGGTCGCTTCAACGAGGTCCGCAAGAGAAGTCGCTTCATAACCGTGCTGCCAGAACAATTTCATGGCCTTATCAAGCGCGGCATCCCTGTCGAACACTTTTGGGCGGCCACGGCTTTTTTTTACACATTGTGTTGAGTCAGTTGCCATGATGCCGTTGTACCTGGTGACTGTGAATGAAAGGTTATTATAAAAATAATCACCTCCGTTCACCAGTCCAGAAACCATAAAAATAATCGCTTTCTATTTAACTGAAATTTAAAGGTTTTTAAATTAATTAATGATTGTTATAAAAAATATCTTGTATGTGATCCAGATCACATCTATCATTTAGTTATCGATCGTTAAGTAATTGCTTGCGACGTCATTCATCTGCATAAGGCCACTATTATGAAAAACGTAAAAACCCTCATCGCTGCGGCGATTTTAAGCTCCATGTCATTTGCCAGCTTTGCGGCTGTCGAAGTTCAGTCAACGCCAGAAGGCCAACAAAAAGTCGGTACTATCAGTGCTAACGCGGGGACAAATCTGGGATCGCTGGAAGAGCAGCTGGCGCAAAAAGCGGATGAGATGGGCGCAAAATCTTTCCGTATTACTTCTGTAACCGGTCCGAATACCCTCCATGGAACAGCAGTAATTTATAAATAAGCATTAACCCTCATTAATGCCTGCTACTGCTTGTTTTTTTCCCCGCGACATGCCGTGTCGCGGGGATTTTTTTATCCGAGCTTTACAGAGTTTGTGGGCTCACTTGATGACGGCGGACATCCACCGGCATCCCGGAACGGACATCCATCACATGTTGCATCACTTCAGCGTCAGTTTGTGCTGCATCTTTAAATGATTGCATTGCGCTATTCAGCGTAATTGGCAGCAGCTGCGGATCGTCATCAATCTTCTCTGACAGCGGCTGATGTACTTCAACCAGACGCGCACCGTTTGGTTCGGCAGAGACTTTAATCGGGGTGTTGATGATATTCACTTTGGTGCCTGGGGTGACCTGGCTAAAGAGTGTTTTGATATCGTCATCCCGCAGACGAATACAGCCAGAACTTACCCGCATGCCAATGCCGAAATCAGCGTTCGTACCGTGAAGCAAATAAACGCCGCCATAGGCCGCCAGACGAATCGCATGATGGCCCATTGGGTTATCCGGTCCAGCCGGAACTACCGCAGGCAACTCAATTCCCTGTGCCTTATACCGCGCGCGAATGTTTGCCGTTGGCGTCCAGGTTGGGTTTGCACGCTTGTCAGAAACGGTGGTCACCATTGTCGGTGTCAGCGTGTCACCACCTAATTGACCAATGCCGATGGGATATACGGTTACCGAATTTTTTCCCGGCGGATAATAATAGAGACGCAGCTCCGCAATGTTGATCACAATGCCTTCGCGCGGCGCGTCTGGAAGTAGGGTTTGCAACGGGATCGTTAACACGCTACCCGCGCGCGGTACGTAAGGATCAACGCCGGGGTTAGCCTGTAACAGAGCGAGAAAGCCGACGTTATATTTTTTGGCGATGGCTTCCAGAGAACCACCGTCATTTTCCACAACATGAAATTTGTTTTCACCAACCAGACGACTGCCTGCTGACGGCAGCGGCCAGGTGTTGGCTTTTGCCGGTAGCGCCAGCGCCACGGCAGCGGCGAACGTAAAAAATGTTAGCCAGCGAGAAAAACGCGTTTTGATCATCACCAAAGTCCATAATAAATATAAGGTTATTGTAATAAAAAGGTAAGTCTGAATTATGGAGGGTGACAGTGTCGGATAATGCAGGGAAGTGCAAAGAATTTGTAAATATTGCAGATGGGGGCGCAGAAACGCCCCCGATTTACCATTAAGCGATCGCGTTCTCTTCCAGTTCACGCATAAACTGGCGTACCCATTCGATACGCGTTTTCCGCTCGCTCAAATCCTGAATAAACTTCAGACGCGTCGGACCATCAAGGCGGTAATGCTGCGGCTGTTTTTGCAGCAAACCAATCAACCAGGCCGGATTAACGTGATTCTTCTCGGCAAATTCGATCACGCCGCCTTTCTCATTACCTTCCAGCTTCCTGATCCCCAGTTTCTGCGCTTGCTGGCGCAGACGGGCAATATCCAGCAGGGTACGCGCCGGATCCGGCAGCAGGCCGAAGCGATCGATAAGCTCGACTTTGATCTCTTCCAGTTCGTTTTCCGTTTTGGCGCTGGCAATACGTTTGTAGAACGACAGACGCGTGTTCACGTCAGGGATGAAATCATCTGGCAATAGCGACGGCATCCGCAGCTCGACTTCTGTTTGCTGGCTGGTGAGATCTTCCAGCGACGGCTCGCGTCCGGCTTTCAGCGCATCGACGGCGTTTTCCAGCAACTCCATATACAGCGAGAAACCGATGGTTTCCATTGAGCCGCTTTGTTCTTCGCCAAGCAGTTCACCCGCGCCGCGGATCTCCAGATCGTGCGTTGCCAGCGCAAAACCTGCACCGAGATCTTCCAGCGAGGCAATCGCTTCAAGACGTTTTTGCGCATCGGTAGTCATCGCTTTTGGATGCGGCGTCAGCAGCCATGCATATGCCTGGTGGTGCGAACGCCCGACGCGACCGCGCAACTGGTGCAACTGTGCCAGACCGAAGTGATCCGCGCGTTCAATGATAATGGTGTTGGCGGTAGGAATGTCGATCCCGGTTTCGATAATGGTGGTACAAACCAGCACGTTGAAACGTTGATGATGGAAATCATTCATCACCCGTTCCAGTTCGCGCTCACGCATTTGCCCGTGACCGATAGCAATCCGCGCTTCAGGTACCAGTTCTGCCAGCCGTTCGGCGGCTTTCTGGATGTTTTCCACATCATTGTAGAGATAATAAACCTGTCCTCCGCGCAAAATTTCACGCAGGATCGCCTCCCGGACCACCAGACTGTCATACTCACGGACAAAGGTTTTAACTGCCAGACGACGGGCGGGCGGCGTGGCGATAATCGACAGATCGCGCATTCCGCTCATTGCCATATTCAGCGTACGTGGGATCGGCGTTGCGGTAAGCGTCAGAATATCCACGTTCGCGCGCATCGCTTTAATGCGCTCTTTATGACGCACCCCGAAGCGGTGTTCTTCATCGACAATCAGCAGGCCTAAATCTTTAAACTTGACGTCACTTTGCAGCAGTTTGTGCGTACCGATCAGAATATCAATTTTCCCTTCCGCCACTTCCGCAAGGATTTGCGTCTGCTCTTTGGCGCTGCGGAAACGGGAGATCATTTCGATACGTACCGGCCAGTTGGCGAAACGGTCGCGGAAGTTGTCGTAATGCTGCTGCGCGAGAAGGGTGGTAGGCACCAGCACCGCCACCTGTTTGTGGTTATCTACCGCCATGAAAGCGGCGCGCATCGCCACTTCTGTTTTACCAAAGCCAACATCGCCGCACACCAGACGATCCATTGCCAGCGGCTGACACATGTCACTAAGCACCGCATTAATGGCCTGCGCCTGATCCGGCGTGGTTTCAAACGGGAAGCTGTCGCAGAACAACTGATACTGCTCGCGATCGTGTTTAAACGCGAAGCCCTCTTTGGCGGCGCGTTGCGCGTAGATATCCAGCAATTCCGCCGCCACATCACGCACTTTTTCCGCCGCTTTCTGCCGCGCGCGTGACCAGGCATCGCCACCAAGTTTATGCAGTGGTGCGTTTTCTTCTGCGCCACCCGCGTAACGGCTAATCAGATGCAGTGACGACACCGGAACATACAGTTTGGCGTCGTTGGCATAGGTGAGCATCAAATACTCGCCAGTAATGCCTCCAGCTTCGAGCGTGGTCATTCCGGCATAACGACCGACGCCGTGCTCCAGATGGACCACCGGCTGACCAATATGCAGCTCCGCAAGGTTACGGATCAGTGTATCGGGGTTGATGGCGCGGCGAGAATCCTGACGACGACGGGCAACGCGTTCACCGAGCAGATCGCTTTCGCAAATCAGCGCCAGATTACGTACCGTATCGACAAAACCATGCTCTGCAGCGCCAATCATCAGATAACGCCCACGGTCGCTGGCTTCATCAAGACGCATAATGCGTTGCGGAGCAATTTTAATTCGCGCGAGCAGTTCACCCAACGCTTCACGGCGGCCTTCACTTTCTACCGAGAACACCACCGGACCGTCGAAAGACTCGAGGAACTTACGCAGCGCATCCAGCGGCGCTTTTTGTTGTGCCTGAATGGCCAGGTCTGGCAGTTTCTGGAAACCTAAATTGGCATTCGCTGCTTTTGTCGGTAAATGTTCAGTTTTTAGCTGCACACGGGGCCAGTTTTTCAGCTCTGAGAAGAGCTCATCCACCCGCAGCCAGAGCGATTGTGGTGGCAACAGTGGGCGCATTGGGTCGATGCCGCGATTCTCAAAACGCGCGAGCGTGTCAGCCTGGAAACGTTCGGCACTGTTTTCCAGATCGCCAGTATTCACCAACAGCGTATTGGCAGGGAAATAACTGAACAGTGGCGGCAGCGGTTCGCTGAAGAATAGCGGCTGCCAGTACTCGATCCCGGCAGGTAATGTGCCTTTACTCACTTGCTGATAAATATGTTCCGGGTCGCGCTTCACTTCGAAGGTATCACGCCACTGGCTGCGGAACAGTTCAATTGCCGCTTTATCGGTCGGAAATTCGTGCGCGGGCAACAGATTGATCGCTTCTACTTCCTCCAGCGTGCGCTGGCTATCGACGTCAAACACCCGCAGGCTGTCGATTTCATCATCAAAGAAATCAAGACGATAAGGCAGCTCACTCCCCATCGGGAAGAGATCCAACAACGCGCCGCGCGTGGCGTATTCGCCGTGCTCCATCACCTGGTCAACATGGCGATAACCGGCGCTGTCCAGTTGGGTTCGTAATGCATCTCGTGACAGGCGCTGACCTTTTTTCATCACCAGCGCATGACCGTGGAGAAAGCTGTGCGGGCAAACGCGCTGCATAAGCGTATTCACCGGAACAATCAGTACGCCACGCTGCATCGATGGTAACTGGTAAAGGGTGGAAAGACGCGAGGAGATAATGTCCTGATGAGGCGAAAAACTGTCGTAAGGGAGGGTTTCCCAGTCCGCCAGATTCATCACCATCTGATCGGTGAACTGGCTGATTTCATCATGCAAACGCAGAGCATTTTGCATATCTGGTGCAATGAGTACCACCGGACCGGCGTGACGTTCGGCAATTTCTGCTACCAGCGTCGCGCAGGCAGCGCCGGTTAACTCGCCCAGCAGACGCTGCTCACCCGCTTTGACGGGCAGCGTATAACGATATTGTTCAGGCATAACGGTTGTCAGATTCTCGTTAGGATATGCCTCAACATATGGGGCATATCTCTGATAAGCAATGCTGTTCATTATCCGTAATCGACATGGTTTAGCAAATTGAATCGCCCCGGCTGGGGCGATGGCTTAGCGGGAGTAACTGACGGTAGCGGGCAGAGAAGGCGGGGAGAACAACAGATCGCTGAATGCGCGCTGTGAAAGTTTTCTTACCAGCAAGCCCGCAACAGTACAAATCAACAAACTGACAAAGGGGTAAATCAGCAGGAGCGTCAGTTCGACTTGCGGCGACCAGCGTACCGCGTTCATTTGCGGAATCAGGCTTAAGCTGAATATTTCTACCAGAATGCGATGGGTGGTATAGATAGCAATGGTGTTGGAGCCAATCACATTCAGCAGGCTGGAGGAACGCATACCGAAACGCTGCTCGTACTGATAAAACAGCTTCATGATTACCACAATCGATACCAGCGACAACAGCAGCGAGATATTAAACAACCAGGCACCGACCGCCAGAACGGTCAGCAAAGAAGCCATCAGCAGATGGCGGCGCAACGGTACCGCTTTAACACAGGTCATTAATGTTGCGCCAAACCATGCGCCAAGGCTGTAATAAGGCAAATTGCGGATCACACTGTTCATTCCCCACCACGGTGTGGGTACGAAATTAACAGCCACACTCATCAGTACAAACAGAACAAATAACGGCAGGGCCAGGGGGTTAAAAATTTTACATATCACGAAATAGACAATTAACGCATACAGATACCACAAGCTGGTGCTGGCGGTGATCATCCCGTGCAGGAACTCACCGGTGGAATCGGCATAAGCGGCATTGGAGGCATTGCTTAAATCGCGCTCAGGTGCCAGCCACTGGTTCAGCGCACTTAACGCCAGCCACTGCACCACGCCCCAAAGCGCCAGCACCCAGAAGATGTTCCAGATGCGTTTATCGAGACAATTTCCCCACGGTACGCTGTCGATATAGCGGCGAATCAAATAGCCAGAGATAAAGAAAAAAACCGGCATACGAAAGGGTGCAAGGTAAAGATTGAAATAGATCCAGCATTTGCTCAGGACTTCCGATAACGGATGCTGAAAAGTGGTCAGATGCGGATAAAAGGTAATGACCGAGTGATAAATCACCACCAGACAAATACATAACCCTTTGATCTGGTTAATCCATAGCTCTTTTTGTTTCATCGGGACAACACGCTCTTTTTATTTAACATGCGGTTGATCCTGCGGGGCGAGTCGCGTGGTGTAATGCGTATCTGTCTGTATTTGGTTATTTTTCAGATAAAGATCAGGCCACATGGCCGATGATAAAATGAGGCACTTTAGCCGATTGATTTGCTGGTACTTTTCAGATTAGCCCTGACGATCACTTACAGTTCAGACGTTTACCCATCCTGCTTTCGCTTATATACTCGTGTCTTTGCTACAGCAACCAGACGGATTTCATGTACCAACCTGTCGCTCTATTTATTGGCCTGCGTTACATGCGTGGGCGTGCAGCGGATCGCTTCGGTCGTTTCGTCTCCTGGCTTTCTACCATCGGCATTACCCTCGGGGTGATGGCGCTGGTCACAGTATTGTCAGTGATGAACGGCTTTGAGCGCGAGCTGCAAAACAACATCCTTGGCCTGATGCCACAGGCAATTCTCTCTTCTGAGCATGGCTCTCTTAACCCGCAGCAACTCCCGGAAACGGCAGTCAAACTGGACGGCGTTAATCGCGTCGCACCTATTACTACCGGTGATGTGGTACTGCAAAGCGCGCGCAGCGTGGCGGTCGGGGTGATGCTGGGTATCGACCCGGCGCAAAAAGATCCACTAACGCCGTATCTGGTCAATGTGAAACAAACTGACCTCGAGCCGGGGAAATATAATGTCATCCTCGGTGAACAGCTTGCCTCACAGTTGGGCGTCAATCGCGGTGATCAAATCCGCGTGATGGTGCCATCTGCTAGCCAGTTCACGCCGATGGGGCGTATTCCAAGTCAGCGCCTGTTCAATGTGATTGGCACTTTCGCCGCCAACAGTGAAGTCGATGGCTATGAAATGCTGGTGAATATTGAGGATGCCTCGCGTCTGATGCGTTATCCGGCAGGCAATATTACCGGCTGGCGTTTGTGGCTGGATGAGCCGCTGAAAGTCGACTCATTAAGTCAGCAAAAACTGCCTGAAGGCAGCAAATGGCAGGACTGGCGTGACCGTAAAGGCGAGCTGTTCCAGGCCGTACGCATGGAAAAAAATATGATGGGCTTGCTGCTGAGCCTGATTGTCGCCGTTGCGGCGTTTAACATTATTACCTCGCTGGGACTGATGGTGATGGAGAAGCAGGGCGAAGTGGCCATTCTTCAGACTCAGGGGCTGACTCCGCGGCAAATCATGATGGTCTTTATGGTGCAAGGGGCCAGCGCCGGGATTATCGGTGCGATCCTCGGAGCGGCGCTTGGCGCACTGCTTGCCAGCCAGTTGAATAATCTGATGCCGATAATCGGCGTCCTGCTTGATGGCGCGGCGCTGCCGGTCGCTATCGAGCCTTTACAGGTCATTGTTATTGCGCTGGTGGCGATGGCTATCGCGCTGCTGTCTACGCTTTACCCTTCCTGGCGCGCTGCCGCCACTCAACCCGCTGAGGCTTTACGTTATGAATAAGATCCTGTTGCAATGCGACAACCTGTGCAAACGCTATCAGGAAGGCAGTGTGCAAACCGATGTACTGCACAATGTCAGTTTCAGCGTGGGCGAAGGTGAAATGATGGCGATCGTCGGCAGCTCTGGTTCCGGTAAAAGCACCTTGCTGCACCTGTTAGGCGGGCTGGATACGCCAACCTCCGGCGATGTGATCTTTAACGGTCAACCGATGAGCAAACTGTCTTCGGCGGCGAAAGCAGAACTGCGCAACCAGAAGCTGGGATTTATTTATCAGTTTCACCACCTGCTGCCGGATTTTACCGCCCTGGAAAACGTGGCTATGCCGCTGTTGATTGGCAAGAAAAAGCCCGCTGAAATCAACAGCCGTGCGCTGGAGATGTTAAAAGCGGTGGGGCTGGAGCATCGTGCGAATCACCGCCCATCTGAACTTTCTGGCGGCGAACGCCAGCGTGTGGCGATTGCCCGTGCGCTGGTCAATAACCCGCGGCTGGTACTGGCGGATGAACCTACTGGTAACCTCGATGCACGTAACGCCGACAGCATCTTCCAGTTGCTTGGGGAATTGAATCGCTTGCAGGGCACCGCCTTCCTGGTGGTTACTCACGACCTGCAACTGGCGAAACGTATGAGCCGCCAACTAGAAATGCGTGATGGACGTCTGACGGCGGAACTGAGCCTGATGGGGGCGGAGTAATGGCGATGCCTTTATCGTTATTGATTGGCCTGCGTTTTAGCCGCGGACGGCGACGCGGCGGCATGGTGTCGTTGATCTCCGTCATTTCTACCATTGGCATTGCCCTCGGCGTGGCGGTATTGATCGTCGGCTTAAGCGCGATGAACGGCTTTGAACGCGAACTGAATAACCGCATTCTGGCGGTAGTACCGCACGGTGAAATTGAGGCGGTAGATCAGCCGTGGACCAACTGGCAGGAAGCACTGGATAACGTGCAGAAAGTGCCGGGCATTGCCGCCGCTGCGCCGTATATCAATTTCACCGGGCTGGTGGAAAGTGGCGCGAATCTGCGCGCAATCCAGGTCAAGGGCGTTAACCCGCAACAGGAACAGCGTTTGAGCGCATTACCCTCGTTTGTCCAGGACGATGCGTGGAGCAATTTTAAAGCAGGCGAACAGCAAATTATCATCGGCAAAGGCGTGGCGGATGCGCTGAAAGTGAAGCAGGGGGATTGGGTGTCGATTATGATCCCAAATTCGAATCCCGAGCATAAACTGATGCAGCCAAAACGTGTGCGTTTGCACGTTGCCGGTATTTTGCAGTTGAGTGGTCAACTCGATCACAGTTTTGCCATGATCCCGCTGGCCGATGCTCAGCAATATCTTGATATGGGTTCCAGCGTGTCAGGTATTGCCCTTAAAATGACGGATGTTTTCAACGCCAATAAGCTGGTACGCGATGCGGGTGAAGTGACCAACAGCTATGTTTATATTAAAAGCTGGATTGGTACTTACGGCTATATGTATCGCGATATTCAGATGATCCGCGCCATTATGTATCTGGCGATGGTACTGGTGATTGGTGTGGCCTGTTTCAACATCGTCTCCACCTTAGTGATGGCGGTGAAAGACAAGAGTGGCGATATCGCAGTATTAAGAACGTTGGGTGCGAAAGATGGTTTAATCCGCGCCATCTTTGTCTGGTATGGATTGCTGGCAGGGCTGTTCGGCAGCCTGTGTGGTGTGATTATCGGCGTAGTTGTTTCACTGCAACTTACCCCGATTATTGAGTGGATTGAAAAGCTGATCGGCCATCAGTTCCTCTCCAGCGATATCTATTTTATTGACTTCCTGCCATCGGAATTGCACTGGCTGGACGTCTTCTACGTACTGGTCACAGCATTGTTGCTGAGTCTTTTGGCAAGTTGGTATCCGGCGCGGCGCGCCAGTAATATTGACCCTGCGCGAGTCCTTAGCGGCCAGTAAAGGCAGTACATTAAAACAAGGAGCGGCAATGTATTACGGGTTTGATATTGGTGGAACAAAAATTGCGCTAGGCGTGTTTGATAGCGGTCGGCAGTTGCAGTGGGAAAAGCGGGTGCCGACACCGCGTGACAGCTATGACGCATTTTTAGATGCAGTGTGCGAGCTGGTAGCCGAAGCTGACCAACGTTTTGGCTGTAAAGGTTCTGTCGGCATTGGTATTCCGGGTATGCCGGAAACAGAAGATGGTACGCTGTATGCCGCCAATGTCCCTGCTGCCAGCGGTAAACCGCTGCGTGCCGACCTGAGCGCACGTCTTGATCGCGATGTACGCCTTGATAACGATGCCAACTGTTTTGCCCTTTCTGAAGCATGGGATGATGAATTTACTCAATATCCACTGGTGATGGGGTTGATTCTCGGCACCGGCGTTGGCGGCGGGCTGATTTTCAACGGTAAACCAATTACCGGTAAAAGCTATATTACCGGCGAGTTTGGCCATATGCGTCTGCCGGTTGATGCGTTAACCATGATGGGGCTGGATTTCCCGTTACGCCGCTGCGGCTGTGGTCAGCATGGCTGCATTGAAAATTATCTGTCTGGTCGCGGTTTTGCGTGGCTGTATCAACACTATTATCATCAACCGTTGCAGGCTCCTGAGATCATTGCGCTTTATGATCAAGGCGATGAGCAGGCAAGGGCGCACGTTGAGCGTTATCTGGATTTATTAGCGGTTTGTCTGGGAAATATCCTGACCATTGTTGACCCTGACCTGGTCGTCATTGGTGGTGGCTTATCGAATTTCCCGGCAATCACAACGCAACTGGCGGAAAGGTTGCCTCGTCATCTCTTACCTGTAGCTCGTGTTCCGCGCATTGAACGCGCGCGCCACGGTGATGCGGGAGGAATGCGTGGTGCGGCCTTCCTACATCTAACCGATTAATCAACAGAGGTTGCTATGCTGTCGCGTCGGGGTCATCGGTTAAGTCGTTTTCGTAAAAATAAACGCCGCCTGCGCGAGCGTTTGCGTCAGCGTATTTTTTTCAGAGATAAAGTGGTGCCGGAAGCAATGGAAAAACCAAGAGTACTCGTACTGACAGGGGCAGGGATTTCTGCGGAATCAGGTATTCGTACCTTTCGCGCCGCAGATGGCCTGTGGGAAGAACATCGGGTTGAAGATGTGGCAACGCCGGAAGGTTTTGATCGCGATCCTGAACTGGTGCAAACGTTTTATAACGCCCGTCGTCGACAGTTGCAGCAGCCAGAAATTCAGCCTAACGCTGCACATCTTGCGCTGGCGAAACTGCAAGATGCTCTCGGCGATCGCTTTTTGCTGGTGACGCAAAATATCGATAACCTGCATGAACGCGCAGGCAATACCAATGTGATTCATATGCATGGGGAATTGCTGAAAGTACGTTGTTCGCAAAGTGGCCAGGTCCTCGACTGGACCGGAGACGTTACGCCAGAAGATAAATGCCATTGTTGCCAGTTCCCGGCACCCTTGCGCCCGCACGTAGTGTGGTTTGGCGAAATGCCACTCGGCATGGATGAAATTTATATGGCGTTGTCGATGGCCGATATTTTCATTGCCATTGGTACTTCGGGGCATGTTTATCCGGCGGCTGGGTTTGTTCACGAAGCGAAACTGCATGGCGCGCACACCGTGGAACTGAATCTTGAACCGAGTCAGGTTGGTAATGAATTTGCCGAGAAATATTACGGTCCGGCAAGCCAGGTGGTGCCAGAGTTTGTTGAAAAGTTGCTGAAGGGATTATAAAGCGGGAAAAATTGCCTGATGCGCTACGCTTGTCAGGCCTGTGAAGGGGCGCAATTAATTGAATTTGCGGGTTTTGTGGGCCGGATAAGGCGTTCGCGCCGCATCCGGCATAATACACGCGAACTTTACTGCCTCTTTTACCGTTTACTCGTCCATAGTAACGCGGCAATAAACGTACAGACACCAATCAGCCCTGCCCAGAGTGGCGATATTCTGGTAATCGCAAAGCTGTTATCGATATACAAACATAAAGCCTGATAACCCATATTGGCAACAGCCATCGCCACTGCAAATTTTAACGCATAATAAAGGCGCGTTGTGTAGTTAAAAAATGCAGCAAAGACGATGAATGCAACTGCCCAGGCAAAAAGGCCTAATGTCGTGGTACTGCCGGGTGGATCATTTTCATGCTGTTGTCCGGGATGCGGATAATATGTCAGTGGTGGCGTCGGTTGTTTTAATATCTGTGCTTGTAAAACAGCCAATGCATTATTGATACCCTGATACCAGAGGTCCGCATGTAAATAAGCCAGCGTGTGATTTTCTACCAGAAGGCCGAGATGTTTATCGTCCAGACCGCTTTCAACCTGGCCGTTGGTTATCATAATTAACCGTGGCTCGCGGGTAGTAAAGAGTAACAGAACACTTCCTTTTACATTACTCATTGAAGATGCCGCATGCGCCAGCATCGCTTTGCCATTTTGCCTGAGACTGGCTTCATTATTAATGTCGGGTAAAACCACAATAAACGGTGCAACTCCGGTTTGTTGGCGAAAAAGCTCGGCTTTATGCGCGATCTCTTCAGCATCTGGTACAGTACCGGTAACATCCGTAAAAAGTGTCTTCATTATTGGAATTAAGGGCTTACTGGTTGCCGTCAGAGGCAGGAGTATCAGTAAACTGAGCAATATTATGATTTTTTTCATGGGCGGGACTTCCGTTTCCTGCGTGTCTTTTTAGAGGAGGGCATACTGATTAATAAACCGACGGAGATAAAAATAACGCCCATAATGCCGATAAACCCCCATTTAAAAAAATTAACCCACGGGTTATTTATCTCAGCCTTTTCAGGATGTCCTGGAGAATAATAAACATTAACTTTATCGCCTTCGCTGCCTTCATAAAAATCGCTGCCAATACTCGAATTGAAAATTAGCGTGTAATCTGGCGTCGGACGAAAGGCAACGACGGGATACCACGAACCATTTTTACCCGTGCGATGAGAATGACTGGAGTGCCAGACGGTATCAACAATGACGCCTTCAGTATGAATCGCGTCTTTGCTATAGGTGAACTGGTTATAAAAGATAACAACAGAAATGAGGATCAGTACCAGACCGATACCGAAGAATATACGAAAGAAAACTCTACTGTCCTGGCTCATTAGCCACATCCTTGCTAAATAAAAAACGGGCGGTAATATCACCGCCCGCTTGCTGAATTAACGTCCTGCTTTCAGCTTCTGATAATACTCTTCATAAATGCTGCTGGCTGCGCCAACGTCATTCTGCCATTCACCATTTTTAATGGTTTCAGCATCCGGGTAGAGCGTTTTATCGTTCGCCACTTCCGGACTTAACAGCTTACGCGCCGCAAGGTTTGGCGTTGGATAACCGATAGTTTCAGCAACCTGTTTTGCCACATCCGGGCGCAGCAGGAAGTTGATCAATTTCAGCGCGCCTTCTTTGTTTTTGGCATTTGCCGGGATCGCCAGGCTGTCCATCCAGAAAATACCGCCTTCTTTCGGCCACACCACATCAATTGGCGTACCCGCCTGGCGTGCAACGAAAGCAGAACCGTTCCAGATCATGCCGAGGTTAACTTCGCCTTCCATATACGGGTTCGCCGGGTTATCGGAGTTAAACGCCGCGACGTTTGGCATCAGCTTTTTCAGCTCGTTGTATGCAGCTTCAATCTCTTTCGGATCGGTGGTGTTACCGGAGTAGCCCAGCTTACGCAGCGCCATCTGGAACACTTCACGGGCATCGTCGGTCAGCAGCAGGCTGCCTTTGTACTCAGGCTTCCACAGATCGGCCCAGCTGGTGACAGATTTCGGATCCACCGCATCACCGTTAACGCCAATCGCCGTCGCACCCCAGATATACGGAATGGAATAGTCGTTATTCGGGTCAAACGGCTTGTTGAGCATGTCTGGATCGAGGTTGCTGAAATTGCTTAACTTCGACTTGTCGATCTTCTGGATCATCCCTTCTTTACGCATTTTATCGACGTAATAGGTTGAAGGAACCACCAGGTCATAGGCACCGTCTTTGTACGTTTTCAGCTTCGCGTACATGGTTTCGTTCGACTCGTAAGTCGAATAGATAACCTTAATACCGGTTTCTTTGGTGAACTGTTCAAGCAGTCCTGGCGGCACGTACTCGGTCCAGTTGTAGAAATACAGCGTGTTGTTGTCATCGGCGTGAGCGGCGCTCATGCCCAGTGCCAGAGCACCCGCCGCGAGCAGGTGGCGTGACCATTTTTTCATTTAACGTCCCCTGTGTTACCTTTCGTTTTATCACGAGCAATAAGCTGGCTGGCAATTACCATCACCAGCGACAGCACCAGTAATATGGTTGCCAGCGCGTTAACTTCCGGCGATACGCCGACTTTGACCATCGAATAAATTTTTAACGGCAGAATTTCATAACTCGGCCCGGTGACAAACGAAGAAACCACCACGTCGTCCATCGACAGGGTAAAGCTTAACACCCAGCCCGCCGCTACCGCTGGCATTGCCAGTGGCAGAATGATTTTTCGCAGAATGGTAAATTCGCTGGCACCGAGATCTTTCGCCGCTTCCAGCATTCGCACGTCAAAACCTTTCAGGCGCGAATACACTGTCACTACCACAAATGGCAGGCAGAAGGTGATATGCGAGAACAGCAGCGACCAGAAGCCAAGCTGAATACCCAGCAGCATAAACAGCACCAGCAGCGAAATCGCCATTACGATATCTGGTGACATCATCACCACAAACAGCATTCCGCTAACGAACGGCTTACCACGAAAGCGATAACGGTACAGCGCAACTGCCGTCAGTGAACCGATAAGCGTAGCAAACGTCGCCGAAAACACCGCCATTGTAAGTGAATGCTGCGCTGCCTGTAACAGGCTGTCGTTGTTCATCAGCAGGCTATACCATTTGGTGGTAAAACCCTGCCAGTTGATGCCAAAGCGCGAGCTGTTAAAGGAGTTCACAATCAAAATAATGATTGGGATATACAGGTACGCGTAGATAGCGGTCATAAAACCGCCGCGAAGCAGTCGACCGATCATTCGAGTTCCACCTTCTTATTCAGCAAACGAGAAGCGCGCCAGTAAACCAGCAACATCAGGCCCATTACGATAGTCAGCGTAATGCTGGTGGCTGCACCAAACGGCCAGTCACGAATATTGAGGAACTGTACCTTGATGACGTTACCGATCAGCAGGTTTTTCGCACCGCCCATCAGGTCGGACACATAGAACAGGCCCATCGCTGGCAGCATCACCAGCAGACATCCGGCAATAATTCCCGGCATCGTCAGTGGGATAATGATGCGAATAAAGGTCTGCAACTTGCTGGCACCGAGATCGCGCGCCGCCTCAAGCAACGGCTTATCCAGTTTTTCGATACTGGAGTACAGCGGCATCACCATAAACGGCAGCAGAATGTAAACCAGACCGATAATCACCGCACTAGGCGTGAACATGATGCGAATTGGTGTATCGATAACGCCCAGCCAGAGCAAAAACTCGTTGAGATAGCCTTTGGTGCTGAGGAAAATTTTCAGCCCGTAAATACGAATCAATGAGTTGGTCCAGAACGGAACAATCAGCAGAAACAGCAGCAGCGGACGCACCTTGTGTGGCAGCTTCGCCAGAAACCAGGCAAAAGGATAGCCCAGCACCAGGCAGGCGAGGGTGGCGATCAGCGCCATATTCAGCGAGTGCAATAGCACTTCAAAATAGAGCGGATCGAGCAGACGCGTGTAGTTATCCAGCGTAAAGACCATTTTGACGAAACTGGCGTCGTCGCGGGTCAAAAAGCTGGTGCCAATGATCATCAGGTTGGGCAGAAAGACAAACAACACAAGCCAACCGACAATAGTGACAATCACTACATTCTGGAACTTACTTGTGTTCTTCATCAGCCAGTACGACCTCCCAGCTTTCTACCCAATTAATGGCCATTTTTTGGTCGAGAGAGTGGTCAAAGTCAGGATCGTCTTCATTGAAGAATTCGCTGACCATCACCATCTTGCCATTTTCCAGCTCAACAACCGACTCCAGCGTCATGCCTTTGTAGTTACGCTCGCGAACGTAACCAATCAGCCCTTCGGCGTGGTTGTCGTCGTTAATCTCTTCAACACGTAAGTCTTCCGGGCGCAGCAGAACATGCAGTTTTTGCCCCGGTTCAACGGCGAAGTTAACGTAGATATTACATTCGCGGCCTTCAACGTTGGCGCGTACGCGCTGCTCGTCGAGACGTTCGATGACAGTGGCGTTAAACATATTGATTTCGCCAATAAACCCGGCAACAAACAGGTTTTTCGGCTCTTCGTAGATTTCACGCGGCGTGCCGTCTTGCTCAATGCGACCATCGCGCATCACCACGATCCTGTCCGACATGGTAAGTGCTTCTTCCTGGTCGTGAGTTACGAACACGAATGTAATGCCAAGCTTACGCTGTAACGCTTTCAGCTCGTTCTGCATTTGCTTACGCAGTTTGTAATCCAGCGCTGAGAGCGACTCATCCAGCAACAACAGACGAGGCTTGTTAACCACCGCGCGAGCAATGGCGACGCGTTGCTGTTGACCACCAGAGAGCTGATGCGGTTTGCGTTGAGCGAAGGTTTCCAGCTGCACCATCCGCAGGGCTTCCATCACGCGGGGCGTAATTTCAGCTGCGGGGGTTTTTTGCATGCGCAACCCAAAGGCCACATTTTCGAACACGGTCATGTGGGGGAAAAGTGCGTAGCTTTGGAAAACAGTGTTCACATAGCGGTTTTCCGCCGGAACGTGGGTGATGTCCTCGTTATCCAGCATGATGCGTCCGGAATCAACAGTTTCCAGACCTGCAATCAGGCGAAGAACGGTTGTTTTACCGCAGCCAGAAGGGCCAAGCAGCGTGAGGAACTCGCCATTGTTGATAGTCAGATCCAGCTGGGGAATGACCTCTTTACCATCAAAGCATTTGCGAATTCCCGCCAATTGCACCAGCGGTGAAAGCGAACTCGGTTGTTTATTCAATTTTTTACTCTGTCCCATGTAAACGCAACGGATGGCTTACCGATGCGGGGTTTGTGGTTAACCACCTTGGTGACTCTTAATGAGGGCGGTAATTCTACGGCAAACCGCTTGAATCGCCAATCTTTGTTGTGAATTACTGGCTTAGCTTTATATTCATTAAGGTAATGCTGATAAATATTCCCGCTTGCAGGGCTAAAAGTGACCTGACGCAATATTTGTCTTTTCTTGCTTCTTAATAATGTTGTCACAAAAAGTGAGGGTGACTACATGGATAAACTACTTGAGCGATTTTTGAACTACGTGTCTCTTGATACCCAATCAAAGGCAGGGGTGAGACAGGTTCCCAGCACGGAAGGCCAATGGAAGTTATTGCATCTGCTGAAAGAGCAGCTCGAAGAGATGGGGCTTATCAATGTGACCTTAAGTGAGAAGGGCACTTTGATGGCGACGTTACCGGCTAACGTCCCTGGCGATATCCCGGCGATTGGCTTTATTTCTCATGTGGATACCTCACCGGATTGCAGCGGCAAAAATGTGAATCCGCAAATTGTTGAAAACTATCGCGGTGGCGATATTGCGCTGGGTATCGGCGATGAAGTTTTATCACCGGTTATGTTCCCGGTGCTGCATCAGCTACTGGGTCAGACGCTGATTACCACCGATGGTAAAACCTTGTTAGGTGCCGATGACAAAGCAGGTATTGCAGAAATCATGACCGCGCTGGCGGTATTGCAACAAAAAAACATTCCGCATGGTGATATTCGCGTCGCCTTTACCCCGGATGAAGAAGTGGGCAAAGGGGCGAAACATTTTGATGTTGACGCCTTCGATGCCCGCTGGGCTTACACCGTTGATGGTGGTGGCGTAGGTGAACTGGAGTTTGAAAACTTCAACGCCGCGTCGGTCAATATCAAAATTGTCGGTAACAATGTTCACCCGGGCACGGCGAAAGGAGTGATGGTAAATGCGCTGTCGCTGGCGGCACGTATTCATGCGGAAGTTCCGGCGGATGAAAGCCCGGAAATGACAGAAGGCTATGAAGGTTTCTATCACCTGGCGAGCATGAAAGGCACCGTTGAACGGGCCGATATGCACTACATCATCCGTGATTTCGACCGTAAACAGTTTGAAGCGCGTAAACGTAAAATGATGGAGATCGCCAAAAAAGTGGGCAAAGGGTTACATCCTGATTGCTACATTGAACTGGTGATTGAAGACAGTTACTACAATATGCGCGAGAAAGTGGTTGAGCATCCGCATATTCTCGATATCGCCCAGCAGGCGATGCGTGACTGCGATATTGAACCGGAACTGAAACCGATCCGCGGCGGTACCGACGGCGCGCAGTTGTCGTTTATGGGATTACCGTGCCCGAACCTGTTCACTGGCGGTTACAACTATCATGGTAAGCATGAGTTTGTGACTCTGGAAGGTATGGAAAAAGCGGTGCAGGTGATCGTCCGTATTGCCGAGTTGACGGCGCAACGGAAGTAAGCGAAAAGGGATGCGGCATGTGATGCCGCATCCGGCTTAAATCCAAACTTACCCTTCGAAGAACCAGTATCCGCTATTGACCAGCGCCGCGAGCATCGCGAGGAATGACGGATCTTCCAGCGCATCGCCAAAATTCTCCGCGGTCAGCGCAATGTTGCTGGCGAGCGCATCCAGTGCCGGACGGTGCGGGGAATCGATCTTCTCACCATTGGCATACACGTCGTCGCCAATGCGCAATACGCGCAGACCCCCCAGGCGCACCAGCACATCACCTTGTTTCAGCGCATCGTAGATTTCATCCGGCTGATAAGGCGGCTCTGGCGGCGCGATATCCAGTTCATGACGTGACTGGGATATAAACTCGCCAAACCATTGCTTAAAATGTTCTGGCTGGTTGATCAATTCGAGCATCATCTCACGCAGTTTATCCATCTCTTGCGGCAGAACGTCCGCAGGATGAGCGCGAGGTGGAACATCAGGATCGCTGTAGTAGTTGCCGCCCAGTTCACGTTGCAGCACATAATCGGCAAATCCGCTAATCAGTTCCCGCGTATTTGGCGCGCGAAAACCCACGGAATAGTTCATCGCATTTTCCAGCGCGTAGCCTTCATGCGGGAATCCTGGCGGAATATAAAGAATATCGCCAGGCTCCAGCTCTTCATCGATGATGGCTTCGAACGGATCGACCTGTAACAGATCCGGGTGAGGGCAGTGCTGTTTCATTTGCAGCTTTTCGCCCACTCGCCAGCGACGACGACCGGTACCCTGAATGATAAACACGTCGTACTGATCGAGATGCGGGCCGACGCCGCCGCCCGGTACAGAAAAAGAGATCATCAGATCATCAATACGCCAGTCCGGTAGTTCACGGAACGGTCGCATTAGCGCGGCGGTCGGCTCATGCCAGTGGTTCACTGCTTGCACTAACAATGACCAGTTAGTTTCACCGAGATGATCGTAGCTTTCGAATGGACCGTGGCTGACCTGCCATTTGCCATCCTGATGACTGACCAGTCGACTGTCGACTTCGCTTTCCATCGCCAAACCCGCCAACTCGTCTGGAGAGATCGGGTCAATAAAATTATTAAAGCCGCGTTTTAACACCACCGGACGTTTCTGCCAGTGACGTTCAAGAAAATCGGGCCAGTTAAGAGTGAGTTGGTATTCCATGTTAAGCATCCACAGGCTGGTATCTGCAACCGATTATAACGGATGCTTAACGTAATGCGTGAAGTATGGACATATTTATTCATCTTTCGGTGCAGAATGCTGGCGACCAAAAATCACCTCCATCCGCGCACCGCCCAGCATGCTCTCTCCGGCGACGATTTTACCCTCATATTGCTCGGTGATTTCGCGGGCTACCGCCAGCCCTACACCTTGCCCAGGGCGTAAAGTATCAACCCGTTGACCACGGTCGAAAATGACCTCTCGCTTGCTTAATGGAATACCGGGGCCATCATCCTCGACCACAATATAGAGATGCTCGTCTGTTTGCCTTGCAGATATTTCGACAAACTCGAGGCAATATTTACAGGCATTATCCAGCACGTTGCCCATCACCTCGACAAAATCGTTCTGCTCACCGACAAAGCTGATCTCTGGCGAAATATCGAGAGAGATATTGACCCCTTTGCGTTGATACACTTTGTTCAGCGCCGAGGTGAGATTGTCCAGCAGTGGGGCGACCGGATGCAGCTCGCGGCTAAGCAATGTCCCGCCGCGCATACTGGCACGATGCAGGTAGTAGCCAATTTGCTGTGAAATGCGGCTGATTTGCTCCAGCATTACCGGCTCAGCATCACTGACGCTCATCTTCTCACTACGCAGAGAACGCAGCGTACTTTGCAGCACCGCCAGTGGCGTTTTCAGACTATGGGTCAGGTCGGTGAGCGTCGTACGATATTTGTCGTAACGTTCGCGTTCACTTTTTAACAGTCGGTTCAGGTTTCGTACCAGACTAGTCAGTTCCCGCGTTGTGGCTGGATTGAGCAATTCGCGGTTATGTTCTTCCAGTTCGCGGACTTCTTTTGCCAGGGCTTCGATGGGGCGTAAACTCCACCAGGCGGCGACCCACAGCAGCGGGATCACTAACAGCAGATTGGCTGAGAGCACATAGATAAACCAGCTCCAGACCATATAGGAACTTTTTAGCTCCACCGGAATGGTATCCACCACCACAATGGTTAACTTTGGCATCCGCGATGTTGCCGGGTAGACGTTTACCGCCACCGAGTGGGTCATCTCCGCGTCGTCATCATCTTCCCGCACTTCCTGCAACTGTTGCTGTATCGAATGATCTCCACTCAGCAAGAGGCTGGTATCGTTAACATCCGCTTCAATTTCATGAAAACCGTTCGATTTTAGCCAGTCGGGCTGGATCATCTTCATCAGCCAGGGCACGTCACGTTGCGCCCATAAAAGCTGCCCGTTCTCATCATAAATTAGTGTCATCGTGGGGCTTTGCTTGTCGATATTTTCGGGTAACTCGACATGCAACTTATTGTTTTCCCACTTCGCAAGGGTATAGAACAGATTGCTCTCGCCACGTAACAGCCGAAACGTGGTTTTATCGAAACTGACGCTATAACCGATCAGCGCAACCATTCCGTAGGCAAGCGAAAGCACCAATACTACTGCTGCCGTTGCTAACAGAAAACGTACCCGCAGCGAGAGCGGGAAAAAAAGACGCAGTAATTTTTTCATCAGCGCAATTCGAACAGATAGCCCTGGCCGCGAACGGTGGTAATCACTTCTTGCGGATATTGTGCCTGAATTTTTTTGCGCAGACGTCCCATCAGTACATCAATGGTATGGCTTTCCCGCAGCTCCGCATCCGGGTAGAGTTGTAGCATTAACGAATCTTTGCTGACCACTTTGCCATTATTGCGTATCAACGTTTCCATAATGGTGTATTCGAACGCGGTCAGTTTGATCACTTCGTCATTAATAGATAATTCACGGCGGGAGAGATCAACCTGAAACGGTGGTAGCGAAATGACCTGTGAAGCCAGACCGCTATTACGCCGCATTAATGCCTGCATTCGCGCCATCACCTCTTCAATATGAAACGGTTTAGTCACGTAATCATCAGCACCGGCACTTAATACTTCGACTTTGTCCTGCCAGCTCTCACGGGCGGTTAATACCAGAATCGGCAGTGAAACATCATTGCTACGCCAGCGGCGAATCAGTGACAGACCATCCTCGTCAGGCAATCCGAGATCGACAATCGCAATATCCGGTAAATGTTCATTGAGATAATAATCGGCTTCTTTGGCATCTTCTGCGTCATCGACCTGATGACCAGCATCCTGTATCTGAACTTTAAGATGGTGACGTAACAACGCATTGTCTTCAACAACCAGTACGCGCATTTTTATTTCTCCCTGTCTTAATTATTAAAATAGTGTAACGCGATTATGTGGTTATGGGGGTAAACATTAAATAAACCAGCGGGAAGGGGAGGTAAAGTGAAAAAATAAAAAGCGGATAATCTTAATAAGCAGGCCGGACAGCATCGCCATCCGGCACTGATTTGAGGCTTATTTCAGCTCATCAACCATGGTGATGGCGCGACCAATATAGTTAGCCGGCGTCATCGCTTTCAGGCGGGCTTTCTCTTCTTCTGGCAGCGCGAGACCGTCGATAAATTGCTTCATGCCTTCGGCGTCAACGCGCTTACCGCGAGTCAGCTCTTTCAGCTTCTCGTACGGTTTTTCGATGCCATAGCGACGCATAACTGTCTGGATTGGCTCAGCCAGCACTTCCCAGTTGTGATCCAGCTCCTCCAGCAGATGGTCATGGTTCACTTCCAGTTTGCTCACGCCTTTCAGGGTGGATTGATACGCAATCAGCGCATAACCGATACCCACGCCGAGGTTACGCAGCACGGTGGAGTCGGTCAGGTCACGCTGCCAGCGGGAAACTGGCAGTTTGCTTGCCAGGTGCTGCAATACCGCGTTGGAAAGGCCCAGGTTCCCTTCGGAGTTTTCGAAGTCGATCGGGTTAACTTTATGCGGCATGGTGGAAGAACCAATCTCACCAGCAATGGTTTTCTGTTTGAAGTGGTTAAGGGCGATATAACCCCAGACGTCACGGTCAAAGTCGATCAGAATGGTGTTGAAGCGCGCAACGCAATCAAACAGTTCGGCAATGTAGTCGTGCGGTTCGATCTGGGTGGTGTACGGGTTCCACTGAATACCCAGCGAGGTGACGAACTCTTCGCTGAACTGATGCCAGTCAACTTCCGGGTAAGCGGCGATGTGGGCGTTGTAGTTACCGACAGCGCCGTTGATTTTGCCGAGGATCTCCACCTGGTTAAGCTGGCGGTACTGGCGCTCCATACGGTAGGCGACGTTAGCCATCTCTTTACCAATGGTTGACGGCGTGGCTGGCTGACCGTGGGTACGGGACAGCAGCGGGATATCGCGATACTGAACGGCGAGATCTTTAATGCCATCAATCAGTTGACGCCAGTACGGCAGGATCACTTCATCACGCGCGGTTTTCAGCATTAATGCGTGGGAGAGGTTATTGATATCTTCCGAAGTACAGGCAAAATGGATGAATTCAGAAACCGCGTGCAGTTCCGGGATATCCGCCACTTTTTCTTTCAGGAAATACTCAACCGCTTTAACGTCGTGGTTAGTGGTACGCTCGATGGTTTTGATGCGTGCTGCATCTTCTTCGCTGAAACTGGCGACAATTGCATCAAGGTAACCGATTGCGTCGGCAGCAAAAGCAGGAACTTCCTTGATCGCTGCGTGCGCGGCCAGTTTTTGCAGCCAACGTACTTCAACTTGTACACGGAATTTCAGCAAACCGTATTCGCTGAAAATCCCGCGCAGCGCGCTGACTTTATCGCCGTAGCGTCCATCGACAGGGGAAACGGCGGTCAGTGAGGATAATTCCATAGATCACAACTCCGGGGTTAAATGAGCAAGAATTTGTTTTGCCTGAGTGGTCAGGCGATTACGAGAAAACATCAGTTGCAGACGACCGCCGCCGACCTGGTGCCAGAGCACGGCGGCGCGAATGCCTGCCAGCAGGGTTGCGCGAACTTTCGCCTGCACCTGTGGGCTTTGCAGTACAGCAGGGGAACCCGTGACCTGAATGCGCGGGCCAAGCGGGCTGATAACATCAACATAGATGGCAGCCATCGCGCTCATCAGCGTTTCGGACTGTAAATCGAAGTGTTCGAGCTGGCGTTGCAGGCCGTTGATCCGGTTGCCCAGAGTGTCGAGCGCACCTTTCGCTGAGGAGAGTTTGCGCTCAAGCACCATCAGACTGAGTGTGTAGCGGGTTAATTCGGCGTTTAAGCCTTGGCGACTGCTGGCATTGAGTACGCCGAGCAAGGTTTCCAGCCCGACGCGCAGGTTGGCTTCGCTGCCGCCAAAAACCGCCAGCGTTGAGCTGGGGTTCATATCGATAATACTGTTGAGTGAGACGTGTAGCGCATCGCCATCACAATGCCCCTGGTGAGCGAGTTGTTGCACCAGGCGTGCCGACTGACAAATACCGGCCAGGGCGAGGGTGATGTCATAGTAATTCTTTGCCACGTTCACTGCTTCCTTGTTTTAAGTAAAGATAATAATCAGACCGGCAGCGGCAGACGCTGCTCAATAATACCGCCACCGAGGCACACTTCACCGTTATAGAAAACGGCAGACTGGCCCGGCGTCACGGCGGCAACCGGCTCATCGAAAATCACTTCAATGCGATCATCGTCCAGCGCCTTGACGGTGCACGGGATGTCGGTCTGGCGATAGCGGGTTTTTACTGTGCAACGCATAGTACCGGTGAACGGTTCGCGATCGACCCAGTGCAGCTGCTGGGCAATCAGACCGACAGACATCAGACGCGGGTGTTCATGGCCTTGCGCAACAATCAGAATGTTGTTTTCGACGTCTTTATCGACCACATACCACGGTTCTTCGGTGCCGTCTTTGGTGCCACCGATACCCAGACCTTTACGCTGACCGAGGGTGTGATACATCAGCCCCTGGTGCTCACCAATTTCATCGCCATCGACGGTAATGATTTTGCCCGGTTGCGCCGGGAGATAACGGCCCAGGAACTCGCGGAATTTACGTTCGCCAATGAAGCAAATGCCGGTAGAGTCTTTTTTCTTCGCGGTGACCAGACCAAGATCTTCAGCAATCTTACGCACCTGCGGTTTTTCCAGTTCGCCGACCGGGAACAGGCTTTGCGCAATCTGCTCATGGCTGAGCGTATAAAGGAAGTAGCTCTGGTCTTTATTGCTGTCCAGACCACGCAGCAGGCGGCTCTTGCCATCGACATCTGCCCGACGTACGTAATGACCGGTAGCGATATAATCGGCACCTAAATCTTCGGCGGCAAATTCGAGGAAAGCTTTAAATTTGATCTCTTTGTTGCACAGAATATCCGGATTCGGCGTGCGACCGGCTTTATATTCGGCAAGGAACAGTTCGAAGACGTTGTCCCAGTACTCGGCAGCAAAGTTAACGGTGTGCAGTTCAATGCCGAGCTTGTCGCAGACAGCCTGGGCATCAGCCAGATCCGCTGCCGCTGTGCAATATTCCTCACCGTCGTCTTCTTCCCAGTTCTTCATAAACAGGCCTTCGACCTGATATCCCTGTTGTTGTAACAGCCAGGCAGAAACGGAGGAATCGACACCGCCGGACATGCCGACGATTACTTTTTTTGCGGTTTCAGACATTGGATCACTCACGACATTGAACTTCAAGGCGGCGTATTCTATCACGCAGCCTTTTAGATGACACCCTTTGTAAAAGGCCAGTTAAAATCGCCAATCATCTCCAGCGGATAGCGTTGCCCGCTTTGATAACAACGAATACTTTCCGCCACCAGCGGCGAACGAAGATTTGACGCCTGTAAAATTTCTTCGGCGCTGACCCAACGGCAGCAGTCGATATCGCTGTCATGAGGCTGCGTCGGGCATATTTGCTCAAGCTCAATGGCAAAGAGGAAACGCAAAAACGGCGTTTTATCGGGCGCAATCCACTGATGCATACGAATAAAGTGTTGCGGCTGCGCGCTAATGCCGGTTTCTTCCCACAGCTCACGGGCGGCGGCTTCCACTAAGGTTTCATCGGCTTCCAGGTGCCCGGCAGGTTGGTTCCATAACGCTTTACCATTAATCGTCTCTTCAACGACTAAAAATTTGCCTTCTGCGTGCACCACGCAAGCAACGGTAACGTGCGGTTTAAACATTTTGCATCCTTAATCTGTCGCGTCTCGCCATTCGCCATTGGCAAGATTATCCAAAGAGTAATCCCCCATCGCATAGCGAATCAGTCGCAGCGTGGGGAAACCAACATGGGCGGTCATGCGGCGCACCTGGCGATTACGTCCTTCATATAAGGTGATCTTCAGCCAGCTGGTGGGAATACTTTTGCGCTCACGAATTGGTGGATTCCGCGGCCATAACCACGCGGGTTCTTCAACCAGCTCCGCGCCTGCGGGCAGGGTAGGGCCATCATTTAAGGTTACGCCATTGCGCAAGGCTTCAAGTGCGTCTTGTGTGGGAATACCTTCCACCTGCACATAATAGATTTTTCCGGTGCGTTTACCCGGCTGGGTTAAACGCGCCTGCAACGCGCCGTTATTGGTCAGCACCAGTAACCCTTCGCTGTCGCGGTCGAGACGACCTGCCGCATACACCCCCTGAACCGGGATGAATTCTTTTAATGTTTTGCGTCCGGCTTCATCGGTGAACTGCGGAAGAACATCGTAGGGTTTATTGAACAGGATCACACGCGTGGGCTGGTTGTCAGGTTTACGCCTGGTAGAACGTTGCGAGCTGAATCGCTTAACCTGGTGATTTCTAAAAGAAGTTTTTTGCATGGTATTTTCAGAGATTATGAATTGCCGCATTATAGCCTAATAACGCGCATCTTTCATGACGGCAAACAATAGGGTAGTATTGACAAGCTAATTACAAATCATTAACAAAAAATTGCTCTAAAGCATCCGTATCGCAGGACGCAAACGCATATGCAACGTGGTGGCAGACGAGCAAACCAGTAGCGCTCGAAGGAGAGGTGAATGGAAAGTAAAGTAGTTGTTCCGGCACAAGGCAAGAAGATCACCCTGCAAAACGGCAAACTCAACGTTCCTGAAAATCCGATTATCCCTTACATTGAAGGTGATGGAATCGGTGTAGATGTAACCCCAGCCATGCTGAAAGTGGTCGACGCTGCAGTCGAGAAAGCCTATAAAGGCGAGCGTAAAATCTCCTGGATGGAAATTTACACCGGTGAAAAATCCACACAGGTTTATGGTCAGGACGTCTGGTTGCCTGCTGAAACCCTTGATCTGATTCGTGAATATCGCGTTGCCATTAAAGGCCCGCTGACCACTCCGGTTGGTGGCGGTATTCGCTCTCTGAACGTTGCCCTGCGCCAGGAACTGGATCTCTACATCTGCCTGCGTCCGGTACGTTACTATCAGGGCACTCCAAGCCCGGTTAAACACCCTGAACTGACCGATATGGTTATCTTCCGTGAAAACTCGGAAGACATTTATGCGGGTATCGAATGGAAAGCAGACTCTGCCGACGCTGAGAAAGTGATTAAATTCCTGCGTGAAGAGATGGGCGTGAAGAAAATTCGCTTCCCGGAACATTGCGGTATCGGTATTAAGCCGTGTTCGGAAGAAGGCACCAAACGTCTGGTTCGTGCAGCGATCGAATACGCAATTGCTAACGATCGTGACTCTGTGACCCTGGTGCACAAAGGCAACATCATGAAGTTCACCGAAGGCGCGTTTAAAGACTGGGGCTACCAACTGGCGCGTGAAGAATTTGGCGGTGAACTGATCGACGGCGGCCCGTGGCTGAAAGTTAAAAACCCGAATACCGGCAAAGAGATCGTCATTAAAGACGTGATTGCTGATGCATTCCTGCAACAGATCCTGCTGCGTCCGGCTGAATATGATGTTATCGCCTGTATGAACCTGAACGGTGACTACATTTCTGACGCCCTGGCAGCGCAGGTTGGTGGTATCGGTATCGCCCCTGGCGCAAACATCGGTGACGAATGCGCCCTGTTTGAAGCCACCCACGGTACTGCGCCGAAATATGCCGGACAGGACAAAGTAAACCCAGGCTCTATTATTCTCTCCGCTGAGATGATGCTGCGCCATATGGGTTGGACTGAAGCGGCTGACCTGATTGTTAAAGGTATGGAAGGCGCAATCAATGCCAAGACCGTAACCTATGACTTCGAACGTCTGATGGAAGGCGCTAAACTGCTGAAATGTTCAGAGTTTGGTGACGCGATCATCAAGAATATGTAATCACTACATGTGTTAAATATTGAAACGGGCGTATAACACGCCCGTTGTTTTATGATGATGTAAAATCTTCCCCAAAACTTTCCCCAAAACCCTTCCCCAAAACTGGCTATTTTCTATGCTGTTTTGATATCTACGATAATCCAGTCTTTACCACGATCATCATTGTATCGGTCGGTCATTTTTCTGGATTTATGGCCTAACAACTTTTGCGTATCCAGACCCTGTTCCCGATATAACCGTTCTGACAGAGATCGCTGCTCATGAAATGTGGGCGCAGTTCCTTGCTCCCATTTTATGCCACATTTTTCCCGGGCCTTTTTAAAAGCCGTTGTCAGAGTATTTGCAGAAACCTGGTCTCCTCTGTTTGCTTGAGAGGTAGTGTGACGGTAATGGACCAGATATTTACTAACAACAGCATCCCTGCACTGAGATATAACTTCACGAAGGGTAATATTCAGAGCATCGCATTTCAGGTTAAGCGGAATAGCAAGTTTTGAACCGGTTTTTTCCTGAGTAATGTGCAACATGTCGTCCCATATATCAGAGAATTTCAAATTGCAGATATCGCCTAAACGTTGTCCAGTAACAAGAGCAAGTAGCATGCCGCATTTTAAATAGGGCTGCCGTCTGCTTACGCTGTCAAATATTGCCTGCCATTCGGGCAGTGACAATCTTTGGCGGTTTACTCGATTTCGCGGTTGTTTTGTTGCCTGCGCTGGGTTAAATCCTGGCGGAACATGTCCTGCGTGTTGTGCTTCTTTGAAGACGTCGATCAACACCATTCTCACGACTTGCGCCATCCTGTTATGACCTTCAGCCTTTACAGCATCAATTATTTCGGCAATATCAAGTGCGGTAATATCCTTGAGGTGTTGCATTCCACAATGCTCACGGAAAAGACGAATGGGTTTGCCTTTTTGCCGATAGGAGTTGGGTCTTAGTTCATTATGTTGCAGCCTGTCCTCTTGGATAGAAATATATTTATCAAGCCATTCTGTCACCGTAATGTCTGAGCGCCTGCCTTTCATTCTTTCCAGACGCTCATTGACGCTTAATATTTGTCTGGTACGTTGTTCAGCAATAATGGTATTTGCTTCAGTAGCAACTTGTTTTGCTTCATTCTCATCAGTTCCTAAGCTATGAAAACGACCGGATAGTGGATGTTTGTATTGCCAATATACCTTTCCGGTTCGCTTATCTAATTTGCAATATAAATTGGGTATAGAGATTTTGTGAGATCGGGGTCTAGCAGCCATCAGCGATTATCCTTTGGAGTTTTGGGTTTGCGTTTATTGGGAGTTGCGGTTCTGCAAGCGTTCCTACAAAACGGGAATTTCGGTCAATCATCCAGTAGCGACCAACTTTTATAGCGGGTGGGGCCATCATTTTCCCTTGCGCGTATTTTTTCAGAACTCGCTCACTTGGTGCTAAGTCCCCAAATTCTTCTTTAGCCCAGTCCTGTAAAGTGATTAGTCGAGACATTTGTCCTCCTCTTAGCTGCTGAGGGAGTTTGTGACCGATATATCTGACATGATATTAAGCTCATGGCAGGTACATCTCTTGACTGGTCATAGAGATAAATTTAATGCTGAGAAATGCAGTATTGAATTTATCAATTTTTCTATTTCCTGCGCATGTCACGTAACTTCTTAATGTGTTCTGCCGTTTCGATCTCTTCTGCTATCCGATCTGCATCAGCTTTATTCACAGGTTCAAAGTCATGATTAAAGCGGAACATGCTGGCGATACATGTTCTGCCTTTTCGGATGTAGTGAACTTTGTTGTGGGTAGAACGCAGGATTTTGCAGGGAGTGCCGTGGTGGTCGACGTACCAGGTGTTAGGGTCAATCACTCTGAACATTCTTGACCTTGTGTTGTGCGGATTGATATTCAGTGCTGATATTCACCTTTATAGCGAACACCTTTACCGGTTTATCGCCAAAGTGCGGATGTGTGATTGTCTTCACTTCATATCCGTCATACGGAACATCAATTCTGCGACTGGAATCGTCGCGCTTCGGATATCCCTTTGTGATAATCAGGCGGTCATATTCCCGGAACATAATTCGCTTATTCCAGTAGTCATTACACAAGCGATACTCTTCCGTTTTCTCTCCGCGAATCATGGCATCGAAGTATTCACTTTTAACAGCAAGTTGCAGGTTAGCCATCACTTAATCCCCCTTTGTTTGCGGATAAGCTCCAGATCTTGCTGGCAACTGGCGCAAGTCCGACAACCCTGAACGGCCAGGCGTCTTCGTTCATCTATCGGATCGCCACACTCACAACAATGAGTGGCAGATACAGCCAGGTAGTTCAGGCGGCGCATTTTTATTGCTGTGTTGCGCTGTAATTCTTCTATTTCTGATGCTGAATCAATGATGTCTGCCATCTTTCATTAATCCCTGAACTGTTGGTTAATACGCTTGAGGGTGAATGCGAACAATAAAAAAGGAGCCTGTAGCTCCCTGATAATTTTGCTTTTCATGTTCATCGTTCCTTAAAGACGCCGTTTAACATGCCGATTGCCAGGCTTAAATGAGTCGGTGTGAATCCCTTCAGCGTTACCGTTTCGCGGTGCTTCTTCAGTACGCTACGGCAAATGTCATTGACGTTTTTATCCGGAAACTGCTGTCTGACTTTTTTGATTTCAGAATTAGCCTGACGGGCAATGCTGCGAAGGGCGTTTTCTTGCTGAGGTGTCACTGAACAAGCCCCATGTCGGCAAGCATAAGCACACAGAATATGAAGCCCGCTGCCAGAAAAATGCATTCAGTGGTTGTCATACCTGGTCTCTCTCATCTGCTTCTGCTTTCGCCACCATCATTTCCAGCTTTTGTGAAAGGGATGTGGCTAACGTATGAAATTCTTCGTCTGTTTCTGCTGGTATTGGCACAAACCTGACTCCAATTTGAGCAAGGCTATGTGCCAAATCAATACTCGTTCTTAACTCAACAGGAGATGCTTTGTGCATACCGCCCCCCGTTTATTATTTATCTCCTCAGCCAGCCGCTGGGCTTTCAGCGGATTTCGGATAACAGAAAGACCGTGAAATACCCAGCCTCGCTTTGTAACGGAGTAGACGAAAGTGATCGCGCCTACCCGGATATTATCGTGAGGATGGGTCATCGCCATTGCTCTCCAAATACAAAACCAATTTCAGCCAGTGCTTCGTCCATTTTTTCGATGAACTCCGGCACCATCTCGTCAAAACTCGCCATGTACTTTTCATCCCGCTCAACCACGACATAATGCAGGCCTTCACGCTTCATTCGTGGGTCATAGTTGGCAAAGTACCAGGCATCTTTTCGTGTCACCCACATGCTGTACTGCACCTGGGCCATGTAAGCCGACTTTATGGCCTCGAAACCACCGAGCCGGAACTTCATGAAATCCCGGGAGGTAAACGGGCATTTCAGCTCAAGGCCATTGCCGTCACTGCATAAACCATCGGGAGAGCAGGCGGTGCGCATACTTTCGTCGCGATAGATGATCGGGGATTCAGTAACATTCACGCCGGAAGTGAATTCAAACAGGGTTCTGGCGTCGTTCTCGTACTGTTTTCCCCACGCCAGCGCCTTAGCATTAACTTCCGGAGCCACACCGGTGCAAACCTCAGCCAGCAGGGTGTGGAAGTAGGACATTTTCATGTCAGGCCACTTCTTTCCTGAGCGGGGCTTTGCTATCACGTTGTGAACTTCTGAAGCGGTGATGACGCCGAGCCGTAATTTGTGCCATGCATCATCCCCCTGTTCGACAGCTCTCACGTCGATCCCGGTACGCTGCAGGATAATGTCCGGTGTCATGCTGCCACCTTCTGCTCAGTGGCTTTCTGTTTCAGGAATCCAAGAGCTTTCACTGCTTCGGCCTGTGTCAGTTCTGACGATGCGCGAATGTCGCGGCGAAATATCTGGGAACAGAGCGGCAATAAGTCGTCATCCCATGTTTTGTCCAGGGCAATCAGCAGAGTGTTAATCTCCTGCATGGTTTCATCGTTAACCGGAGTGATGTCGCGTTCCGGCTGACGTTCCGCAGTGTATGCAGTATTTTCGACAATGCGCTCGGCTTCATCCTTGTCATAGATACCAGCAAATCCGAAGGCCAGACGGGCACACTGAATCATGGCTTTATGCCGTAACATCCGTTTGGGATGCGACTGCCACGGCCCCGTGATTTCTCTGCCTTCGCGAGTTTTGAATGGTTCGCGGCGGCATTCATCCATCCATTCGGTAACGCAGATCGGATGATTGCGGTCTTTGCGGTAAATCCGGCACGTACATGATTCATTGTCCTGCTCAAAGTCCATGCCATCAAACTGCTGGTTTTCATTGATGATGCGGGACCAGCCATCAACGCCCACCACCGGAACGATGCCGTTCTGCTTATCAGGGAAGGCGTAAATTTCTTTCGTCCACGGATTAAGGCCGTACTGGTTGGCGACGATCAGCAATGCGATGAACTGCGCATCGCTGGCATCACCTTTAAATGCCGTCTGACGAAGAGTGGTGATCAGTTCCTGTGGGTCGACAGAATCCATGCCGACACGTTCAGCCAGCTTCCCAGCCAGCGTTGCGAGTGCTGTACTCATCCGTTTTATACCTCTGAATCAATATCAACATGGTGGTGAGCAATGGTTTCAACCATGTACCGGATGTGTTCTGCCATGCGCTCCTGAAACTCAACATCGTCATCAAACGCACGGGTAATGGCTTTTTTGCTGGCCCCGCAGCGTTGCAAATGATCGATGCAGAGTGATTCAAACAGGTGCTGTGGAAGACCTTTTTCCATGTCGTCTGCCAGTTCTGCCTCTTTCTCTTCACGGGCGATCTGCTGGTAGTGACGCGCCCAGCTTTGAGCCTCAAGACGATCCTGAATGTAATAAGCGTTCATGGCTGAACTCCTGAAAATGGCTGTGAAAATATCGCCTGCGAAATGCCGGGCTGATTAGGTAAACAGGAAAGGGGATTAGTGATTCAGGCCGTTGCCGCGTCCGTCGAGAAAAACTTCCACGAGCAAATCACGGGTATAAGTGCGCTCGATGCCGCGATGCAGATAAAGCCGTCCGCGTAAATTAGCTGATGCAGTCCAGGTACCATCTTTGTGTTTGACCAGCATTCCTGGCATGACCGCACCGCGATTAACGGTCTGCGTTCCGTAATGTTGATGAACCATAAAAACTCCTGCCCGTAAGCTGGGCTGCTGAACATATAGAGACTTCTGCGCGTATTCAGGCGGTGGATGGCCGCCGGTTGTCATAACTAAGCCGCCTCGTTGAAGCGACTAAGGTATGAAATGTTGAGTTAATTTCAGCTGGTCACACCGACGTTCACGCGTCCGTTTCACCCCTCGCACTCCCCGAAGCCTGCTGAAATTCAAACTGCGGATCTAAGCGGTCATCGCAACGGTGAATCAGGTAGTTGCCGTATCGTTGTGTTGTTGCGATGAACTTATTTAAAACTATAGTTGTTTTATCGTCAACAACAAAAGTTGTTTTATTGGTTGTTTTAGATATAACTGGTTGTATTTAGGATGGATTTATTTTGTGACTTGAATCGCATAGCGATAACTGAAGCGAGGTTATGGTGGTTTTTTTAACGGTGTGTGTGATGAGGGGAGGGCAAAAGAAAACCCGGCACGGTGACCGGGATTCTTACGCCGTTAGGTAAAGATATTATTGCGGTGGCTTAATATTACTACCTAGAGCAAAGATAGGAATTAGTTCTTTACTGAATGAGCACAATGCCCAGTTGATAATTTTTAATTGGTACTACCCATGCTTCCTATATGTCTGCGGCATGCTCCCAATAACCTTACCGAAGATGAACACCCGGTTCATCTCGTCTTTCTCGATCGGGTCCCACGGTGAGTAGCTTTTGTTATCAGAGATGACCAGCAGCTTATCCTTCATCATTTGCAGGCGCTTTACATGGGCTGTGTCGTCGTACAGAAACGCATAGATACCATCACCGTCGAAAGATTTAACTGTGATATCAACGAACAGCAGATCACCTGGTTCGATCGTTCCTGACATGCTGTCACCACGCACGTTAATGATGCGGATATTTTCCGCCTTCCTACCATCGAACATGTGACGAGCATCGTCAAACGAGTACTCAACCGAGCGTAGAACTTCTACAAACTCACGGTTGATGACTCCCGGCCCAGCACTGACTTCTATATCAAGAACGTCAATCTTGAAGTATTTGGAATGGCTGACAGTTGATTGTATTGGTTGCACTGTACTGTCTGACATATTTCCAACGCCAGAAGATAACCATTCTGCGCGCACACCCAAAGCGTTCGCGATCTCCACGATTTTAGTTGTTTGATTAGCTTTCCCTGTTTCGATTTTCTGAATAGCAGCCTGGCTAACCCCGACCAAATCCCCAAGCGCCTTTTGTGTAAGGCCTCGCGCTAATCTGGCTTCTTTAAGTCTTTCTGAGAGTGTTGTTTTCATAGTCCAAATGTACAACCAAGGTTTTATTCCATCAAACGAAAATGGTTGTTGACTAAAAACAACCATAGTTTTAATCTTGATTCAAATTAACCACGGAGGTTGTTATGAACCCAGCTATCAAAACAGCGATCAATATCGTTGGTTCACAAAAGAAACTGGGCGCTGCTTGCGAAGTTTCACAGCAGGCCGTCTATAAGTGGCTTCACAACAAAGCAAAGGTATCCCCTGAACATGTCGGCAGCATTGTTACGGCTACTGGTGGAGTAGTGAAGGCATACCAGATTCGCCCGGATCTTCCGAAGTTGTTTCCACACACCGAAAAGAACGCAGCTTAAATTTCCATTTCACGCTCTTTAACAATAAGCAATCAACTTAACAGTCAATTCAAACTAAAGGAGTCAATTATGCAACCACTTACATACCAACAGACTAGCGGATTTAGCCCGACTGCGGTGATAAATCGTTCTCAAACAAAACAGGTGCCAGGCCACGAAAAAATCCGTGATGCCGTCCGCGCCTGGTCGGCTGTAGATAATCAGGATGTCGTTGCCACACTCATTGTGAATGAGTATCTGGAGCAGGGCGGCGGCACCATCGATTTCCCTGATGATGTCAGCCGTGCACGCCAGAAGCTGTTCCGCTTCCTCGATAACAAATTCGATTCTGAAAAATACCGAAATAACGTGCGTGAACTGACCCCGGCAATTCTGGCGGTACTACCGCTGGAATATCGCGGTTACCTGGTTGAGCAGGATAGCTTCATGGCTAGGTTGGCTGAAATGGAAAAGGAACTCAGTGAGGCAAAACAGGCTGTCATTCTCAACGCACCACGCCACCAGAAACTGAAGGAAATTAGTGAAGGTATTGTGTCGATGTTTCGTGTGGACCCAGATCTGGCTGGTCCATTGATGGCGATGGTTACTACCATGCTGGGGGCGATATGACAGGTTCAGAAATGGCGAAAGCCGGTCTGCTGGAACAGAACCGACTTTCAGGTGCAAATCGTAACACACTCATTGCGGGAGGAATTATGGCAAACACTGCTGAGATATTCAATTTTCCAGTGCCGGATGCGGCACAAAAGGAGCCGCGCGTGGCAGATCTCGATGATGGTTATACGCGCATTGCAAATGAGTTGCTGGAAGCTGTGATGCTGGCCGGATTAACACAGCACCAGCTTCTGGTCTTTCTGGCTGTCATGCGCAAAACATATGGCTTTAATAAAAAACTGGATTGGGTTAGCAACGAGCAACTTTCCGAATTAACCGGGATATTGCCGCACAAGTGTTCTGCTGCAAAAAGTGTTCTGGTAAAGCGTGGGATTTTTATTCAGAGCGGGCGGAATACCGGCATTAATAATGTGGTCAGTGAATGGTCAACATTACCCGAATCAGGTAAGAAAAATAAAGTTTACCTGAAAGAGGTAAATTTACCTGAATCAGGTAAAAAAAGTTTACCCAAATCAGGTAAAGGCGTTTACCCGAATCAGGTAAACACAAAAGACAAACTAACAAAAGACAATATAAAACCTTTTTCGTCCGAGAATTCTGGCGAATCCTCTGACCAACCAGAAAACGATCTTCCTGTGGTGAAACCGGATGCTGCAATTCAGAGCGGCAGCAAGTGGGGGACAGCAGAAGACCTGACCGCCGCAGAGTGGATGTTTGACATGGTGAAGACCATCGCGCCATCAGCCAGAAAACCGAATTTTGCAGGGTGGGCTAACGATATCCGCCTGATGCGTGAACGTGACGGACGTAACCACCGCGACATGTGCGTGCTGTTCCGCTGGGCATGCCAGGACAACTTCTGGTCCGGTAACGTGCTAAGTCCGGCCAAACTCCGCGACAAGTGGACCCAACTCGAAATCAACCGTAACAAGCAACAGGCAGGCGTGACAGCTAGCAAACCAAAACTCGACCTGACAAACACAGACTGGATTTACGGGGTGGATCTATGAAAAACATCGCCGCACAGATGATTAACTTTGACCGTGAGCAGATGCGTCGGATCGCCAACAACATGCCGGAACAGTACGACGAAAAGCCGCAGGTACAGCAGGTAGCGCAGATAATCAACGGTGTATTCAGCCAGTTACTGGCAACTTTCCCGGCGAGCCTGGCTAATCGTGACCAGAACGAACTGAACGAAATCCGCCGCCAGTGGGTTCTGGCTTTCCGGGAAAACGGGATCACCACGATGGAGCAGGTGAGCGACGGAATGCGTGTTGCCCGTCGGCAGAATAGACCATTTCTGCCATCACCCGGGCAGTTTGTTGCATGGTGCCGGGAAGAAGCATCCGTTACCGCCGGGCTGCCAAACGTCAGCGAGCTGGTTGATATGGTTTACGAGTATTGCCGGAAGCGTGGTCTGTATCCGGATGCAGAGTCTTATCCGTGGAAATCAAACGCGCACTACTGGCTGGTTACCAACCTGTATCAGAACATGCGGGCCAATGCGTTGACTGACGCGGAATTACGGCGCAAGGCTGCCGATGAACTGGCCTGTATGACCGCGCGAATTAACCGTGGTGAGGCTATACCTGAACCAGTAAAACAACTTCCTGTCATGGGCGGTAGGCCTCTAAATCGTGCACAGGCTCTGGCGAAGATCGCAGAAATCAAAGCTAAGTTCGGGCTGAAAGGAGCGATGAAATAGAGCTAAAGTATTAGCTTAAAAATAAAGTATACCTAGCGAATATAATCTAGGACTAGTTGTAACGCCCGAAATGATTGATTGCGTGAGCAACAAAATTTTTCTTCCATTGTTGTGAAATCATTTAGCCATAAAGTTTATGCAGAGATTTTATTTTATTTTTGAGTTGATTTTTTTGTAACGAGCTGTATATTTCGCGCCTCTTGTCATACCAGTTATTTTTTTCATTATATTCATAACGTTGATTGAACTATGACCACTGTGAATAAAAAGTTAAAAAAAACTGCATCTGGCGCGATTACATGGTCGGTAATTGTTACCCAGATATTATCTCCAGTTTCTCTTTCTTTGATCCCAGCAAACAGTTTTGCATCATCTGGTAATAAAGATGTTACGCAAATTTATGCCAGCGATGAGCATGCAAATAAAGTGGCCTCATTTGCAGCAAGTGCAGGTCAGAGCCTGGCGAATAATAATGCAAGTAGTTTTGCTGTAAATACTTTATCAACTCAGGCGACAAAAGAGGTCGTCGACTGGTTGCAACAATATGGCAATGCGCGCATCAAGCTTAATGTCGATGATTCTTTTTCCTTGAAGGATTCATCATTCGACTTTTTATATCCATGGCTGGATACTCAGGATTATGTGTTATTCAGTCAGACATCACTACATCGTACTGATGACCGAAATCAGACCAATATTGGTTTGGGGATTCGTCATTTCACTCCTGATAACGCAATGTTGGGTGCGAATGTTTTCTATGATTACGATTTAAGTCGTAGTCACTCTCGTGCAGGTTTTGGGGTTGAGTACTGGAGGGATTATTTCAGGCTTGGTGTAAATACCTATTTTGGTCTATCTGACTGGAAGAACAGTCGTGATATTGATGATTATCTGGAAAGACCTGCAAATGGCTGGGATTTTTCTGCTGAAGGATGGCTACCTGCTTATCCGCAATTAGGGGCATCTATTCAGTTTGAAAAATATTATGGTAAAAATGTCGGGTTATTTGGAAGCGATAACCTGCAGGAAAACCCTTACGCAGTTACTGGGGGAATTTCTTATACACCAGTTCCTCTGATTAAGTTTTCTGCACAGCATAAGCAAGGACAGAGCAACACTCACGATACAACCTTTGGTGTTGAGTTTAATTATCGCCCGGGCGTTTCCTTGGCTGAACAGCTTAGCAGCGATAATGTTGCAGTTATGCGAGAAGTCCAGAACCGGCGTTATGATTTTGTTGAACGAAATAACAACATTGTTCTGGAGTACAAGAAGAAGCATGCACTGAAAATCAGTTTGCCAGAGTCTGTTCAGGGGGAGGGGGAATCAATCATCCCTGTAACACTGACAATCAACAATGCTAGTGGTGGTATCAAGTCTGTACAGTGGAATGATAGTGCATTCACTGCGGCTGGCGGCAAGATCAGTGGAAATGGCACATCATGGCAGATCACTTTACCGGCTTATAAAAGCGAAGGTGTAAATTCGTGGAATGTTGGAGCCACAGTACAGGATAACAGAGGCAACGTTTCCAACTATGCCGTGATGAATATTAGCGTTACTGATAGTGGTGTCTCGACGGCTGATTCGTCTTTTACACTGGATGGAGATTCGTCGCCGACAATCTCTGCTGATAGCCAATCCACTTATCCGATAGTATTAAGCCTGAAAGATAGTAACGGTAAGGCATTAACCGGACTGGCTGATGACATTGAAATGTCAGTGGAATTTACAGCAGATAGCAATAGTGCTCGACAGCGTGAAACGGTAACTGCTCCGTCATTAGGCGCGGTAGAGGAAATCTCTGCTGGGGTATATCGCTCTGTTCTGACTGCTGGTTCGCAGGCTGGTACGGTACGTGTAACTGCAAAAGTTCAGGGAAAAACCTTTACTCTGAATATTAAGCAGGCAGCCATTACTGATAGTGATGTATCGACAGCTG